>NZ_BAWN01000001.1 GCF_000696225.1 Serpentinimonas barnesii | reverse complement strand
CTCTGGCCATGAACAAAGGAGAGCGCCTTGAGTCTATATGATCATCCGGGATGCGACACTTAGACGGGCAGCACCGGGCGCAGCCTTTGCGGCCACGCCGGATGCAGACCCATGGGAGTGTAAACGGACGCCTTCAGGCAGCGGCTCGGGTCGGTGGCACAGGTGCCATGCCCGGCCGCTTGAGGTGCTCCTGCCCGCTCTTGGGCACCAAGAAGAAGGCCAGCACCAGGGCCACAGTGGCAGTGGCCGCAGCGCTCAGGAAGGCCATGTCGTAACTGCCGGTGTTGGTGCGCACCATGCCGCCCACCATGGGCCCAAAGAAGCCCCCGCCGCCGAATCCGATCAGAAATATCAGCCCATAGATGCGCGCCACATAAGTGGCGCCAAAGAAGGCCGTGGTCAGGATCGGGTTGAGGGCCAGCGTGCCGCCGAAAGCAAAACCGGTCAGGCCGGCAGCCACAAACATCATGGTCGGTGTGGCGGCTATGCTCAGCGTTAGCATGGCCGCGATCATGAGGCAGATCACGATCATGTAGGCGTTGCGTATGCCGATGATGTCGGAAATGGCGCCCCACGACGGGCGCCCGGCGCCGTTGAAGATGGCCATGGTCATCACCACCAAGGCGGCTGCGGCGGCAACCATGCCGATGCCAGCCGGCTGGGCGTCGCGGGCAAAGGCCGCCAGTTGCGAAACCGCCATCAGGCCACCGAAAATGCTCAAAAAGAACATCGCGCCGGTGAGCCACATCTGCGGTGTGCGGGCGGCTTCGGCAAAGGTCAGATCGTTCGGGTTAACGGCCACCTCGTCTTTGCCCCGAGCAGCGGCGGCGGCTTCATCGTTCATGGGCTCCCAGCCCTTGCCGGGCACGAAGTGCCAATCGGCAGGCGGAAAGCGAAGAATGGTGGAAATGATCAACAACACCACGGCAAACACCGCCCCGGTCCACATATAGGTTTCGCGCCAGCCTATGGCTGCGATGCTGGCGGTCCAGACTGGACCCGCCACCGCCGCTCCCAAGCCAAAGCCCAGCACCGCAAACCCGATCGCCGTGCCCTTTTTGTCTGGAAACCAGCGCGAACTCACGGCCACCGTGGCCGCCGTGTAGGTCAGGCCCAAGCCGATGCCACCGACCACCCCAAAGGTCAGGACCAAACCGGTGACGGTATCAATCTGCGCCGACAGAATTTGCGAGGTGGCCAAGAACGCCGCCCCGACGAGGAACACGATCTTTGGACCGTATTTGTCTACGAAATAACCGCCGATGAACATCAGCAGCCCGAACACGAGCATGGCGGTGGAGAAGGCCGTATGTGCGGCTGCATCGGCCAAAGCGGCGGCGGCTGGGCCCACTACGTGGGGCAGGAAAAGCTGCGCCCGCAGTCGGGCTGGATTCCGCTGGCCTTCGCCACCGACTGGGCGCGCCCGCCGCGCCAGCAAAACTCCACCTCCTTCTTCTACGCCCACACCGACCAGTGGCGCTACGAGCAGGTTGGCGTGGGCGACATCCTCTCGCCGCTGGCCGATCACAAGGCCTACGGTGGCAGCCTGATCGACTACAACGTGCGCGCCGAGCGCATGGGCTGGCTGCCCAGCGCACCGCAGCTCAAGACCAACCCCCTGCAAGTGGTGCGCGACGCCCAGGCCGCTGGCCTGGACCCGAAGGACTACGCCGTGCAGGCGCTCAAAGACGGCCGCTTGCAAATGAGCTGCGAAGACCCGGATGCGCCGCAGAACTGGCCGCGCAACCTGTTCGTCTGGCGCTCCAACCTGCTCGGCTCCTCGGGCAAGGGGCATGAGTACTTCCTCAAGCACCTGCTGGGCACGCAAAACGGGGTGCAAGGCAAAGATTTGGGCGCGGCCGATGCCAAACCCACCGAAGTGGCCTGGCACGCCCAAGCGCCCGAGGGCAAGCTCGATTTGCTGGTGACGCTGGACTTTCGCATGAGCACCACCTGCCTGTACTCCGATGTGGTGCTGCCCACGGCAAGCTGGTACGAGAAAAACGACCTCAACACCAGCGACATGCACCCCTTCATCCACCCGCTCTCGGTGGCGGTGGACCCGGTGTGGCAGAGCCGCTCCGACTGGGAAATCTACAAAGGGCTGGCCAAAGCCTTCAGCGAAGTCTGCCGCGGCCACCTCGGGGTAGAAAAAGAGTTGGTGCTGACACCGCTGATGCACGACACCCCGGCCGAGCTGGCGCAGCCCTTCGATGTCAAGGAGTGGAAAAAAGGCGAGTGCGATCTCATCCCAGGCAAAACCGCGCCGCAGATGACCGTGGTCGAGCGCGACTACCCCAACCTGCACAAGCGCTTCACCGCCTTGGGGCCGCTGATGAACAAGCTGGGCAATGGCGGGAAGGGTATGGCCTGGAAGACCGAGACCGAAGTCACGCAACTGGGCGAGCTCAACGGCCTGACCCTAGAAGAAGGCCCGACCAAGGGCATGCCGCGCATCGTCAGCGACATCGACGCCTGCGAAGTGATTTTGCTACTGGCGCCCGAGACCAACGGCCACGTTGCCGTCAAGGCTTGGGAGGCGCTGAGCAAAGTCACCGGGCGCGAGCACGCGCACCTGGCGCTGCACCGCGAGGACGAAAAAATCCGCTTTCGCGACTGCCAAGCGCAGCCGCGCAAGATCATCTCCTCGCCGATCTGGTCTGGGTTGGAGTCGGAGAAAGTCTCGTACAACGCCGGCTACACCAACGTACACGAACTCATTCCATGGCGCACCCTCACCGGCCGCCAGCAGTTCTACCAAGATCACCCTTGGATGCGCGCCTTCGGCGAGGGGCTTTCGAGCTACCGGCCACCGGTGGACCTCAACACCACCGCCGCCATCCACAACCTCAAGCCCAATGGCAACAAGGAGATCTTGCTCAACTTCATCACCCCGCACCAGAAGTGGGGCATCCACAGCACCTACTCCGACAACCTGATGATGCTCACCCTCAACCGCGGCGGGCCGGTGATCTGGCTGTCGGAAGACGACGCCAAATCGGCCGGGATCGAGGACAACGACTGGGTCGAGCTGTTCAACGTCAACGGCGCCATTTCGGCGCGTGCCGTGGTCAGCCAGCGCGTCAACCAAGGCATGGTGATGATGTACCACGCGCAGGAAAAGATCATCAACGCGCCAGGCTCGGAAATCACCGGCCACCGCGGCGGCATCCACAACTCGGTCACGCGCGCCGTCACCAAGCCCACGCACATGATCGGCGGCTACGCGCAACTGAGCTACGGCTTCAACTACTACGGCACCATCGGCACCAACCGCGACGAGTTCGTGGTGGTGCGCAAGATGCACAAGGTCGATTGGCTCGACACCCCGCGCGACGATCAACTCGCCCGCGCCTTCCAGTCGCAGGGTGAGAACCCCTGAGCCCGGCCCACCGAAACGAGGAGCAATGCAATGAAAATACGCGCACAGATTGGCATGGTCCTGAACCTGGACAAATGCATCGGCTGCCACACCTGCTCGGTGACGTGCAAGAACGTCTGGACCAATCGCCCCGGCGTCGAGTACGCCTGGTTCAACAACGTCGAGACCAAACCCGGCATCGGCTACCCCAAGGAGTGGGAAAACCAAGAGCGCTGGAACGGCGGCTGGACGCGCTCGGCCGACGGCGGCATCGTGCCCAAACAGGGCGGGCGCTGGTCGCTGCTGATGCGCCTGTTTGCCAACCCCAACCTGCCCGAGATCGACGACTACTACGAGCCCTTCACCTTCGACTACGAGCACCTGCACACGGCGCCCGAGATGAAGACCGCCCCCACGGCACGGCCGCGCTCGCTCATCACCGGCCAGCGCATGGAAAAAATCGTCTGGGGCCCGAACTGGGAAGAAATTCTCGGCGGCGAGTTCTCCAAGCGCAGCAAAGACCCCAACCTCAACAACTTCGAGGCGGCGCAAAAAGCGATGGTGGGTGAGTTTGAAAACACCTTCATGATGTACCTGCCGCGCCTGTGCGAGCACTGCCTCAACCCCACCTGCGTGGCCAGTTGCCCCTCGGGCAGCATCTACAAGCGCGAGGAAGACGGCATCGTGCTGGTGGACCAGGACAAATGCAGGGGCTGGCGCATGTGCGTTTCGGGCTGCCCGTACAAGAAAATTTACTACAACTGGAAGAGCGGCAAGGCCGAGAAGTGCATCTTCTGCTACCCACGCATCGAAGCCGGGCAGCCCACGGTGTGCTCCGAGACCTGCGTCGGGCGCATCCGCTACCTCGGGGTGCTGCTGTACGACGCCGACCGCATCGAGCAAGCCGCCAGCGTGGCGCGCGAGACCGACCTCTACCAGGCCCAGCTCGACCTGTTCCTCGACCCCAACGACCCGAAGGTGATCGCGCAAGCGCTGCGCGACGGCGTGCCGCAGTCCTGGCTGGACGCCGCCCAAGTGAGCCCGGTCTGGAAAATGGCGATGGACTGGAAAGTGGCGCTGCCGCTGCACCCCGAGTACCGCACCCTGCCCATGGTCTGGTACATCCCTCCGCTGTCACCCATCAGCGCGGCGGCCAACTCCGGGCAGCTCAACCTCAACGGCATCATCCCCGACGTGAGCCAGTTGCGCATTCCGGTCAAGTACCTGGCCAACCTGCTCACGGCGGGCGACACCTTCCCAGTGGTCAAGGCGCTGGAGCGCATGCTGGCCATGCGCGCCTACCAGCGCGCCAAGCACGTGGAAGGGGTGGTGAACCAGGAGGTGCTCGATCAGGTGGGCCTGAGCAGCGCGCAGGTCGAGGAGATGTACCGCTACATGGCGATTGCCAATTACGAAGACCGCTTCGTGATCCCGAGCACGCACCGCGAGTACGCCGAAAACGCCTACAACCTGCGCGGCGGCTGCGGCTTTAGCTTCGGCAACGGCTGCTCCGAGGGCGTGAGCGAAACCAGCCTCTTTGGTGCCGAGAAAAAGCGCACCATCCCGATCAAGGTGGAGGCCTGAAATGAACGCACCCCTACGCTCGCCCTGCACGCTGTCCCCCACCACCATGAGCCTGTCGCTGCGGGTGCTCTCGCACCTGTTGCGCTACCCCGATGCGGCGCTTCGCATCCACCTGCCCGAGCTGGGTCCGGTGCTGCATGGCGAGGCGGCGCTCCCGGCCATGCGCCTGGCCGAGCTCGATCGGTTTTTGCAGCGCCTGCAGCAGACACCGGGCCTGACGCTGGAGGCCGAGTACGTGGAGCTGTTCGACCGCGGCCGTGGCACCGCGCTGCACCTGTTCGAGCACGTACACGGCGACAGCCGCGACCGCGGCCCGGCCATGGTGGACCTGATCCAGACCTACGAAAAGGCCGGCCTCTACCTGGGCCCAGACGAACTGCCCGACCAGTTGCCGGTGCTGCTGGAGTTCGCCTCCACCCAGCCGGCGCAGCAGGCGCGCGAGCTGCTGGGCGAAGTGGCGCACATCGTGCGCGTCATTTACAGCGCCCTGCTCAAGCGCCGCAGCGACTACGCCTGCGTGCTGGCCGCCGTGCTGGAACTGGCGGGCGAAAAGGCCGAGCCGGTGCCGGTCGCCGCCGAGCCCGACCTGGATGAAACCTGGGCCGAACCGGCCGCCTTCGACGGCTGCTCCAGCACCGGCCAGGACCGTGCGGACCAGCCACAACCGATCCGCTTCGTGAAGAAACCCACCGCCTCCCATCCCTTGCATCAAGGAGCGCAGACATGAACTCGCTGCACAACTTCCTCTTTGGCTACTTTCCCTACATCTGCCTCACGGTGTTTCTGCTCGGCAGCCTGCTGCGCTACGACCGCGACCAGTACACCTGGAAGACCGATTCCTCGCAAATGCTGCGCACCGGGCAGCTGCGCTGGGGCAGCAACCTGTTTCACATCGGCATTCTGGTGATCTTCTTCGGCCACGCGGTTGGTTTGCTGATGCCTTCGTTCATCTATGAAACCTTCATGAGCGCGGCCGACAAGAAGCTGATGGCGATCAGCGTCGGTGGCTTGGCCGGTGTGATGGGCCTGATCGGCCTGAGCCTGCTGCTGCAGCGGCGCTTGGGCGACGCGCGCATCCGCGCCGCCAGCAAGCCCGGCGACATCATCCTGCTCTGGCTGCTGTGGGCGCAGTTCGCGCTCGGTCTGGCCACGATCCCGTTCTCGATCCAGTACCACCTCGACGGCAGCAAAATGGTGCAACTCTCGTCTTGGGCGCAGCACATCGTCACCTTGCGCGCCGGTGCCCCTGAGCTGCTGGTGGGGGTGGACTGGCTCACCAAGGCGCACCTGCTGCTGGGCATGAGCCTGTTTCTGATCTTCCCCTTCACCCGGCTGGTACACGTCTGGAGCGGTTTTGGCACCTTGGCTTATTTGAGCCGGCCCTACCAGCTGGTGCGCAGCCGCCGCCTAGGGCTGCCCGATCGCGGCAACGCGCCACGCTAAGCGCCCTACACCCACCCCGGCGGCGCTCCAAACCGCCGCCCCCACCTTCTAAAGGAAGCACCCATCGCGCTGGCGCGGCCGGGTGTCTGCGTATGAACCACTCAAATCTCGAACCGCAAAGCGGCTGTGGCGGCCTAGGCGGCTGCGGCTGCCAGTGCAGCACCGCCGCTGCGCCCGCCCCAGCTCCGGTGGCCCGCATCAACGGCGTGGCGCTGCACCGCTCAGGCGAAGCGCTGCCGCAGCCCGCCCTGCTGGAGCGCGCCTACGCCGAGCTGCTGCGCCAGCAGGCCGTGCAGCTGGGCCTGCTGCCGGCCCTCGTGGGCGAGTTGGCCCCGGCGCCCGATGCCGCCCAACTGCAGGCCATCGAGGCCATGCTCGACGCCGAGCTGCACATCCCCGAGCCCACGCGCTCGGAGTGTGAGCGCTTTTACGAGGCCAACCGGCCGCGCTTTGTGGTCGGGCAGGCCATGCACGTGCGCCACATTCTGTTTGCCGTCACACCCGGGGTTGACGTGCATGCGCTGGCCCAGCGCGCCGAGCAGGCGCTGCTGGAGCTGTCGCGCACCGAGGTGGCTCCGCAGCGCTTCGAGGCGCTGGCGCGCGAGCTCTCCAACTGCCCCACGGGGGCACAAGGCGGCAACTTGGGCTGGATCGGCCCCGAGGACTGCGCCCCGGAACTGGCCAACGAACTGTTCTTCCAGACCGACCAGCTCGGCGGCATGGGCCTGCACCCGCGCCTGGTGCACACGCGCTTTGGTTTTCACATCATCGAAGTGCTGGGCAAGCGCAAAGGGCGCACGCTCGACTTTGACGAGGCGCAACCGCGCATTGCAGAGCAATTGCGCCAGCGCGCACGCGCCACCGCGCTGCGCCAGTACCTGCAGCTGCTGGCCGGTGCAGCGCACATCGAAGGCATCGAGATCGAAGCCGCGGCTACGCCGTTGGTGCAGTAATATCGAGGCAACGACAGCGTGCGGTGGTCACCGCCCCATTCAAGGCCAGCCGGTATCGCGCTGCGTTTGGGTGGCTCGGCGGTGCCTTGCCATCAGCTTTCCCACCATGCGGCCCGGAGTTTCTTGATGAGTCTGCTGAATCACATCCCATCCGTTTCGAGCTGGCTCGCCGGCAGCGGCCTGCAACCCCTGGTTCTGGCCGGCCGCACCCTGTTGCCGGTGGTGCAAGGCGGCATGGGGGTGGGGGTGTCGGCCTCGGGCCTGGCCGGCAGCGTGGCCGCGCTCGGGGCGGTGGGCACCCTGTCCTCGGTCGATTTGCGCCGCCACCACCCGGACCTGATGCAGCAGACCGAGCACCTGGACGTGAAAGACCCCAAATCGCGCGGCCTCATCGACGCCGCCAACCTGGAGGCGCTGCGGCGCGAAATCCGCCAAGCGCGCGCACGCGCCCAAGGCCAGGGCCTGCTGGCCCTCAATGTGATGAAGGCCATCAGCGCCTACGTGGCGCATGTGCGCGAGGCGCTGGCCTGCGGCATCGACGCGCTGGTGGCGGGGGCCGGCCTGCCGCTGGACTTGCCCGAGATGGCGCAAGACCACCCCCACACCGCGCTCATCCCCATCCTTTCAGACGCGCGCGGGGTGCAGGTGCTGGTGCGCAAATGGGAGAAAAAAGGCCGCCTGCCCGATGCCATCGTGATCGAGCACCCGCGCTGGGCCGGTGGGCACCTGGGCGCGGCCAAGGTGGAAGACCTGCGCGACCCGCGCTTCGATTTCGAGCAGGTGCTGCCGGCGGTGCGCGCCTTTTTGCGCTCGGCCGGGATCGAGCGCGCCCTGCCCCTGATCGCCGCCGGTGGCGTCTATGACCGTGCCGACATCCTGCGCCTGCAAGGGCTGGGGGCGGACGCGGTGCAATTGGGCACCGCCTTTGCCGTGACGCAAGAGTGCGACGCCGCGCTCAGCTTCAAGCAGATTTTGGCGCGGGCGCGGCCACGCGATCTGGCCGAGTTCATCAGCGTGGCCGGCCTGCCCGCGCGCGGGGTGCGCAACCACTGGCTGGCCAAATACCTGCGCGTCGAGCCCAAGCTCAAGGCGGTGGCGCACGCCAAAGGCTATTGCAACATGGGCTTTGACTGCCTGACCCACTGCGGCCTGCGCGACGGCAAGGCCGATATGGGACAATTCTGCATCGACCAACAGCTCGGCCATGCGCTCGAAGGCGACAGCCAGCGCGGCCTGTACTTTCGCGGCGCCGGTCCCCTGCCCTTTGGCGACCAGATTCGCCCGGTGCTGGACCTCATGCGCTGGCTGATCGAAGGCGTGCGCGAAGGCGTACCCAACGACCCCAAAGCCGCGTGGCAGAGCGAACTCAATCCAACATGAACCACCCCCGCGAGCTGCCTGCCAATCTGGCCCTAATCGAACTCCCGCCACAACCCATCAGCCTCGACGTGCTGCGCGAAAAATACCTCAAGGGCGAGGAGCGCAGCGCCGACGATCTGTTCGACCGCTTGGCGCGCGCGCTGGCCAGCGTAGAAGCGCCCGAGCAGCGCGCCCAATGGGAAGCGCGCTTCAGGCGCAACCTGGCCGCCGGGGCCATTGGGGCCGGGCGCATCATGAGCGCGGCTGGCAGCGGCATCCAGGCCACCCTCATCAACTGCTTTGTGCAGCCGGTGGGCGACTGCATCCAAGGCGAGGACGACGCCGGCTTTCCCGGCATCTACGAGGCGCTGCGCGAAGCCGCCGAAACCATGCGCCGCGGTGGCGGCGTGGGCTACGATTTTTCCCGCATCCGACCCAAGGGCGCGCGCGTCAAGGGCACCGCCTCCACCGCCAGCGGGCCATGCAGCTACATCAATGTGTTCGACCAGTCCTGCGCCACCGTCGAGAGCGCTGGGGCGCGCCGGGGCGCCCAGATGGGGGTGTTGCGCATCGACCACCCCGATGTGCTCGAATTCATCACCGCCAAGCGCAGCCCTGGGCGCTGGAACAATTTCAACGTCTCGGTGGCGGTGAGCGATGCCTTCATCGACGCCGTGCAGCACGACCGCGAGTGGGAGCTGGTGCACCCGGCGCACCCCGGTGCCGAGCACATCGCCGCCGGGGCGCAGCAGCGCGCCGATGGGCAGTGGGTCTATCAGCGCACGCGCGCGCGCACGCTCTGGGACGCCATCATGCGCTCGGCCTACGACTTTGCCGAACCCGGCATTTTGTTCCTGGACCAAATCCAGCGCGACAACAACCTGCGTGCGCTCGAAACCATTGCGGCCACCAACCCTTGCGGCGAGCAACCGCTGCCGCCCTACGGCTGCTGCGACCTCGGGCCGGTGATCCTACCGCGCTTCGTGCACCACCCCTTCAACCACGGCGGCGCGGCGGCGTTCGACTTCGCCGCTTTTGCCGACAGCGTGGCGCTGCAGGTGCGCGCGCTCGACAACGTGCTCGAACTCACCCACTGGCCGCTGCCGCAGCAGCACCGCGAGTCGCAAGCCAAGCGGCGCATCGGCGTGGGCTTTACCGGCTTGGGCGACACGCTGGTGCTGCTCGGCCTGCGCTACGACAGCGCCGCCGGGCGCGAAATGGCGCGGCGCATCGCCGAGTGCATGCGCGACGCCGCCTACCGCGCCTCGGTCGAGCTGGCGCGCGAAAAAGGCGCCTTCCCGCTCTTTGAGGCCGACAGCTACCTAGAGGCCGGCACCTTCGCCAGCCGCCTGCCGCCCGAGTTGCAGGCCAGCATCCGTGCCCACGGCATCCGCAACAGCCATCTGCTGTCGATCGCGCCCACCGGCACCGTCAGCCTGGCTTTTGCCGACAACGCCTCCAACGGCATCGAACCGGCCTTTTCCTGGACGTATCTGCGCAAAAAGCGCGAAGCCGACGGCAGCCGCAGCCAGTACGAGGTGCAAGACCACGCCTGGCGGCTGTATCGTGCCTTGGGCCACGACGTCAGCAATCTGCCCGACTACTTCGTGAGCGCGCTCGAGATGAGCGCCCACGAGCACATCGCCATGATGGAGGCGGTGCAGCCCTATGTGGACACCGCCATTTCCAAAACCGTCAACGTGGCGGCCGATTACCCCTACGAAGATTTCAAAGACCTCTACCTGCAAGCCTGGCGTGCCGGCCTCAAGGGGCTGGCCACCTACCGGCCCAACAGCATCTTGGGCGCGGTGCTGGAAACCATGCCGGAGGCGGCGGCGCCCGCTGCGGCTGCTGCGCCCAGCCCGAGCCATTCGAACGGCAGCAGCCCGGCCCCAGACCCGATGCGCAGCGTGATCGAGAGCCGCCCCAAAGGCGCGCTCGACGCGGTGGCCGAAAAAATCGAATACTGGACCCACGAGGGCCACAAGCGGGTCTATCTGATCGTCTCCTTTTTGCCACTGCCCCGGCCCGACGGCCCCGGCCATGTGGAGCGCGCGATCGAGTTCTTCATGCCGGTGGGGCAATACGGCGAGTCGCAGCAGTGGATCACGGCCAGCATGCGGCTGCTGTCGCTGGCGGCGCGCGGCGGCTTCTTGGAGCGGGCGCTGAGCGACATGCGCAAAGTGGCCTGGGACCGTGGCCCGGTGCGCCACGGCCACAAGGTCAAGGAAGACGGCACCCAGGTGCCGCTGTGGCACGACTCGGAAGTGGCGGCCATCGCCTACGCGATCCAGAACATTCTGGCGCTGCGCGCCCAGCGCGCGCTCAGCGCGGACCAGCTCAGCCTGGGCCTGCCCGAGCCCGATCCGGCCCCGGCCGCTCCCGCTGCGGTGCTCGGCCCGGGCCTGATGGCCGGCAAAAAATGCCCCGAGTGCGGCGCCCACGCCATGATCCGCCGCGACGGCTGCGACTACTGCACCGCCTGCGGACACGTGGGGGTGTGCGGCTGATCCCTTCAGCCCCTCCCTCAGCCCATCACCTGCTGCGCCATGAAGGTGTAGAGCGGGATGCCGATCAGGATGTTGATCGGGAAGGTGATGCCCAGGCTCAGGCCGAAGTAGAGCGCCGGGTTGGCCTCGGGGATGGCGTAGCGCAACACCGCGGGCACCACGATGTAGGAGGCGCTGGCCGAGAGGATCATGAGCATGACCGTGTCACCCAGCCCCAACCCGAGCAGCCACGCCAGCCCGAGTGCGATGCTGGCGTGTGCCACTGGCCCTAGGCTGGCGTAGCCGATCAGCACCAGCGGGGCCTTGCGCGCCTGCTGGAAATTGCGGGCCACCATCAGCCCCATGTCGAGCAAAAAGAAGGCCAACATGCCTTTGAACAGGTCGCCCGAGAAAGGCTTCATCATCGCCTCGCCGGCGCTGCCGCTCAAGAAGCCAATTGCCAGCGAGCCGAGCAGCAGCAGGTGCGCGCCGTCGGTGAAGGATTCGTGCAGGATTTTGCCCAGTGGCGGCACACCGGCTGCGGCGTACTGGGTTGCGCCGCCGGCTACCGCCGCCCCGCCTTGCTGCGCCACGGCATGGCGCGCCGCGCTGGCCAGCAACACCGCCATGATGATGGCGGGCGACTCCATGATCACCAGCGCCACCATCATGTGGCCGCCAAAGTCGACCCCAATGCTTTTGAGGTACTGGGTGCCGGCCACGAAGGTGACGGCGCTCACCGAGCCGTAGGAGGCCGCTACGGCCGCGGCGTCGAAGCGCGAGACGCGGTTTTTGAGCAGCGCATAGCCCAGCGTGGGCACCAGAAAAGCCATCAACACCGCCGCCCCCAGCGCCGCAGCCGTGGCATAGGTCAAGCCTGTGGCCGCCATGGCGAAGCCACCCTTGAGCCCGATCGCCATCAGCAGATAGAGCGAGAGGAATTTGGAAATGGCCGGCGGGATTTCGAGGTTGGAGCGTATCAGCCCAACAAAAACGCCAAAAACAAAGAACAGGATGGCCGGGTCCAGCAGGTTTTGCATGATAGGTGCGGCTGCAGTTAAGTAAAACCGCAGCGTAACCCGGCCTTGCGTTCAGGTAAATTCAAAAATCAAGCGGCATGGATTTGTGTTTTTCTTAAGCTTGGCGATCCGATCCGCTGTATGGCCCTAGACCATGCGCCAGCCCAGCGCCTCACCGGCGCGCAGGGGCTTGAGGTCGGCCTGCCCGAAAGGGTAGCGCTCGGGCACAGTCCAGCTCTGGCGCTGCAGCGTGACGGTGCTGGCGTTGCGCGGCAGGCCGTAAAAATCGGCCCCGAAGAAGCTGGCAAAGCCTTCCAGCTTATCGAGCGCACCAACGGACTCAAAGGCTTCGGCATAGAGCTCGAGCGCGGCGTGCGCGGTGTAGCAGCCGGCGCAGCCGCTGGCGTGCTCTTTGAGCAACACCGCGTGCGGGGCGCTGTCGGTGCCGAGGAAGAATTTGGGGTTGCCGCTGGTGGCGGCTTCAAGCAGGGCCAGGCGGTGCGTCTCGCGCTTGAGCACGGGCAGGCAGTAGTAGTGCGGCCGCAAGCCGCCGGTAAAGAGGGCGTTGCGGTTGTAGAGCAGGTGGTGCGCGGTGATGGTGGCGGCCACGTGGGCTGGGGCGGCGCTCACGAACTCGACCGCCTCGCGCGTGGTGATGTGCTCCAGCACCACTTTCAGGCGCGGGTAGCGCGCCACGATGGGCGCTAGGTGCCGGTCGATAAAGACGCGCTCGCGGTCGTACACATCCACCGCCGGGTCGGTGACTTCGCCGTGCAGCAGCAGCGGCAGCCCGACTTCTTCCATGGCGGCAAAGACTTCGTGGCAGCGCTCGAAGTCGCTCACGCCGTAGGCCGAGTTGGTGGTGGCGCCGGCCAAAAAGGCTTCGCCCACCCCATGCACGATGCCGCTGGCCTGGGCGCGCACGATCTCATCCGGCGTGGTGTGGTCGGTGAGGTAGAGCGTCATCAGGGGCTGGAAATCCGATCCCGGCGGCAGCGCAGCCAAAATGCGCTCGCGGTAGGCGCTGGCGTCGTCGAGCGTGCGCACCGGCGGGTTGAGGTTGGGCATGATCATGGCGCGCGCAAATTGCGCCGCCGTGTGCCCGAGCACGGCTTGCAGGGCGGCGCCGTCGCGCACGTGCAGGTGCCAGTCGTCGGGGCGGGTGATTGTGAGGGTGTGTGGGAGGTCGCTCATGGTGTCCGGATTGTCGCATTCTGCGCCACCCGCTCCCATACCTTGCGCGCCAGCGCCTTGCCTTTGAGCGCCCCTGTGCCGGCACCCGGGCGCTCGCGGTAAAGGCGGATATCGAGCGTGGCGCACAGCGTTTCGTCGGCTCCGTGGGCCGGCACCAGCCGGCCGTCGCGCAGCGCACGGCCCACCGAGCGCCTCGGCAAAAAAGCCACGCCATGGCCTTCGATGGCCATCGCCTTCAAGCTCTCCGACATATCGGTCTCGAAAATGGGCTGCAAGGGCACCGCCGGCTCGACCTGGCGCAGCGTCCAGTCCACCACGCGGCGCAGGTAGGCCCCGCTGGCGTAGGCCAGAAAGGGCACCGGCTGTGTGGCGGCGGCGTCGAGGCGGTGCAGCGGCTGGCCGACGGCATCGGCGCGTGCGCACGGCACCAATTCTTCTTGCCCCAGCGCCAGCCACTCGAAGCGCGCCGCATCGAGCGCAATCGGGTGCGCCGGGTGGTGGTAGGTCATGAGCAGGTCGCAGTGCCCTTCTTGCAGGCGCAGCACGGCGTCGTGGACGTTGGAGGCATACAAGCGGCTTTTGATCGGCCCCAGGCTGCTGCGCAGGCCCGTAAGCCAGGGCGGGTAGAAGGTGAAGGCCAGCGTGTGCGGCACCGCGATGTCGAGCGTGTCGGGTTCGGCTGGGCCGTGGCCGCGCAGCAGGGCGCGGGTGCTGTGCAGCTGTTGCAACGATTCGAGTGCCTGCTCGTACAGGGTCTGGCCAGCGGGGGTGAGGCGCGTGGGGTAGGCGCTGCGGTCCACCAAGTCGGTGCCGGCCCAGGCTTCGAGCGACTGGATGCGGCGCGAAAAAGCCGGCTGCGTGACGTGGCGCAGCTGCGCCGAGCGGCTGAAGCTGCGCGTTTCGGCCAGGCTGACGAAGTCTTCAAGCCATTTGGTGTCCATGCTCGGCTCCGGGGGCGCTGGCCCCATTGTGCTGCAAGGCCCACATCTGCGCGTAGCGGCCGCCTGCCGCCAGCAACTCGGCGTGGCCGCCGCGCTCGACGATCTGGCCCTGGTCCAGCACCAAAATTTGATGCGCATCGACCACGGTCGAGAGCCGGTGCGCAATCACCAGCGTGGTCTTGTTGCGCGCCACGCTGCCCAGTTCGGCCTGGATGGCGCGCTCGTTGGCCGAGTCCAGCGCCGAGGTGGCTTCGTCGAAGATCAGGATCGGCGGGTCTTTGAGCAGGGTGCGGGCGATGGCCACGCGCTGCTTCTCGCCACCCGAGAGCTTGAGGCCGCGTTCGCCGACCCGCGTCTGGTAGCCCTGCGGCAACCCGGTGATGAAGTCGTGGATGTGCGCGGCTTGCGCGGCCTGCCGCGCCGCCTCGGGTCCGGCCTCGGGGCGGCCGTAGCGGATGTTGTATTCGATGCTGTCGTTGAACAGCACCGTGTCTTGCGGCACAATGCCGATGGCGCGGCGCAGGCTGGCTTGGGTGTAGTGGCGCAGGTCTTGCCCGTCGAGGGTGATGCGCCCGCCAGACTCTGCCGCTTGGCCCGGCTGCCCCACATCGTAAAAGCGGTACAGCAGCCGCGCCAGCGTCGATTTGCCCGCCCCCGATGGGCCGACCACCGCCACCGTCTGCCCGGCCGGGATGGTAAAGCTCAGGCCGCGCAAAATCTCGCGCTCGCTCTCGTAGCCAAAGTGCACGTTTTCGAAGCGGATTTCGGGGGCGTGCGCCAAGCGCAGCTCGACCGCGTCGGGCCGGTCGGCGATCTCGCGCTGGCTGTCGAGCAGTTCGAACATGCGCTCCAAATCGATCAGGCCCTGACGGATTTCGCGGTACAGCACGCCCAAGAAATTGAGCGGGATGTAGAGCTGGATCATGAAGGCGTTGATCATCACCAGGTCGCCCAGCGTCATGCGCCCAGCCAGCACGCCTTCGGTGGCGCGCCACAGCATGGCCACCAGCGCCACCGCGATGATGAGCTGCTGCCCGGCGTTGAGCAGCGAGAGGGTGGATTGGGTGCGCAGGCGCGCGTGGCGCAGCCCTTCCAGCGCCTGGTCGTAGCGCTGCGCCTCGAAGGCTTCGTTGCCAAAGTATTTGACGGTCTCGTAATTAAGCAGCGAGTCGATGGCGCGGCTCTGGCTGAGCGATTCGGCCTCGTTCATGTGGCGGCGCAGCTCCATGCGCCACTGGGTCACGCGCACCGTAAAAAACACGTACAGCACCAAGGCAGCCAGCGTGATCCAGACGAACCAGAGGTCGAACTTCAAACCCAGCAGCAGCAGCACCAGCGTGACTTCCAAGATGGTGGGCACGATGCTGTAGAGCAGGTAGGAAATGAGCGACTGCACGCCGCGCACGCCGCGCTCGATGTCGCGCGTGAGGCCCCCGGTTTGGCGCTGCAAGTGAAAGCGCAGGCTCAAATCGTGCAGATGGCCAAACACCTGCAAGGCGATGGCGCGTGTGGCGCCCTCGGTGGCCTTGGCAAACACGAGCTCGCGCAGCTCGGTAAAGAGCGAGTTGCAAAACCGCAGCGCGCCGTAGGCCAGCAGCAGCCCCAGCGGCAGCACCACCAGCGCGACCCCGGCTTCGGGCAGGCCGATGCGGTTGGGGCCGCCGGGCGGGGCCAGGGTGTCCACCAGCTCTTTGAGCAGCAGCGGCACCGAGACCGTGGCCAGCTTGGCCGCCACCATAAAGGCCAGCGCCGCCGCCACGCGCCAGCGGTACTGCCACAGGTAGGGCAGCAGGCGGCGCAGCGCCGACCAGTCGGCCTGGCGTTCGGGGCTGGGGGCTGGCCGAGCGGCCGCATGGGCCGTTGCCGCCGCGGGGTTCGCCCCTTCGGGGGCGTGAGGGTTGGAGCCGGAGCCGGAGGAGCTAAGGGGCGCGGCGGCCGTATCTGGGGGGCTGGGTCTCATTAGGGTTGACACTCTACCCGCTTTGTGGGCCAGCCTGTGGGGCGCAGGGTGCGGGCAGCGGGGCCGCGGCTGGTTTTGCGCTGCGGCGCCCAGCTTGGCTGCAAATGTGCTACATTGTCAGCCATGCAAGCAGCCTGCTTTTATTTTGCCCGCTTTTGGTTCTCACGCGTCACCCGACGGCAGAGAGCGATGAGTGTGGCCCCCTAAAACAGGCCGCAGGCGCCCAAAGAACCGTCGGAACCCTCCGGCGGTTTTTTTTTGCCCCTGCCGCAAGCATGCGCCCCTTTTTTGCCCAGCCCAACTTTTTGGAGTTAGACCATGAGCACCGCCGCCCCCGCCGACTACTGGCACACGCACCCGATCGACCGCACCAGTCAGACCGACGACCAACGCATCGAGGACATCACCGTGCTGCCGCCTCCCGAACACCTGATCCGCTTTTTCCCGATCCGGGGCACGGCGGTGGAGCAACTCATTGGCCAGACCCGGCGCAACATCCACCGCATCTTGCAAGGGCAGGACGACCGGCTGCTGGTGGTGATCGGGCCGTGCTCGATCCACGACCCAGCCGCCGCACTGGACTACGCGCGCCGCCTGCAGCCGCTGCGCGAGCAGCACCGCGACACGCTGGAAATCGTGATGCGGGTCTATTTCGAAAAACCGCGCACCACCGTGGGCTGGAAGGGCCTGATCAACGACCCCTACCTCGACGGCAGCTTTCGCATCGACGAGGGGCTGCGCATTGCGCGCCAGTTGCTGATAGAGATCAACCGGCTCGGTTTGCCGGCGGGCAGCGAGTTCCTGGACGTGATCAGCCCGCAGTACATCGGCGACCTGATCAGTTGGGGTGCCATCGGTGCCCGCACCACCGAAAGCCAGGTGCACCGCGAGCTGGCCTCGGGCCTGAGTGCGCCGATCGGCTTCAAAAATGGCACCGACGGCAACATCCGCATCGCCAGCGACGCGATTTTGGCGGCGGCGCGCGGGCACCACTTTTTGTCGGTGCACAAAAACGGCCAGGTGGCGATCGTGCAGACCAAGGGCAACCCGGACTGCCACCTGATTCTGCGCGGCGGCAAACACCCCAACTACGACGCCGCCAGCGTGACCTCCGCCTGCGCCGAGCTGCAAGCGGCGCAAATCCATGCGCGCCTGATGGTGGACTGCAGCCACGCCAACAGCAGCAAGCAGCACCAGCGCCAGATCGAGGTGGCGGCCGACATCGGGGGCCAGATCGCCGCCGGCTCGCGCCACATCATGGGCGTCATGGTCGAGAGCCACCTCAAAGCCGGCGCGCAAAAATTTACGCCCGGCAAAGACTCGGTGCAGGCGCTCGAATACGGCCAGAGCATCACCGATGCCTGCATCAACTGGGACGATACGCAGCAGGTGCTGCAGGGTCTGGCGGATGCAGTGGCGGCGCGGCGCGCGCTGGGCCAGCCCGCTTGAAGCGTTCAAGCACACACCCAGCCCCACGCCTGATCGCCGCCATACCATGCCCACCAAACCCTCGCCCCCCGCCTTGGCCGACCTCGATCTGCACCCCGGCCAGTCGCTGGCGCTGCTGCAAGAGCTGCACATCCTGACGCGCGAGGGCCGCATCAACCAGGACAGCCGGCGCAAGCTCAAGCAGGTCAAGCACCTGCTGCAATTCATCGAGCCGCTGTTGCAGCAGGCGCTGCAGCAGCGCGGTGACGTGACGCTGGTGGACCACGGGGCGGGCAAGTCCTACCTGGGTTTTATGCTCTACGACCGGTTTTTGCAGGGGCGCAGCGCGGGCCGGGTGATCGGCATTGAGGCCCGCGCCGAACTGGTGCAGCGCGCCCAAGCGCTGGCGCAGCGGCTGGGTTTTGCGCGCATGGAATTCGTGGCCGCCACGGTGCAGCAGGCGCTGGATCACCCCGCGCTGGCGCTGCGGCCCGATCTGGTGACGGCGCTGCACGCCTGCGACACCGCCACCGACGACGCCATCGCCTTTGCGCTGGCGCGCCAGGCGCAGCACGTGCTGCTGGTGCCCTGCTGCCAGGCCGAGGTGGCGGCGGCCTTGCGCCGCCACAAATCCCTGCAAGGGGCGCAGCCGTCGGGAGCGCCTGCACACGAGACCGCGCACGAGACCGCTGACGAACCCGCGCCGGAGCCAGCGGGAGGCCGCCCGGCGCCAGCGCCGCTCTCGGCGCTGTGGCAGCGCCCGCTGCACACGCGCGAGTTTGGCAGCCACATCACCAATGTGCTGCGCTGCCTGCAACTGGAGGCGCACGGCTACGCCGTCACCGTGACCGAGCTGGTGGGCTGGGAGCACTCGATGAAAAACGAGCTGATTGTGGCGCGCAAGGTCGGCGCGCCGCAGCCGCGCGCACGCCAGCGCCTGCTGGAGCTGCTGCACACCCTGGGCCTGCCCGAGTTGCAGCAGCGCTTTGCGCCGCCGCCCGACGCGACCTGAAGGCGCCAGCACCACCAGCCGCGAGGACGCTTGGGCACCCCGCCGCTTGGCAACTTGTGTGCTGCGGCGCGGGCGGGGCGCCGGTGCGGCTGCACCAGCCGTGCTAAGCTGGCGCCGGTGGTGCGCGCAGCCGCGGCTTGCGCGCCATGCGCCACCCCATGCGCCACCTAGCTTCACAACCCACACCAGCCCCCACCATGCCAGCCCTCCTGCCCCAAGTGGACCCCGACGGACTGCTCGAATTCTCGGTCGTCTACACCGACCGCGCCCTCAACCACATGTCGCAGCGCTTTCGGCACGTGATGTGCGACATCTCTGGCGTGCTGAAAGCGGTCTATCGCGGCCATGCCACGGCGCTGGTGCCCGGCAGCGGCACCTTTGGCATGGAGGCGGTGGCGCGTCAGTTCGCCCAGGGCCAGAAGGTGCTGGTGCTGCGCAACGGCTGGTTCAGCTACCGCTGGTCGCAGATTTTCGAGATGGGCGCCATCCCCGCACAGGAGCATGTGCTCAAGGCGCGGCGCGTAAGCGACGCCCCCGATGCCCCTTGGGTGCCATGCCCGCTGGACCAGGTGCTGGAGGCCATCGCGCGCGAGCGCCCGGCCGTGGTGTTTGCCCCGCACGTAGAAACCGCTGCCGGCATGCTGCTGCCCGACGCCTACTTGCAAGCCGTGGGCCAAGCGGTGCACCAGGTGGGCGGCCTGTTTGTGCTCGATTGCATCGCATCCGGTGCGGTGTGGGTCGATATGCCGGCTTGCGAAGTGGATGTGCTCATCAGCGCGCCACAAAAAGGCTGGAGCAGCTCGCCCGCCTGCGCCATGGTGGTGCTGAGCGAGCGCGTGCGCCAGGCCATCGAGGCCACGCGCAGCTCCAGCTTTGCCTGCGACCTCAAAAAATGGCTGCACGTGATGGAGGCCTACGAAAAAGGCGGCCACACCTACCACAGCACCATGCCGACCGACGCCTTGGTGCGCTTGCGCGACGCCATGTTCGAAACGCGCAGCCACGGTTTTGATTGGGTGCGCCAGCAGCAGTTCGAGCTCGGCCGGCTGGTGCGCGCATCGTTCGAGCGCCGCGGCCTGCGCAGCGTGGCCGCCGAGGGCTTCCAAGCCCCTGGGGTGGTGGTGAGCCACACCCGCGACCCGGAGCTGCAAAACAGCAAAAAATTCCTCGCGCTCGGGCTGCAAACCGCCGCCGGGGTGCCGCTGATGTGCGACGAGCCGGCCGACTGGAGCACCTTTCGCATCGGTCTGTTTGGGCTCGACAAGCTGCTGCACCCGCAGCGCAGCGTGGCGCACCTGGAAGCGGCTTTGGATGCCTTGGGCCTGCAGCCACGCCCAGCCTAAGCACGCCCAATCCCACCCCATGGCCCGTGCTTGACAGCATGAAAAAAGCCTGGTGCCGCTACAGCACCAAGCTTTTTAATTGGTTGCGGAGGCAAGATTTGAACTTGCGACCTTTGGGTTATGAGCCCAACGAGCTACCAGGCTGCTCCACTCCGCGTCAAGACCGCTATTGTAGCACGCTTACTGGGTTTTGTCAGCAGCGGCCGAATCTTCTTGGGCTTGCACCGCGTCGCCGCGGTCAACCAACTCGATCAGTGCCATGGGGGCGTTGTCACCCACGCGGAAACCGGTTTTCAGGATGCGCGTGTAGCCACCCGGGCGGACGTTAAAGCGCGGGCCAAGCACGTCAAACAGTTTAACCACCACGTCGCGGTCGCGCAGGCGGTCAAAGGCCAAGCGGCGGTTGGCCACAGTAGCCACTTTGGCCAAGGTGATCATGGGTTCGACCACGCGGCGCAATTCCTTGGCCTTGGGCAGCGTGGTTTGAATGGCCTCGTGCGTGAGCAGCGAGTTCATCATGTTGCGCAGCATCGCCAGCCGGTGGCTGGTGGTGCGGTTGAGTTTGCGAAGGCCGTGTCCGTGACGCATGGTGATTTCCTTTCTGATATGCCCGCAGCCGGATCAGGTACTGCGAGGGGTCATGGGCGATGAGGGGGTTGAGGGGATGAACCGCGGGCCAGCGGCTCAGTGCTTGTCCAGCCCGGCGGGCGGCCAGCTTTCCAGCTTCATGCCCAGCGTCAAGCCGCGCGAAGCCAGCACTTCCTTGATTTCGTTGAGCGACTTGCGACCCAGGTTGGGGGTTTTGAGCAGCTCGTTCTCGGTGCGCTGAATCAGGTCACCGATGTAGTAAATGTTCTCAGCCTTGAGGCAATTGGCCGAACGCACCGTGAGTTCAAGCTCGTCGACCGGACGCAACAAGATGGGATCGAACTGCTGCGCACTGCGGCTGGGCGTGGTGCCAAAGTCAAACGCCTCGGCGCCTTCGAGCTGCGAAAACACCTGCAACTGCTCGACCAAAATCTTGGCCGCGGCGCGCACCGCTTCCTCGGGTGCCACGGCACCGTTGGTTTCGATGTCGAGCACCAGCTTGTCCAGATCGGTGCGCTGCTCAACGCGGGCGTTCTCGACCGCATAACTGACACGCGTGACCGGCGAGAACGAGGCATCGAGCAAAATGCGTCCGATGGAACGCGTGCTGTCGTCGCCACGGCGCAGGTTGCCGGGCACGTAGCCGCGCCCTTTTTCAACCTTGATCTGCATATCGAGCTTGGCACCCGCGCTCAGCGTGGCAATGCAGTGCTGCGGATTCAGAATCTCTACGTCGTGCGGGGTCTGGATGTCGGCCGCTGTGACCAGACCCTCGACCTCTTTGCGCAAGCTCAGCGTCACCTCGTCGCGACCGTGCAGCTTGAACACCACCCCTTTGAGGTTGAGCAGCAGATTGACCGAGTCTTCCTGCACGCCCTCGATCGAAGAAAACTCGTGCAAGACCCCCGAAATCGTGACTTCGGTCAGGGCGTGCCCCACCATCGAAGACAGCAACACGCGGCGCAAGGCGTTACCCAGCGTATGGCCGTAGCCCCGCTCAAAGGGCTCGAGCGTGACCTCAGCCCGGTTGGGGGCGATTTGCTCGACTTGGATGTTCTTGGGTTTAAGCAGATTGTTCAGCATTCGGACTTCCTTCAATACCCTCGGCTCGTTACACCGATAAGGCTGCTGGAGCACAAAATCCAGACCGCCACCCGAGGGTGGCGAGCGGGCTCGTTTGGTTGCCTGTGCGCCCGCTTAACGCGAGTACAGTTCGACGATCAGCGATTCGTTGATGTCGGCGGCGAATTCGTCGCGGTCCGGGGTCTTCTTGAAGGTGCCTTCGGCTTTTTCAACCGCCACCTCGATCCAAGCCGGAAAGCCGATCTGCTTGGCCAGCTCGAGCGCCTCTTTGATGCGGTTTTGAGCGCGCGACTTTTCACGCACCGCCACCACATCGCCCGCTTTCACCAGCGCCGACGGAATGTTGCAGCTCTGGCCGTTGATCAAAATGGCCTTGTGCGAGACCAGTTGGCGCGCTTCGGCGCGGGTGGAGGCAAAGCCCATGCGAAACACCACGTTGTCGAGGCGCGATTCGAGCAGGCCCAGCAGGTTGGCGCCGGTGTTGCCACGGCGGCGGTCGGCTTCGGCGAAGTAGCGCCGGAACTGGCGCTCCAGCACCCCGTACATGCGCTTGACCTTTTGCTTTTCGCGCAGCTGCAAGCCAAAATCGGAGGTGCGCTGACCCGAAGTGCGGCCATGCTGACCGGGCTTGGAGTCGAATTTGGCTTTGTCGCTGATCGAGCGCCGCGCGCTCTTGAGCAACAGGTCGGTGCCTTCACGGCGTGAGAGTTTGGCCTTGGGGCCTAGGTAACGTGCCACGTGGATTTCCTTGAACGATCTGCCACCGACAGCTTTGCAGACTGTGGTGGGAGCCGGCCCCAATCAGGGCAGCGGCGGTGGGCT
Source organism: Serpentinimonas barnesii (assembly GCF_000696225.1). Taxonomy (GTDB): domain Bacteria; phylum Pseudomonadota; class Gammaproteobacteria; order Burkholderiales; family Burkholderiaceae_C; genus Serpentinimonas; species Serpentinimonas barnesii. Next base: position 18,977 of record NZ_BAWN01000001.1, on the reverse strand, counting down.
TAAAATGAAAATGCCACCGCAAACGCATTGCAGTGGCCCCTAAAACAGAGCCTGATATGCTAACACATTCCTTGGCCTGCAGTCAAGCGGACCACAGACCTTGAAAACGCGTCAAGCTCAAGCACCCATTAAATGCGGCGGCGCTTTTGTGGGCGGCAGCCGTTGTGCGGCACCGGGGTCACGTCAGCGATCGAGTTGATGCGGATCCCGAGGGCACCCAGCGCGCGCACCGAAGACTCGCGCCCTGGGCCGGGGCCCTTGATCTCGACATCGAGGTTTTTGATGCCCTGCTCGATGGCGGCACGGCCAGCCACCTCGGACGCCACCTGCGCGGCAAAGGGGGTCGATTTGCGCGAACCCTTGAAGCCTTGCCCACCCGACGAAGCCCAAGACAAGGAGTTGCCTTGGCGGTCGGTGATGGTGATGATGGTGTTGTTGAACGAGGCGTGCACGTGTGCAATGCCGTCGGAGATGTTCTTGCGAACCTTTTTGCGCACGCGTGCGGCGGCGTTGGAGGCTTGTGGCTTGGCCATGGCAGGTGTCCTTCTAGGGGATTATTTCTTCAGCGACTGGGCGGCCTTGCGGGGACCCTTGCGGGTGCGGGCGTTGGTCTTGGTGCGCTGACCGCGCACAGGCAAACCGCGGCGGTGGCGGAAACCGCGGTAGCAGCCGATGTCCATCAAACGCTTGATGTTCATCGTGGTTTCGCGACGCAAATCGCCCTCGATGGTGAAAGCGTTTACCGCTTCACGCACTTTTTCCAGCTCGGCGTCGCTCAGCTCTTTGATCTTTTTGGCGTAATCAATGCCGCAAGCCTCGCAGATCTGCCGCGCGCGGGTGCGCCCGATGCCAAAGATTGCCGTCAAGCCGATTTCGGCGTGCTTGTGCGGCGGAATGTTGATACCAGCAATACGTGCCATGATGGTCCTCTAATCGAATCAGCCTTGACGCTGTTTGTGTCGCGGATCGGTGCAGATGACACGCACCACTCCATGGCGACGGATGATTTTGCAGTTGCGGCACATTTTTTTGACCGAAGCCGAAACTCTCATGTCTTACTCCTGAACGTAAATCTCAAAAAACTCATTTGCTGCGAAACACGATGCGCGCACGCGTCAGGTCATAGGGCGTGAGCTCCACTTTGACCTTGTCACCAGGCAGGATGCGGATGTAGTGCATGCGCATCTTGCCCGAAATATGCCCGAGCACCACGTGGCCGTTTTCCAGTTTGACGCGGAAGGTGGCGTTGGGTAAATTCTCCACCACCTCACCCTGCATCTCAATCACATCGTCTTTGGACATATCAGACCCCGGGGGCGCCCTTGAAATTGGATTTCTTGAGCAACGACTCGTACTGCTCCGACATCATGTAGTTTTGCACCTGGGTCCAAAAGTCCATGGTGACAATGACGATGATCAGCAACGAGGTGCCCCCAAAATAGAACGGCACGTTGTAGTACAGGATCAGGAACTCGGGCAGCAGACACACCGCGGTGATGTAGAGCGCCCCGACCAGCGTCAGCCGCGCCAAGATTTTGTCGATGTGGCGCGCCGTCTGGTCGCCCGGCCGGATGCCCGGTATGAAGGCGCCGCTCTTCTTGAGGTTGTCTGCCGTCTCGCGGCTGTTGAATACCAGCGCGGTGTAGAAGAAACAAAAGAAGATGATCGCCGCCGCGTACAGGGCAATGTAGATCGGCTGCCCCGGTGAGAGGGCTCCGGCCAGATCGCGCAGCCACGCCGTTCCATCGCCGGTGCTGACCCAGCTCACCAAAGTGGCCGGCAGCAGAATGATGGACGAAGCAAAGATGGGCGGAATCACGCCAGCCATGTTGAGCTTGAGCGGCAGGTGCGAGGATTGCCCCCCGTAGACCTTGTTGCCCACTTGGCGGCGCGCGTAGTTGACCAGCACCTTGCGCTGGCCGCGCTCGACATAGACCACGAAGTAGGTGACGGCAACCACCAGCAACAGAATGAAGATGGCCGACAGAATGCCCATGGCACCGGTGCGCACCAACTCGGTCAGACCGCCCATGGCGCTCGGCAACCCGGCCACGATGCCGGCAAAGATCAGCATGGAAATGCCGTTGCCCACGCCGCGCTCGGTGATCTGCTCGCCCAGCCACATCAGGAACATGGTGCCCGCCACCAGGCTCACCACGGCGGTGAAGCGAAAGGCCCAGCCAGGATCGACCACCATGCCGGGCATGCCCTCAAGCGCCAGCGCGATGCCAAAGGACTGGAAAATCGCCAATGCCAGCGTGCTGTAGCGCGTGTACTGGGTGATCTTGCGTTTGCCGGCTTCGCCTTCCTTGCGCAGCGCAATCAGCGACGGCACCACGTAGGTCAGCAACTGGATGATGATCGCGGCCGAGATGTAGGGCATGATGCCCAGCGCAAACACCGCAAATCGCTGCAGCGAGCCACCCGTGAACATGTTGAACAGGTTCAGGATGTTGCCCGCTTGGCCCTGGAACAACTGCGCCAGTTGGTCGGGGTCGATGCCCGGCACTGGGATGTGCGCACCGATGCGATAAACGATCAGCGCGCCCAGCAAAAAGAACAGTCGCCGACGCAAATCGGCGTACTTTCCGGTTTTGGCTAGAGAGGCAGCGTTGTTGGCCACAGCTAGGTTCCGTGCTTGGTAAAACGATCAGGCGTCAAGCCGCCACCGAGCCGCCAGCGGCCTCGATGGCTGCCTTGGCGCCAGCCGTGGCAGCGATCTGGTTCAGTTGCACCGCCAGCGTCAGTGCGCCGGTGTTGATGACCTTGACCTTGCGCGCCAGCTCCGGCACCAAGCCCGCTTGCTTGAGCAGCAGCATGTCGACCTGCGCCTCACCCAGCGCTTGCAGATCGGCCAGCGTGACTTCGGCGTTGAACTTGAGCGTGGTCGATTTGAAGCCGCGCTTGGGCAAACGGCGTTGCAGCGGCATCTGGCCGCCTTCGAAGCCCACCTTGTGGTAGCCACCGGCGCGCGACTTTTGGCCTTTGTGGCCACGGCCGGCGGTTTTGCCCAGGCCAGAGCCGATGCCCCGACCGACGCGGCGCCGTGCCGATTTGGAGCCCGCAGCGGGCTTGAGGGTATTGAGTTCCATAATCAAAATCCGTTCAGATCACTTGCAGCAGGTAGCTGATCTTGTTGATCATGCCACGCACCGCGGGGGTGTCTTGCAGCACACTGACGCTGTTGATTTTGCGCAGACCCAAGCCACGCACGGTGGCGCGGTGGTCTTCACGGCAGCCAATTGGGCTGCGCACCAGCTTGATGGTGAGGGTGTTGGCGGTGGTCATGGGGATTTCCCTTTTAGGCCAGAATTTCTTCGACCGACTTGCCGCGCTTGGCCGCCACTTCGTAGGGCGTCATGGCGCGCTGCAGGGCGTCGAGGGTGGCGCGAACCAGGTTGTAGGGGTTGGTCGAGCCGTGGCTCTTGGCCACCACATCGGTCACACCCAGCACTTCGCAGACGGCGCGCATGGGGCCGCCGGCGATGATGCCGGTACCCTTGTTGGCCGGCAGCATCATGACGCTGGAAGCGCCGTGCTGGCCGTGCACCGCGTGGTGCAGGGTGCCGTTTTTGATCGCGACCTTGAACAGGTTGCGGCGCGCCTCGTCCATGGCTTTTTGCACGGCCACCGGCACTTCACGCGCCTTGCCCTTGCCCATGCCGACGCGGCCGTCGCCGTCGCCCACCACGGTGAGGGCGGCAAAGCTCATGATGCGCCCGCCTTTGACCACCTTGGTGACGCGGTTGACCGCAATCATCTTCTCGCGCAGGCCATCGTCATTGGCCTCGCTTTTTACATTCGCAAGCATCTTTGCCATTTGATCATCCCCAATCAGAATTGCAGGCCGGCGGCACGCGCGGCTTCTGCAAGGGCTTTGACACGGCCGTGGTAGGCAAAACCGGAGCGGTCGAAAGCCACCTTTTCGATACCGGCGGCTTTGGCCTTGGCGGCAATGCGCTGACCGACCAGTTCGGCCGCCGCCTTGTTGCCGCCCTTGCCACTGGCCGCGGCCAGTTGGGCGCGCACTTCGGCTTCCAGCGTCGAGGCCGAGACCAGCACGCGCGCGCCGTCTTCGGAGATGACGTTGGCGTAGATGTGCAGGTTGCTGCGGTTCACGCTCAGGCGCAGGGCGCCTTGCTGAGCGATGCGGATGCGGGTCTGGCGGGCACGGCGCAAACGCTGTTCTTTTTTGGTCAACATGTTCGCTGTCCTTATTTCTTCTTGGTCTCTTTGATGACGACCTTCTCGCCGGCGTAGCGAATGCCCTTGCCTTTGTAAGGCTCAGGCGGACGCACGGCGCGAATTTCGGCGGCAATCTGGCCCACGCGCTGGCGATCCGAACCCTTGATGACGATTTCGGTCGCGGCCGGTGTGGCCACGCTGACGCCTTCGGGCATCACGAAATCGACCGGGTGCGAATAACCCACGGCCAGGTTGAGCTTGTTGCCGCTGGCGGTGGCTTTGTAGCCCACACCCACCAGCGAGAGCTTCTTCTCGAAGCCCTTGCTCACGCCTAGCACCATGTTGTTGACCAACTGGCGCATGGTGCCGCACAGGGCTTTGGCCTGTGCGCTCTCGCCCACGGCAGCGAATGTCAGCTTGCCGTTGGCTTGCTGCACCGTGACCTGGGCATTGGGTGCCAGCGCCAGTGCGCCCAGCGCGCCCTTGACGCGAATCGCGTCGGGCTGCAGGGCCACTTCGACCCCGGCCGGAATGGCGATCGGTGTTTTACCTACACGAGACATCTCAGATACTCCTTCGTTCTCGCATCAGGCGACGTAACACAACACTTCGCCGCCGACGCCGACAGCGCGCGCCTTGCGATCGGTCATCACGCCTTGCGGGGTGGTGACGATGGCCACACCCAGCCCGTTCATGACTTGCGGAATGGCTTTGCTGCCTTTGTAGATGCGCAGGCCTGGGCGGCTGACGCGCTCGATGCGCTCAATGACTGGGCGCCCGGCGTAGTATTTGAGGCCGATGACGAGCTCGTTCTTGCCGTCTTGGCTCTTGATTTGGAAGCCGTCGATGTAGCCCTCGTCTTTCAAGACCTGCGCAATGGCGGCCTTGACTTTGGAGGCCGGCATGGCCACGGTGGGCTTTTCCACCATCTGCGCATTGCGAATGCGCGTCAGCATATCGGCGATGGGGTCACTCATGCTCATAATGTTTACTCCTTCACGCCTTACCAGCTGGCTTTGGTGATGCCGGGGATTTCGCCGGCAAACGCCATTTCGCGCACCTTCATGCGGCCCAGACCGAACTGTTTGAAGGTTCCACGGGCACGGCCGGTGATTTCGCAGCGGTTGCGCTGGCGCGTTGGGTTGGCATTGCGCGGCAGTTTTTGCAGCGCCAGACGGGCCGCGTCGCGCTCTTCGTCGCTGCGCTTGGCGTCTTTGGAGATCGCCTTCAATTCGTTGTACTTGTTGGCAAACTTGGCGACCAGTTGGTCGCGCTTGAGTTCACGCTGGAGCAAAGCTTGTTTGGCCACGCAGCACCTCAGTTCTTGAACGGGAAACGGAAACCAGCCAGCAACGCCTTGCATTCGGCGTCGTTCTTGGCGGTGGTGGTGATGCTGATGTTCAGCCCACGCAAGGCATCGACCTTGTCGTATTCGATTTCCGGGAAAATGATCTGCTCTTTGACGCCGATGTTGTAATTGCCCCGGCCATCGAAGGCCTTGCCCGAAATGCCGCGAAAGTCGCGCACCCGCGGCAGCGCCACGGTGACGAAGCGGTCGAGGAATTCGTACATGCGCGCACCACGCAGCGTGACCATGCAGCCGATTGGCTGGCCTTCACGGATTTTGAAACCGGCGATGGCCTTGCGGGCCCGGGTCACGACTGGCTTTTGACCGGCAATCTTGCTCAGGTCGCCCACGGCGTTTTCCAGCACTTTTTTGTCGGCCACCGCTTCACCCACACCCATGTTAAGGGTGATTTTGGTGATGCGCGGAACCTGCATCACGGACTCGAAGCCGAACTGCTGCTGCAGCGCCGGTGCGATCTTGTCGCGAAAAACTTGTTGAAAGCGTGTCATGTTCAGGCCGCCTTGATTTCTGCGCCGCTGGACTTGAAGACGCGCACTTTGTTGCCGTCTTCGAGCAGCTTGATCCCCACGCGGTCGGCTTTGCCGGTGCTTGGGTTAAAAATCGCCACGTTGGACTGATGAATGGACATCGTCTTGGCGATGATGCCGCCAGGCTCACCCTTCATGGGGTTGGGCTTGGCGTGTTTCTTGACGATGTTGACGCCCTCGACCAGCAGCCGCGTTTCATCGGCGCGCTGCGTGACTTTGCCGCGCTTGCCTTTGTCACGGCCGGCGATGACGATGACCTCGTCGCCTTTGCGAATCTTGTTCATTGCGACACTCCTCTTACAGGACTTCCGGGGCCAGCGAAACGATCTTCATGAACTTTTCGGTGCGCAGCTCGCGCGTCACCGGTCCGAAGATGCGCGTGCCGATCGGCTCGAGTTTGGCATTGAGCAGCACGGCGGCGTTGCCGTCGAACTTGATCAAGGCCCCGTCCGGGCGGCGCAAGCCTTTGGCGGTGCGAACCACCACGGCGTTGTAGATTTCGCCTTTTTTGACGCGACCACGTGGCGCGGCTTCTTTGATGCTGACTTTGATGACGTCGCCCACACTGGCGTAACGGCGCTTGGAGCCGCCGAGCACCTTGATGCACATCACGGACTTGGCACCCGTGTTGTCGGCAACATCGAGTCGAGATTGCGTTTGGATCATTTGATTTAAGTCCCAACTTGAATCCCGAAGGCCCCCTTGGCCTGCGGCGATCAGTCTTGGGCCCGTCGTTGCTGCCACCCCGGTAAACCGAGGCAGCCGCTTCGCTGGGCAAGAATTCTTCGCTTTTTTCTAGCGAAGCCGCGTATTGTCACACACGAAAGGGGCTGCGTCAAGCGTCTTGTGAACTTTGTTGCACAAGTCCTGCGCTTGCGGGGCTGGGGTCGCCCTCCGCAGCCACCTTGTAGCGCCGCCCTAGCGCAGCCGATAGCGTTGCGCGAGCGCCACAAAAGCCGGCAATTGGGGGTCGGTATGGCTCGCACCGGCGCGTTGCAACTCGTCTTGCACGATCTGCGCCACGTCGGCGGCCATGCCCTCGGCGGTGGCGGTATCGAGAAACAGGGCACGCCAGCGCCGCGCCAGCACGTCTTCTACGTTTAGCGCCCACTCGTGCCGCACGGCGTAGCGCACCATGGCTTCGCTCAGACCCATTCCCAGCATGCGCCCGGCTCCGGGCAGGGCTTGCACGGCGGCGGCTTGCTTGCCATACAGGTGCAAGCCGGGTGCCTGGTGCAACGGCGGGTGCGGCCCCTGCACGGCCCCGCACAGGGGGGTAGGCGGGCTGACCAAGGCGGCGCGCGCGTCCAGCAGCCCGGCCTCTACGCAGTGCGCCAGCACATCGCTGGCCATGGCACGGAAAGTGGTCCACTTGCCCCCCGTGACCGTGACCAGACCCGAGCGATCGACCACAATGCGGTGCTCGCGCGACAGGCTTTTGGTGCTGGCCCCGGCCGAGGCTGGAGCCACCAGCGGCCGCAGCCCGACCCAGACGCTCTTCACATCGGTGCGCCGCACCGGACGCGCCAGCGCCAACGAAGCCTCGCGCAAGATGAATTCGATTTCGGCCTCGAAGGGCTCGGGTTCGCGCGGCAGATCGGTGCGCGGCGTGTCGGTGCTCCCCAACACCAGCGCGCCCAACCACGGCACGGCAAACAAAACCCGGCCATCGGCGGTGCGCGGCACCAGCAGCGCCTGCTGCCCAGGCAAAAAATCGCGCGCCACCACCAGGTGCACGCCCTGGCTGGGCTGCACCAGCGGCGCAGCTGCGGGCTGCATGCCTTGGCGCAAACCATCCACCCAGACCCCGGTGGCATTGACCACGCAGCGCGCTTGCACCAGCAGCCGCCCTCCTCCGTGCCGATCGAGCGCCTGCACCTGCAGCAGGCCGCCGCCCTGCGTGGTGGCAGGCGCTTGGGCGTTCTGCACTTGCTGCACCTCCACATAGTTGAGCAACACCGCACCAGCCGCCTCGGCGCTACGCGCCAGCGCCAGCGCCAGCCGGGCATCCTCAAACTGCGCGTCCCAGTACTGGATGCCACCCAGCAGCCCCTGGGCCTGCACGCCGGGCAGCGCCTCCAGCGCCTGCTCGCGGTCCAACCAGCGCGTGCGGCCAAGGCCGGCGCTGCCGGCCAGCCAGTCGTAGAGCTTGAGCCCAAGCCCGTAAAAAGGCGCCTGCCAAGGGCGGTAGCACGGCATCACAAAGGGCAGCGGCTGCGCCAGGTGCGGCGCGATGTGCAACACCGCCTGGCGCTCGGCCAGCGCCTCGCGCACCAAGGTCAGATTGCCTTGCGCCAGATAGCGCACGCCGCCGTGCAGCAGCTTGGTCGAGCGCGAGGAGGTGCCGCTGGCAAAGTCGTGCGACTCCAGCAGCGCCACGCGCCAGCCGCGCCGAGCCGCCTCCAGCGCCACGCCCAAGCCGGTGGCTCCGCCGCCGACGACGAGCAGATCCCATACCGGGGTGCCTTGCAACTGTTCTAGGGTCTGCTGGCGGGTCATGGTGGGGCAAGAATAAGGGCAAATACAGGGGCGGGGGGCTGTTACAGTGCCACAAGCAGGCGGGAGTACAAGCCGGCGGGCCGCTGCGTGAACCAGTCCACCGCGCAAGCCCGTCTGGTTCGCGGGCCAGCCCGGCGGCAAGGCCACCCGCAAGCCAAACCGGCTTCGATTGTGACGATTGTCACCGGCCTTTGTGGCAAGCGAATGAACGCATCCCCAACCAGCAGCAACCGACCGACACGAGCGAGACACACATGGCTTATTTGCTGGCCCTGGACCAGGGCACCACCAGTTCGCGCAGCATCGTCTTTGACCGCCAGGGCCGCGTGCTGGCGCAGGCGCAGCAGGAAATCCGGCAGCACTACCCGCAGCCGGGCTGGGTCGAGCACTGCCCGCACGAGATCTGGGCCACGCAACTGGCCACTGCGCGCCAAGCCCTGAGCTTGGCCGGCTTGCAGGCGCAGCAGATTGCCGCCATTGGTCTGACCAACCAGCGCGAAACCACGCTGCTGTGGGAGCGGCGCAGCGGTGCGCCGCTGGGGCGCGCCATCGTCTGGCAAGACCGGCGCACCAGCGCCGCCTGCGCCGCGCTGCAAGCGGCCGGGCACGAGCCCTGGGTGCAGGCCAAGACCGGGCTGCGGCTGGACCCCTATTTTTCGGCCAGCAAAATCGCCTGGTTGCTCGATCACACCCCAGGGGCACGGGCGTGCGCCGAGCGCGGCGAGCTGGCTTTTGGCACCATCGACTCGTGGTTGCTGTGGCAGCTCACAGGCGGTGCGCTGCACGCCACCGACTTTAGCAACGCCGCCCGCACGCTGCTGCTGAACCTGCACACGCGCCAGTGGGACGAGGAGTTGCTGGCGCTGTTCAACATTCCGCGCGCGTTGCTGCCGGAGGTGCGGCCGTCGAGCGCCGACTACGGCCTCAGCAGCGCCGAGTGCTTGGGTGCGCCGGTGCGCATTGCCGGCGTGGCGGGCGACCAGCAAAGCGCCCTGTTCGGCCAGGCCTGCTTCCAGCCCGGCATGGCCAAAAACACCTACGGCACCGGCTGCTTTTTGCTCATGCACACGGGCGAGCGCATGCAGCAAAGCCAGCACGGCCTGATCAGCACCGCAGTGGCCCAAGCGGCGGGCACCCCGCAGTACGCGCTCGAAGGCAGCGTGTTTGTGGGCGGCGCGGTGGTGCAGTGGCTGCGCGACGGCCTGCGCGCCATCGACTCCAGCAGCGAGGTGCAGGCGCTGGCCGCCAGCGTGCCCGATGCCGGTGGCGTGACGCTGGTGCCTGCCTTTACCGGGCTGGGCGCGCCCTATTGGCAACCCGAGGCGCGCGGCAGCATCACCGGCCTGACGCGCGGCAGCACGATGGCGCACATCGCCCGCGCGGCGCTGGAGAGCATCGCCTTCCAGAGTGCGGCCCTGCTGCAAGCCATGAGCCGCGACGCGGTGGCCGCAGGCGGGGTGCCGCTGAGCGAGCTGCGCGTCGATGGCGGGGCCTGCGTCAACGATTTGCTGATGCAGATGCAGGCCGACCTGCTGGGCATTCCGGTGCTGCGCCCGGCCGTGACCGAGACCACCGCCTTGGGCGCGGCCTGGCTGGCCGGGCTGCACGCCGGCGTCTATGGTGGGCTGGAGGATCTGAGCCGGCAGTGGCGCTGCGAGCGCACGTTCCTGCCTACGCTCTCGCGCGACGAGGCGGCCGCCAAAATGGCGCGCTGGGAACACGCGGTGCGCCAGACCGTGGCCCCCTGAAGCGCCCCAGCCAGCCCCAAACCCTGCAGCCCTGAAGGCACCTCTCAGGGCCCCGAACCGTGCGGCTGCAGCGCGAGCACCTTGCGCGACAATGGCGGCATGAACAGCTCCACCAGCCCCACCCGCACAACCCATCTGCCCAGCCTGCCACCCAACCCCGGTGCGCCCGGCCAAATCTACTTCATCGGCGGCGGCAACATGGCCAGCGCCATCGTCGGCGGCCTGCTGCGCCAAGGCCACCCCGCAGCCGCGCTGCACATCGTCGAACCTTGGGACGAACAGCGCGAGCGCCTGGCGCAGCAGTTCCCCGGTGTGGCGGTGCACCCCAATGCCCGCGGCCTCGTCCAAGCCGGCACACCCGACCCAGCCACCCAGGGCGAGCAACCCCCCCAATCGGCCCATATCGTGGTCTGGGCCGTCAAACCGCAAACGTTCAAACAAGCGGCACTGGAATCCGCCCCCCACCTGCCCGCCCATGCCCTGCACCTGAGCGTGGCCGCAGGCATCCGCACCGAGAGCATGGCGCGCTGGCTGGGCAGCGAGCGCATCGTGCGCGCCATGCCCAACACCCCGGCGCTGGTTGGCTTGGGCATGACCGGCCTCTACGCCCGCGCGGGCGTGAGTGCGGCCGAGCGCGAGCAGGTGCAGGCGCTGTTGGCGGGCACCGGGCGCACGCTTTGGCTGCCGCAAGAGTCGGACCTGGACGCCGTCACCGCGCTGTCGGGCTCCGGGCCGGCCTATGTGTTTTATTTTCTGGAGGCCATGCGCCGCGCTGGCACCGAGTTGGGCCTAAGCCCCGCCGCCGCGTCCGAGCTGGCCATCGGCACCTTCGTCGGCGCGGCGCAACTGGCGCAAAGCAGCAGCGAGCCGCCCGAGGTGCTGCGCCAGCGCGTCACCTCCAAAGGCGGCACCACCCACGCCGCCCTGAGCGTGCTGGAAGCGGCCCAAGTGGCCGATGCCTTCGTGGCGGCCATCGCTGCGGCGCACCGGCGCGCGCGCGAAATGGGCGACGAGTTTGGGGGCTAGGCAGGCGCCCCGCGCAGCGCATACTCCAGCGCCACCCCGGCAAACAGGGTGAAACCGAGCCAGTGGTTGAGCTTAAAGGCGCGAAAGCAGCCCTCGCGCTGGCGCTGGCGGATCAGCCCCAGGTGCCAGCCCACCTGCGCCAGCGCCAGGCCCAGCGCCAGCCCAAACCAGAGCCCGCCCACCTGCGGCCACAGCAGCGCGCCCCAGAGCAGCAGGTGCAGCAGGTAAAAGCCGGCCACCGCCGCCACATCAAAGCGCCCGAGCGTGATGGCCGAGGTTTTCATGCCGATGCGCAAGTCGTCGTCGCGGTCCACCATCGCGTATTCGGTGTCGTAGGCCAACACCCAGAACAGATTGGCCAGCAACAGCGCCCAAGCGAATGCGGGCACAGCGCCCTGCGCTGCCGCATAGGCCATGGGGATGCCAAAGCTGAAGGCCACCCCCAGCACCGCCTGCGGCATGGCAAAAACGCGCTTGGCATAAGGGTAGAGCAGCGCCACCAGCAGCGCCGGCACCGACCACGCCACCGCCGCTGCGGTGGTGGTGAGCACCAGCATAAATGCCAGCAAAGCCAGGGCCGCACCCAGCAGCAGCGCCTCGCGCGCCTGCACGCGCCCACTGGTCACGGGCCGCTGCGCGGTGCGCTTGACGTGGCGGTCAAATTCGCGGTCGGCCACATCGTTGCTGCAACAACCCGCGCTGCGCATCAAAATCGTGCCCAGCACGAACACCGCCAGCAGGTGCCAGCCCGGCCAGCCCTCGGCCGCCAGCCACAGCGCCGACAGGCTGGGCCAGAGCAGCAGCAGCCAGCCGGCCGGGCGGTCCCAGCGAATCAAGTCCAGGTACAGCGCCAGCCGGCCCGGCGCACCCGGGGCGGCGGCGTTCATGGGGTCAGGCGCTGCACCCCGGGCAAGGCACAGGCGTAAATGGCGTTGCGCAAGGCAGCGATGGCCTCGTAGCGGGTGAAGCTGCGCCGCCAAGCCAGCACCACGCGCCGGGTGGGCGGTGCACCGGCAAAGGGCAGGTAGCGCACATAGGGCGCCCCGTCGGGCGGCAACGGGGCCCCGGCCTGCGCCGCCAGCGCCGCCGCCGGCACACTCAGGCGCGGCACCAGCGTGATGCCCATGCCTGCGGCCACCATGTGCTTGATGGTTTCCAGCGAGGAGCCCTCAAAGCTGCGCCGTATGCCTTCGGCGTTGCTGGCGTAGCGCGCAAACTCTGGGCAGACTTCGAGCACGTGGTCGCGAAAGCAGTGCCCGGCCCCGAGCAGCAGCATGGTCTCTTGTTTGAGTTGCTCGGCGCTCACGCTGCTGTGCTGCGCCAGCGGGTGCTGCACCGGCAAGGCCACCCAAAAGGGCTCGTCGTACAGTGGCGCGATGGCCAGGTTGGTGTCGGGGAAGGGCTCGGCCAGAATGGCGGCGTCGAGCTCGCCAATGCGCAACTGCTCCAGCAGCTTGGCGGTGAGGTTTTCTTGCAGCAGCAGCGGCATCTGCGGCGTGCGCTCGATCACGCGGCGCACCAAGTCGGGCAGCAGGTAGGGGCCGATGGTGTAGATCACCCCCAGGCGCAGCGGGCCGGCCAGCGGGTCTTGGCCACGCTGGGCGATTTCTTTGATGAGCGCGGCTTGCTCCAGCACCACCTGCGCCTGGCGCACCACCTCGGCCCCCAAAGGCGTCACGCTCACCTCGCTGGCGCTGCGCTCGAACAGCTTGAGGTCCAGCTCTTCTTCCAGCTTCTTGATCGCCACGCTCAGCGTGGGCTGCGAGACAAAGCAGGCCTCGGCGGCCCGGCCAAAATGGCGCTCGCGCGCCACGGCAACGATGTACTTGAGTTCGGTCAGGGTCATGGCAGTGCCCGCTTCAGGCCTTGTGAAAGTCCGATTTTGCTCCCAACCAGCGCTCAATGTGGGCCTGAGCCGCTTGCGGTTGCTCGGCCAGCAGGCGCGGGGCCCAAGCGCGCGCCCACTCCAGCAGCGGCGCATCCTGGGCCAGGTCGGCAAAGCGCAGCAGCGGCAAGCCCGATTGGCGCGCCCCCAGAAACTCGCCGGGGCCGCGGATTTCCAGGTCGCGGCGCGCGATTTCGAAGCCGTCGTGGGTTTCGGCCAGCGCGCGCAGGCGCTGGCGCGCCGTCTCGCTCAGGCGGCCGTGCTCGCCGGGTGCGTACAGCAGCACGCACACCGAGGCCGCCGCCCCGCGCCCGACGCGGCCGCGCAACTGGTGCAACTGGCTCAGGCCAAAGCGCTCGGCGTGCTCGATCACCATCAGCGTGGCGTTGGGCACATCGACTCCCACCTCGATCACCGTGGTGCTCACCAGCACCCCAATCTGCCCGGCGCTAAAGCGCGCCATCACGGCCTTTTTTTCTGCCACGGGCAGGCGCGCGTGCAGCAGCCCAACTTGCAAGGGCGCGCCGTCGGGGCCGGTGCCGCCCGCCAGCGCCGCTTCCAGCTCGCCTGCCGTGGCCTGGGCGTTGCGCAAATCGAGCGCCTCGCTTTCTTCGATCAGGGGGCAAACCCAGTAGGCCTGCCGCCCTTGCGCCAGTTGCGCGCGCAGCCGCTCCAGCAGCTCGTCGCGCCGGCTGGCGCTGAGCAGCTTGGTCAGGATCGGGCTGCGCCCAGGGGGCAACTCGTCCAGGGTCGAGACGTCGAGGTCGGCGAAATGGCTCATGGCCAGCGTGCGCGGGATCGGGGTCGCGCTCATCATCAGCAGGTGCGGCTCGCAGTCGGCGTTTTTCTCGCGCAGCGCCAGCCGCTGCGCCACACCAAAGCGGTGCTGCTCGTCGATCAAGGCCAGCCCTAGGCGCGCAAAACGCACCTGCTCACCGATCACGGCGTGGGTGCCCACCACCAGCGCCGCCGTGCCCCGCTGCACCGCCTCCAGCATGGCGGCGCGCTCTGCCTTGCCCTGGCTGCCGGTGAGCCAGGCCACGCACAAGCCCTGAGGGGCCAGCAGGGGGGCAAGCCAGCCCACCAGCTTGCCAAAATGCTGCTCGGCCAGGATTTCGGTCGGGGCCATCAGGGCGCACTGCCAGCCGGCGTCGATGGCGTGCGCCGCCGCCAGCGCCGCCACCACCGTTTTGCCGCTGCCCACATCGCCTTGCAGCAGGCGGTGCATGGGGGTGCTGCGGGCCAAGTCGGCCACGATTTCGGCGCCTACCCGGCCTTGGGCTGCCGTGAGCGCAAAGGGTAAAACGGCTTGCAAAGCGCGCGCCAAACCCTCTGGGCGCGCCAGCAAAGCCGGGGCCTGGCGCAGCAAGCGCTCGCGCCGCGCCTGCCACTGCGCCAGTTGCTGCGCCAGCAGTTCTTCGGCCTTTAGGCGCACCCAGGCCGGGTGCGTGCGCTGCTCCAGGCTGTCCAGCGCCACCCCGGGCGGTGGCTGGTGCAGCCACTGCAAAGCAGCGCGCAAACTGCCCTGCGGCGCTGCTGCAAGCTGCTCGGGCTCGGGCTGCAGCCCAGGGCAGTCGGCCCAGGCTTGCGCGGGCACGGTCTCGCTCAAATCGGCGCGCTCCAGCGCCCCCACAATGGCGCGGCGCAGATAGGCCTGCGGCAGCCCGGCGCTGGCCGGATAGACGGGGGTGAGGGTGCGCGGCAACTCGCCCTCGGCGCGCTGCCACTGCGGGTGCAAGAGCGTGGGGCCAAACAGGCCGCTGCGCAGCTCGCCCCGGGCGCGGATGCGCGCCCCCGGAGCAAGCGCCTTTTGCTGCGCGCCGCTGAAGTGGAAAAACAACAGGGTGCAGCGGCCGCTGCCATCGTCGAGCAGCACCTGCAACTGGCGCCGGCCCGCACTGCGCACCTCGGCGCTGCGCACCGTGCCCTCAATCTGCAGCGTCTGCCCGGCCTGCGCCTGCGCCAAGGGGGTGATGCGGGTCTGGTCCTCGTAGCGCAGCGGCAGGTGCAGCGCCAGGTCGATCGGGCGCAGCAGGCCGAGCTTGCGCAGCGCTTTTTGTGGCCCGCTCAGGGCGCTGGGGCGCGGGGCGGGCTCAGCCACGCCCTAGCCCCTGCAGCTCCCGCAGTCCCCGCAGTCCATGCACCAAGCCCGCACCCCGTGGCACCTCAATTCGTTCCAGCGTCAGCGCCGCTGGCCGGCGGCTTTTGGCGCAGCATCACCACCACCAGCGTGATGATCGTCAGCGGCACCACGAAGCCCAGCATCACCATGCTAAAGCCGTGCAAGGCCGCGTGTTGTTGCGCCGCCAAAATCAGGTAGGCCACATAGGCCACGTAGTAGCCAAAGAACACCGCGCCTTCCCAGCGCGCAATCTCACGCCCGGAAATGAACACCGGCAGGCAGGCCAGCGCCACCGCCAGCATGATCCAGATGTCGAAGGCCAGCACCGCTTCAGAGAAAATCAAGCCCGCCGATCCAAACGAGACCAAACCCCCCAGCCCCAGCACCCCCAGCAGGTTGAAGGTGTTGCTGCCCACCACGTTGCCCACGGCTATGTCGCGCTCGCCCTTGATGGCCGCGGTGATGGACGTGGCCACCTCCGGCATCGAAGTACCCGCAGCGACGATGGTCAGACCGATGATCAGCTCGCTCACGCCAAAAAAGCGCGCGAAGGCGATGGACGAATCCACCAACCAGCCCGAGCCCAGCACCAGCAGCACCAGCCCGATGAGAATCAACACGATCTGCACCGGCAGCTTGCCATCCCAGTCGGCGGCGGTGGCGGGTTTCAATTCGGCGTCAAACTCAGCCGATTCGGCAGCCGTGGCGCGGCGCGACTGCACCACCAAAAAGCCGGTATAGGTCAGCAACAGGCCAAACAAAATGGCCCCGTCGATCCAACTGATGGCTCCGTCGAGCCCCAAGGCCAGCACCAGCAACGAAGCCCCGATCATGATCGGCACCTCTTGGCGGATCAACTGGGTGTGCACCACCAGCGGCACGATGATTGCGCTCAGCCCCAAGATAAACAGCACGTTGAAGATGTTGCTGCCGATCACGTTGCCCACCGCGATGTCGTACTGCTCATTCATCACCGCCCCGACGGTAACCGCCATCTCGGGGGCGCTGGTGCCAAAGGCCACGATGGTCAGCCCCACCACCAGCGGCGAAATGCCCACCGACAGCGCCAGCTTGGAGGCCCCGCGCACCAGCGAGCTGGCCCCGAACACCAAAGCCACCAGACCGGCGACGAAAAAAACCATGTGCAGCAGCATATTCAATATCCTCAAACGCAAAGGCGCGGATGGTAGCAAGGGCCAGCCCGCGCACACATCTGCGAAAGCGAAGCATGTTACAGGGAAAACGTGAATAAAGCGGCGCTGGGGATGCCGCACCCGCCTCGCGCCCTAGGCGCCGCCACGCGCTGCTTTGGGCCTAGAGCAGCCGCTGGTGCAGCGCCAGCAGGGCCTGGGTGAGCGGGTGTTTGGGCTCGAGGTGGATGAGCGGGCGCGCCAACTGGTGCGACTCGCGCACCTTGACCGACGATTGCAGATAAGGTTGCAGCACCGGCAGCCCTTCGTCGATTAGCTCTTGCACCAGTTGCTGCGGCAGCCGTGCGCGGGGCTGGAACTGGTTCACCACGATGCCTTTCACCTGCAGCGCCGCGTTGTGGTCGGCGCGGATTTCTTCCACATTGGCCAGCAAGGTGTAGAGCGCCTGGCGCGAAAAGTCGTCGCAATCGAAAGGAATCAGGCAGCCGCTGGCCCCCATGAGCGCCGAGCGGGTGTAGAAGTTCAGCGCTGGCGGGGTGTCGAGGTAGATCTGCGCATACTCGCGGCCCAGCAGTGCCAGCGCCTCGCGCAGCTTGTAGATTTTGTGGCGCGCTTCCAGCTTGGGCTGCAACTCATCCAGCGCTGGGCTGGCGGCCAGCAGGTCCAGCCCTTCAAAGGGCGTGCGCTGCACAAAGTGCGTGGGCGCCAGCGGATTGAAGGTGTAGCTCAGCGTCTGCTCAAAAAAACCGGCCACCCCACCGGCTTGGGTGGCGGGCTGGGCACCGAGCAGGTAGCGGCTCGAATTGCCCTGCACGTCGAGGTCGATCAGCAAGGTGCGACGCCCCTGCGCCGCGCTGATGGCGGCCAAGTTGCACGCGATGGTGGACTTGCCCACCCCGCCTTTTTGATTGAATACGACCAGTGGCATGTTGCGGCTTTCGTGCGCGAATGCGCTCTTGGCATCATAACGCCGCCGCGCTTGGCCGGCGATACCGGATGAGTTTTCCTGCTTGCTGCCGCTTATAATGGTGCCAGTCGGAGCCCCCCTGCTTGGGCTCCTGTGTTTTTGAGCCGTTTTCGCATCCAAAGGCCCCCCATGAGTGACGCAAAATCCTCCCCCGCTGGCGCCCCCTCGACGTTCAACCTCAAAAGCTGGTTGATCCTTCTGGCCGTGGTGGTCCCCTTGATCGTGACCACCCTGTTGGTGGTGCTGGTGTTGCAAAAGCCCTTTGCACCCCCCGTTAACGTGGCCGAGCAAGAGCGCGCCCTAGCCGAGCGCATCCAGCGCGTCGGTTCGGTGGCCATGCGCGAAGCCACGCGCGAACTGCAAACCGGCCAGCAGGTGTACCAATCCGCCTGCATGGCCTGCCATGCTGCCGGCGTGGTAGGTGCCCCCAAGTTTGGCGACGCCGCGGCTTGGGCGCCGCGCATCGGGGCCGGGTTGGAGCGCCTGATCACCTCCACCTTGCAAGGCAAGGGTGCCATGGGCGCCCAAGGCGGCGGCGCGTTCAGCGACTTCGAAATCAAGCGCGCCGTGGTCTATCTGGCCAACGCTGGCGGTGGCTCCTTCCCCGAGCCAGTGGCCCCGGACGCCGCAGCGGCGCCTGCGCCAGCCGCCCCTGCGCAATAAGCCGGACACCCTCACGGGTTTGTTGTGGGGCGCACTTGCCCCCGCTGCCCATCGCCGCAAGGTTAATGGCCTGCCAGCCAGTCGCACACGGAGGCAGGCAGGGTTTGCAAATTCCAGCGTGGACCTGCAGCACTCCAGCGCAAGCCCCCCGGAAAACCCACATGCCCACCCGTTCCTGGTTGCCACAGCGTGGTGGATGGCCCCACCTCAGCCACAGTGGGTAGGCTGCTGCCCGGCACCAAGGGGTCGTTGCGGGCGTTGAGCAGCAGCGTCGGCAGTTCAAGGGCGGCCAGGCTGGGCTTGGCTGAAGCGCGGCTCCAGTAATCGTCCACCCCGGCAAAGCCATGCAGCGGAGCAGTAAAGGCGTCGTCAAATTCTCGCAAGGTGCGTGCGGCCAAGGCGCGCTGCAAGTCAAACAGACCCGGAAACTGCTGCCCTTTGCTGCGCGCCTTGAGTTTCATGGTGCGCAGAAACATCTGCGCGTAGATCCAGCAATTGGCTCCGCTGTCGATCGCATCGCCAGCGGCAGACAAGTCCAGCGGGGCTGAAACCGCTGCCACGGCCCGCACCATCATCCCTGCAAGGGTTCCCGCCTCCTGCGCCCAGCGCAACAAGGCATTGCCACCCAACGAAACACCGACCGCGTACAAGGTGCAAGCAGGCCCCACTTGCTCGCGTATGCGCCGCAGCATCCAGGCTATTTCTTCGTGGTCGCCGCTGTGGTAGGCGCGCGGGGCCAAGTTGATGGAGCCAGAGCAGCCCCGGAAGTGCGGTGTAACCGTCCCGCCAACCCACCTTGCCAGCAGCCTACGGGTCTGACAAGATAGCGCCCACG
>NZ_BAWN01000002.1 GCF_000696225.1 Serpentinimonas barnesii | reverse complement strand
TACGCTTCGCATCCTCATCTCTTTCATCGGGCGCCTTATGATCGTCCGGGATGTGACATCTAAGGCCACCCCCCTCATGGGTGGCCTATTGATCAATCAGTCTGTGGTGTGGCGCTGAATATGGACCTTTTGCTAAGTTTTTTCCACACCTTCCTGACCCAGTTTCAAACGCCCACGCTGGCGTTTTTGCTGGGTGGAATGTTGGCGGCTGCGTTGGGCAGCAAGCTCGATATACCGGATGCCATTTACCGCTTCTGCGTATTCATGCTGCTGATGCGCATCGGCATTCAGGGCGGGATGGAGATCCGCGATGGCGATATTGGGGCCATGCTGCTGCCAGCATTGTTCAGCGCCGTGATTGGCATGACGATTGTGGTGTTGGGCTGGTTGACCCTGGCGCGCATGCGCGGCGTGCGCATGGACGACGCGCTGGCCACAGCCGGTTTGTTTGGTGCGGTCAGTGCCTCGACCATGGCGGCCGGCATGTTCATGCTGGAAGACGCCGGCATTGAGTTTGAAGCCTGGGTGCCGGCCTTGTATCCATTCATGGATATTCCGGCCCTGGTGCTGGCAATTGTGTTGGCTAACCTGTATCTGAGCAAAAAGAACGGTGGTTCTGGTCAGCGGGTAGCGATCTGGCCCATCGTGAAAGAGAGTCTGCAGGGCCCTGCACTGTCGGCCATGCTGCTGGGATTGGCCATAGGCCTGTTCACGCGCCCCGAAGCGGTGTTTGAAGGCTTTTACGATTTGCTGTTCCGCGGTCTGCTCACAGTGCTGATGGTGACCATGGGCATTGAGGCCTGGCAACGCTTGAGCGAATTGCGCAAGGTGGCGCATTGGTACATTGCCTATGCCTTTGTCATGCCCATTGTGCACGGCTTGATAGGCTTTGGCTTGGGCTATGTGGCGCACCTGCTGGTGGGCTTCAGCCCGGGTGGTGTGATTTTGTTGGCGATCATCGCCGCTTCGAGTTCCGACATTTCCGGGCCGCCCACGCTGCGCGCCGGCATACCCACGGCCAACCCCTCGTCCTACATCGGTTCTTCGACCGGTGTCGGCACGCCGGTGGCGATTGCCATCTGCATCCCGCTGTTCCTGATCCTGGGCCAAGTGGTTTTTGATCTATGATCACGTCCACTTATTGGGATGCCAACATGCTGAACAAAGCGAAAAAGGTGGTGGTGGTCACCGAAAAAATCCTGCTCGACAAAGTGGTGGCGCTGGCCATGGCGGCCGGTGCGACCGGCTACACCGCGGTCTATGCCAACGGGCAAGGGCACCGGGGCGTGCGCTCCGACGCCCTGAGCGGGCACGGCGAAATTTTTAGCAACGTCAAGATCGAGTTCATCACCGCCAGGGATGAGGTGGCCCAAAAAATCATCGAAGGGGTGGTTGCCAAATATTTCAGCAACTACTCGGGCATTGCCTACGTGGAAGAGGTCGAGGTGGCGCGGCCACAGCAGTTTTAAGCCCTTGCTTGGGTTGGGTGGGCCACTGCCTGCTGGGCTTGCACAGACCAACACCCATGAGCGTTCCAGAACTTGCCAATCGGGCAGCGGCTGCGCCTGACCCAGGGCCGTGGGCCCAAGCCCTGATCCACGGGCGGCGCAGCACCTCGCCACGGCGCCTGTGCGCGCCCGGGCCCGACGCGGCGCAGCAGCAGCTCATACTGGCTGCGGCGGGGGCCGCGCCCGACCACGGCCGCATCCTGCCTTGGCGCTTGGTCGAGGTGCCGCTGGATCAGCGCGCGCGCTTGGGGGCGGCTTTTGCCGAAGCCCTGCTGGAGCGCGACCCGCAAGCCACGGCCGAGCAAGTGGCGCAGGCGGCCGAGAAAGCGCAGCACGCGCCTTGGCTGCTGCTGGCGCTGCTGCGCTTGGGGGCTGAGCCTGCAGGGCCTGCAGGGGTCGAAATCCCCGAGCACGAGCGGCTGTTGGCCACTGGGGCGGCGCTGCAAAACATGCTGCTGCAAGCCAGCGCGCTGGGTTTGGGTTCTTGCCTGACCAGCGGCCAGGCGCTGCAGTCGGCCCCCCTGCGGCGGCTGTTTGGCTTGGCGGCAGATGAGCGGGCGCTGTGCTTTGTCAACATCGGCCACGTGGCGCAGCCGCGTGCGCTACAACAGCGCCCCGCCGTGGCCGATTACTTTGGCCGCTTGGCCCCTGCACCGGATGCAGAGTCGCCATGACGGCACCCGCGCCAAGCTTGGCCGAAGCGGTGACGGCCTTGGTGCTGGCGGGCGGGCGTGGCAGCCGCATGGGCGGGGTGGACAAGGGCTTGGTGCGCGTGCAAGGCGCCCCGCTGGTGCAGCATGCCTTGCAGCGGCTGCGCGCCCAAGCCGGGGGCGCTCCGCAAGAACTGGCCATCAACGCCAACCGCCATTTGGCCGACTACGCCGCCTTTGGGGTGCCGGTGTGGCCCGACCCGGTGCCGGGTTTCGTTGGCCCCTTGGCCGGTTTTGCGGCCGGTTTGCAGCACGGCCGCACGCCCTTGCTGCTGACGGTGCCCTGCGATGTGCCCCGGTTCCCGCTCGACCTGCTGCAGCGCTTGCGCCACGCCTTGCTGCACGAGCAGGCCGACTTGGCCCTTGCGGCGGCCCCGGACGAGGGCGGGGTGATGCGCTGGCAACCGGTTTTTTGTTTGCTGCGCGCCGGGCTGCGCCAGAGCCTGCTCGACCACCTCGGAATGGGCGAGTGCAAGGTGCAGGCTTGGGCGCGCCAGCACCGCTGCGCCGTGGTGGCCTTCGATGCGTCGACCGACGACCCGCTGGCCTTTCGCAACCTCAACACGCCCGAGCAGGTGCGCGCCTTGGAGGCTGAGCGCGCCGATTAACGGATCGGCAGCGCCTGTTCGCGCACCCGCTCTTCCACGTGGCGCAGCCGCGCATCGATGATTGACTGCTCGATGTGATCGACCGCTGCGGCGCCTTGCCCCAACTGGCGCGCCGCGCGCAACCGCTCCAGCGCGCCGGGGGCATCGAGCTGGGCCAGCCGCGCCTCGGCCTCGGCGCGGGCGGCGCGCACCGGTTGCTGCTGCGCCAGATGCAGCCCGGCCAGCGTTTGCCAGGCCAAGGCGTCGCCGGGGTGCAGGCTGGTGCGCGCTTGCAGCCGCGCAATCGCCAGCCGCTGCCGTTCAGCCCCGTGCTGCAAGCTGGCCTGGGCCGCCAGCAGCAGCGCGGCACGGCGCTCCGATTGCAGGGCGGCCGCCAGCAAGTCGCTCAGCGCCTGCTGTTGCGCCGGCGGCAGCGCCTGCGGTGGCAGCAGCAGCAACAACTCCAGGTTCAGCCAGCGCAGTTGCTCTTGGGTGGCGGGGTCGGTGGGCTCGTGCGCTTGCAATTGGCGCAAGCCCAGCAAGGCCAGCGCCGGTTCGCGCAGCCGCGCGGCGGCCAAGGTGGCGGCGTAGAGCTGGCCCAGTTCCTCTGGCGTCAGGGTGCGGCCCAGGGCTGGCGTGGCAGGCGCACCGGCGGCCGGACGCAGCGTGGCGGCCAGGGCTTGGAGGCGATCGCTGCCGGTTTCGGACAACACGCGCGCACGCGCCGCCATCAGCGCGTGCACCGGCGCGGGAATCGGGCTTTGGCTCTGGCGCAGCGGCGCCAGTTCGTGCAGCCGCGCCTGCATGTCGGCGCTGCGCTCGGCCGTCATGGGGTGGGTGCGCAGGTAGGGGAAAGCGCCGCCATCGTTGAGCCGCGCCGCCGCTTGCAGCTTGTCGAACAGGGTGATGAAGCCCTGGCCGTCGAAACCGGCCTCGGTCGCAATGCCCAGCCCGACCCGGTCCGCCTCGCGCTCCATGTCGCGCGAGAAATTGAGCTGCCCTTGCAGCGCCACCGCCTGCCCGCCCATCACGGCGGCGCTGGCCACGTCGGCGTTGCGCGAGGCATTGGCCGCCAGCGCGCCCAGGATCATGGCCCCGATCACCCACGGCGCTTGCTGCTGGCGGCGCTCGAACAGGCGCGCGATGTGGCGCTGCGACACGTGCGCCAGCTCGTGCGCCAGCACGGCCGCGATTTCATCGGCGCTGGTGCTGATCGCCAGCAGCCCCAGGTGCAGGCCCAGATAGCCGCCCGGCAGGGCAAAGGCGTTCACGCTGCGGTCGCGGCTGAGCAGCAGCTCCCAGGCAAAGCGCTCGGCCAGTTCGGGCGACACCTCGCCACGGCGCTGCGCCGCTTGCAGCAGTGGCTGCCAGATGGCTTGCAGGTAGTCGTGCAGCAGCGGGTCGTCGAGGTAGTCGGGGCTGCGAAAAAGCGTGCGCGCGATCTCGTCGCCCAAGCGCCGCTCTTGCGCCAGCGACAGCGCGCTGGCGTCACCTAGGGCGGGCAGGTTGGGCGTGGCCGCCACAGGTTGCGCCGCCGCCGGCAGCAGCACGGCCAAACCCAAGGCCAGCGCCCAAGGGCGGCAGCGGTGCAACAGTTTCAGTCTCATGCCCGTATGATGCCAGCTTGGCGAAAAAATTGCCTCCGCCACCACGCCCTGCGGCCCCATTCACCCTTGCTTGCAAAATATGCCCGAACCACTCACGCACTTCGACGCCCAAGGCCAGGCCCACATGGTCGATGTGGGCGACAAGGCCGCCACGCGCCGTCTGGCGGTGGCCCAAGGCCTGATCCGGCTCGAACCGGCCACCCTAAGGCTGATCGAGGCCGGCAGCGCCAAAAAGGGCGATGTGCTGGGGGTGGCGCGCTTGGCCGGCATCATGGCGGCCAAAAAAACCAGCGAGCTGATCCCGCTCTGCCACCCGGTGGCCCTGACCCGGGTGGCGCTGGAGTTCGAGTTGCTGCCCGACCCGCCCGCCGTGCGCTGCACCGCCAGCGCCGAGACGGTGGGCCCCACCGGGGTCGAGATGGAAGCCCTGACCGCCGTGCAAGTGGCCTTGCTCACGGTGTACGACATGTGCAAGGCGGTGGACCGGGGCATGGAAATCACCGGGGTGCGGCTGCTGCAAAAAGAAGGCGGGCGCTCGGGCAGTTACCGCCACTCCAGCGCCCCTTAAGCCAGCCGCTGCTCAGCCCCTGCCCAGCGCCTTAGCGTCCGGGTTCGTCCTCGTCCTCGGCCCCGTTGGCCAGCAAGTCGGCAGGGGCGCCGGCGGGCAGGTCTTCGACGCCGCGCAATTTGCGCTCGATGGCGCGCGTGCGCACGCCTATGTCGCCAAATTTCCTAGAGGCGGCGTCGATGGACTTGTGGGTGGCATCGACGATTTCGCCAAATTTTTTGAACTCGGTTTTGACCGCCGACAAGATGAGCCAGACCTCGGACGAGCGCTTTTCGATCGCCAGCGTGCGAAACCCGAGCCGCAGGCTGTTGAGCATGGCGGCCAGCGTGGTGGGGCCGGCGACCACGATGCGCCAGTCGTTTTGCAGCGCTTCGATCATGCCGGGCAGGCGGCAAACTTCGGCAAACAGCCCCTCGGTGGGCAGAAACAACACCGCAAAGTCGGTGGTGTGCGGCGGGCTCAGGTATTTGCTGGCAATTTTGCGCGCCTCCAGCCGGATCGAGGCCTCGAAGGCGGCGCTGGCCGATTGAATCTGCGCCTTGTCGGCGCCCTCGTGCGCGTCGAGCAGGCGCTGGTAGTGCTCGACCGGGTATTTGGCGTCGATCGGCAGCCAGACCGGTTGTTCGTCGGTCTTGCCCGGCATTTTGATGGCAAATTCGACCAGCTCGTTGCTGCCCGGCACCGTCTTGACGTTTTGCGCGTACTGGTCCGGCGTCAGCAGGCCTTCGATCAGGGCCCCGAGCTGCACCTCGCCCCAAGTGCCGCGGCTGCGCACATTGCTCATGACGCGCTTGAGGTCGCCCACGCTGCCGGCCAGCAGCTTCATCTCGCCCAAGCCGGTGTGCACCTGCTCCAGCCGCTCGCTCACCAGTTTGAACGATTCGCCCAGCCGCTGCTCCAGCGTGGCGTGCAGCTTTTCGTCCACCGTCAGGCGCATTTGTTCGAGCCGGGCGCCGTTGTCGGCCTGAATGGCGGCCAGCCGCTCGTTGAGGGCGGCGCGCAACTGCTCGGCGTGTTGCTGGTTGTCGGCCGCCAGTTGCGTCAGGCTGCGGCCCAGCTCGTGGCGCAGCGCCAGCAGCGCCTCGCCGGTTTCGCGTCGGCCGTGGCGGGCTTCCTCTACCGTTTTGGCCAGTTGTTCGTCTAGGCGCTGGCGCGCCGCCTCCTGCGCCTGCGCCGTGCTGGCGCTGAAGGCTTGGATGTGCAGCTCGATGCGGGCGCAGGCGGCCTCGCTGCGCGCGCTGGCCTGGGTCAGCGCCAGCAACGACTGTTCGAGTGTGCCCAGGCGCAGCAGCAGCTCGGGCGCGACCTCGGGTGGCGGGCGGCTGCGCAAGGCCGATAGCAGCAGCACTTGCAGCGCCAGCAGGCCCAAGACGCCCAGTGCGCCCAAGGCCAGCAGCGCCGCCAGCCACCCTTCGCTCAGCGGCAGCATGGGGGCTTAGTAGCTGTACACGCCGCGCCCGCTCTTGCGGCCCAGGCGGCCGGCGGCGACCAGCTCTTTGAGCAGCGGGCAGGGGCGGTATTTGCTGTCGTTGAACTCGGTCACAAAAACGTTCATCACCGCCAGGCAGACGTCGAGCCCGATCAGATCCGCCAGCGCCAGCGGGCCGATCGGGTGGTTGCAGCCCAGCTTCATGCCGGCGTCGATGTCTTCGGCGCTGGCCAGCCCTTCGGCCAGCACGAAAAAGGCCTCGTTGATCATCGGGATCAGCACCCGGTTGACGACGAAGCCGGGCGCGTTCTTGACCGTGATCGGCGTTTTGCCCAGCTTGAGCGCCAGCGCCTGCACCGCGGCATGGGTGGCGTCGCTGGTTTGCAGGCCGCGAATCAGCTCGACCAGCGCCATCATCGGCACCGGGTTGAAGAAGTGCATGCCGATGAAGCGCTCCGGTCGCCCGCTCAGCGCCGCCAACTGGGTGATGCTGATCGAGCTGGTGTTGGTGGCGACCACGGTCTCGGGCGCCAGCAGGGCGTCGAGTTGGCGCAGGATTTTGATTTTGAGTTCGAGATTTTCGGTGGCCGCCTCGATCACCAGTTGCGCCCCTTGCAGCGCGGCGTTGTCGGTGCCAACCTGGATGCGCGCCAGCGCGGCGTCTTTGTCGGCGGCGCTGATTTTTTCTTTCTTGAGCAGGCGCTCCAAGCTGCCCGTGACGGCGGCCAGGCCTTTTTGCACAGCGGCTTCGCTGATGTCAACCAGCACCACCGCCACGCCGTTGAGCGCGCAGACCTGCGCAATGCCATGGCCCATGGTGCCCGCGCCGACGATGCCGACGGTTTGAATTTCGCTCATGAAAACTCTCCTGAAGTGGGGGATGGTGGATGAGGCAATAGGGTCATTATGCCTTTGGCCAGTGACCGCGAAAAAAAACCCCGAGGCCGCTAAGCGCTCGGGGTTGGGTGATCCAGCTTGGGCCCGGATCGGGTCTGGCTCAGCTTGGAGGCTGGTGCAGACCGGTGTCGATCAGGCAGCCGATTTGCTGGAGCGGGCAGCCGGTTTGGCGCTGCTCACGGCCGTGCTGGTGACGGCGTTGAAGTTGGCTTCGGCCAGCTCGGTGGCTTGCTTGACGGCTTTTTGCACCGATTCCATGGCGGCGCTGGCGGTGGACACGGCGCTTTTCACAGCAGCCACGGCCGACTCAGAGCCTTGGGGCGCGTTTTTCACGGCGCTGTCCACGGCGGCGACGAACTGCTTTTGGGCATCCGACGCTTGCGCTTCGGCGACCTTGCTCAGCTCGGCACCCATGCCGGTGGCGATGTCGTACAGGTGGCGGCTGTAGGAGGCGGCTTTTTCGGCCATCGGCTGCAGGGCGGCGCCTTGGAGGGCGACCAAGTCTTGCAGGTCTTTGGCGCCCATCACGGCTTGGGCGTGGCTGGCGGTTTCGGACAGCGAAGCGCGGGCGGCTTGCAGGTTCAGTTCGTTCAGACGCTCGACGCTGGCCAGCGCCTTGGTGCTCAGATCGAACAGGGTGGAGACTTGGGCTTTTTGGGCGGCGAGGATTTGTTCAACGGTCAACATGGCAAGGTTCCTTAAAAAGGTGAAAGCAAAAAACTGACAGTTCGGAAACTGTAGCGCGCGTTTGCGTCAAAACCGTGTCAGCCCGGTTATGCTGCGCTGCAACATGGTTCCAAGTATAGGGCGCTTTTTGACAATTGCAAGCCCTTTTTGTTGCGGTGCAGCAAAAAACCCACAAAAACCCGCCGTGCGCTGGGGCGTGCCGTTGCTGCTATGGTTGGAACTCTGGCCGCCCTGGCGGTCGAACGGCTGGCCTCTTTCAATCTTGGTTTCATCCCTTCACAGGAATTTCATGCTCTACGCCACCCTCAAAACCATCCACCTGCTGGCCATCATCGTCTGGCTCGGTGGCATGGCCTTTGCCCTGTTCTTTTTGCGCCCGGCTGCGGCGTCGCTGGAGCCTGCCGTGCGCCTGCCGCTGCTGCACGATGTGTTTGGGCGCTTCTTTAAAGCCATTTTGGCGATTTCGCTCATCACCCTGTTCACCGGTTTGTGGATGATCGGCAACGTGGCGCGGGCCGCCGTTGAGGGCGGTGGCAGCTTCACCATGCCGCTGGACTGGAAGGTCATGTCCACCTTGGGCGTGCTGATGATTTTGATTTTTGGCCATGTCCGCTTTGCCCTCTACAAGCGCTGCGACAAGGCGGTGCAGGCCAAGGACTGGGCCGCGACCGGGGCGGTGATGGAAAAAATCCGGCTCTGGGTGCTGGTCAACCTGGCGCTGGGCGTGGTGATCGTCGCCTTTACGCTGCTCAACTGAGGCCAGCCCAAGGCCGCAGATCAGGGGCTGGTCCTAGTGCCCAGATTGCGGCCCTTGCAGCGGCAAGTCAAGGTGGCGCAGGTCCGAGTCTTCGGGGTGCACCACGATCGTAAAACCGAGCTTGCGCCCCAGCGCCAACATGCCGGAGTTCTCGCGCAGCACCGCACCCACGATGCGCTGGGTGCCGTTGGCGCGCAGGTAGCGGATCAGCTTGTCCATCAAAATCCAGCCCAAGCGGTGCCCCTTCATGTCGGAGCGCACCAGCACGCCGAATTCGGCCTCGATGTTGTCCGGGTCGCCCAGGCCGCGCACGTCGCCGATCATCTCCTCGCTGCCGTCGGGCAGGGGCAGGGTGGCGATGAAGGCCATTTCGCGCTCGTAGTCGATCTGCGTCATGCGCGCCAGCTCGCTGTGCTCGAAGCTGCGCCGGCTGTAGAACAGGCGCAGGCGGATGTCTTCGGGGTCGAGTTTTTCAAAAAAGGTTTCCAGCAGCGCCTCATCTTCGGGTCGGATCGGGCGCAGCGTCAGGGTGCGGCCATCGGCAAAGGGCAGGGTCTCGATCAGCTCCAGCGGGTAGGGCCGGATGGCGAACTGCGCCGCCCCGCCCGGGCGCTGGCGGCTCAGGCGCAGCCGCGCATCGAGCACCAGCGCGCCCTCGGGGTTGAGCAGCAGCGGGTTGATGTCGAGCTCGGCGATTTCGGGCACCTCGGCCAGCAGTTGCGACACCGCCACCAGCGCATCGACCAGTGCCTCTTGGTTGGCGGCCGGCACGTTGCGGTAGCCTTGCAGCAGCTTGGCGACCCGGGTGCGCTCGACCAGCGAGCGCGCCAGCTTGCCGTTGAGTGGCGGCAGCGCCACGGCGCGGTCGGCCAGCACCTCGACCGCCACCCCGCCCTGCCCAAACAAAATCACCGGCCCAAACAGCGGGTCCACGCGCGAGCCGATGATGAGCTCGTGCGCGTGGGCGCGCCGCGCCATGGGTTGCACCGTAAAGCCTTCGATGCGCGCCTGCGGTTGCAGTTGCGCCACGCGTTCCAGCATGGAGCGCGCCGCCTGCTCCACTTCGGCGGCGTTGTGCAGGTCCAGCCGCACCCCGCCCACGTCGGATTTGTGCGTGATGTCGTGCGAGAGGATTTTGAGCACCACCGGGTAGCCCAGCGTTTCGGCGGCATAGACCGCGGCCTGCGCCTCGGGCGGCACCACGCGGGTGGGCGTGACGGGCAGCCCGGCGCGCTTGAGCAGTTCTTTGGCTTCGGGCTCGGTGAGCCACTCGCGCCCGTCGGCCAGCACAAAATCGACCAGTTCGCGAATGCCGGGCAGATCGATGCGGCTGCGCAACGGCGCAGCGGGCGGGGTTTCCATCAGGTCGATCTGGTGGTGTCGGTGCAGGCGCAGCGAGGCGAAGGCGCGCACCGCGTCTTCCGGGGTGTCGTAATCGGGGATGCCGGCGGCGCGAAACAGCGCGCTGGCCTCGGCCACGGCCTGGGTGCCGAGCCAGCAGCCCAGCACGCGCACCGGTTTTTCGCTCGCCAGTGGCAGCAGCGCCTGCGCAATCTCTAGGCTGGGCACGTGGCCGGTGGGGGCGTGCACCAGCAGCACCGCGCAATCGCGCTCGCGCAGCAAAATGCGCAGGGCATCTTGGTAGCGCTGCGGCGGCGCGTCGCCGCCTATATCGACCGGGTTGGCGCGCGACCAGCCAGCGGGCAGCACCGCGTCGAGCTCGGCAATGCGCTCGGGGCTTAAGCGCGCCAGCCGCACGCGGGCGTAGTCGGCGGCGTCGGCGGCCAGCACCCCGGCCCCGCCGCCGTTGGTGAGCACGATCAGGTCTTCGCTGCGGTTGTCGCGAAAGCGCGCCAGCAGCTCGGCCGCCATGAACAGGTGCTGCAGGCGAAACACGCGCAACATGCCCGCGCGAGACACAGCGGCGTCAAAAACGCGGTCGCTGCCGGCCAGCGCCGCGCTGTGGGTGGAGGCCGCCTGCTGGCCCTGGCCCGAGCGCCCGCCCTTGACCACGATCAGCGGCTTGTTGCGCGCCGCCACCCGCGCCGCCGACAAAAATTTGCGCGGCTCGTCCAGCGTTTCCACGTAGAGCATGATGGCGCGCGTGCGCGCATCGCTGGCCAGGTAGTCGAGCACATCGGCGAAATCCACGTCGGCGTGCTCGCCCAGCGAGATGAAGTGCGAAAAACCAATCTGGCGCGAGCTGGCCCAGTCCATCATGGCTGTCACCAGCGCCGCCGACTGCGACACAAACGCCACCGAACCGGGCTGCGCGCTCACCTGCGCCAGGCTGGTGTTGAGCCCTAGGTGGGGCACCAGCAGACCAGTGCAGTCGGGCCCCAATATGCGCAGCGAGTAAGGGCGCGCCGCCGCCAGCATGGCCTGGGTTTGATCTTCGCTCAAGCCCGCACTCACCACCACCGCCGCCTTGCAGCCGCGCGCGCCCAGCTCGGCAATCAGGCTCGGCACGGTGGCGGCCGGGGTGCAGATCACGGCCAAGTCGGGCGTTTGCGGCAGCTCGGCCACGCTGTGCCAAACCTTGTGCTCGCCCAAGTGGCGCAGGCGCGGGTTGACGGCGTACAGCGTGCCCTTGAACTCGGCCGCAAGCCGGTTCCAGATCGCGCGGCCGTCGCGCTGCGGCCGGTCGGATGCGCCAAACACCGCGACGCTGCGCGGGGCCAGTAAAGCATGCAAATGGCGGGTCATCATGGTGGTTTGCGCGGTGGCATCCAGGCGATTAGGGCGGAGCGCATGGCTTCTTCGACGCTCATGTCGATCGGGGTCAGCCATTCGCGGGGAACAAACAAAGTGTAGCCGCCGATCATGTAGCCCATGGGCAGGTACACGGCCACCCGATCCCCCTGCAAAAAGCCCGGCGGCAGGCCGTCCACGTGGCTGCGCGTGACCAGCCCCACCACCTCCAGCGGCTGCCCCGGCCAGCGCAGAATCACCACCTGCTGCGTGGCTTGCCCCGGGCTTTGTGGCGCAAAATAATCGGCAAAGCTTTTCAGCGAGTTGTAGATGCTGCGCACCACCGGCGTGTTGGTAAAGGGCAGCTCGACCCAGTTGAACAGGCGCGAGGTGTCTTGGCGCGAAATCAAATAACCCGTCAGGATGATGATGCCGATGGCCACCAGCAGCCCCAGGCCGGGGATGTAGAGGCTGCCCAGCAGCGGGCGGATCAGGTAGGAAGCCAGCGATTCCGACCACGCCACCAGGGCAAACAGCAGATAGACCGTGAGCAGCAGCGGCAAAATGGTGATCAGGCCGCGCAGAAAGTATTGCGACAGGCGCTTGGCGAGGGCGGGCAGGCGGGTGGAATCCATGGGGGCACTCGATTGAACGCTGCAAGCGTGACAGTTTCCTGCAGCTTTGCCGATTGTGCGCGATGATCGAGGGCGCTGGCGTGCCGGCGCGTGGCCGATGTGGGGCTGGCCAAGCGTGGGCCGGCCAAGAAAGGGGATATGGGCAAATTGTTGGATGGATTGACGTGGCTGCTGGGCGCACTGCTGCGCCTGGCGCTGTGGGTGCTGTTGCTCGGGTTTGGGCTGCTGCTGCTGGTGGTGGCGCTGCCATTGCTGCTGCTGGGGGCCTTGTGGGCCTTGCTGCGCGGCCGGCGCGTGGCCGTGCCGCTGGCGGCCGAGCTGCTGCGCCGCCGTGCCCAGCAGCACATGCGCGGGCGCGGCTGGGGCGGTGGCAGCGGGCGGGGCGGTGCGAGCAAGGGCCGCGCCGACGAGGTGGTCGATGTCGAGGCGCGCGAAGTCAGCGATGCGGCGCCGCGCCCAGATCAAACCCCGCCGCCGCGCTAGCGCGGCTGGCGCTGCAAGGCCGCTTGGTAGAGCGCGTTGCGCGGCGCGCCGCTGATCTCGGCGCACAGGCGCACGGCGGTTTTCAGGGGCAGCTCGGGCAGCAGCAAATCGAGCACGCGCAGCGCCTCGGCCTCGGGGCCGCTGTCCGCGCTGGCGGGTGCAGCCGCCTCGGGCGGGTGCAGCAGCAGGGCAAACTCGCCGCGCAGGCGCTGCGCCTTGGCCGCCAGCCAGGCCGGCAGTTCGGCGCAGGGCAGGGTGGCCACTTCTTCAAACTGCTTGGTCAGCTCGCGCCCCACCGTGAGGCGGCGTGCCCCCAGCAGCGCCAGTTCGCGCGCCAGCGCGGGCAGGCGGTGCGGGGCTTCCAGCAGCACGCAGGCCTGGGGTTGCTGCGCCAGCCGGCGCAGCGCCTGCTCGCGCGCCGCGCCCTTGGCCGGCAAAAAGCCCACGAAGGCAAAACCCGGCGCCGCGTCGCTCTCCAGCACGCCCGCCACGCAAAGCAAGGCGGTCAGGCTGCTGGCACCGGGCAGCGGCACGCAGCGCAGGCCAGCGGCGGCCACGGCCTGGCACAGGCGCGCGCCAGGGTCGCTGATCCCGGGGGTGCCGGCGTCGCTCACGTAGGCAATGCGCTCGCCCGCTTGCAAGCGCGCCACCACAGTGGCGGCGGCTTCGCGCTCGTTGTGCTGGTGCAGGGCCAGCAAGGGGCGCTCAATGCCGTAGGCGCGCAGCAGCGCGCCGCTGTGGCGCGTGTCTTCGCAGGCCACGGCATCGACTTGTTGCAGCAGGTGCAGCGCGCGCAGCGTGATGTCGGCCAAGTTGCCGATTGGTGTCGCCACCAGATACAGCGCGCCGGCCGGATAATGCTGGGCACCGGCCACGGCCTGGGCAGCTTGCAGGGCCAAAGCACCCGAGGGGTTGATTGTGAGCATGAACGAAGAAAAAAAACCGGCCGCAACAACGGCCAAGGCAGCGCCAGCCGCCACGCCAACCCAGAGCACCAAGGCGCGCGGCGACGCCGCCGAGGCGCTGGCCTTGGCCTATTTGCAGCGCCACGGCCTGCGGCTGGTGTGGCGCAATTTTCGCACGCCGGGGCGCGGCGGCGGCGAGATCGACCTGATCTTGCGCGAGCCCGATGGCACGCTGGTGTTCGTGGAAGTGCGCCAGCGCCGCCGCAGCAGCCACGGCGGGGCGGCGGCCTCGGTCTCGGCGCTCAAGCAGCGGCGCTTGCTGTTTGCGGCAAGGCACTTTTTGCTGCGGCTGGAGCGGGTGCCGCCGTGCCGCTTCGATGTGCTGGCGCTGCAGGGCACGGGCGAGGCGCTGCAAATCGAGTGGATACGCGCCGCCTTCTGCGCCGATGGGTTTTGATGGTCACGCCACAGGGGTATCATTGCGCCCGACCGAGAGCGCATCGGGCACAGGTTGGGCACGCAAGGAGTTTTTTATGTTTATACGCAAGTTTTCCGGCCACGGCCGTCTGGTCGCGCTGGCCGCGCTGGTGCTGGCCGCCAGTGTGGGTCTGCCTGCCTGCGCGCCGCTGATCGCGGGCGGGGCTGTGGCCACCACGGTGCTGGTCGCCACCGACCGCCGCACCTCGGGCGCCATGGTCGAAGACCAGGGCATCGAGATGCGCGCCGCCAACCGGCTGCGCACCGAGTTTGGCAACCGCGGCCGCGTCAACGTCACCAGCTACAACCGGCGCGTGCTCATCACCGGCGAAGTGCCCAGCGAGACCGACCGGGCGCTGGCCTTGCGCATCGTGGGCGCGGTGGAGAACGTGCAGGGCGTGGTCGATGAGCTGGCCGTAACGGGCACGCCCTCACTCACCGCGCGCGCAGCCGACCGGCTGGTGAGCGCACGCGTGCGCGCCGGCCTGATCGACGCGCCCGACCTCTCGTCCAACGCCTTTTTGATCGTCACCGAGCGCGGCACCGTGTATTTGCTGGGCCGCGTCACGCCGCGCGAGGCCGACCGCGCCACCGAAATTGCGCGCCGCACCGCGGGCGTGCAGCGCGTGGTGCGGGTGCTCGAGACCATCACCGAAGAAGAGCTGGCGCGCATCGCACCACCCCCGGCACCGGCCAGCGCGGCGCCCCGGCCATCCAACAACTGACGCAGACTATCCTAGGCTAGCGCAGCCGCCGCACCAGGCTGGAGGTGTCCCAGCGGCCGCCGCCCATGCGCTGCACGTCGGCATAAAACTGGTCCACCAGCGCCGTTACGGGCAGCGCGGCCCCGTTGCGCCGCGCCTCGGCCAGCACCAGGCCCAGGTCTTTGCGCATCCAGTCCACCGCAAAGCCAAAGTCGAAGCGGTCGGCCACCATGGTCGGGCCGCGCTGCTGCATTTGCCAGCTTTGCGCCGCGCCTTGGCCGATCACCTCCAGCACCTGCTCCATATCGAGCCCGGCGCGCTGCCCAAAAGCCAGCGCCTCGCTCAAGCCCTGCAACAGCCCGGCGATGCAGATCTGGTTCACCATTTTGGTGAGCTGCCCGGCCCCGCTGGGCCCCATCAGCGTCACGGCGCGGGCGTAGGCCTGCAGCGTGGGGCGCGCGCGCTCGTAGGCCTCGGGCGCGCCGCCGCACATCAGCGTGAGCTGCCCGTTTTGCGCCCCCACCTCGCCCCCCGAGACCGGGGCGTCGAGGAAGTGCAGCCCCTGGGCGCGGGCGCAGGCATCGAGCTCGCGCGCCAGCTCCACCGAGGCCGTGGTGTGGTCCACCAGCAGCGCGCCCGCTGCCAAGCCCGCCAGGGCCCCGTGCTCGCCCAGCAGCACCGCGCGCACGTCGGCGTCGTTGCCCACGCAGCACAGCACCATGTCGGCGCCTTGCGCCGCCAGGCGCGGCGTGGGCTGGCTGCTGCCGCCAAACTCGGCCACCCAAGCCTGCGCCTTGGCCGGGTTGCGGTTGTAAACGGTTACGGTGTGCCCGGCGCGCGCCAAGTGGCCGGCCATGGGAAAGCCCATCGCCCCCAGGCCGATAAAGGCCAGTTTGCGGTGCGCTGTGGCGGGGTAGGGTCGGGGGTTCAGGCTGGACATGGTGAGGCGTGGTTAGACGATTTGCAAGTGCTCGGTGCCCGCCGCCAGGTCGGTGTTGCGGGCGCGCTGGCTGTGCAATTTGATGCGCAGCTTGAGGTCGTTTTGCGAATCGGCGTTGCGGATCGTGTCCTCAAAGCTGATCAGGTTGGCCTCAAAGGCCTCAAACAGCGACTGGTCGAAGGTCTGCATCCCGCTCTCGCGGCTCTTGCGCATGGTTTCTTTGAGCTCGTTGATCTCGCCCTTCATGATCTGGTCGGCAATCAAGGCGCTGTGCAACAAAACCTCCACCACCGCGTGGCGGCCCTTGCCGTCTTGGCGCGGCAGCAGGCGCTGCGCCACCAAGCCGCGCACGTTGAGCGACACGTCTTTTAGGATCTGCGCGTGCACCTCTTCGGGGAAGAAGTTGATGATGCGCTCCATCGCCTGGTTGGCGCTGTTGGCGTGCAGCGTGGCCAGGCACAAATGCCCGGTTTCCGAGAAGGAAATGGCGTGCTGCATGGTCTCGCGGTCGCGGATTTCGCCCATCAAAATCACGTTCGGGGCCTGGCGCAGCGAGTTTTTCAGGGCAATGCCCCAGTCGTCGGTGTCCAGCCCCACCTCGCGCTGCGTCACGATGCAGTTTTTGTGCTGGTGCACAAACTCCACCGGGTCTTCGATGGTCACAATGTGGTCGTGCGTGTGCTCGTTGCGCCAGTCCACCATGGCCGCCAGCGTGGTCGATTTGCCCGAGCCGGTGCCCCCCACCAAAATGCAGATGCCGCGCTTGGCCAAGGCCAGGGTCTTGAGCACCTGCGGCAGGCCGAGCTCGTCAATGGTCGGGATCTTGGCCGGAATGGTGCGCATCACCAGCCCCACCTTGCCCATCTGCACAAAGGCGTTGACGCGAAAGCGCCCGATGCCGCCGGGCGAGATGGCAAAGTTGCACTCCATGCTGCGCTCAAACTCGGCCGACTGCTTGTCGTTCATGATGGCGCGCGCCAGCGCCTGCGTGTGCTGGCCACTGAGCGGCTGCGGCGAGACCTTGGTGATCTTGCCATCGACCTTGATCGCGGGCGGAAAGTCGGCGGTCAGAAACAAGTCGCTGCCGTTGCGGCTCACCATGAGGCGCAGCAGGTCGTTCACAAATTGGCTGGCTTGATCGCGTTCCATGGCGTTCTTCCTTCGGAGCCGGGGTCAACCGGGGAAATTTTCGGGGATTTTGGCCTTGGCGCGCGCCTCGGCCACGTGCACGCGGTTGCCGCGCACCAGGTTCATCAGGCTCTGATCCAGCGTCTGCATGCCAAAGCCGTTGCCGGTCTGAATGGCCGAATACATCTGTGCCACCTTGTTTTCGCGAATCAGGTTGCGTATCGCCGGGGTGCCAATCATGATCTCGTGCGCCGCCACGCGGCCGTTGCCGTCGGCGGTCTTGAGCAAAGATTGCGAGATCACCGCCACCAGCGATTCCGACAGCATGGCGCGCACCATCTCTTTTTCTTCGGGCGGAAACACATCGACAATGCGGTCAATGGTCTTGGCGGCGCTGGAGGTGTGCAGGGTGCCAAACACCAGGTGCCCGGTTTCGGCGGCGGTCATGGCCAGCCGGATGGTTTCCAGGTCGCGCATCTCACCCACCAGCACCACGTCCGGGTCTTCGCGCAGGGCCGAGCGCAGGGCAGCGGCAAAGCTGTGCGTCATGGTGCTGACTTCGCGCTGGTTGATCAGGCTTTTTTTGGATTCGTGCACAAACTCGATCGGGTCTTCGATGGTCAGGATGTGGCCGTAGTCGTTTTCGTTGCGGTGGTTCACCATCGCCGCCAGCGTGGTGGATTTGCCCGAGCCGGTCGGGCCGGTCACCAGCACCAGGCCGCGGGGTTTAAGCGAGAGGTCGGCAAAAATTTTGGGGCAGTTCAGGTCGTCGAGCGTCAGGATTTTGGACGGAATGGTGCGAAACACCGCCGCCGCGCCGCGCTTTTGGTTAAAGGCGTTGACGCGAAAACGCGCCAAGCCGTCGATCTCGAACGAGAAATCCACCTCCAGAAATTCTTCGTAGTGCTTGCGCTGCGAGTCGGTCATGATGTCGTAGACCATGGTGTGCACCTGCTTGTGCTGCAGCGGCTCCACGTTGAGGCGGCGCACGTCGCCGTGCACCCGTATCATCGGCGGCAGGCCGGCCGAGAGGTGCAGGTCCGAGGCTTTGTTTTTGTGGCTGAAGGCCAGCAACTGGGTAATGTCCATCGAAGCGTCCCAATTTGATATGACCGCTGCATTATGACAACGATTGACGAACGGCTCCAGCAAGTGCGTGCGCGCATTGCGCGGGCCTGCGTCCAACACGGGCGCGACCCGGCCGGCGTGCGCCTGCTGGCAGTGAGCAAAACCTGGGGCCCAGAGGCGGTCTGGCAAGCCTGGCAGGCCGGCCAGCGCGATTTTGGCGAGAACTACGTGCAAGAAGGGGTGGAGAAGGTCCGCTCGCTGCGCGCCTTGGGGGCCAGCGATCTGGTGTGGCACTTCATCGGGCCGCTGCAGTGCAACAAAACGCGCCCCGTGGCCGAGCATTTTGATTGGGTGCACAGCATCGACCGGCTCAAAATCGCCCAGCGCCTAAGCGAGCAGCGCCCGGCGGGGCACAAGCCGCTGCAGGTGTGCATTCAGGTGAACCTGGATGGCGGGGCCAACAAGGCCGGTGTGCCCGCAGCCGAGGCGCTGGCGCTGGCGCAGCAGGTGGCGGCGCTGCCCCGGCTGCAACTGCGCGGCCTGATGTGCATCCCCGAGCCCGCGCCCGACTTTGCCGCCGCCTGCCGGGTGTTTGGGCAACTGGCGGCGCTGCGGGTGCAGATGCAGGGGCAGTTGCAGGGGCAGATGCCGGAGCAGCGGCTCGACACCCTGTCGATGGGCATGAGCGACGACCTAGAGGCCGCGCTGGCCAGCGGCAGCACGCTGCTGCGGGTGGGCAGCGCGATTTTTGGGCCGCGCGCCTACGCCGCCGGTGCCGCTGCGTCTGTGTCGGGCAAGGAAAAGTAAAAGGTGCTGCCTTGGTCGGGTGCGCCTTCGGCCCAGATGCGCCCGCCGTGGCGCTCGACAATGCGCCGGCACAGCGCCAGCCCAATGCCCACGCCCTCAAAGTCGCGCGCCCGGTGCAGGCGCTGGAACACGCCAAACAGCCGTTCGGCGCGCTGCGGGTCAAAGCCCACGCCGTTGTCTTGCACCCAAAACACCGTCTCGGGCGTGCCATTGGGGCTGCGCTGCGGGCGCCAGCCGACACAGATTTCGGCCACGGGGCGCGGCCGGCTGTATTTGAGCGCGTTCGAGAGCAGGTTGTCCCACACCTGGCTGAGCAGGCGCGCGTCGCACCGCACCTGCGGCAGCTCGGGCGGCAGTTGCCAGCGCAGGCTTGCGCTCGGGCGCTGCAGCGCCGGGTCGTGCTGGACCCGGTTTTGGCTGGAGCGCAGCAAATCGCCCATGGCCACCGGCTGCCGCTGCAGCGCCGCCCGGCCCAGGCGCGAAAAGGCCAGCAAGCCGTCGATGAGCTGGCCCATGTGCTCGGCCGCACCGCCGATGGTCTCTAGGTGCCGCTGCACCTCGGGGCCCAGCTCGGGCCCAAGGTCTTCGCGCAGCAGCTCCAGGTAGCTGCCGATGTGGCGCAGCGGCGCGCGCAGGTCGTGCGAGACCGAGGCGGTAAAGGCCTCAAGGTCGTGGTTGATTTCCAGCAACTGGCGCGTGCGCTCCTGCACCCGGGCTTCAAGCTGGGTGTTGAGGTGCTCCAGCAGCTCCAGCAGCCGCTGGGTCTCGGTGGTGTCGCGCATCAGGCAGGCGTAGCCGTGCGCCTGGCCGCTGTCCGGGTCATACAAGGCGGTGAGCACGGTATGCGCCCACAGCAGGCTGCCATCGGCGCGCCGCTGCCAGCCCGGTGTTTCGCTCTGGCCCAGCAGGGCGGCGCGCTCTAGGCCCAGGCTCAGGGGGTCCGGTGTGCCGGGGTCGGGCGCTGCGCTCGGCTCGGGTGCAGTGCCAGTGGCCGTATCTGCCGGCTTGGCTGCCGCGCTGGCCGGGTGGCGCACCGGGGTGAAGCGGTCCACGCTCTGGCCCAGCATCTGCGCGGCGCCAAAGCCCAGCAAGCGCTCGGCGCTCGGCGTCCAGTCGCACACCCGGCCCTCGGCGTCGAGGAAAAAAATGGCCGCATCGCGCAGGCTCTCGGCCAGCAGTTGCCAGTGCGCGCCGGAACCGGGGTCGGTGGCCGGGTGCGGTGGGGCGGCCGGCCCAGGCAGCGCAGCGGGTTCGGCCGGGGGCGCATCCACCGCCCGCTCCAGCCCCAACTCATCGTAGAGGCTGGTAAAAAAAGAGGGCGGCAGCTTGTCCTCAAAGGCGGCGGGGATCATGGCCAGACTGTAGCCGATCCGGCCAAGGCGCCCAAAGGCGCCTGCTTGGAGGCGGCGCATGGCAAGCCGAGGTCTGCCCCCGATGGTGCCGATAGTGTGCCAAATTACCCTATGGCACAATGGTGTTCCAGCCCTGCAGCGCGCACCCGGGCAGCAGCTTGGGCTGGCCCCGCTTCTTGCCCATCATGCGCCTCACCCCAGACCAACGCACCGAAATCACACGAGCCATCGCGGCACGCGATCCGTCGGCGGCCATCTACCTGTTTGGCTCTCGTGTTGACGATGGTGCGCGTGGCGGCGACCTTGACATTCTGGTGCTTTCCAAGGCTATAGGCTTGTGGGAGCGGCTCGATATTCTTGCCGACCTGCACCGGAAACTGGGTGAGCGGCAGATCGATCTCGTGGTCTTCCCCGATCTTTCCAAGCCCTTTGCACGCATTGCAGCCAGAGAAGGGGTGCGGCTGTGACCCACCCCGACAAAATTCTTTTGCTGCTTGAAGAATGTGAAAATTTGCAGTCCGCATCGGCCCATCTGAGATTTTCGATGGAGCGCACGCGGGAGCTGATCCAGCGTGTGCGGGATGAAATGTCGTCCGAGGAACTTGAACGGCTGGAGTCCCTTGCCAGCCGCTTTGCACGTTTGGCCGACATGCTGATACAACGCGTGATGCGGCTGGTCGATGAAATCGAGCTCACGCCATCGGGCAGTGTGCTGGATCGAATATACCGTGCGGAAAAGCGCGCTTGGGTCAATCGTGCCGAGGTGCTTGTGCGCATCCGCGAACTGCGCAATCTGATCGCGCACGAATACGCAGCAGACAAAATGGCCGAAATCTATGAGGCCGTCTTCATGCTTGCCCCCGAGTTGGACCAGATCGCCAAGCAGGCCGCAGTCTATTGCGAGTCACTCATCAAGCGTGTGCAGGCGCCCTGAGCGGCGGGCATCATGGCCACACTGTAGCCGATCCGGCCGCGCCTAAAACCGCTCCAGCTCCGCAAACGCCAGCCGGCCGCCGCGCACCAGCATCTTGCCGTACTCGGCGCAGCGGTGCAGGGTGGGGATCACCTTGCCGGGGTTGAGCAGGCCTTTGGGGTCGAAGGCGCGCTTGACGCCAAACATCTGCTCGCGCTCCTCGGGGCTGAACTGCACGCACATCGAGTTCAGCTTTTCCACCCCCACGCCGTGCTCGCCGGTGATGGTGCCGCCCATGGCCACGCTGGTTTCCAGAATGTCGGCTCCGAACAGCTCGCAGCGGCGCAGTTGGTCCGGGTCGCTGGCGTCGAACAAAATCAGGGGGTGCAGGTTGCCGTCGCCGGCGTGGAACACATTGGCGCAGCGCAGGCCGTATTTTTGCTCCATGGCCTGGATCGCCAGCAGGATGTCGGCCAGGCGCTTGCGCGGAATGGTGCTGTCCATGCACATGTAGTCGGGGCTGATGCGGCCCGAGGCCGGAAAGGCGTTTTTGCGCCCGCTCCAAAAGCGCAGCCGCTCGGCCTCGCTCTGGCTCACGGCAATGGCGCGCGCGCCACAGTCGCGCAGCACCGCGCTCATGCGGCCTATCTCTTCTTCCACCTCTTCGGGAGTGCCGTCGCTCTCGCACAGCAAAATGGCGGCGGCCTCAAGGTCGTAGCCCGCGTGCACAAAATCTTCCACGGCGGCGGTCATGGGCTTGTCCATCATCTCCAGCCCGGCCGGAATAATGCCCGCCGCAATCACGCCCGCCACCGCAGCGCCGGCCTGGCGCACGTCGTCGAAGCTGGCCATGATGCAGCGCGCCAGTTGCGGGCGCGGCGTTAAGCGCAGGGTGATCTCGCTCACCACCGCCAGCATGCCCTCGCTGCCCACCAGCAGCGCCAGCAGGTCCAGCCCCGGGCTGTCGAAGGCGGTGCCGCCCAGGCGCAGCGGCTCACCGGCCATGGTAAAGCCATCCACTTGCAACACGTTGTGCAGCGTCAGGCCGTATTTCAGGCAGTGTACGCCGCCCGAGTTTTCGGCCACGTTGCCGCCGATGGTGCAGGCAATCTGGCTGCTCGGGTCGGGCGCGTAATACAGGCCGTGGGCGGCGGCGGCCTCGCTCACCGCTAGGTTGCGCACCCCGGCCTGCACCACGGCGGTCTGGGCCAGCGGGTCGATGCGCAGAATGCGGTTAAATTTGGCCAAGCTTAGCGTCACGCCCAAGGCGTGCGGCATGGCACCGCCCGACAGGCCCGTGCCGGCCCCACGCGCCACCACCGGCACCTCAAGCAAATGGCAGGTGCGCAGCACCGCCTGCACCTGCTCGTAGGTTTCGGGCAGCGCCACCGCCAGCGCGCGCTCGCGGTAGGCGGTCAGGCCATCGCATTCGTAGGGCGTGGTGTCTTCGGGCGTGTGCAGCAGGGCGTGGCTGGGCAGCACGGCGGCCAGCGCGCGCACCACCTCGGCTTGGCGCTGGGCGCGTGCGCTGGGGCTGATCGGGGCAGGGGCGGTGTTCATGGTGCAGCAGTGTAGGGCATGGGCAGGGCGCCCACCTGCCCTGTGGCACAATCCATGCAACACCTGCATATCCCACCAAACGCGCTTGCCGATCGTGACACGGCACGGCGGTAGCGTGCCTGAACAGTGCCCAAACGGCCGCGCACATCAAAAAATCAAGCCCTACGCCCTCATGGTGGGTGTGCCTGCGCGGCAGGTGGGTTGGATGAGCGAATTTGGCGAGCAGATTCCGCTGTCGCTGCAGGGCGAGGGGCGCTACAGTGATTACAATGCAATCATTGAAGGCATTCGTAAGGGCTGATTTATGAGCAGCATCACCATCCGCAACCTTGACGTCGAGCTCAAAGCCCGTCTGCGTCTTCGTGCAGCCAGGCACGGTCTGTCCATGGAACAAGAGGTTCGCAACATTCTTCAGCGCACGCTGGCAGGGGAATCCACCTCCACCAGTGGCCTAGATTTTGCGACGCGCATCCACCAGCGCTTCAAGGGCCTTGAGGCAGAACATATTGTCTTGCCCTCTCGCCAGCCCGCCAGGCCTGTGCCCGATTTCGATCCCTCATGAGTGCGGGGTTTTTGCTGGACACCAACGTCTTGTCGGAGCTCATGCGCACCACGCCTGCCCCAGAAGTGCTGGGCTGGTTTGCTGGCCAAAGTGCAGATCAACTGAACACCAGCGTGATCACTCAGGCCGAGATACTGGCTGGCATCGCCTTTTTGCCAGATGGCAAACGTCGGAGCGCACTGGCAGCAG
Source organism: Serpentinimonas barnesii (assembly GCF_000696225.1). Lineage (GTDB taxonomy): Bacteria > Pseudomonadota > Gammaproteobacteria > Burkholderiales > Burkholderiaceae_C > Serpentinimonas > Serpentinimonas barnesii. The sequence goes on along the minus strand of NZ_BAWN01000002.1, from coordinate 10,729 downwards.
CGGCTGATGCCCTTTTTGAGGAAGACTTTGACGGGCGTTGCCTCAACTTCGACCGTTTTGCCGCTGGATCTTATGCTTTGGTCAGGTCACAAAGGCAGCGCGATGGGCGTCCCATCGACACGGCTGATGCCCAGATCGCTGCCATCGCGCTGGCACAAGGGCTTTGCCTGGTGACCCGTAACACGAAAGATTTTGCAGGCATCGAGGGCTTGTCACTCGTCAACCCCTGGCAACCGCATTGAGCCCTAGAAGCGGCCATTACGCCACGCCCATCAAACAATCTACACCTTTCCATGCAATCTCAGCCAGCCAGCCACCCAACCCATGACGACGACGAAATCAGCCTGCTCGAACTGTGGGAAATTTTGGCTGGCCGTAAGTGGCTGATATTCATCAGTTTTGCGGTCTGTGTGGGCGTTGGCGCCGCCTACGCTTTCATCAAGGCGCCGGTTTATCAAGCCAGCACCTTGCTGCGGGTAGGGCAGTTTAGTGTTAATCCCGGGCAACCTGTTCTGCTTGAAAATATCAATGAGCTGACGAGCCGAGTCATGGCGGCGCATGGCGAAAATATCTCTCAAGGGGTCAACCGGCCACGGCCGTTCATCACCCAGGCAGCGGTGGAAAGGGGTTCTACCACCACGCTGCAGCTTACCGCCGAGGCCGATACGCCCGAGCAAGCCGCTCAATTTCTGCAAGAGGTGGTGGCCGAGGTCCAGCGCACACACGCCACAAACTTTCAAGCCAACCTTACCCTGATCAACGAGCGCCTCCGCACCCTCGAAGAGAGGCGCAGTGCGCTGCAAAAGCAGTACGACGAGATCACCCAGCTCATCGAGCAGCTCAAGGAGCGCAACCCGGTGCAGGCTTCGCTGGTGATGATGGAGCGCGGCCCACTGAGCAACACCATCAACGAGCTCGATGCCGAACGCCTGCGCCTGTCGCAGCAGCTAGGGCCGCTGCAAAGCCGCCCCACTGTGCTCTTGGGCGAAATTGTGGCCCCCACTCAACCCTCTGAGCCCAAAAAGGCACTGGTGCTGGCCATAGCGGCTCTGTTGGGGCTAATGGGCGGCGTCATGCTTGCCTTTGGGCTGGAGTTTGTGGCCAAGGCCAAGGCCAGCAAACCCAAGGCCTGAACCCCTGGTTTTCATGCTAGTTCCCGGTCAATTGGCCTCATTGCGCGCGCTCTGGCGCGTGCTTGCCCCAAGGCGGCGGCGCCAGTTTGCGCTGCTGTTGGTGCTCATGGTGCTGGCTGCCTTTGCCGAGGTGGTGAGCATTGCGGCGGTGTTGCCGTTTTTGAGCATCATGATCGCGCCCGAGCGCGTGTTTCAGCTCGAAGCCGCCAGCCCCTTTATCGATGCCTTGGGCCTCACGCAGCCTTCCGAGCTGCTGCTTCCCATCACCTTGGCGTTTGGTGCTGCGGTGCTGCTGGCGGGTGTCATCCGGCTGTGCCTGCTGTGGGTTAGCACCCGGCTCTCGTTCGCTGCCGGGGCCGACATCAGCATCGACATCTACCGCCGCACACTGTACCAGCCCTACAGCGTACACGCCGGGCGCAACAGCAGCGAAGTCATCACGGGCATTTCGACCAAGTCGAACACGGTCATTTTTCAAATCATCGACCCGGCGCTCAGGCTTATCAGCGCCAGCTTAATGCTGGTGGCCATCCTGCTGCTGCTGCTTAGCATTCACACCACGGTGGCGCTGGCGGCCATGCTGGGCTTTGGGCTCATTTACTTGTTGGTCATCGGGATCACGCGCAAGCCGCTGGAGCGCAACAGCGCAGTGATAGCCACCGAGTCGAACCAGCTTATCAAAAGCCTGCAAGAGGGGCTGGGCGGCATCCGCGATGTGTTGCTCGACGGCACCCAGCCCGCCTTCTGCGCCATTTACCGCAAGGCCGATCTGGCGCTGCGGCACGCCCAAGGCACCAATATGTTTCTGGGGCAGTTCCCCCGCTTTGTGGTGGAGACGCTGGGCATTTTGCTCATCGCCGCCTTGGCCTATGCCCTCACCCAGCAAGAGCAAGGTGTGGCCGCAGCGCTGCCGGTGCTGGGTGCGCTGGCACTGGGCGCGCAGCGCATGTTGCCGCTGCTGAATATCCGACAAAATCCACTTCATCTTGAACTATGGGATCGAAATTTGATGAAAAACTCATTGCGTGTGTGTTAAATACACGTAGATTTAGATGTTCACTTGATGATTGTCAAGTAATTCGTCCCTACCAAGTTCGTTGGTGCATGTTGTTTGAAAGAACTTAAAAAATGAACGTTCCGTTTATTGATCTAAAGCGGTATGAACCAGGTTTTCACAAGGCGTTAATGGAAAAATTTCATCTAATGTCCCTGGATGCTCAGTTCATTGGAGGAAGAGAAGTCTCTGATTTAGAGCAGCGCCTCAGTTCGCTGCTTATGGTAGAGCACGCAGTGGCATGCGCTAACGGAACCGACGCTTTACAATTAGCACTGCGCGCAGCAGGAGTAGGTATTGGCGATGCTGTACTTGTGCCAAACGTGACGTTCTGGGCAACATTCGAGGCGGTGGTTAATGTCGGTGCCGATCCTGTCACTATCGATGCCGATCTCAGCGATGGTGGTGTATCTTTCGAAGCATTTGAGCAAGCTATCCGTAAGCTGCAACCCAAGGCGGCACTCGTAGCGCACCTTTATGGCTGGGGCAGCGCTAGGCTGCTGGATCTGCGCGCCTTGTGCCGCAAACACGGTGTAGTTTTGGTCGAAGATGGCGCCCAGTCTTTTGGCGCGCGCTATCAGGGCGCACCGATCTGCAAGGGTGCCCACATTTCAACAACCTCTTTCTACCCAGCTAAGGTTTTGGGTGGTGCCGGAGACGGTGGTGCGGTGTTTACAGACGACACGGAGCTCGCGGAGAAGTTGCGTCGGCTCGGTAACCACGGTCGTACTGCGCACTACGGCTACGGCGATGTAGGCTGGAACTCTCGCCTGGACTCCCTGCAGGCTGCTTTTCTGAATTTATCTTTGGATCACATTGATGCGCGCATCGCCTCCCGCCGTGAGGCTGTGGCCTATTACCAAAAGCATTTACCTTCTACCGGCATTCAGATGATGAGCGCGCCCGACGGGTATGAAGAAAACGGCTACTGCAACGTCTGTCTTGTGCCTGATCCCACACGTAAAGCGGCGATGGAAACTTGCCTCAAGACTGAGGGCATCGGCTTCGGCAACATCTACCCTAGCGTCATGTCCAAGCAACCTGGCGCAGTCGCCTACCTTAAAGGCCATTTCGGCGGCCAAGCGGGCGACCAGTTGTGCGCCTCGGTTCTAAACTTGCCGCTATTCCCCTACATGACCGAAGCCGAGTTAAGGCGGGTTGTTGATGTGGTCAGTGCCTGCAAGGAAGTTGCACATGTCCGCTGAAGTTTTTATTCATCCGAGTGCAAACGTCTCTGACAAAGCACGCATTGGCGCGGGAACTAAGATTTGGATCAATGTTCAGATACGCGAGAACACAGATATCGGTGAGTACTGCATTCTTTCCAAGGATGTTTACGTTGATCGTTTGGTAAAGATAGGGTGCCGCTGTAAGATTCAAAACAGTGTTTCTGTCTACAATGGTGTAGAGATTGGAGACGATGTTTTTGTTGGCCCTAATGTTAGTTTCACAAACGATAGGGTGCCTCGTGCATTTAACAGCGATTGGAAGTCCATACCTACTTATATCGCGAACGGTGCCAGCATAGGTGCCAACGCGACTATAGTATGCGGCATCTCAATAGGCGAATACGCAATGGTCGCCGCAGGCAGCGTGGTAACCAAAGACGTTCCGCCCTACACCTTGGTCATGGGAAACCCCGCCCGCGCGGTCGCCCTCATCGACAAAGATGGCAACCGCGTTTCCAGAGACATATAACGTTATGCGTGAACAAATCCTCAAAGTAGGCCTGATCGGCCTTGGCAACATGGGGCGCAACCATCTGCGCGTCCTTTCCATGCTCAAAGGTGTTGAGCTCGTTTTCGTCGCCGACGCCAATGCTCAGTTAGCGGCAAGCACGGGCGAGGCAAACGGCTTACTAGGCGTTGTAGACCCAACGCCGCTGCTGGCTGGTGTGGATGCTGTCGTCATCTGCACACCGACCGTGACCCATGCTGACTACATCCGCTTGGCCGCCGCGCACGTGAAGAACATCTTTGTCGAAAAGCCACTGGCTGACACGCTGGCGGAGTCGATCGACATCGCATCGTTTGCGAAGAAAGAGAGCCTGAACATACAGGTCGGCTTCATTGAACGCTTCAATCCGGCGGTCCAGTCGCTAAAGACTGTGCTTGACCGCACTGAACGTGTGATCAGCCTGGATTTCACCCGCACGAACAAGGTGAGCTCGCGCATCACCGACGTGGACGTGGTCACCGACCTGATGATTCACGACATCGATCTTGCGCTCTACCTTAACGGCCCGGCCAAGACAGTAGCAGCGCATGGTTTCGCGCACGGCAGCATGATCGACTTTGCCTCTGCACTGATTACCCACGAGAACGGCCAGTTTTCGCGCATCCAAGCAAGCCGGGTGACTGACAAAAAGATCCGCCAAATTGTAGGCACTTGTATCGACATGTTTGTCGACTGCGACCTACTGCGTAAGGAAATTCTAATCAGTCGGCAGTCCGTAGTGCGCGAGGGTGGGAGCCTGCCTTATGCCATCTCGGCCATCCAAGAGACCGTCGCTGTCGCGCCTCAGGAAGCCCTCCTGACCGAATTGCAGGCGTTCATGGGGAGCTGTCGCCACCCGGGGAGCGTTCAGGTACCTGGCGTTATGGCTGGAGTGGAAGCAATGCGGATCTGTGCACAAATTCAGGCGGCGGTTCAGTCATGAACATTAGAGATGGTTTGGCAAACAAAACAGTTCTAGTAACCGGTGGGGCCGGCTTCATAGGCAGCCACTTGGTGGATCGGCTGATCAAGGTTGGAGCTGCACACGTGGTGGTAGTCGATAACCTCTTCGTAGGCTCGGAGGAAAACCTTGTCGAAGCCATTGCGACGGGCAAGGCGACTTTCTATCGCGATGATGCCGAGCTAAGCACCAGCCTAGAGTACATCTTTGCCAACCACACCATCGACGTGGTATTCAACTGCGCGACCAAGGCGCTGAATTACTCTTTCCTCAACCCGGCCAACGCTTTTGATACTAATGTTAAAGTGGTGTTAAATCTCCTGGAGCTGATGCGTCGAGGCCTGTTCAAGACCCTCTGTCATTTTTCTACCTCAGAGGTTTATGGTTCTGCTGTCTACGAGCCGATGGACGAAGCCCATCCGCGCAACCCCACCACCACCTATGCGGCGGGCAAGGCGGCCGCCGATATGGCCGTAGAAAGCTATGTGCGCATGTTTGATGTGGACGCATTCATCGTTCGGCCCTTCAACAACTACGGCCCACGGCAGAACCACAAGGGGATGCTGGCCGGGGTCATCCCCATCACTGCTGTACGTTTGCTTGCGGGCGGCACCCCCGAGATCCACGGTGACGGGACCCAGAGCAGAGACTTCATCTACGTTCACGACACCGTTGATGCTGTAATCAAGCTCTACGAAGTGCAGCCAAGCGGCGAGACGGTGAATATCTCCACCGACAACCAGATCACCATCAACGAACTGATTCCGCGTATCTGCACCTACTTCGGGTATGCAGGGAACATTGAGCGCAAGGCGGCCCGCAAGTCGGACGTCCTGTGCCACAACGCCAGCAATCAAAAGGTGAAAACTCTGATCGACTATCAACTAACGCCTTTCCATGAGGGTCTCGCGCTGACACTGGGCTGGTACCGTGAGCGACTGAGGGGACTCAGCCAATGATCCGCTTGATTCGTCCCTATATCAGCTTCGATGAAGTCGAGGCGGATATGCGCCGCATGTTCGATAGCGGCATCTTCACCCGTGGCGTAAACGTCGAGGCCTTCCGCGCCGACATTGCTGCCTATACCGGCGCGCCGCATGCCTTCCTTGCCACCTCCGCTACCACTGCGCTTTGGCTATGCCTGAAGCGCCTGAACATCGGGCCGGGGGACGAGGTGGTCGTGTCCGATTTTTCCTTTCCAGCGACTGCGAACGTTGTCGAGGATCTAGGTGCGCGCCCTGTGTTTGCAGACGTGTCACTGGACACTTACAACATGCTGCCAGAGGCGCTTGAAGCTGCGATCAGCCCACGCACTCGCGCCGTGATAGCGGTCGATGTCTTCGGAAACCCGACAGGCATGGGTCTCATTGCAGAAATTTGCCGCGCCCGCAGACTTCCGTTGATTGAGGACGCAGCCTGTGCAATCGGGAGTTCGGAAGGTGGCAAGCGCTGCGGTGTGATAGCCGACATGACCTGCTTCAGCTTCCATCCGCGCAAGTTGTTGACAACGGGCGAAGGCGGTGCCATCACCATACACAACCCCGATTGGGTGGAGTGGTTCAACCGCAAGCTTAGCCATGGCGCACAAGGAATGCTGGGCTACGGGTTGGATTTTGTTGATTTCGGCTACAACTTCCGACTTTCAGAGCCACAAGCCATCATGGGTCGCGTGCAGCTACGCAAGCTAGACGCCATCGTGGCGGAGCGCAACCAAGTCCGCAAAGCCTACATTGAGCGCCTTGCCCCGGCTGGCTTCGTTCCGCAGCAGATCGGTGCCGACGTCGTCTTCAACGTGCAATCTCTGGTGTTTCGCGTACCGGAACGTGTGGATCGGGATCAACTGATCGCTCAACTACGTGAGGACGGCATCGAATCCACCATCGGTACCTACTGCATGAGCGCAACGACCTATTTTCGCGCGCGGTATGACAACGTACAACCCAATTCAGAGCATTTGCAGAGGACAACGATCACGCTGCCCTGTTATGAAGGTGTAGATATTCAGTTCGTATGTGATTCCATTCTTCAGAAATCAAACTTTTGACAACCTGACAAAGGAGAGTGATTAATGCGCGGACAAAATGAGATAAAAGACGAGATAATAAAGGCTATTAAAGAGGTATGGGAAAGCAAAGATTTTTCTCTATGTGACACGGAACGCAACACCCGGCTGAGATCAGCGATAGTGGAAAGATTAGTGAGTCAAGTCATGACTGACGATGAAAGAGCAAACTTTCTAGGTCTTCCAGAGGGTTGTCGGATAAGAGAATCAGCAAAAGTTATTGCAAGGGATAAGCTGGTTTGCGGCAAGTATGTTTGGATTGGCGAAGGAGCCGTCTTGGATGCTTCTGGCGGATTGGAAATCGGTGATCACACCAGCATTGGGTTAGGTGTTATGGTCTGGTCGCATTCCAGTCACCTCGCAAACCTTGCAATGAAGAACAAATCGGGCAGCCCCCTGATCCAACGTAAACCCACCCATATCGGGCGTGGTTGTTTTATTGGCGGCCCTGCAGTAATCTATTCTGGGGTTACTATTGGTGATCGGTGTCTGATTCAGCCAATGAGTGTTGTAACCACAGATATTCCTTCGTACTCAGTTGTGTCAGGTAGTCCCGCAAAAGTCATCAAATCTCTATCGGAAGATGTCATTGATCGTATGGTCCGGGCAGCCATCTTAAATTGCTCAGGTCAGAGTCTTGACATCCAGCAGCAGTAACGAAGCACGTTGGTTGCGCGAGCACGCACTAGTGTTCGCAGGTGACTTGCTACCCTACGGAGTCGTCTTTCTGATGACGCTGATGATTGGCTATGGTCTAGGGCTTGAGTCTGCTGGCTTCTTCAGCATGGCCTATGTCTACGTGGCGATAGTCACGGCATTGGTCTGTGGTCCCAACCTGCTGTCGCTGCGGCGCCGGATGCCGGGTGCAGAGTCGCCGGGTGCCGTGGTGGCAGTAGCACTCGGCTTACGCGTGGCGGTCATCAGTATCGGGGCACTTTTGGTAATGGGCGTGCTGCATACAACCGAAACGCAGCCGGGCATGATCGCACTCATTGCGCTGCTCTTCGTGGGGCGCTATCTTGAAACCGCAGTGGATGGCCCTGCCACAAGCGTGCAGTACCTGTGTGGCGCGCGTGACTACTTCTTCCTGAGATTGATAGTTTTCGTGCTGATATGCAGTATCACCGGGATCGGTGTACTCACCGCGAGCGGCGCTAAACTGGAATGGATAGCTACGTTTTACCTGATTGGCAGCACGCTAGGGATTCTAGTAGCATTGGCAAGCTCACGCCACCTGCTTTTACCGATCTCGGGCTTGGAAGCGGAAGGCCGCGCGCAAATTTCTGATTTCGGCAAGTTCTTCTTGGCTACCGCGCTTTTCCTGGCTGCGAGTCGGCTGCACCCATTGATCATCGGTTTTTTTTACGGACATGAAGCTGCAGGTCAATTTGCCCTGGTGCAGAACCTGTTTTCTGTGCTTGCGGTGGCGGCGACGGTGGTAGCCGGCGTCTTCTTCTGGTCACGCAACCGAAATAAATTAGGAGCACAGATTCTGACTGGCGTACCTTGGCGCTGGCTTGCCGGGGCCATACCCGGCGGGCTGGCCCTGGGTGCAGCAGGAGGCGTGGCGATGGATTTCCTTTTCCTGCAACCGCTCGGCTCGTCCGCTGAGCTACGCATGGTGGCGTGGCTACTTTGTCTGTCTACTCCGTTGTTGATGATTCAATCGATCCTATCGAACCAGCTCGTGCTACTGAAACGCGACCGCGAGATGCTGATGCTCTCTGCGATCAGCGCTGCGGCCGGTCTATTGCTGATCGCGATGCTGGTCCATAACTTCGGTTTGGTTGGTGCAGCGCTATCGGTTGGTGCCTCCGCTTTTTTATCATCAATGCTGGGGATCATAATTTTGAGGCGAGCCCATGAATAACCATGTCTGCCATGTAATAAACACCTTGAGCACTGGCGGCGCAGAACATTACGTCGTAAATCTGTCAAACTTCCTCAACTCAAACGGTATGCGTGCCAGCATTATCGCAGGCGAACCGCAGACGCTGCGAGATAAGGTTGCCCCCGGTGTCCATGTTGAAACCCTTGAGTTGCACCCTGGGGCTAATAAATCACTACTAAAATATATAAGAAATCTGCGGAGCACTTGCAAAGAGCTAGTCAGCTATTTCCGCCGTGAGCAGGTTACCGTGGTTCATACTCATCTAGCTGCATCTGCATTACCAGCATGGATCGCCGCAAAAATCTGTGGCATTCCAGTATTTCACTCAAAGATGCACGCAGTAAAAATTTCCAGTTTATACGAGAGAATTTTATTTGGATCACGTTTGCCCTTAATTTTTATTACACGTTATGTTGTTTTTTCTAATTTCATGAGAGATGAAGCACACAAGTACTGGCACGCACCTTTTCATAAGATTTTTATATCATCCATTGGTGTAGATACATCAAGTTTTATTTATGACCCTTCATCTAAATTAGCCAGCAGGCAGGCTTTAAATATCTGCATGACCGCTCATGTAATTCTGGTAGTTGCCCGCCTCCATCCTGACAAAGATGTTGAGTTGGCAATCCGGGCGGCTCGATATCTAAATGATCCTAGTGCTGTGCTAATAATAGTCGGCGACGGACAAGAGCGAGCAAAGCTGGAAGAATTAGTGCGCGATCTTCCTGGGCAGACTCAAGTACGTTTCTTGGGTCATACGAATGACCCGCGCTCCGCCTATGCTTCGGCAGACGCACTCTTGCAGACCTCCCGCTCACCCAACATAGGTACGGTGGTACTTGAGGCCATGGCAACAGGGCTTCCTGTTTTAATAGCATATCGTAACGAAGAAGAACGATTCATGGCAATGGATACTTTTGATAATCAACCTTTGGGTCACATTGCACATGCGACTCCGGCCCTGATTGCTGAATGTCTAGAGAGTTTTTTTGCTGAATTAGATCGAGATAAGAACTTTCGCCATATAAGGCGTGACTTTATACGGAATCGGCATGACAAACAATTAGCGTTTTCCAACCTTGCTGACTGCTATCGTTCTCATTATCGATCCGGCGCTATTATTAACCCAGCAATCAAATAGGGAACATCTGCAAATCCCTAGACAAGGCGTTTCGGTGGCGGCATCGGTTCCTCCAGAGCGTTGTTCCACACCAACCCAAGGGCGTGGCAGGCATGCTGGAGGTCGATGAAACCTTCTTTCTGGAGTCGCAGAAGGGCTCTCGCAAGCTCACCCGACCGGCTCGGTACAGAGGTGACCGCGCCAAGGGCGCCGGCCGCAAGGCGGGAGACTGGGTGACCGTCTTGGTTGGGCGGGTTCGAGGCCAGCCGTACACCGTGGACAAGGTGCTGGGCAAGCTCAGCGGGGCGGAAGTTACCGCGGCCCTCAAGGACGCCATCAAGCCGGGTGAGACAGTCGTCTGCACGGACGGACATTCAGCTTTCCTGCGGCATGACAAGATGCTCGGGGTAGAGACGAGGTACTTCGTGGCCAGCTATCACGGCCACACGAACAAGACGTTTCACGTCCAGACCGCCAACAACTACCACGAGCAGCTCAAGACGTGGATACAGCGCGGCCTACGGGGCGTAGCGAGCAAGAACCTGCCGAACTATCTCGCTTGGCACCGGCTAATGACCTGGAACAGGGGTGGTTTGAGCACCTTCGACGTGCTCCGTTCAGCCCTCGGTCAGCAAGTCATCAACATTTAACCAGAACAGCGCCGAGTTTCCTGAATAATGAAAGCACAGCATTATTTTATTGTCTTCTTTTTAATTCTACTAGCTAAATGTCACATCCCGGACGATCATAAGGCGCCCGATGAAAGAGATGAGGATGCGAAGCGTACCA
>NZ_BAWN01000003.1 GCF_000696225.1 Serpentinimonas barnesii | reverse complement strand
GGGGTGCGCCAGCCGCAGCAGCGTCTCTAGGCTGCGGATGAGGGTGCGGCGGGTGGCGCGCTGCTGCGCCGGGTTACCCGTTTGCAACTGCACCTTGGCGATCTCTAGGTACCAGTCGCAAAACTCGTTCCAGATCAGTTCGTAGACGGTTTGCGCCACCTGGTCGAGCCGGTAGTCGGCAAAGCCTTGCGCCACCTCGGCTTCGCAGCGTTGCAGGAGCGAGACGATCCAGCGGTCGGCGGCGCTGAAGGCCAAGTAGGATTCGGTTCCGCTGCCGCTTGCTTGGTTGCCTTGGTTGCCTAGGTTGCTTTGGCTGCTTGGGCTGCTGCTGGTGCAACTGCCTGCGGGGTGTTCGGCCAGGCCGCAATCTTGCCCCTCGCAGTGCATCAGCACGAAGCGGGTGGCGTTCCAGAGCTTGTTGCAGAAGTTGCGGTAGCCTTCGCAGCGTTTGCTGTCGAAGTTGATGCTGCGGCCTAGGCTGGCCAGGGCCGCGAAGGTGAAGCGCAGCGCGTCGGCCCCGTAGGCCGGAATGCCCTCGGGAAATTCCTTTTCGGTCTGCTTGCGCACCTTGGGTGCGGTCTCGGGCTTGCGCAGGCCGCTGCTGCGTTTGTCGAGCAGGGCGGGCAGCGCGATGCCGTCAATCAGGTCCACCGGGTCAAGCACGTTGCCTTCGGACTTGCTCATTTTCTGGCCCTGCGCGTCGCGCACCAAGCCGTGGATGTAGACGTGTTTGAACGGCACCCGGCCGGTGAAGTGCGTGCTCATCATGATCATCCGGGCCACCCAGAAGAAAATGATGTCGTAGCCGGTGACCAGCACGCTGCTGGGCAGGTAAAGGTCGTAGTCGCTGGTGGAGGCGGCGAGCGGGGCGGCGGCAGCGGCGGCGGGCCGGGCGGACTCGCCCTGGCTCATGCGTCCTGCGGCCGCAATATCGCTGCGAGCGAGCCCGCCCGGCCCGCCGACGCCCGTGGCGCTGTTGGCGGCCGCCTGCGGCCAGCCCAAGGTAGAAAACGGCACCAGCGCGCTGGAGTACCAGGTGTCGAGCACGTCGGGGTCGCGCTGGAGGCCGCCGGCCAGCAGCGGCTCGCGCTGGCTGGGGCTCAACTGCGCGGCGCGGCGCTCGAACTGGGCCTGCGCGGCGGCGGCGTCGCGCGCCACATAGACTTGGCCTTCGATGTCGTACCAGGCCGGAATCTGGTGCCCCCACCACAGTTGGCGGCTGATGCACCAGTCCTGCAAATTGCCCATCCACTGGTGGTAGGTGTTGACCCAGTTTTCCGGCACGAAGCGCACCGCGCCGCTGTTGACCGCGTCGATGGCTTTTTGCGCCATGCTGCGCGGGTCGGCTTCGGGGTTGGCCCCTTCGGGGGCATCGGCCCCGCCGCCGGGCCGCCCCAAGGCGGGGCCAGCCCCCTCGGGGGGCAGCGAACCCGGCGCCGCCGGGTGCAGCGTGGGGGCTTCGGCCCCGCCGCCGGGCCGCCCCAAGGCGGGGCCAGCCCCCTCGGGGGGCAGCGAGCCCGGCGCAGCCGGGTGCAGCGTGGGGGCCTTGTTCACCGCCACAAACCACTGGTCGGTGAGCATGGGCTCCACCACCTGGCCGGTGCGGGTGCAGCGCGGCACCATCAGGCGGTGTTTGAGCGTTTGCACCAGCAGGCCGGCGGCTTGCAAATCGGCCACCACGCGCTGGCGCGCCTCGAAGCGGTCCAGCCCACGGTAGCGCGCCGGGGCGTGGTCGTTGAGGGTGGCGTCTAGCGCCAGCACGCCGATGATCGGCAACTGGTGCCGCTGCCCGACTGCATAGTCGTTGGCGTCGTGCGCGGGCGTGACCTTGACCACGCCGGTGCCAAAGGCGCGGTCCACATAGGCGTCGGCAATCACCGGGATTTCGCGCTCGCACAGCGGCAGCCGCACGTACTGGCCCACCAGGTGCGCATAGCGTTCGTCCTCGGGGTGCACCATCACGGCCACGTCGCCCAGCAGCGTTTCGGGGCGCGTGGTGGCCACCACCAACTGGCCTGCGCCGCTGGCCAGCGGGTAGGCGATGTGCCACATCGAGCCGTCTTCTTCCTCGCTCTCGACTTCTAGGTCCGAGACCGCGCTGCGCAGCACCGGGTCCCAGTTGACCAGCCGCTTGCCACGGTAGATCAGGCCCTGCTCGTACAGGCGCACAAAGGTTTCGGTGACCACGGGCGAGAGCCGCTCGTCCATGGTGAAGTATTCGCGGCTCCAGTCCACGCTGTCGCCTAGGCGGCGCATCTGCTGCGTGATGGTCTGGCCCGATTGCTCCTTCCACTGCCACACCTTGGCCAGGAAAGCGGCGCGCGCGGCCTCCGGTGTGGCCCCGAGCGCGTGCCGGCTGCTGCCCTGCGCCTGCAACTGGCGCTCGACCACGATCTGGGTGGCGATGCCGGCGTGATCGGTGCCCGGCACCCAGAGCGTGTTGTGGCCCAGCATGCGGTGGTAGCGCGTCAGGCTGTCCATGATGGTCTGGTTGAAGGCGTGCCCCATGTGCAGCGTGCCGGTGACGTTGGGCGGCGGCAACTGGATCGCAAAAGAGGGCGCCCCGGCCTCTGGCGCGCCGCTGCCGCGCACCCCCGCCCGCCCAAGGCCGCGCCGCTCCCACTCTGGGCCCCAGTGCGCCTCGAGGGCGGCGGGTTCAAACGATTTAGGCAGGCTTTGCAAGCCCGGCTGGGCGACGGTATCGGACATGGAAACCCCGGTGGCAAGGAGAAGTGGGCGCGCTCGGCACGCCGCAGGATGCGGTGGTGGCGCTGGTGGAGGGTGCAGCGCTGGACGCGAATATTCGACCCTGATTTTAATGGGCCATCCCGCACAGCCACGCACAGCCATCTGGCCCATGGCAAGCCGGTAGCCGGCGCGCTGGCTTGATAATCCTTCGCCTCCTACAGGCTTGGCGCCACGGCTTTCAACACCGTGACCCTGCTGGGTTTGAGCAAGCGGCGAAAGCCTTTGTCAAAGGTCACCAAATGCAGATGGTGCTGTTGCGCCGCTGCAGCAATCCAGGCATCGGGTATTGCGTTGCCTGTTAGCCCCAGTTGCGCGCACAAGCGTTCGACCTCGGACCATTCCTGGCCCAAGGCGGGCTGGTAAACACCGGGCGCATCCAAGAGGGCGTGCATAAATTCCAGCGCAGCAGCAATCGGTGTCGGCTCCCTAAAAACCTTGGGGTGCGTCACCAAGCGCACAAAACCCGCTGCCACCATCGGCAAAATGGCCAACGGCTGTTGCGCCGCACTGGCGGTCAGGGCCGCCTCCAGCCAAATCCGTGCGGCCTCGTGGTGCGGATGGTCTATGCGCGAGGCCGCCACCAGCACATTCACATCGGGCGTCATCGGGCTGGCTCAGTTCCGTCGGCGGCGTCGAGCAGGGCGCGCTGGCTCAAGGTGTCTTGGATGGTGGGCTGCAGACCCCCGCGCCCCGCGTAGAGCGGCAACTGCGGCGCGCGCGCAAGAGCCGGTGCGGCCTGCGCGGCCCGCAAACGCAGCGACAGGCCTTCTTCGATCAGCCGCGTCAGGCTGGTGTGTTCCCGAGCCGCAAAGGACTTGGCCTGCAGCAGCAAGCCGTCTTCGATGTTCAGCGTGGTTCGCATGGGCTGCCTCAAGGGTTTAATGCAGATTTCTGCACATCCTAGCAGGATTTGGCGCGCAACAGGGCGCAAGATCAGAGGGCCAACCAAACGATCCCGGATAATGCGGCCACGAGAGGACTCACCCCATGTTGTTTCTGTTGTCGCCCGCCAAAGCGCTCGATTTTGAGACCCCCGCCCACAGCGCCAGCCACAGCCAGCCCTTGTTTGTGGCGCAGGCGGCCGAGCTGGTGGCGCAACTGCGCGCGCTGGCCCCGCAGCAACTGGCCGATCTGATGGGCCTGAGCGACAAGCTGGCGGCGCTCAATGCCGCCCGTTTTCAGGCCTGGCAGCCGGTTTTCACGCCCGCCAACGCCAAGCAGGCGCTGCTGGCTTTTGATGGCGATGTGTATGCGGGGCTGCAGGCGCGCAGCCTTGGCGAGGCCGATTTGCAGTGGGCGCAGCAGCACCTGTGCATTTTGAGCGGCCTCTACGGCGTGCTGCGCCCGCTCGACCTGATGCAGCCGTATCGGCTCGAAATGGGCACCCGGCTGGCCACGGCCAAGGGCAAAAACCTGGTGCAGTTCTGGGGCTGCCAGATCAGCGAATACCTCAACCAGCGCGCCGCCGCCGACCCGGTGCCGTTGGTGGTCAACTTGGCCAGCGAAGAGTATTTCAAGGCGGTGGATTTGTCCGCGCTGCAGCCGCGCGTGGTGCATTGCGTGTTTGAGCAATACCACCAGGGCCGCTACCGGGTGATGGGCTTTGCCGCCAAGCGCGCCCGCGGCCTGATGATGCGCCACGCCATCCAGAGCCGCGCCATCAGCCTAGAGCAACTCAAGGGCTTTGATGCCGAGGGCTACCGCTACGTGGCGGCCGAGTCAAGCCCTGATCGGTTGCTGTTTCGCCTGCCGGCCTGATCGCGCTGCCACCCGCCCCGCTCCGCCATGCTCCGCGCCCACATGCCCAGCGCCCACATGCCCGCCCCCACGCCCCCACCCCTGCCGCAGCCGGACTGGAGCACGGCGGCGCGCTGCTTTGACTGTGGTGACCGCTCGGTCGAGCTGCTGCTGCGCCTGCAGCAACCGCCGCTGGCCTTGTTCGACGGCTTGCTCAGCGCGCCCGAGTGCGCCGAGTTGATCGAGGCGGCGCGGCCGCGGCTGGCGCGCTCGCTCACAGTGCAAACGCACAGCGGCGGCAGTGAAATCAACCCCGAGCGCACCAGCAGCGGCATGTTTTTTGGGCGCGGCGAAACCGAGCTGGTGCGGCGGCTGGAAGCGCGCATCGCCCGCCTGCTGCGCTGGCCTGTGGAAAACGGCGAAGGCTTGCAGGTGCTGCACTACCCGCCGGGCGGCGAGTACAAGCCGCATTACGACTACTTCGACCCAGCCCAAGCCGGCACCGCCGCCCTGACGCGGCGCGGCGGCCAGCGCGTGGCCACGCTGATCATCTACCTCAACCAGCCGCAGCGCGGCGGCGCCACCACCTTCCCCGACCTCGGGCTCGAGGTGTTGGCGCGCGGCGGCCAGGCGCTGTTTTTTGCCTACGACCGAGCGCACCCCAGCACCCGCACCCTGCACGGCGGTGCGCCGGTGTGGGAGGGCGAAAAGTGGATCGCCACCAAGTGGCTGCGCGAGCGCGAATTTGTTTGACTGGTCCAATACCCCCATGCCCACCTCTCCTGCTCCACCCGATCGGCCCGATTTGCACAATTCCGGCCATTCGCCAAGCTGTCCGGGGGCGGCTGCAGCCAATCCAACCGCTGCGGCCGCATCCGAAGCGGGCGCATCAGCCCCCCTGCTGCTGGGCCAGCCCACCGCCTACCCCGAGCGCTACGACCCGGCGCTGCTGTTCCCCGTGGCGCGTGCGCCCAAGCGGGCCGAGCTCGGCATAGGGGCCACGCTGCCCTTTTTGGGGGCCGATCTTTGGACCGCCTACGAGCTGAGCTGGCTCAATGCGCGCGGCAAGCCGCAGGTGGCGATTGCCCACTTCACCGTGCCCTGCGAAACGCCGCACCTGATTGAGAGCAAATCCTTCAAGCTCTACCTCAACAGCTACAACCAGAGCGTGTTTGACAGCCCGGAGGCGGTGCAGCAGCGCCTGCGTCTGGACCTGAACGAAGCCCTGTGGCGCGGCAGCGAGCGCAGCGGCGGCGTGGGTGTGCGCCTGCTGCAACCCAGTCAGTTTGCCCAAGAGCGCCTGGGCGCGCTGGAGGGCCTAAGCCTGGATCGGCTCGATCTGGAGTGCAGCGACTACCAGCCCGCGCCCCAGCACCTGCAGGCCGACGCCAGCCAGGCCGTGGTGCAAGAGGTGCTGTGCAGCGAGCTGCTCAAAAGCAACTGCCCCGTCACCGGCCAGCCGGACTGGGCCAGCGTGCAAATCCGCTACGTGGGCGCGCCGATCGACCAGGCCGGCCTGCTGCGCTACCTGGTGAGCTTTAGGCAGCACACCGGCTTTCACGAGCAGTGCGTGGAGCGCATCTACCAAGACATCTGGCAGCGCTGCAGCCCGGCCAAGCTCAGCGTTTATGCGCGCTACACGCGCCGGGGCGGGCTCGACATCAACCCCTGGCGCAGCAGCCACCCGCAGCAGCCGCCCGAGCCGGTGCGCACGGCGCGCCAGTGAGGCGACCAAGGCCGGGGCTGGAGTACCGGATAATAGCCCGCAGCAATTCACTTTCCCCCACTCAGCGACAGGAGCAAGAATGAACAAGGTCTATCCCAGCGCGGCGGCGGCGCTGCAGGGCGTGGTGGCCGATGGCCAACTGATTGCCGTCGGCGGCTTCGGCCTGTGCGGCATCCCCGAGGCGCTGATCGATGCGTTGCGCGACAGCGCCGTGCGCAACCTGACGGTGATTTCCAATAACGCCGGCGTCGATGGCTTTGGGCTGGGCAAGCTGCTGGAGTCGCGCCAGATCAAGAAAATGATTTCCAGCTACGTGGGCGAAAACAAAGAGTTCGAGCGCCAGTACCTGGCCGGTGAACTCGAGCTCGAATTCACCCCCCAAGGCACGCTGGCCGAGAAGCTGCGCGCTGGTGGGGCTGGCATTCCGGCCTTTTTCACCAAAACCGGCGTCGGCACCCTGGTGGCCGAAGGCAAAGAGCTGCGCGAGTTCGACGGTGCCACCTATGTGATGGAGCGCGCCCTGTTGCCCGAGGTGGCGCTGGTCAAGGCCGATGTGGCCGACCTTTCCGGCAACCTGCGCTTTCACCTGACGGCGCGCAACTTCAACCCGGCGGCGGCGATGGCGGGCAAGGTTTGCATCGTCGAAGTCGAGCGCATCGTGGCCACCGGCGACATCGCCCCCGACGACGTGCACCTGCCTGGCATTTACGTGCACCGCATCGTGCACAACCCCACGCCCGAGAAGCGCATCGAAAAGCGCACCACCCGCGACCGCAAATTCTGAGCACAGGAGCCTCGATCATGCCTTGGACCCAAGACCAAATGGCCGCCCGTGCGGCGCAAGAGTTGCAAGACGGTTTCTACGTCAACCTCGGCATCGGCATCCCGACGCTGGTGGCCAACCACGTGCCGGACCACATCGAGGTTTGGCTGCAAAGCGAGAACGGCATGCTGGGCATCGGCCCCTTCCCCTACGAGGACGAAGTCGATGCCGACCTGATCAACGCCGGCAAGCAGACCGTGACCACCATCAAGGGCTCCTCGATCTTTGGCAGCCACGACAGCTTTGCCATGATCCGCGGCGGCAAGATCAACCTCTCGATTTTGGGCGCGATGCAAGTCACCGGCAGCGGCGACCTGGCCAACTGGATGATTCCGGGCAAGATGGTCAAGGGCATGGGCGGTGCCATGGACCTGGTGGCCGGGGTGGCGCGCGTGGTGGTGCTGATGGAGCACGTGGCGCGCAAAAAAGATGGCAGCGTAGACCTCAAGATCATCCCGCAATGCACCCTGCCCCTGACCGGCAAGGGGGTGGTGAACCGCATCATCACCGATCTGGGGGTGATGGACGTCACCGCCCAAGGCCTCAAGCTGGTGGAGCTGGCCGAAGGCGTAACGCGCGAGCACATCCAAAGCCAGACCGGGGTGCCGCTGATTTAAACGGATCGGCCACGCCTGAGTGGCCTTGTCACGCCCGTCGTGTCAATGCGGGGGTGGTTGGGTGGCATGGATATTGCATCCACTGGTGGACGTCTCTACCAGTGGATGGGCCTCCATGCAATCGCCTCTGCAACTTTATCTCGACAAGCTCCATGCCCAGCTGGCGCCGATGAAAGACGGCGAGCTAGCCAGTTACATACCGGAATTGACCAAGATGAACCCCGAGGGGTTTGGCATTTGCTTGGTCACGGTGGATGGGCAGGTCTATGGCGCTGGTGACACCGGGCAGGCCTTCACCATCCAATCAATTTCCAAAGCGTTTGTGTACGCCACCGGTTTGGTGGACCGGGGCAAAGAGTTCATTGGGCGCAAGGTGGGCGTGGAGCCCAGTGGAGACGCCTTCAACTCCATCAGCCTGCACCCGCAAACGGGCACGCCCATGAACCCGATGATCAATGCCGGTGCGATTGCGCTGACCAGCTTGGTGGGTGGGCGCACCGTTTCGGAGCAGTGGGCACGCATTTTGGGCTCGATGGAGGCTTTTGCCGGCCGCGCCCTAGCGGTTGACGAGTCGGTGTACCGATCCGAGAGCGAAACTGGGCACCGCAACCGCGGCATTGCCTGGATGCTGAAGAACTTTGGCATCATCGAAGGCGACCCGATGGCCAGCTTGGAAAACTATTTCCGCCAGTGCGCGATTCTGGTGACATGCCGGGACCTGGCCTTGATGGCCGCGACCTTGGCCAACGGCGGCGTCAATCCCTTGACCGGGCAACGCGCCATGCCCTGCGAACACCTAGACCGTGTGTTGAGCGTGATGGCCTCGTGCGGCATGTACGACTATGCCGGCAGCTGGCTCACCGAAGTGGGCATTCCGGCCAAAAGCGGCGTGGGCGGCGGCATCGTGGCGGTGCTGCCGGGCCGCTTCGGGATTGGGGTGTTTTCGCCCCGGCTGGACGCCAAAGGCAACAGTGTGCGCGGCATCGAGGTGTGCAAGCGCCTGTCGAAAGACTTCGGACTCAACCTGTTCAGTTCTTTGAGCGACCCGTGCATGGCCTTGGGCCGGATTTTCACCGGAGCCGATGCGCCCTCGCGCCGCAAACCCACGCCGGCCCAGAGCGCGCACTTGCAGGCCCATGCGCAGCGCATCAAGTACCTGTGCTTGCACGGTTTTCTGGCGGTGGACGGCATCGAGTTCGTGATTCGCAAGATGCAGCAACTGGTCGGCACCGCCGACTTCTTCATTCTGGACATGCACCGCGTGGACGGCATTTCGGACAGTGCGGCGCGGTTGCTCAACCAGGCCCGGCTGGGTTTTGCCGAAGACGGTGTGACGGTGGTTTTTTCGCGCATCCACAACCGAATGAAGATCATGGCTCCTTTGAGCCGGCGCCTGCCACTCAAGGAGGACCGTGGCTTCCTCAGCTTCGAGGACAACGACCTGGCAGCGGAGTGGTGCGAGAACCGGTTGCTCGAAAGCGTGCCCAGCGACCCTGGCGCCATGGCGAAGCTGGCCGACTCCCCACTGTTCAGCGGCTTGCCCTACCCCTTGCTGCAGGAGGTGGAGGCGGTGTCGCAGTTGTACCCTTTCGAGGCCGGGCAGCAGATTTTGCAAAGCGGGCAATTGGGCGACCGGCGAATTTTCTTCATTCAGAAAGGGCAGGTGAGCGTGCTGGTGCCCTTGAAAGACGGCGCCCATCAGCGCATTGCCACCCTCGGCGTGGGCATGGTTTTTGGCGAAATGACGCTGCTGGGACCCGCTCCTCGCAGCGCCTCGGTGTTTGCCGACCAGCAGGGCACTTGCTTGGTGTTCGACGCCGACGAGTTGGAGCGCATTTCGGGCCGTGAACCCCTGCTGCGCATCATCTTGTTGGAAAACCTTGCCAAGGACTTGGCGCAAAAGTTGCGCAGCGCCACCCACTGGATCACCGCCTTGGCCTGATTAGAACGGGACCAATGCGTCGAACTCCCGCACCTGCCCATCGGTGGGGTGAGGCAGTTCGAGCCGATGGGCGTGCAGCATCAGGCGAGGGGTGGCTTGGGCCACGGGGTCGGGGGCGTACAGATCGTCGCCCACTATGGGGTAGCCCAAGGCCATCAGGTGCACACGCAACTGGTGCGAACGCCCGTGGATGGGTTCCAGCGCCAAGCGGCTGCAGACCCAGGGGGCCGCGCTGCTGCTGGGTAGGGTCAGCGTTTCCAGCCAGCGCCAGCGGGTGTGGCTGGGTTTGCCGTGGGCCAGGTCCACTTTGCTGCGCGGCCGGTTGGGCCAATCGACACGGAGCGGCAGGTGGATGTCGTGCCAAGGGCCGTCGTCAGGCGCACTGGGTATGCCGGCCACCAGCGCCTGGTAGCGCTTGTGCACCTGCCGCAGGGCAAAGCTGCGGCTCAAGTGGCGCTGCGCTTCACGGCCGCGCGCCATCACCAACAAACCGGAGGTGGCCATGTCCAGTCGGTGCACCACCAGCGCGTCCGGGTACAGGGCCTGGACGCGAGCGCTCAGGCAGTCGGCGTTGTCCGGGCCTTTGCCCGGTACCGAGAGCAAGCCCGCTGGTTTGTTGAGCACCACCAAGGCCGCGTCGGCATGGACCACTTCGACCCCCGGGGGCACTGCGCATCGGCGAACGGGCGGCACCGGCTTGGCCGTCGGCGCGACTAGCATTCGGCGGCTTCGATCAAAAAACGCAGGCGCCGGCGCCCCTGCCACTCGTCGGCGTCGAGCCTATAGGCCAGCCGGGCGCGCGCGGGCAGGGTTTCGGTGCGGCCAAACCAGATGCCATCGACCGCCTCGCCACCGTGGCGCAGCTTGAGCGCCAGGTGTTTCTGGCCCAGCAGGCGCTGCGACAGCACCTCGAGCTCCTCGCAAAACAGCGGCGGCGCAAAGCCCTGGCCCCAAACCTGCTGCTGCAGCGTGTCGCACAAGTCCAGCCGCCGGTACTGCGGCTCCAGCGCGCCGTCGGTCTCTAGGCGCTGTTGCAGCGTGGCGGCGTCTAGCCATTCGGCGCCGATCTGCTCGAAGGCGGCGGCGAAGGTGGGCAACTGATCGGCGGCGATGGTGCAGCCGGCGGCGGCGGCGTGGCCGCCAAAGCGCAGCAGCACGCCGGGGCGGCGCTTGGCGAGCAAGTCCAGCGCGTCGCGCAAGTGAAAGCCGGCGATGGAGCGCCCCGAGCCTTTGAGTTCGCCCGCTTTGTCGGCCGCTTGGCTGGGTGCAAACACAAAGGTGGGGCGGTGCAGCTTGTCCTTTAAGCGCGCCGCCACGATGCCGATCACGCCTTCGTGGAAAGCGCCGTCGTACAGGCACAGCGCGGGTGGGGTGCCGCTGTGGGCGCGCTCTAGGCACAGCGCTTCGGCCAGTTGCAGCGCCTGCTCGCGCATTTCGCCTTCTAGGCTTTTGCGTTCGCGGTTGATGCTGTCCAGCGTCTGCGCCAGTTCGCGCGCGCGCTCGGGCTCGTCGCAGCATAGGCATTCGATGCCCAGCCGCATGTCGCTCAGGCGCCCGGCGGCATTGATGCGCGGCCCCAGCGCAAAACCCAGGTCGAAGCTGCTGGCCAGTTCGGGGCGTCGGCTGGCGACCGCAAACAGCGCCGCCAGCCCGGCCGGCATCTGGCCGTTGCGTATGCGCTTGAGGCCCTGCGCCACCAGGCGCCGGTTGAGGGCGTCGAGCCGCACCACGTCGGCCACGGTGCCCAGCGCCACCAGCGGCAGCAGCGGGTCCAGGCGCGGCTGTTGCGCAGCCGTAAATAAACCCCGTGCGCGCAGCTCGGCGCGCAGCGCCAGCAACACATAAAACATCACGCCCACGCCGGCCAGCGCCTTGCTCGGGAAGGGGCAGCCGGGCTGGTTCGGGTTGACGATCACGCAATCTTGCGGCAGCACCACCGCGCTGTCGATCACGGCGGGCAGGTGGTGGTCGGTGATCAGCACCTGCAAGCCCAGCGCCCGTGCGTGCGCCACCCCTTCGACGCTGGCGATGCCGTTGTCCACCGTCACCAGCACATCGGCCCCGCTGGCGTGTACGCGTGCGGCGATGCTGGGGGTCAGGCCGTAGCCGTCCTGAACCCGGTCTGGCACCAGGTAGTCGGCGCGGTTCCAGCCCAGCGCTTGCCCGAGCAGGCGCAGCCCGCGCAGGCCCAGCGCGCAGGCGCTGGCGCCGTCGCAGTCGTAATCGGCCACGATGCAGATGCGCAGCCCGCCTTGCATGGCGTCGGCCAGCAGCCGGGCGGCGTCGGTGCAGCCCCGCATCTGTTCGGGGGCGGGCAGTTGCGCCAGGCTGTCGTCGAGTTCGGCGCTCTGCACAATGCCCCGGGCGGCGTACAGGCGCGCCAGCAGCGGGTGCAGGCCGGCTTGCTCCAGTGCCCAGACGGCGCGCGGCGGGGTGTCGCGGACGGTGAGTTTCATAGGCTAGCCAAGAGGGTGGCGGGGCTGGGTGCGGGGGCGCGGCGGCGCAGTGGGCTGCGCCAGCGCTCCAGCCAGCCTTGGCCCGGCGCAGTGGCCAGCGCTGGGCTGACCCAGGTTTGCCAGTTGCGCTCGCCGCACAGGGTCAGGCGCAGGGTGGCGCCGGCTCGGGCGCGCGGCAGCCAGTCGGTTTGCAGGCGGTGCTCCAGCTCGGCCCAAGCGGCAACCCAAAGCGGCCAGTCCGCCGCCAGCGCCGCTTCGCGCAGGCTTGGATCGGTGGCCACACCGGCGCCGCGCGCCGCCTGCGCTTGGGCGGCGCTGAGCGCACCGGTGCCACTGACCCAGATCGCGTTGACCGGCAACAGGCCGCTTTCGGCGCGGCGGTCGTAGGCCGGGTGGGTGTAGAACAGCATCTGGGCCTCGCTTTGCAGCCGCTGCAGGGTGCGGGTGGCCGCGGTCTGGCTGCGCTCGGGCAACCAGCCCTGCAGCGGGCGCTGCCAGACCCGGTCCAGGCTGGCGCAGGGCAGGGTGCGCAGCGGCTCGCCTTCGGCACGCCAACGCGTCGGCGACTCAAGGTGCAACTGCAGGCCGTCGGCCTCGGCCAGTGGGCGCAGGGCCTGCAACAAGGCCTGCGCATCGGTGGGGGCCAAATCGGTTATGCCCCTGAGGGTTACGCCGTCCATGGCCGCGTGCCAGTGGCAGGGGCTGAACCAGGCGCAGGGGGTGTCGGCCACGTCGGCGTGCCAGGCGGCCAGGGGCAGGCAGCCATCGGGTCGTTCGGACCAGCCCAAGGCGGCGGCTAGGGCCGCTTCGTGCGGGGCGTTGAGCGCCCACTCGCTGCCCGTGTGCATCGGCTCGCTGGTCCATTCGCCCAGCAGGGCTTGCAAGCCGGGCAGCGCCAGCGTGGACAGCAGGTGCTGGCAGGCGGGCGCGCTGGCGCTGGCCCAGGGCACGATCAGGTGCAAGGGGGCGGGCGTGGCGGACGTGTGGGGCGTGTGGGGCAAGGGGTCGATCTGGTGCGCGATCTGGGTCAAGGGTAGGCCTGCAAAAAAACTTTCACACAAGGTAGGTAGAGTGATTGTCGCGTTGTTTCTTTAAATCTGCACCCAAGGCCCTTATCCATGCAACCAGTACCTGTGCGTAGCCACAACCGAACCGAATCCGCTGCGGCCGGTGCCCCTGCTGAACCCAAGCCAGGCCGCTCCAGCAGCGCCGCCGAGCGGGCTTGGGTTTTCTTTCGGCGCTGGTTGGCCAACCCTTTGCAAATGGGTTCGATCATTCCCTCATCGGCTGCGCTGGGCAAGCTGGTGGCGGCGGCGGTGCGCAGCGGCCCCGAGGGCATGGTGCTCGAACTCGGGGCCGGCACCGGGGCCATCACGGCGGCCATGCTGCGCGGCGGCATCGCGCCCGAGCGGCTGATCGTGGTCGAGATCGTGCCCGAAATGGCCGAGGTGCTGCGCCGCACCTACCCCGGCGTCACGGTGATCTGCGGCGACGCCTGGAGCCTGCCGCAGTTGCTCGGCCTGCAAGCGGTGGGGCGCATCGGCAGCGTGGTGTGCGGCATCCCGATGGTCTTGTTGCCCCAAGAGCGCCAGCAAGGGTTGATCGACGCCATCGAGGCGGTGGCCCCCGGGCGCGGATTTTTGCACTTCTCGTACTGCATCACGTCGCCGCTGTCGGCGCACAAGCTGGGCTTGCAAGGCCAGCGCGAGGCCTGGACGCCGGCCAACTTCCCGCCCGCGTCGGTGTGGCGCTATACGCCGCTGGACGCGCACTAAGCGGGTACTGAGCGGGTACAGAGCGGGTACAGAGCGGGTACAGAGCGGGTACAGAGCGGGTCTTGGGCGGCTGCCGAGTCGGTGCAGCCGCAGTGCAGCACCCCTTGGGGCACCTGCCGCAGCGCTTTGCGCTACCATCGGCCGTATTCATCTCCCCGCTTCGATCCCGCCTCGGGCGGTTGCGCCCACCCGCTCTCGATTTCATGCAACTTCCCTACGAACTCCGGCTTGGCTGGCGTTACACCCGGGCCGGTCGCGCCAGCCGGCGCAACGGCTTCATCTCCTTCATCAGCGGCGTTTCGATGCTGGGCATTGCGCTCGGGGTGGCGGCGCTGATCATCGTGCTCAGCGTCATGAACGGCTTTCAGACCGAGGTGCGCGACCGCATGCTGGGGGTGCTGGCGCACGTCGAGGTGTTTGCGCCCGGCGAGCAAGCCATCCCGCACCTAGAGCAGACCTTGCGCGAGGTGCGTGCGCACCCAGAGGTGATTGGGGCCGCGCCCTTTATCGCCGCCCAGGGCCTGCTGGCTTGGGGCGAGGACATGCGCGGCGCGCAGATACGCGGCATCGACCCGGCGCTTGAGAGCCAAGTCACCCAATTGGCGGCGGCGCAGGCGCAGCAGGCGCTGGCGCAGTTGCAGCCTGGCGGGTTTGGCGTGGTGCTGGGGGCGGCGCTGGCGCGCAGCTTGGGCGTGGGGCTGGGCGATGCGGTCACGCTGATCGTGCCCAGCGGCCAACTCACCCCGGCGGGCGTGATGCCGCGCATGCGCCAGCTCACGGTGGTGGGCCTGTTCGATTCCGGGCACCACGACTTTGATTCCACCTTGGCCTATCTGCACTACGCAGACGCGGCGCGGCTGTTTCGCCTCGAAGGACCGACCGGGGTGCGGCTCAAAATTCGCGACCTGCACCAAGCCCCCGAGGTGGCGCTGCAACTGGCGGCCACGCTCAGCGGCGACCTGTTCATCCGCGACTGGACGCGCGTCAACCGCACCTGGTTTGCCGCCGTGCAACTGGAAAAACGCATGATGTTCATCATCCTGACGCTGATCGTCGCGGTGGCGGCCTTCAACTTGGTTTCCACATTGGTGATGACCGTGACCGACAAGCGCGCCGACATCGCCATTTTGCGCACCCTGGGGGCCAGCCCCGCCAGCATCATGGCCACCTTTATGGTGCAGGGTGCGCTGGCGGGCTTGATCGGCACCGCGCTTGGGCTGCTGCTCGGGCTCGGGGTGGCGCTCAACGTCGAGACGCTGATGCCGGCCTTGGAGCGCCTGCTGGGCTTTACCCTGCTGCCGCCCGAGATCTACCTCATCACCACCTTGCCCAGCGACCCGCGCAGCGCCGACATCGTGCCGATCGTGCTGATCGCGCTGCTGCTGGCCTTTTTGGCCACGATCTACCCGAGCTGGCGCGCCAGCCGCGTCAACCCGGCCGAGGCGCTGCGCTATGAGTGACACCCAGCAAACACCTGTGGTGCTGGCCGCCCAAGGGCTGGTGAAACGCTTTCGCGAAGGGCCGATTGACCTCACCGTGCTGCACGGCGTCGATTTGCAAGTCTGCGCTGGCCAGACGCTGGCCATCGTCGGCGCATCGGGCTGCGGCAAGAGCACCTTGCTGCACCTGCTCGGTGGGCTCGATGCCCCGACCAGCGGCGCGGTGCAACTCTGCGGCCAGCCGCTGCACCAGCTCACCGCGGCGCAACAAGGGCAGTTGCGCAACCGGCACTTGGGTTTTGTTTACCAGTTTCACCATTTGCTGCCCGAGTTTTCGGCGCTCGACAACGTGGCCATGCCGCTGTGGATACGGCGCCAGCCGCGCGCCGAAGCAGCCGAGCAGGCGGCGCTGTGGCTGCACAAGGTGGGGCTGGGCCAGCGGCTGGCGCACCGGCCGGCCGAGCTCTCGGGCGGCGAGCGCCAGCGCGTGGCCTTGGCGCGTGCGCTGGTTACGCAGCCGGCTTGCGTGCTGGCCGACGAACCCACCGGCAACCTGGACCGCGCCAGCGCCGCCGGGGTGTTTGAGCTCATGCTCGGGCTGGCACGCGAGCAGGGCACGGCCTTTGTGGTTGTCACCCACGACCCGGAGCTGGCGCAGCGCTGCGACCGGGTGCTGCAGATGGACGGTGGGCGGCTGCGGCCGCTTTGAGCGGGCGGCTCCGGCACGCCACCCTGAGCGACTTCCACACCCCCAAGGGATGACTTGGGGCGGTCTGCCACGGGCTTGGGTTTTTTGGGCTTATTAGGGTTTGTACCGTAGCTAATATAAGCAGGCGATAATATAGTTGCAAAAAATTGGCTTGACAGCCCAGCGCGTACACGGTGTCGAAAGCCCGTGCGACAGCGGGTCGAGCTGAAACCTTTTTTAGCTCCAACAAAAGGAACCCAAGGTGGCTACGGATTTAAACCAAGTGATCGGGCGCGTGCTACCGGCCCCCGAAAACCATTTGAGCACCGACCTGCTCGAACGAGCGCGCAAGGCGCGGCGCAGCTTCATGGGCAAGGCGCTGGCCATGGGAGCCGGTGCGGTGGCCGCTGGCGCGGCCTCGACGCAGGCGCTGGCCTCGACTCCGGCGGCTGCCGCAGCCGGTGAAGACGCCATCCTCAACCTGCCCGAGCACACCCGCGGCTTGGGGATGCCGGTGGCCGCTCTGGGTTACGGCATGCCCAGCAAATACGAAGCCAACCTGCAGCGCCGCGAAAGCCCGGGCCTGACGCGCGTCTCCCAAGCCTCGGTGAGCTTTACGCCGCTGCAAGGCTCCTTTGGCATCCTCACACCCAGTGGGCTGCACTTCGAGCGCCACCACCAAGGCTGGTGGGACATTGACCCGTCCAAACACCGCCTGATGATCAACGGCATGGTGCGGCGCCAGCGCGTCTTCACCATGGACGACCTGATGCGCCTGCCCAGCGTCTCGCGCATTCACTTCATTGAGTGCGGGGCCAACACCGCGCCCGAGTGGGGCAACGTGGCGCTGCCCTCGGTGCAATACACGCACGGCATGGTGAGCTGCTCCGAATTCACCGGCGTGCTGCTCTCGACCCTGCTCGAAATGGTGGGCTACGACAAGCGCCGTGGCAAGTTCGTGCTCGCCGAAGGGGCCGATGGTTCTTCCATGACGCGCACCATCTCGATCGAGCAGGCCATGGACGACTGCATCGTTGCCTGGGGCATGAACGGCGAAATGCTGCGCCCCGAAAATGGCTACCCGTTGCGCCTGGTGGTGCCGGGCGTGCAGGGCGTGAGTTGGGTCAAGTACCTGCGCCGCATCGAGGTGGGTGACCAGAAATGGGGCACCAAAGATGAGGTGCTGCACTATGTCGACCTGATGCCCGACGGCCTGCACCGCCAATACACCGGCATCCAAGAGTGCAAGAGCGTCATCACCACGCCCTCGGGCGGGCAAAAACTGCTCGATCGGGGCTACTACAACATCAGCGGCATCGCTTGGTCGGGCCGTGGCACGATTCGGCGCGTCGATGTCTCGGTCGATGGGGGGCGCAACTGGCGCACCGCGCGGCTGGAGCGCCCGCTGCTGCCCAAGGCCTTGAGTCGCTTCAACATCGATTGGGTCTGGGACGGCAAGCCAACCATCATTCAAAGCCGCGCCATCGACAGCACCGGCTACGTGCAACCCAAGATCAACCAGTTGCGCGCCGTGCGCGGCATGCGTTCGATCTACCACAACAACGCCATCCAGAGCTGGCTGGTGTCGGAAAACGGCGAAGTCTCCAACGTGCAGGTGTACTGATGAAAAACCGCTTGATCAAAAAACTGTCGGTGCTGGCGCTGGCAGGCTTCATGGGGGCCGTGGGCGCTGGTTCGGTCTGGGCACAAAGCCGCCCGGCTGCAGCACAGGCTGCTCCCGCAGCCACTGGGCCTTGGCAAAACCTGGGCCGCGAGGCCACCCCGGCCGAAATCCGCGCCTGGGACATCGATGTGCGCCCGGACTTCAAAGGCCTGCCACGCGGCTCGGGCTCGGTGGTCAAAGGACAGCGAGTTTGGGAAGCCTCGTGCATGTCCTGCCACGGCGTGTTTGGCGAGTCCAACGAGGTGTTTCAGCCCATCGTGGGTGGCACCACCGCCGAAGATGTGCTGCGTGGCCGGGTGCGCAACCTCGAAGCCAGCGCCGCCTTCCCGCAGCGCTCGACCATGATGAAGCTCTCCAGCGTCTCCACGCTGTGGGACTACATCAACCGCGCCATGCCTTGGCAAGCCCCCAAAAGCCTGACCGTGGAGGAGGTGTATGCCGTTACGGCGTATATTCTTTACCTCGGGGAAGTGGTGCCCAACGACTTTGTGCTCAGCGACCAAAACATCGCCCAGGTGCAGCAACGACTGCCCAACCGCTACGGCAAGGTGTTTTTTGAGCCGCTGTGGCGTGTCGATGGCCGTGGCGATGTGCGCAACACCGCCTGCATGAGCAATTGCCCCACCGAGGCGCGTGTGCGCTCTGCCTTGCCGCCGCACGCACGCAACGCCCACGGCGATTTGCGCACCCAGGATCGGCAAATTGGCCCAACCCGGCCGGTGGACACCACCCGGCCGGCGGCGGCAGGCGCCTTGCCACCGCGGCCCCACGCGGCGCATCAATGAGCGCATTTTGTTTTTTGTTTAATTTTTACGAGGTCAACCAGTGAAAGCTACGCAGATCCTATCTTCAATCCTTGCGGCCGCAGCGCTGATGGCGGCATCGGCTGCGGTGCAGGCCAGCGCCCCGGTTGACGGCGCAGCCGCCACCGCCTTGGCGCAGCGCAGTGCCTGCATGGCTTGCCACGCCGTCGACCGGCGCATGGTGGGGCCGTCTTACCGCGACATCGCCACCAAATACCGGGGCATGGACGTGGCCAAATTGGCTGCTTCGATACGCGCGGGTGGTTCGGGCAAGTGGGGCCCAGTTCCCATGCCGGCTCAGCCCAATTTGTCGGAAGACAACGCTCGCATCTTGGCCGCATGGGTTCTGGCCGGTGCACCAGCGCGTTGAACCCAGTACCTAGCTTTTGCATCAAACCTGTCTCAACACATCCGAAAGGAGACAATCTGTGAAAACCAACCGACGCACCGTCCTCCAAGCCACCGGCGCCATGGCGACCTTGGTTTCCTTGGGCATTGTGACTGCCCAACAAGCGCACGCGGCTGGCCGCCCGGGCTTTGATGCCCGCACGCTGCAAGATGCGGTTCGCGCACTGGGCGGCGCTCCCGCCACCTCAGACCAGATCAGCATCGTGTCGCCCGACATCGCCGAAAACGGTGCCGTGGTGCCGGTGACGACCATCAGTCGCCTGCCCAAGACCACTGAAATGTTCGTGCTGGTCGAGCGCAACCCGCTGCCCATGACGGCCGCTTTTACCATTCCCGAGGGCACCGAAGCCGAAATCCAGACCCGCCTGCGCATGGGCGAGAGCAGCAACATCGTGGCCATTGTGCGCGCCGATGGCAGGCTGTTTTCTGCGGTTAAAGAAACCAAAGTCACCCTCGGCGGCTGCGGCGGCTAATTCGCAGCAGCAGCACCCCCTCACAACCTATCTGGAGAATCATCATGGCAGGTCCGATGCGTATTCGAGCCACCGAAGAAGGTGGCGTAACCACTGTGCGCGTGTTGATGGCGCACCCGATGGAGACCGGCTTGCGCCGCGGCCCCGACGGCGCCCCCATTCCCGCACAGTACATCACCAACGTAGAAGCCACCCACAACGGCCGCACGGTGCTTTCGGGCGTCTGGGGGCCGGCGGTTTCGCAAAACCCCTTTCTGGCCTTCAAGTTCCGCGGCGCCACCAAGGGCCAGCGCGTGTCGGTGCGCTGGACCGACAACCGGGGCGGCACCCGCACCGATGAGGTGGCGATTGCGTAAGCCTTACGCGACTCAAAAGTCGTTTTGAGCGCCCACTAGGCCAGCCGCAAGCTGGCCTTTTTTGTCAACGAGCCTTGATTCAAAATACCCATAAGAGGAGACCCCGATGAGCCTGAGTCGTCGTGAATTCATGCAAATGCTGGCCGTGGCCAGCGCCGGCGGGATGGCGCTGAGCCACCCCGATGTGCTGGCTGCGCGGCCCAGCGCCACCCAGCGGCTCTACGATTTGCCGCGCTTTGGCAACGTCAGCTTCATGCACTTCACCGACTGCCACGCGCAGTTGATGCCGATCCATTTTCGCGAACCCAGCGTCAACATCGGGGTGGGTGAGGCCTTTGGGCGCATTCCGCACATCGTGGGCGAAAACCTGCTGCGCCACTTCAAGATCCGCCCCGGCAGCGCCGAGGCGCACGCCTTTAGCTACCTCAATTTCGACCGCGCCGCCCGCACCTTTGGCAAGGTGGGCGGCTTCGCCCATCTGGCCACGCTGGTCAAGCGGGTGCAGGCCAGCCGACCGCACGCCTTGCTGCTCGACGGCGGCGACACCTGGCAGGGTTCGGCCACAGCGCTGTGGACCAACGCGCAAGACATGGTCGATGCCTGCAAGCTGCTCGGGGTGGACATCATGACCCCGCACTGGGAATTCACCTACGGGGCGCAGCGGGTGCAGGAGATCGTCGAAAAAGACTTCAAAGGCCACATCGACTTTGTGGCGCAAAACGTGGTCACGGCCGATTTTGGCGATCAGGTTTTTGCGCCTTACACCATGAAGGTGCAAAACGGGGTGCGCATCGCCGTCATCGGCCAGGCCTTCCCCTACACCCCGATTGCCAACCCGCGCCACTTCGTGCCCGACTGGAGCTTTGGCATACGCGACGACAACATGCAAAAGGTGGTCGATGAGGTGCGCGCCAAGGGCGCGCAGGTGGTGGTGGTGCTGTCGCACAACGGCATGGATGTGGACATCAAGATGGCCGGCCGGGTGCGCGGCATCGACGCCATTCTGGGCGGCCACACCCACGACGGCATGCCGGCGCCCTTTGTGGTGAGCAATGCTGGCGGTCAAACGCTGGTCACCAACGCCGGCTCCAATGGCAAATTCCTCGCGGTGCTCGATTTCGACTTCCGCGCCGGGCAGATACAAGGCTACCGTTACCGGCTGATGCCGGTGTTTTCCAATCTGTTGCCGGCCGATCGCGAGATGCAGGCCTACATCGACCGCGTCCGCGCGCCCTACAAGGCGCGGCTGGAGCAGCCGCTGGCGGTGACCGAAGACACGCTCTACCGACGCGGCAACTTCAACGGCTCTTGGGATCAACTGATCTGCGAGGCCCTAATGGACGTGCGCGGGGCCCAGATTGCCTTCTCGCCTGGGGTGCGCTGGGGCACCAGCCTGCTGGCGGGCGACACCATCACGACCGAGCGCCTGATGGACCAGGTGGGCCTGACCTACCCGGCCACCACGCTCAACGAGTTCAGCGGCGCCGACATCAAAAATATTCTCGAAGACGTGGCCGACAACATCTTCAACCCAGACCCCTACTTCCAGCAGGGCGGCGACATGGTGCGGGTGGCAGGCATGAGCTACGTCTGCGCACCGCGCGCACCCATGGGGCAGCGCATTCTGGACATGCGCATCCAAGGCGAACCGATGCAGGCCAACAAGCGCTACACGGTGGCCGGCTGGGCCTCGGTGCAAGAGGGCGTGACCGGCGCCCCGATCTGGGACGTGGTGAGCGAGTACCTGCGCGACCAGAAGGTGATCAAGCCCTTGCAGGTCAACACCCCGCGCCTGATCGGCTTGCGCGACGACCCAGGCGTATCACCCACGGTGTTTACGGGCCGGCGGCGGGCTTGAGCGCTGGAAGGCTTGGCGGCGGCTGGAGGCCCAGCGGGCTTCAAGCCACTGGGTAGCTGCCGGGCAGCAAAATGGAGCGGTCTACGGTTTCGATGTTGGTGTGGCCAGTAAAGGCCATGCTGAGTTCCAACTCTTTTTGCATCAGCTCCAGCACCTTGCTGACCCCGGCTTCGCCCATGGCCCCGAGGCCGTAGAGGAAGGCGCGGCCGATGTAGGTGCCGCGCGCGCCCAAGGCGCGCGCTTTGAGCACGTCTTGGCCGCTGCGGATGCCGCCATCCATATGCACTTCGATCTGCGAGCCCACGGCGGCGACGATTTTGGGCAGGGCGCGGATGCTGCTCTCGGCCCCGTCGAGCTGGCGCCCGCCGTGGTTGCTCACGATCAGCGCGTCGGCACCGGACTCGACCGCCAGCCGCGCATCGGCTTCGTCCTGTATGCCTTTGAGGATGAGCTTGCCGCCCCAGCGCTTTTTCACCCACTCCACATCGGCCCAGTTCAGGGCAGGGTCGAACTGCTGCGCGGTCCAGGCGCTGAGCTGCGACATATCGCTCACGCCCTTGACGTGGCCGACGATGTTGCCAAACTGGCGCCGTTTGGTGCCCGCCATCCCTAGGCACCAGCGCGGCTTGGTGAGCAGATCCAGCACGCTGGCCAGCGTGGGTTTGGGCGGGGCCGAGAGGCCGTTTTTCAGGTCTTTGTGGCGCTGGCCCAAGATTTGAAGGTCGAGCGTGAGCACCAGCGCCGAGCAGCCGGCGGCTTGCGCGCGCTCGATCAGGCGGGCGATGAAGTCGCGGTCGCGCATGACGTAGAGCTGAAACCAAAAGCCCGGCCCGGCGTGCGCGGCCACGTCTTCAATCGAGCAGATGCTCATGGTCGAGAGCGTGAAAGGCACCCCGAAGGCGCGGGCGGCGCGGGCGGCTAGGATTTCGCCGTCGGCGTGCTGCATGCCGGTCAGGCCGGTGGGGGCCAGTGCCAGCGGCATGGCGACCTCTTGCCCGATCATGGTGCTGCGGGTGCTGCGCCCTTCCATGTTCACCGCCACGCGCTGGCGCAGCTTGATGGGCGCGAAGTCGGCCTCGTTGGCGCGGTAGGTGCTCTCGCTCCACGAGCCGCTGTCGGCGTAGTCGTAAAACATGCGCGGCACGCGCTTTTGGGCTAGGCGGCGCAGGTCTTCGACGCAGGTGATGACGGTCATGGGCGGGTCTCCTTGTTATTGAGCCCCCATGGTAGCGCCCGCTAGGCTGGGCGCGCTTGAAATGCGGCTGGCCGGGCGTGAAAATTGCGGCTCAGGCCCGGGCGGGGTGGCTGGCGGTGTGACGCAGGGCCGCTGTTACTGTGCCGTTTGCAGGCACTCGCTGAGCTTGAGCCCGGTGAGCTGGTGGATGGCGCGCCCGATGTAGTAGAGCACCAGCAGCATCATCAGCGTGGCCGGAATGGCGATCATGGGGTAGCTCATGAGGGTCAGGCGGCCCAGTTCTTCGTTGAAGGCGGTGCTGCCGGCCGGGCTGACCACAATCCAGCGCGCCAAGATGAAGTTCATGGTGGCCGAGAAAAAGAAGGTGGCACCCAGCATCCAGGTGGCGCGCTGCAGCCGCGCTTCAAACTCGGCCTGGGCACCGCGCAGCAGCAACTGCGCCTGCACGCGCTCGACGTCGATCAGCCGCGGGTGGTAGAGCACGGTGCGGATGAGGGGGTAGCGGGTCCAGGTGGAGCCGATCACGGCCAGCCCGATCAGGCCCGGAATGGCGGCTTCTTTGACCGCCAGCCAGAAGGCGTCGAGCTCGAGCAGGCCGATGCCGCCGGTGAGCCCGATGCTGACCAAGCCGAGCACGGCAAAGGGGTTGAGGCGGCGTTGCAACCAGAGGTCGCGCGCGCCCCAGCCCAGCGGAAAGGCCAGCGCCAGCAGCAGCGCGTTGACGGGCCCGAGGTCTTCGGGGCCGCTGAGCTGCATCAGGATGATCGACGGCACGATGACCGCGATCAAGACCTCGGTCAGGGGGCTGGCGGGTTTGCGCGGCGGGGTGGTCATTGGGCTTGGCTGGGGTTTCCGGGGCTGGAGTGAGGCAGGCTTAGCTGCAACTGATGCTGCCGCAGCCGCTCATGCTGGCCGGGCGCACCTTGGAGGGGTCGGGCAGGGTTTCGGTCTGGGTGTCGAATTGCAGCGCTTGCAGGTGCTGCGCCAGCCCGGCGTCCATGCTCTGGGCGTGCAGCGGCAGCCACTCGGCCAGCGCCTCGGCCATGCGGGTGATGATGCTGCGGTCGCCTTGGTGGAAGTGCGCCTCGACGGCCAGCAGGGTGTCGAGCACGCTTTTGTGTTGCAGGCTGTGGCAGTTGTCGGCGGTGAAGCCGCTGGCCAGCAGCCAGCGGTCTTCTTGGGCGAAGTGCTCGGTGGTGTGCGCGACCAGCTCGTGGTAGGGGGCCAGTTGCTGCTCGGGCGGCAGGGCGCGCAGGCGCGCCAGCAACTCGACCATTTCTTGGTGCGTGGCGTCCATGCGCGCATCGCCCGTGTGCAGCGCCTCGGACCAAACCAAGTCGGGCACAGGCGGAAATTCACGCACTGGGGGGTTGGCGGCTGCGGCTGCGGTGGTTTCTGGGGTGGCGGTGTTCATGGCGCAACAGAATAGCGGTGGCCGCTGACGCAGGCCTTGATTCGCATCAAAGCCTGAGTGCAGCAGGCGGTTAAAAGTTCAGTTGGCGCAGGTCGCGGCGGGTTTCGACCAGCACCAGCGGGCCGTCGTCGGGCATTTGAACCGGCTTGGGCTGGCGCGGCACATGCGGCGCAGGCGCTAGTGCGGCGCTGGCAGCGCGGGCTTGCTCGACGCGGGCGGCGTCGGACTGCACCCATTGCAAGCCCACTTGGCTGGCCAGCGCTTCGAGCTCGGTCAGCGGCAGCGCATAGGGGGTGCTGGGCGCGGTGGCCAAAGCGGCCGCCGCAGCGGCGGGCGCTGGCGCAGGGGCCGCTGCGGGCAGCTCAGCGCTTGCCGCATCGGTCACCGCGCTGGGGCGGGGTGCGGGCGCGGCGGCGCTGCTGGGGGCCACGGGTGCATCGGCTGCCACAGGCGCAGCGTCTGCGGCCTGGCTGCTGGGTCGGCTGAAGTAGGAGCGCGGTTGCTCTTGGGCATCTTGGCCGGCTTCGGTGGCAGGGGCAGCGGCAGCCGATGTGTCATCGCTTGCGCTGGCCTTGCTGGATGCGCTTGCATCGGTCTGGTCGGCGCTGTCGCTGGCCTCTGCACCAGCGGCGCGCTCGCGCCGGTCACGCCCGTAGCGGTCGCGGCTGCGGCGGCGGCTGCCGGTGCCTTCGGCCTCGCGCTCGCTGGGCGGCTGCTGAGTACCCGACTCATCGGCTGGCGCAGCGTCGGTCAAGGGGAGTTCGGCGCTGGTGTCGGCGGCAGCAGCCGAGGCATTGACCTCGTTGCTGGCGCTGGCGCCGCGTCGGCCTTCGCCACCGCGGCCACGCCCACCGCGCTCGCGCCGTGGGGTCTCGCTGCCGGTGCCTGTGCCTGTGCTGGCAGGGCTCATGTCACCGTCTGGGTTTGCAGGGGCGCTGCTGGCTTGGGCCTCGCTGCCCTCACGCCGGCCTTCGCGGGGTTCGCGTGGCTCACGGCCCTCGCGTTCGCTGCGGCCTTCGCGCTCCGGGCGATCCGAGCGCGCAGGGCGGCGTGCCTCGCTGCGTTCGGTGCGCTCGCCGGCTTCGGCGCGGGCGCTGCCACGCTCGGCGCGGGGCTCGCGGCCCTCGGTGGCGGAATCGGCACGCCCTTCAATGCGGCCCTCAGTACGGCCAGGGCGTTCGCCCCGCTCGCTGCGCTCCCCGCGGCTGCCGCGTTCGCCACCACGGACTGCGGCCTCGCTAGCGCCTTCAGGCCGCGGACCCCGATCACCGCGTTCACCGCGCTCACCATTGCGGCCGCGCCCTGCGCCCCCACGTCCGCCACGCCCAAGTTCGGCACGGGCAGATGAAGTGGCGGGTGTGGGGCTGGCCGGGGTGGCCGGTGCCACGCTGCCCGCAGCAGGCGCTGCGCTCGACTCCAGGCCCAGCAAGCGCTTGAACCAGGCCATGAAACCACTCGGCGCTGCAGCAGGCACAGCCGCATGGGCGGCGCCAGCGCGCGGCGTGGCGGCATGGGTTGCGCCCGCAGCGGCAGCCGCCACAGGAGCCACAGGCGCAACTGGGGCTTCGGCCGGGCTGGCCTTGGCCGCAGATTGCGGCGCCGGGCCATCGGGCAGCACGCCCTTGATCAGCGGCTCTTGCTTGTTGGCGCGCTCGTGGCTGCGCCGGGTCACGGTGGCCACGTCGTCGATTTCTTCGGCCAGCCGGTAGCTGGCGTCGAGTTTGTCCAGGCGCGGGTCGTCGTGCTTGAGTCGTTCGAGCTTGTAGTGCGGGGTGTCGAGCGATTTGTTGGGCACCAGCAGCACGTTGATGCGTTGGCGCAGCTCGATCTTGGTGATCTCGGTGCGTTTTTCGTTGAGCAAAAAGCTCGCCACTTCAACCGGCACCTGCACGAACACGGCGGCGGTGCCGTCTTTGAGCGATTCTTCTTGGATCACGCGCAAAATCTGCAGCGCCGAGCTCTCGGTGTCGCGGATATGGCCCGAGCCGCCGCAGCGCGGGCAGGGGATGGAGGCCCCTTCGGCCAGGGTCGGGCGCAGGCGCTGGCGGCTCATTTCCAGCAGGCCAAACTTGCTGATGGCGCTGAACTGCACCCGGGCGCGGTCTTGGCGCAGCGCATCGCGCAGGCGGTTTTCTACATCGCGCCGGTTGCGCGATTCTTCCATGTCGATGAAGTCGATCACCAGCAGGCCGCCCAAATCGCGCAGCCGGGCTTGGCGCGCCACTTCGTCGGCGGCCTCGAGGTTGGTGCGCAGCGCGGTTTCCTCGATGTCGCCGCCCTTGATGGAGCGCGCCGAGTTCACGTCCACCGCCACCAGCGCTTCGGTCTGGTCGATCACGATCGCGCCGCCGCTGGGCAGTTGCACCGTGCGGCTGTAGGCGGTTTCAATCTGGTGTTCGATCTGGAAACGCGAAAACAGCGGCGCGTCGTCGCGGTAGCGCTTCACCCGATGCCCATGTTCGGGCATCACGTGGCTCATGAACTGGTGCGCCTGCTCGTAGATGTCGTCGGTGTCGATCAGGATTTCACCGATCTGGCTGTTGAAATAGTCGCGAATGGCGCGGATCACCAGGCTCGATTCCTGGTAAATCAGGAACGCGCCCTTGCCGGCTTTGGCGGCGCCGTCGATGGCGTTCCAGAGCTTGAGCAGGTAGTTCAAATCCCATTGCAATTCACCCGCTTCGCGGCCGATGCCAGCGGTGCGCGCGATGATGCTCATGCCGCCCGGGTAGTCGAGCTGGTCCAGCACCGCCTTGAGTTCGGCCCGTTCGTCGCCTTCGATGCGCCGGCTTACGCCGCCGCCGCGCGGGTTGTTGGGCATCAGCACCACGTAGCGCCCGGCCAGGCTGACGAAGGTGGTGAGCGCCGCACCTTTGTTGCCGCGCTCTTCTTTTTCGATCTGAACCAGCAGTTCCTGGCCTTCTTTGATCACGTCCTGGATGCGCGCCTGGGAGGGCGAGGCATTGCCCTGGAAATATTGGCGCCCGATTTCCTTGAAGGGCAAAAAGCCCTGGCGGTCTTCGCCGTAATCCACGAAACAGGCCTCTAGCGAGGGCTCGACGCGCGTCACCACGGCCTTGTAGATATTGCCTTTGCGCTGTTCGCGCCCTTCGATTTCGATTTCGTAGTCGAGCAGCTTTTGCCCGTCTACGATTGCCAACCGCCGTTCTTCGGCTTGGGTGGCGTTGATCAACATGCGTTTCATAAAAACATTCCTCGGTGTGATGCACAACATGCCCCAAGTGGGGCGCACGGCCAGCGGCCAACGTGCGGCGTGCGAACGAGGAGGAATTGCCGGAGAGCCTGGGCGCAAGATGGGCTGAGCGGTCGGCTGCTTGGGCGCGACCGCGCAGCCTCAAACCTGCCAAGGCATGGGCGCGTGGAGGGCGGTGATCAAAGGGGGCCAGTGGGGGGCTGTCACAGCGTCTGCCAGTGGGGCTTTGGTTTCACTTTGGTCCGCGTCCAGCCCGGCGCAGTGTGCGCGGGCTGGACGTTTGGGGTATTCCGTATCGGGTTCGTTTCGACGACGTCGACTGGTCCTGCGGTTCGTGCGGCCGCTGTGGGCGGCTTCGCTGCTGCCAAGGCGGGGCGGCACGAAAGGGCAGGGCTGGCAACTTGTTACCGAGTCGGGGGCGGCGGCGCGTGCCCTTAAAATCGTAAGCTGATTCCAAGGCTGCTCAAACACCAAACCATCGACTCTGGTGACAACCATTATAAACAATTCCAGTGCTGGCGTGCGCCAGCTTGTGGTCGATGCCGAATCCGACGGCCAGCGGCTCGACAACTACCTGCTGCGCGAGCTCAAAGGCGCGCCCAAAAGCCTGATCTACCGCGTCATACGCTCTGGTGAGGTGCGGCGCAACAAGGGCCGGGTGCAGGCCGACAGCCGGGTTGCGACGGGCGACGTGCTGCGCATACCGCCGCTGCGCTTGCCCGTGAGCGCCGGCGCGCAGGCCGACGGGCCAAGCGCCGCGCCGCCGCGCGAGTTCCCCGTGCTCTTCGAGGACGACGCCCTGTTGGCCATCGACAAGCCCGCCGGGGTGGCGGTGCACGGTGGCAGCGGGGTTTCGTTTGGCGTGATCGAGCAGTTGCGCCGGGCCCGGCCCCAGGCGCCGCTGCTGGAGTTGGTGCACCGGCTGGACCGCGACACCAGCGGCATTTTGCTGGTGGCCAAAAAACGCAGTGTGCTGCGCACGTTGCAAGACCAATTGCGCCAACGCAGCATGGGCAAAACCTATTTGGCCCTGGTCAAGGGGGTCTGGCCGGACCGGCTCAAGGTGCTCGACTGGCCCTTGCACAAGTATTTGCTGCCCGATGGCGAGCGCCGGGTGCGCGTCACCGACGAGCACGACCCGCAGGGCATGCGCTCGATCAGCTTGGTGCGCGTGCTCGGGCAGTTGGCTTTGGGCGACACCGATGACACGGGCGCGGCGCAAATGGCGACGCTGCTGGCCGTG
Organism: Serpentinimonas barnesii; assembly: GCF_000696225.1. Lineage (GTDB taxonomy): Bacteria > Pseudomonadota > Gammaproteobacteria > Burkholderiales > Burkholderiaceae_C > Serpentinimonas > Serpentinimonas barnesii. The sequence continues at coordinate 59,340 of NZ_BAWN01000003.1, read as the reverse complement.
ACGATTAAAACCGGGCGCACGCACCAGATTCGGGTCCATTTGTCGCACGCCGGGCACCCGATCGCGGGCGATGACAAATACGGTGACTTTGGCTGGAACCGCGCCTTGCAAAAACTCGGTGGCAAGCGCATGTTTTTGCACGCCTGGCAATTGCGTTTCGCGCACCCTTTGCACGGGCAGGAGTTGCAACTGCAAGCGGCTTTGCCACGCGATTTGTTGGATTGGACCGATTGCCAGCGCTTTTTGTGATTACAATCGAGGCTCTTGTTAACTTTCCGTTAAAGGAACCCCGATATGGCAACCTACGCCGAACTCAAAGCCCAAGCCGAAGCCCTGCTGCTGCAAGCCGAACAGGTGCGCAAGCAGGAATTGGCCAATGTTATTGTGGGCATCAAGGCCACCATGAAAGAGCACGGCATTACGCTCGAAGACTTGGGCGCTGCCGTGCGCAAAGCCGGTGCGCGCGCCAAAGCCCCGGCCAAATTCAAAGGCCCCAACGGCGAAACCTGGTCTGGCGGGCCGGGGCGCAAGCCCGAGTGGGTGCGGGCCCTGCAAGCCGAGGGCAAAAACATCGAAAACTACCGCATTTGAGCGCGCGGCTGCGCTGGCGCAGCCGTTCTGCGATAATGCGCGGCGTGCCGCAGCTTGCCTTCGGGCGCGCTGCGCGCTGCCGATTCAAAGGGCGCGCGCTGCGCCCTTTGTCGTTGCGGCGCCGTTTGCAGTCGCGCCCCTCCGGTTTGCCCGCCCCTTTTTTCTTTTCCGTCCCATGCGCCCGCGTCAATTCGACCTCATCGCCTTCGACTGGGACGGCACCCTGTTCGATTCCACCGCGCAGATCGTGCGCGCGATCCAGGCTGCGGTGAGCGACGTCGGCGGCCGGGTGCCCAGCGACGAGCAGGCCGCTTGGGTGATCGGCATGGGCCTGATGCAGGCGCTGGCGCATGTCGCGCCCGATGTGCCTCCCGAGCGCTACCCCCTGTTGGGCCAGCGCTACCAGCAGCATTACCTGGCGCAGCAGCACGAGCTGACCTTGTTTGATGGGGTGCTGGCGCTGCTGGCCGAATTGCGCCAGCGCCAGCACCTGCTGGTGGTGGCCACGGGAAAAAGCCGCCGTGGCCTCGACGAAGCGTTGCAATCGGTGCAGTTGCAAGGGGTGTTCGATGGCTCGCGCACCGCCGACGAAACCGCCGGCAAGCCGCACCCCCTGATGCTGCACGAGCTCATGCAAACTTTTGACACCGCCCCCGAGCGCACGCTCATGATCGGCGACACCACGCACGATTTGCAAATGGCGCGCAACGCCGGCTGCGCCAGTGTGGGCGTGAGCTACGGCGCCCACGACCATGCGCATTTCGAGGCCCTGCAGCCCCTGCACGTGGCGCATTCGGTGGCCGAGCTGCGCGCTTGGTTGGCCGCGCACGCCTAAACCTTCGCGCACCAGAAAGAACACGATATGGCGGTGCAATGGTTTCCCGGGCACATGCACGCGACGCAAAAAGCGATCGCCGAGCGCCTCAAGTCCATCGACGTGGTGATCGAGCTGCTCGATGCGCGGTTGCCGGGCTCAAGCGCCAACCCAATGCTGGCGCGCCTGATTGGCCCCAAGCCGACGCTGAAAATTCTCAACAAGCAGGACTTGGCCGACCCAGCCCTGACGCAAGCTTGGTTGGAACATTACAACGCCCAGCCACGCACGCGCGCCATTGGCCTCGATGCCGGCATGGCCGGGCCGGCGCGCGCCCTGATCGGCGCTTGCCACGAGCTGGCACCCAGGCGCGGCGGGCTAGCCAAGCCCATGCGGGTGCTCATCGGCGGCATCCCCAATGTGGGCAAATCGACCCTCATCAACACCTTGGTGGGCAAGCGCGCCACCCGTGTTGCCGACGAAGCTGGGGTTACGCGGGCGGAGCAGCGCATTTTGCTGGCCGACGATTTTTACCTCTACGACACCCCGGGCGTGCTGTGGCCCAAGATCATCGTGCCCGAAAGCGGCTATCTGTTGGCCGCCAGCGGGGCGGTGGGGCGCAACGCCTACGACGAAGAAAGCGTGGCGTTGGAACTGCTGCTGCGGCTGCGCCAGCCCTACGCCGCGTTGCTGCAGGCGCGCTACCAACTGCCGCTGTCGGTGCAGCAGATTGCCGCCTTGCCCGAAGACGCGCTGCTGCAAGCCATCGGCCAGCGCCGGGGCTGCCTGCTTCCCGGCGGGCGCCTGAACACCCAAAAAGCCGCCGAGGTGCTGTTGAGCGATTTTCGCAGCGCCGCCTTGGGGCCCATCACGCTCGAATCGCCGCAGCAATTTGCCCAGTGGCTGCACGCGGCCCAGCAAGTTGAGGCCGAGCGCGCCGCCGAACGCGCTGCGGCCCGCTTGGCCAAACCCCCATTGGTCCGCGCCACCCACGACTGAGCCCCCCATGGACGCTTTTCTGATTGCTTTCTTGTTGGGACTGGGCTACTTCACGCTCAAAGGCCGCAGCGAGCGCGCGCGCATCGCCTTGCTGGGCAGCCACTTGCGCCGCTACCAGATCGAAAAGCTGATGGAGCAACTCAACCACGGCTACTTGCGCGCCCTGGGTGAACCCGAGGCCGAGCGCCGCGCCCCGATGTGGGCCGCGTTGGGCGAGGCCGAGGCGCAACTGGCGCAGCAGTTGAGCGACTTTGCCGCCGACATGAGCCGCTTGCCGCCCGAGCAAACCCGCCTTTGTCGCTTTAGTTTGCCCATGATCGAGCGCTGGCTGCCCCAGTCTACGCTCGATTTGCGCGCCGTCTTGCGCGTGCACGCCGACGCCATGCAAGCCGCCGTGGCCAACCACGGGCAGCGCAGCGCCAAGGTGCGCGCCCACACCCTGCTGGCCGAGCTGATGCTGTTTCAGCACACCTGCCACTGGTTTTGCAAGTCGCGCACCGTGGCCTCGATCCGCCTGCTGGCGCGCCACCGCACCGCCTACGAGCAGGTGCTCGATGCCATCGCCCCCGCGACCCGGCACGCCTATCTGGCGCTGGTCAAGGGGAGTCCGCGCGCGGCTTGAAGACTCGGATGCCTCCTGCCGGGTCGCCTTGCCGGGCGCTAGAATCGTTCGCTTGCGCCCCGATGGTGAAACAGGTAGACACAGCGGACTTAAAATCCGCCGCTTGCTGCATAAGCGGCGTGCCGGTTCGATTCCGGCTCGGGGCACCACATCGGTGTGGGCAGTTCATGGAGTTTGCATGTCAGCCATAAAAATTGTCCCCCTCGGCCAAAGCGGCCTACACGTGCCCGCGATTGGCCTGGGCACCATGACCTTTGGCGAGCAAGTTGGTCCGGCCGAAGCCTTTGCCATCATGGACCGGTCGCTTGAGCGCGGCGTCAACTTCTTTGACACCGCCGAAATGTATTCGGTGCCCCCGCGCGCCGAAACCTTTGGCGCCACCGAGCGCATCATCGGCCAATGGCTGGCGGCGCGCCCCGGGGTGCGCCAGCGCCTGCTGCTGGCCACCAAAGTGGCCGGGCCTGCGCGCGGCATGAGCTGGATTCGGGGCGAGCACACCGGACTGACGGCGCCCGAGATCGTGGCTGCTTGCGAAGACAGCCTGCGCCGCCTGGGTACCGATGTCATCGACCTGTATCAGATCCACTGGCCGGCGCGCAACGTGCCGATGTTTGGCACGCTCTACTACGAGCCAGCCCGGGATCGGCCCTGCCCCTCGATCTTGGAGCAGTTGCAGGCGCTGGCGCAACTGGTGCAGCAAGGCAAGGTGCGCGCCATTGGCTTGTCCAACGAAACCCCCTACGGTGTGCACGAGTTCGTGCGCCTAGCCGAGCAGCACGGCCTGCCGCGCGTGGCGAGCGTGCAAAACCCCTATTGCCTGATCAACCGCAGCGTGGAAAATGGGCTCGACGAAACCCTGCACCGGCTCGGGGTGGGCTTGCTGGCGTATTCGCCGCTGGGTTTTGGCCTGCTCACCGGCAAGTACGACGCCAGCGGCTTTGAGGGTGTCGACCCTTCGGTGGGTCGCATGGCGCGCTTTGCCAGCATGCGCCAGCAGCGCTGGGGCCGTGCCGCCGCGCTGGAGGCGGCGCGGCGCTACAACGCCTTGGCGCGCGAACACGGCCTCGACCCAAGCCAAATGGCGCTGGCCTTTTGCTACACCAAGTGGCAGGTGGCCAGCACCTTGATCGGGGTTACGTCGGTGGCGCAGCTCGATGCCTGCCTAAACGCCTGGGGCACGCAGTTGCCAGCCCCGTTGCTGGCGGCGATCGACGCCGTTCGCCTGCAGATGCGCGACCCGGCGCAGTAATGCGCGACAGGAACACCCGATGATGACCGATTGGCTCTGGTTGCCAGCGCTCGTGCTGGCCTATTTGATGGGCTCTTTGTCTTTTGCCGTGCTCGTGAGCCGGCTTATGGGCCTGAGCGACCCACGCACCTACGGCAGCCAAAACCCGGGCGCCACCAACGTGCTGCGCTCGGGCAACAAGGTGGCTGCAGCCCTGACGCTGTTGCTCGACGCCTTCAAGGGCTGGTTGCCGGTGTGGCTGGTGCTGCAGTGGGGGCCGCAGCTCGGCTTGGGCTGGAACACCGTGGCGCTGGTGGGTTTGGCGGCTTTTCTTGGGCACTTGTACCCGGTTTTTCTGCGTTTTCAGGGGGGCAAGGGCGTGGCCACCGCCGCTGGCGTGCTGCTGGCCTTCGAGCCATGGCTGGGTGTGGCGGTGCTGGGGGCGTGGGTGCTCACGCTGGTGGGCCTGCGTTACTCGTCCTTGGCAGCCATTGTGGCGGCGTTGACGGCGCCGCTGCTGTACTGGCTGGGGGGCACCACCTTGTGGCAGGTGCAACCGGCGGTGGGCATTGCCATCACCGCCATGAGCGCGCTGCTGCTGTGGCGCCACTCGGGCAACATCCAGCGCCTGTTGGCGGGGCAAGAGAGCAAAGTGGGCAGCAAAAAAAGCTAGGCCCGCGCAGCCCACCCGGCTGCCGCCCCCGCCTAGTGCGCCAGCGCGATGCGAGACAGGTGCAGCAGCCTGGCGTGGTTGAGCCGCACCCGCACCGTTTGCGCCACCAAAGCGGCGGCAATGCCGCAGCCATCAAGGCGGGTGTCGATGAGCGTGGGGTCGGCCAGCGCGGCCCCGCTGGCATCGAGCACACCCGCCACCCAGGGCGCATCCGGCCGATCGGTGCGGCGCAGCACCACGGCGGTGGATTCGTCTTCGAGGCGCACAAAGCTGCCGGGCGGGCAAATGCCGACTGTGCGCAGCAGGGCGTGACCGATGGCGTTGACCGCCCCCGAAGCATGGGCGACCACGGCCTGCCGACCCGAGTCGGTGACGCAGCGCCCGGCACGGGTTTCGCGCGGGCTGATCTGCGCCGCGTAGCGGTCCACCGCTTGCAGCAAGCGGGTTGGGGTGTCGAGATCGTCTTGGAGTTCGTGGTGCAGCTCCACCGTGTGCAACCAGTCGGCATCGGTGACGCCGAGCTCGCGCAACCACTGGGCGCTGCGGGCGGCGTGGGTCTCGATGGCGGCGCGCTGCTCGGCGCTGGGTTCGCGGGGCTGCTCGGCCAAGGTGTTTTGCAGCTGCGTCATGGCGATGTTCATGGTCAGGGCGGCGTGTGCCAGGCTGAGCTGCTGTGCGGGCGGGCAATCGAGCACCGGAGCCACCAAGCGCGACAAGGCCCAGCACACCAGCGCGTGCGAGCTGCTGTAGCCGATGCTGGTGCTGGCAGCGAGTTGCAGCAGCCAGTACAGGCTGGCATCGGGGTCGAGCTGCAACAGGCTGTGGGCCTGCTTTTGCAGCGTCTGCAAGCGGGCGCAAAAATTGCTGTCGGCGTGTGGGTGCAGCAGCAGGCGCGCCAGATCGGTTTCGAGGTCGGACCAGCGCTGCGTCCAATCGCGCATCAGGGCGTAGGCGGGGTCGGGCGCAGCGGCAAAGGTCATGGGGCTGAAACCGCGTTCAGTCGCGAAAATTATTAAACGACAAGGGCAAATCGGGCAGCGCTTGGCGGATCAGGGCCATGCCAGCCTGCAAGTCGTCGCGCTTGGCGCCGCTGACGCGCACCGCCTCGCCCTGGATGGCAGCCTGCAGTTTGAGCTTGCTGCCCTTGATGGCTTGCTGGATTTTTTTGCCGTCTTCGCTGGCAATGCCTTCGCGCACCTTGAGGACTTGGCGCACCTTGTCACCCCCGGTTTTTTCGATTTTACCGGCATCGAGGAAGCGCACATCGACGCTGCGCTTGCTCAGCTTGGCGCGCAGGATGTCGTCGACTTGGCCGATCTGGAAATCGCTGTCGGCGGTCAGGAAAATTTCCTTGTCTTTGAGCTCGACGGCGGCGGCGCTGCCCTTGAAGTCAAAGCGGGTGCCGATTTCTTTGCTGGTTTGCTCGAGCGCGTTTTTGATTTCAACCAGATTGGGTTCGAGGACGGTGTCGAAGGAGGGCATGGGCGAGGTTTTCAGTGCGGGAGTGCGACAATCCCCGCATGTTAGTCGAGAAAAGCGTGGCCTTGCAGCCCTACAACACATTTGGCATCGCAGCGCGGGCGCAGCGCCTGCTGCGCGTGCGCAAGGCCGACTTGCTACCCGACCTGATCGGCCAGCCCGGCTGGCGCCCCGATCAGGTGCGCGTGCTCGGGGGCGGCAGCAACATCGTGCTCACGGGCGACGTCGAACGCCTGGTGCTCAAGGTCGAAATGCAGGGGCGGCGCTTGCTGCGCGAAACCGAGGCCGGCTATCTGGTGGAGGCCGAAGCGGGCGAGGACTGGCACGATTTTGTGGCTTGGACGCTGGACCGCGGCTGGCCGGGGCTGGAAAACCTGGCGCTGATTCCCGGCAGCGTGGGCGCATCGCCAGTACAAAACATCGGCGCCTACGGGCTGGAGCTGCAAGACCGCTTTCATTCGCTCGATGCGGTCGATCTGCACAGCGGGCAGGTGTTCAGCCTCGATGCGGCGCAGTGCGGCTTTGGCTACCGCGACTCGGTGTTCAAACACCAGCGCGCCGGGGAGCAGGGCTATGGGCTGGCCGGGCGGGCGCTGATCACGCGCGTGCGCTTTTGGCTGCCCCGGCGCTGGCAGCCGGTGCTGGGCTACGCGGATTTGGAGCGCAAAGCGGCCGAGGCGGGCTTGGCGCAGCCCACGGCGCGGCAGATTTTTGATTGGGTGTGCCAAATCCGCCGCGCCAAGCTGCCCGATCCGGCCGAAATCGGCAACGCCGGCAGTTTTTTCAAAAATCCGCTGGTCAGCCCCGAGCAGTGCGCCGACATCATCGCGCGCGACCCGACCCTGGTGCACTACCCGCTGCCCGATGGGCGCATCAAGCTCGCAGCGGGTTGGCTGATCGAGGCCTGCGGCTGGAAGGGCAAAACCATGGGCCATGCGGGGGTGTATGAAAAGCAGGCGCTGGTGTTGGTCAACCGCAGCGACGCCCAGCACCCGTGCAGCGGCGCCGAGGTGATGACGCTGGCCGCAGCCATTCAAACCAGCGTCTATGAGCGCTTTGGCATTCGGCTGGAAATCGAGCCCGTGCTGTGGTAGGGGCCGGCTGGGGCCGTTCGTGACGCTGTCTGCGTGGTTTCATGGGCGCCGGTTAACATGGCAAAGATGAATTCCAGTCTGCCACCCGAACCCCTTCAGCCGCCCCCCGCAGCACCGCTCGGATTGGGCCCGGTGCTGCGCCCCGGCGTGCGCCGCCGCGAGGCCCTGGGCTGGGCAATGTTCGACTTCGCCAATTCGGGCTACACCACGGTGGTGATCACGGCCATCTACGGGGCTTATTTCGTCGCGGTCGTCGCCGGCGGCACCACCTGGGCCACGCTGGCTTGGACCGCAGCCCTGGCCTTTTCCAACCTGCTGGTGCTGCTGAGCGCCCCGGTGCTGGGCGCTTGGGCGGATGTGCACGCGGGCAAGAAGCGGCTGGCGGCCCTGACCACGGTGGGTTGCGTGCTCACCACCGCGGCGCTGGGCTGGATCGGGCCGGGCAGCGTGGTGCTGGCCTTGGCGCTGCTGGTGCTGTCGAATGCGTTTTTTAGCACCGGCGGCAATCTGGTGGCGGCCTTTTTGCCCGAACTGGCGCGGCCGCAGCGCTTGGGCACGCTGTCGGGCTGGGGCTGGGGGCTGGGTTATGTGGGGGGCTTGCTGTGCCTGGCGCTGTGTCTGGCCTACATCCATTGGGCGCAGGCGCGCGGGCACACGGCCTCTGAGTTTGTGCCGGTCACGCTGCTCATCACGGCGGCGCTGTTTGCGCTCACCGCGCTGCCGTTTTTCTTCTGGGTGCGCGAGCGCGCGCTGCCGCAACCCAAGTCAGCGGTTTCGGCCTGGGCGCAGGTGGCCAAAACCTGGCGCGAAGCGGCCCGCTTCCAAGACATGCGCCGCTTCCTCATCTGCATCGTTTTTTACCAGGCCGGCATCATGACCGTGATCGCCCTGGCCGCCATCTACGCCCAAGAGGTGATGGGTTTTGACACCGCGCAAACGGTGATGATGATTTTTGTCGTCAACATCACCGCCGCCATCGGGGCGCTGGGTTTTGGCTACCTGCAAGACCGCATCGGGCCGGTGCGCGGCATTGCGCTCACGCTGCTGGGCTGGATCGCCATGGTGCTGGTGGCCTGGTCGAGCGAGAGCGCGGCCAGCTTTTGGCTTGCGGCCAATCTGGCCGGGCTGTGCTTGGGGGCGAGCCAGTCGGCCGGGCGCGCGCTGGTGGGCTACTTGGCACCCGATGCCCAGCGCGCCGAGTTTTTTGGGCTCTGGGGGCTGGCGGTGATGCTGGCCTCCATCGTCGGCCCGCTCACCTACGGGCTGGTGACTTGGCTCACCGGTGGCGACCACCGCAGCGCCATGCTGGTGACCGGCCTGTATTTCGTGCTGGGGCTGCTGTTGCTGCGCGGGGTAAACGCCGAGCGCGGCTACCGGGCGGCGCAGGCGGTGCTCTGAGGGGCCGTGTTTTGATGGCGATGGGCTGCACAAGCTTATAGCTGCCCTTGCAGCTCTAGGCCGATGCTTGGGTGCCGGTGCCTGAATTCGATCAGACAATGCGACATCAGCCCTTGCCCAAAGCCGGTGCCCTCGCCGCGCTGGCCCCGTTAACTGTTCCCCCCACCCGGAGCCCCCCATGAACCCAGCCTTTATCTGCGACGCCATCCGCACCCCCTTTGGCCGCTACGGCGGTGCGCTGTCCAGCGTGCGCACCGACGACCTTGGCGCCATTCCCTTGAAGGCGCTGATGGCGCGCAACCCGCAAGTGGACTGGGCCGCCGTGGCCGACGTGATTTACGGCTGCGCCAACCAAGCCGGTGAAGACAACCGCAACGTGGCCCACATGAGCAGCCTGCTGGCTGGCCTGCCGCTGCAAGTGCCCGGTGTCACCGTCAACCGCCTGTGTGGCTCGGGCTTGGACGCCATCGGCACCGCCGCGCGCGCCATCAAGGCCGGTGAAGCGGGCCTGATGATCGCGGGCGGGGTCGAGAGCATGAGCCGCGCGCCTTTCGTCATGCCAAAGGCCGAGTCGGCCTTCAGCCGCAACCACGCGGTGTACGACACCACCATCGGCTGGCGCTTCATCAACCCGCTCATGAAAGCGCAGTACGGCGTCGATTCCATGCCCGAAACGGCTGAAAACGTGGCCACCGATTTCAAGATCGAGCGCCAAGCGCAGGACCTCATGGCCCTCAACAGCCAGATGCGCGCCGTGGCCGCCATTGAGGCCGGCTATTTGGCGCGCGAAATCTGCCCCGTCACCCTGCCGCAAAAGAAGGGCGATCCGGTGCGGGTCAGCGCCGACGAACACCCGCGCAAGACCAGCCTGGAAGCGCTGGCCCAGCTCAAGGGCGTGGTGCGGCCCGACGGCTGCGTGACCGCTGGCAACGCCTCGGGCGTTAACGACGGCGCTTGTGCGCTGCTTCTGGCCGACGAGGCCAGCGCCGCCAAAAACGGTCTCATCCCCAAGGCCCGCGTAGTCGGCATGGCCACGGCCGGCGTGGCGCCGCGCATCATGGGCATCGGCCCGGTGCCCGCCACGCAAAAGGTGCTGGCCCAAACCGGCCTGGCGCTGGCGCAGATGGACGTGATCGAGTTGAACGAGGCGTTTGCCGCCCAAGGCCTGGCCGTGCTGCGCCTGCTCGGACTAAACGACGACGATGCCCGCGTCAACGCCTGGGGCGGCGCGATTGCCTTGGGCCACCCGCTGGGCGCCAGCGGTGCCCGCTTGGCCACCACCGCCATCAACCGCCTGCACCACAGCGGCGGCCGCTACGCGCTGTGCACCATGTGCATCGGTGTCGGACAAGGCATTGCGCTGGTGCTGGAGCGCGTTTGAAGCCTGATAGCGGCTGCTCCACCGTGAACAGTCGGGGCAGCCGCTACGAGTGTGCCTTCAGCGCCCTAGGCGCAAAAAGTCCGCCCCCTGGCCCAGCGCCAGCAAGCCGGTTTCGGAGTAGATGCCGAGCTTGGCGCGGGTGTCGGTGATGTCGAGGTTGCGCATGGTCAACTGGCCGATGCGGTCGGCGGGGCTGAACGGCGCGTCTTCCACTTTTTCCATGCTCAGGCGCTCGGGCGCGTAGCTCAGGTTGGGGCTTTCGGTGTGCAGGATCGAGTAGTCGTTGCCCCGGCGCAGCTCCAGCGTGACGCTGCCGCTGATCGGGCGCGCCACCCAGCGCTGCGCCGCTTCGCGCAGCATGATGGCCTGCGGGTCGAACCAGCGCCCCTGGTAGAGCAGACGGCCGAGCTTGCGCCCGTTGTCGCGGTACTGCTCGATCGTGTCTTCGTTGTGGATGCCGCTGAGCAGGCGCTCGTAAGTGATGAACAGCAGCGCCATGCCGGGGGCTTCGTAAATGCCACGGCTCTTGGCTTCGATGATGCGGTTTTCGATCTGGTCGCTCATGCCCAGCCCGTGGCGGCCACCGATGGTGTTGGCCTGCTCGAACAGCGCCACCAGCGAGTCGAAGCGCTGGCCGTTGAGGGCCACCGGCACGCCTTCTTCGAAGGTGACGCTCACTTCTTCGGCCTTGACGGCGCAGTCTTCGCGCCAGAACGGCACGCCCATGATCGGGTTCACGATCCGAATGCCTGCGCTGAGCTGCTCCAAGTCTTTGGCCTCGTGCGTGGCACCGAGCAGGTTGCTGTCGGTGCTGTAGGCTTTTTCTACGCTCATTTTGTAGTCGAAGCCGTGCGCGATCAGGAACTCGCTCATCTCGGTGCGGCCGCCGAGCTCGTCGATGAAGCGCTGGTCCAGCCAGGGCTTGTAGATTTTCAGCGCCGGGTTGGTGAGCAGGCCGTAGCGGTAGAAGCGCTCGATGTCGTTGCCCTTGAAGGTGCTGCCGTCGCCCCAGATGTGCACCTCGTCGGCCTTCATGGCCGCGACCAGCAGGGTGCCGGTGACGGCGCGCCCCAGCGGCGTGGTGTTGAAGTAGGTGTTGCCGGCGGTGCTGATGTGAAAGGCCCCGGCTTGCAGCGCCGCCAGGCCTTCGGCCACCAGTTGGGCGCGGCAGTCGATCAGGCGCGCCGCCTGGGCCCCGTAGGCCAGCGCCTTGCGCGGAATGGCCTCGTAGTCGGTTTCGTCGGGCTGGCCCAGGTTGGCGGTGTAGGCGTAGGGCAGGGCGCCCTTGAGCTGCATCCACAACAGGGCGGCGGAGGTGTCGAGTCCGCCCGAAAAGGCGATGCCGACCTTCTGGCCGACGGGCAGGGATTGCAGGATGGTGGGCATGGTGCGGGGGTCTGGTGTGGTGAGGGGGTGCAGCGCTTGGGCGCTTCAGGCAAAGTGGCAGATGTAGTGGTAGGGCTGGCCGCTGACGCGAATCTGGAAGCTCGATTGCGCCGGCACCGCGAAGCGCTCCCCGGCTTGGGACGGCAACCAGGTGTTGCTGCCCGCGAGCAGGTATTCGCAGGCACCGCCCACGCACTCCATGACTTCGGCCGCGCCGGTGTTGAAGGTGAGGGTGGCGGGCAGGATCACGCCGATCGATTTTTTGCTGCCATCGGGCAGGGTGAGGCTGTGGCTGATGCACTTGCCGTCAAAATAAACGTTGGCCTGGGTTTTGACGGTCACGCCGTCGAGTTGGGTGGTGCTCATGGGGGTGCAGGGTGGTTGGGCTGTTGGGGGTTGCCAGAGCGCGGATCGATCCGAAGGGGCTGCTGGAACCTCTGCGCGTGTGCTTGATTCTAGTGGAGCAAGGGCAGGCGCTAGGCGTCAGGCGCTGGGTCTTGTGCGTGGCTGCACCAGCCTTGCGCGACAATCCCATCCATCGTGTGGCCTTAGCCCCAGCGCCACGCCCCTCGATCCTTTGCCCAAACGCCACCCATGACCGACTCCCAACTCAGCCCCCCCATCCCGCAGCCCGCAACCCTTGAAGGCTGGTTGGCCCACTGCGAGCGCCTGCACCCCAAAGGCATCGACATGGGCCTGGAGCGCGTGCGCGCCGTGCTGCAGCGCATGAACGGCGGGCGCGGCATCGTGCTGCCGTGCCCGCTCATCACGGTGGCGGGCACCAACGGCAAGGGCTCGACCTGCGCCATGCTGGAGTCGATCTACCGCCACGCCGGCTACCGCACCGGGCTCTACACCTCGCCGCACCTGGTGCGCTTCGAGGAACGCGCCCAGGTGCGCGGCGAGCCGGTGCAAGCCGCGGTGCTGGCGGCGGCGTTTGCCGAAGTCGAGCGCGCGCGCTTGGGGCGCGGCGGGCAGCCCGAGCTAACCCTTACCTACTTCGAGTTCAGCACGCTGGCCATTGTGCAGGCGCTGGTGGCGGCGCAGCCCGAGGTGCTGGTGCTCGAAATCGGCATGGGTGGGCGGCTGGATGCGGTCAATCTGTGGGATGCCGACTGCGCCATCATCACCAGCATCGACCTCGACCACATGGAGTTTCTGGGGCCCAACCGCGAAGCCATCGGGATCGAAAAAGCCGGCGTGATGCGCAGCGGCCGCCCGGTGGTGGTGAGCGACCCGCTGCCGCCGCAGAGTGTGCTGGCGCGGGCGCACGAAATTGGCGCCGAGCCGTGCCGGATTGGGGTGGATTTTCAGTTCAGCGGCGACCGCCAGCAGTGGAACTGGAGCGGGCGCAGCAAGCGCTACAGCGGCCTGGCCTATCCGGCGCTGCGTGGGGCCAACCAGTTGCAAAACGCAGCCGGGGCGCTGGCGGCCATCGAGGCCCTGCACCCGCGCCTGCCGGTCACGGCGCAGGCGGTGCGCAACGGGCTGGCGCTGGTGCAGTGGCCGGGGCGCTTCCAGATCGTGCCGGGGCAGCCCACGCTGGTGCTGGATGTGGCGCACAACCCGCATTCGGTGGCGGCGCTGGTGCAAAACCTCGACGCCCAAGGCTACTTCCCGCGCACCCACGCGGTGTTTGGGGCCATGGCCGACAAAGACCTGGCCCCGATGCTGGAGCGCGCCGGCGCGCTGGTGGACTGCTGGTATTTCACCGACTTGCCCGGCACGCGCGCCGCCAAGGCGGCCGATTTGCTGGCGCAGTGGCAGGCGCTGCCGCAGCGCCCGGGCCAGAGTGCCAGCGCCTACCCCGACGCGCTGGCGGCGCTGGCGGCGGCGCACGCTGGAGCCGACCCGGCTGATAGAATCGTGATCTTCGGGTCTTTCCTGACGGTGGGGGCGGTGCTGGAGCACGGTGTGCCGCGTTTGGCGGCCCCGCACCTGCCGACTTGAACGGTAGACCAGCCATTTCTTCGGGCCGGCTGGGCGCGATGGAACCCGATTTTTTGCAACCCACGGTGTAACAGCGGCCCATGTTCAAACTGCGTTCAGGCGGCAGCGGAGCCAGCGCCCCGACCCCGCCGACCACCATCGAGACCTTGCGCCGGCGCTCGCGCCAGCGCCTGATTGGGGCCAGTGTGCTGGTGCTGGCCGGCGTCATCGGGCTGCCCCTGCTGTTTGACACCCAGCCGCGCCCGGTGCCGGTGGACATCGCCATCGAAATACCGGATCGGCAGATGGGGGAGCCCTTGCCTGTGCAGCCGCCTGCGCCCGCTCCGGCTCCCGCCGTCGAACCCGCTCAACCCCCTGCGGCCGCCGCCACGCCAGCGGCACCCCTAGCCAGTGCCCCTGCCAGTGCCCCCGTTGCGGCCAGCGCACCGGCGACACCCAGCAGTCCGGCCATGCCAGCGGCGGCGCCTGCACCCGTGGCCCCGGTCCGTCCAGCCGCTCCCGCTACCCCTGCCACACCGGCTGTCCCTCCCGCACCCGCAGCGCCCACCGATGCCTCCCGCGCCCAAGCCATCTTAGAAGGGCGCGCCCCTGCGGCAGCGCAGCGCTTGGTGGTGCAAGTGGGGGCCTTCGAAGACCCGGCCCGGGTGCGCGAGGTGCGCCAGCGCCTGGAGCGCGCCGGTTTGGTCACCTACACCCAAGTGGCCCAAACTTCCGACGGCCCGCGCACCCGCGTGCGGCTGGGGCCCTTCGACAGCCGCGCCGCAGCCGAGCGCGCCGCCGAACGGGTGCGCCAGCTTGGCTTGCAGGCCTCCATCCTCACGCTATGAGCGATGGCCGCAGTCGATATTTTTTTGCTGCTGCTGCTGCTGGCTTCGATGCTGATCGGGGCTTGGCGTGGGCTGGTGTACGAGGTGTTGTCGCTCTCGGCTTGGGTGGCGGCCTTTTTTCTGGCGCAGTGGTGGGCCGACGAAGCCGCCGCCTGGTTGCCGCTGGCCGAGCTCGATCCGCCCTTGCCCTTTGCGATCGGATTTGCGCTGGTGTTTATCGCCACCGTGTTTGTCGGCGGATTTCTGGCTTGGCTGATCAAAAAAGGCGTCGAGCAGGTGGGCTTGCGCCCGGTCGATCGCACCCTCGGGGCCGGCTTTGGGCTGCTGCGCGGCCTGGTTATTTTGTTGGCGCTCACCCTTTTGCTGCACCTGACTCCGCTGCACCAGCACCCGGCGTGGCAGCAGTCGGTCGGGGCCGCTTGGCTTTACTCTGGCTTGGCTGCCCTCGAAGGCCTGATGCCGGCGTGGCTGGCGGCCCATTTCCCTTGATAAAAACAGGACTCGTCGTATGTGTGGAATCGTAGGCGTTGCCAGCACGGCACCGGTCAATCAGTTGCTCTATGACGCCTTGCTGCTGCTGCAGCACCGTGGCCAGGACGCGGCCGGCATCGTCACCGAGCAAGAGCGCAAGTTCTTCATGCACAAGGCCAAGGGCATGGTGCGCGACGTGTTTCGCACGCGCAATATGCGCGCCCTGCCGGGCAACCACGGCCTGGGGCAGGTGCGCTACCCCACGGCGGGCAATGCCTATAGCGAGGAAGAGGCGCAGCCCTTTTACGTCAACGCGCCCTTTGGCATCGTGATGGCGCACAACGGCAACCTGACCAACGCGCAGGCCTTGCGGCGCGACATGGTGGAGCGCAACCACCGCCACATCAACACCGACAGCGACTCCGAGGTGTTGCTCAACGTGCTGGCGCACGAGATTGGCCGCGCCGGCCAGCACGGCGCCTGGAGCACCGAGGCCCTGTTCGCAGCGGTGGCCGCCACGCATTTGCGCCTGCAGGGCTCGTACGCGGTGGTCGCGCTCATTGCCGGGCACGGCCTGCTGGCCTTTCGCGACCCCTACGGCATCCGGCCGCTGTGCATCGGGCGCGGCAAAGACGGCACTGTGATGGTGGCCAGCGAGTCGGTGGCGCTCGAAGGCACCGGACACGATTTTTTGCGCGACATCGCGCCCGGCGAGGCGGTGTTCATCGGTACCGATGGCCAGATCCAGTCGCGCCAGTGCGCCGCCCAGCCGCGCCACTACCCCTGCGTGTTCGAGTACGTCTATCTGGCCCGGCCCGACTCCACGCTCGACGGCATCTCGGTCTATCAGGCCCGGCTCAACATGGGGCAGACGCTGGCCGATCGCCTGCGGCTGCAGGTGCCGCTGGACGAAATCGATGTGGTGATCCCGATCCCCGAATCGAGCCGACCGGCCGCTACCCAGTTGGCGCAGTTGCTGGGCAAACCCTACCGCGAAGGCTTTGTGAAGAACCGCTACGTGGGGCGCACCTTCATCATGCCGGGGCAGGCGGTGCGCAAAAAATCGGTGCGGCAAAAGCTCAACGTGATCGGCAGCGAGTTCAAGGGCCGGCGCGTGCTGCTGGTCGATGACTCGATCGTGCGCGGCACCACCAGCCGCGAAATCGTGCAGATGGCGCGCGAAGCCGGGGCCACCAAGGTCTATATGGCCAGCGCCGCGCCGCCGGTGATGTTCCCCAATGTGTACGGCATCGACATGCCCACGCGCGACGAGCTGGTGGCCTGCGGGCGCACGCTCGAAGAAGTGCGCCAGAGCATCGGCTGCGACGCCCTGATCTACCAAAGTGTGGAGGACATGAAGCGCGCCGTCGGTTCGCTCAACCCGGCGCTCGATGGCTTTGAGGCCTCCTGCTTCGACGGCGTGTACGTGACGGGCGACATCAGCAGCGAAGACGTCGGGCGCCTGCACGCCCAGCGCAACGGCGCCGAAGAAGACGATGCCTGCAGCTCGCGGCTGGCGCTGCCCAATTCCACCGACGCCTAAAAGCCGAAACGCCCAGTGAGCCGCCCCATGAGCCGACCCACGACCGACCCATCCCCACCCGCTGCGCTGCACCGCGACACGCTGGCGCTGCGCATGGCGGTCGAGCGCAGCCAGCACGGCGAGCACTCGGAAGCGCTGTATTTGAGCAGCGGCTTCGTGCAGCCCAGCGCCGCCGCCGCCGCGCGCCGCTTTGCCGGCGAAGAGGAGGGCTACACCTACGGCCGCACGGGCAACCCGACCGTGACCAGCTTCGAGCAGCGCCTGGCCGCGCTCGAAGGCAGCCAAGCGGCGCTGGCCACTGCTTCCGGCATGGCGGCCTTCACGCTGGTCTGCTTTGCCTTGCTCAAGGCGGGCGACCACGTGGTCTATTCGCAGTCCATGTTTGGCTCCACCCTCAAGCTGATCGGGGCCGAGTTTGCGCGCTTTGGCGTGTCCTCCACCTGCGTGCCGCAAACCGATCTGGCGGCCTGGCGCCACGCCATGCGGCCCGAAACCCGCTTGCTGCTGGCCGAAACCCCCACCAACCCGCTCACCGAGGTGTGCGACATCGCCGCCCTGGCCGATCTGGCGCACCAGGCCGGGGCCTGGCTGGCGGTGGACAATTGCCTGGCCACCCCGGCGCTGCAGCGCCCGCTCGAATTCGGGGCCGACATCGTGCTGCACTCGGGCACCAAATACCTCGACGGCCAAGGCCGCGTCATGGCCGGTGCGGTCTGCGCCAGCGCCGATCTGATCCACCAGCGCCTGCTGCCGGTGCAAAAAAACACTGGCATGGTGCTCTCGCCCTTCAACGCCTGGGTGGTGCTCAAGGGCCTGGAAACCCTGAGTCTGCGCCTGCGGGCACAAAGCGCGCAAGCGCTGGCGCTGGCGCAATGGCTGCAAGCGCACCCCGCCGTGGCGCGGGTGCATTACCCCGGCTTGCCCACGCACCCACAGCACGCCTTGGCCATGCGCCAGATGGACGGCTGCGGCGGCGCGGTGCTCTCATTCGAGCTGCACGCTGGCAGCGCCGAGCAGGCGCGTGCGCGCGCCTTTCACGTGCTCGACAGCTTGCAAGTGCTCTCGCTGTGCACCAACCTGGGCGACACCAAAACCCTGTGCGCGCACCCGGCCAGCACCTCGCACGGCAAGCTCAGCGAAGCGCAGCGCCAGGCCGCTGGCATAGGCCAAGGGCTGATCCGTGTTGCCGTGGGCCTGGAGCACCTGCCCGACATCCAGGCCGATTTGTTGCGCGGCCTCGACACTCTCGATGTCCTCTGATGCCGTTCACACCCCCTGACACCCCCAGCCGCTGACCCCATGACGACCACCGACACCGAGCAGCGCGGCACCTCGCCCCGCATCCGCACCCGCTTTGCCCCATCACCCACCGGCTTCATCCACCTGGGTAACATCCGCTCCGCGATCTACCCTTGGGCCTTTGCCCGTGCCCACGGCGGCGATTTCATCCTGCGCATCGAAGACACCGACCAGGAGCGCTCTACCCAAGCGGCGGTTGATGTGATCTTGCAAGGCATGGACTGGCTGGGGCTGGACTTCGACGAAGGCCCCTACTACCAGATGCAGCGCATGGCGCGCTACCAAGCGGTGCTGGCCCAGATGCTGGAGCGCGGCTTGGCCTACCCCTGCTATATGAGCGTGGCCGAGCTCGACGCGTTGCGCGAGCGCCAGCAGGCCAACAAAGAAAAACCGCGCTACGACGGCACCTGGCGGCCCGAGCCCGGCAAGGCTTTGCCGCCCATTCCCGAGGGCGTGCAGCCGGTGCTGCGCTTCAAAAACCCGCAAGGCGGCGTGGTGGCCTGGGACGACAAGGTCAAGGGCCGCATCGAGATCGCCAACGCCGAACTCGACGACCTCGTGATTGCCCGCCCGGCCCCGGCCATTTCGGCAGGTGAGGAGGGCGCAGCGGGTCAGGCGGGTGAGGCGGCCAGCGGGCGCATTGGCGTGCCGACCTACAACTTTTGCGTGGTCGTCGATGACATCGACATGCGCATCACGCACGTGATACGCGGCGACGACCACATCAACAACACCCCGCGCCAGATCAACATCCTGCGCGCCCTCGGGCACGAGCCACCGGTCTATGCGCACCTGCCCACCGTGCTCAACGAGCAGGGCGAGAAGATGAGCAAGCGCAACGGCGCCAAGCCGGTGACGCAGTACCGCGACGAAGGCTACCTGCCCGATGCCCTGCTCAACTACCTGGCGCGGCTGGGCTGGAGCCACGGCGACGACGAAATCTTTAGCCGCCAGCAGTTTTTGCAGTGGTTCGACCTCGACCACCTCGGGCGCAGCGCGGCGCAGTTCGACGAAGCCAAGCTGCGTTGGGTCAACGCCCAGCACCTCAAGGCACTGCCCGACTCCGACCTAGCCCCGCTGGTGGCCGAGCAACTGGGGCGGCGCGGCTTGCAGGCCGACGAGCGCCTGCCCGCCATCTGCGCCCTGTTCAAAGACCGCTGCGACACCACCGTGGCGCTGGCCGACTGGGCCGCCCTGTTTTACCGCGACGCCGACGTGCCGGCCGACGCCCTGACCGAGCACGGCGTGGCGGCGCAGCGGCCGGCGCTGGCGGCCTTGGCCGAGGCGCTGGCGCAGTGCGAGTGGAGCCGCACCGGCATCGCGGCCGCGCTTAAAAGCGTGCTGGCGGCACAGGGCATCAAAATGCCGCAACTGGCCATACCCGTGCGCGTGCTGCTCATGGGCACCCCCAACACGCCCTCGCTCGACGCCGTGCTGGCATTGCAGCTGCGCGAAAAAGTTTTGCGCGCCTTGCAAAAGGCCTAAAAACCTGTCTATAATTCGAGTCTTGCTGATGCACATCGGGAAGAGCGATAAGCGAAGTTCGGTGTGCAGCGGTTGCAGTTTCTCCACATGGGGGTATAGCTCAGCTGGGAGAGCGCTTGCATGGCATGCAAGAGGTCAGCGGTTCGATCCCGCTTACCTCCACCAAGGCGAGCTGCAACAGGCAAGTGCAAGCAGAAGTTTTCTAGGTTTGACCCTATCGTCTAGAGGCCTAGGACATCACCCTTTCACGGTGAGTACCGGGGTTCGAATCCCCGTAGGGTCGCCAACCGCACGGAGCGGTAGTTCAGTTGGTTAGAATACCGGCCTGTCACGCCGGGGGTCGCGGGTTCGAGCCCCGTCCGCTCCGCCAGTATCGTAAATATTCAAAAACCGCAATGCGTTTAGCTTGCGGTTTTTTGTTTTTTGCGCCTGATCAGCGCCGGTCGGCGCCAGCGCAACCAGACAATCAAACCGCCAACCCAAAAAGCGCGCCCACCCCAGCGGTCAAGGCCATGGCCAAGGCGCCCCAAAACGTGACGCGAGAGGCGGCAACCAGCACCGGGGCACCGCCTGCCTTGGCGGACAGCGAACCCAACAGAGCAAGAAACACCAACGAAGCGCCCGCAACAGCCCACATCAGCGCCGCAGTCGGAAACAGCATGACGATCAGCAGTGGTAGGGCCGCGCCTGCCGAAAATGCGCCGACGCTAGCCAGCGCGGCCTGAATCGGACGCGCCGCCATGGTGGCGGTGATGCCCAACTCATCGCGCGCGTGCGCACCCAGCGCATCATGCCGCATCAACTGACTGGCCACGGTGGTGGCCAGTGCCGGGTCTAGCCCGCGCTTGACGTAAATCGCCGCCAGCTCCGCTTGTTCTTGTTCGGGGCCGGCAGCCAATTCTCGGCTCTCGCGGGCCAGTTCCGCGCGTTCGGTATCGGCCTGTGAACTGACCGAAACGTACTCACCGGCAGCCATCGACAAGGCCCCAGCGACGAGGCCCGCAACGCCCGTGAGCATGATGGCCCGTGAATCAGCCCCCGCAGCAGCCACGCCCAAGACCAGGCTGGCGGTCGAGACGATGCCGTCATTGGCGCCAAGCACCGCCGCCCGAAGCCAGCCGATCCGCCCCGTCCTGTGTCTCTCGGCATGCCTCATGTGGTGTTCCTTTGACGGCGCTTGTCCGGGGTGCGGCAATTGTGTGAAATTTTACAGATTTGCACGATTTTAGAGGGTGTTTTTGCAAGGTCTTGACATGCGCTGGGTTGCCGCTACCATCAACGCAGCAAGCAGGGCGCGGGTTGGAGGCGCCGGTGGCAAGCAAGCCCCCCCGGGCAACCGTCCCACAGCCCCCCTGACGCGACAAGAGGAACGTCCATGCCCAACAATCCGATCCTGAATCGACGGCAGATCGTGCTGTTGCTGTCTTTGGTGCCCCTATCAAACCTCCAGGCGCAGGGGCAGCGGCTGTCTGCAGCAGATGCCAGCGCGGGTCTGCGCGCAGCGCTGGAGCGTGGCGCCGAGTCGGCGGTGCGTTTGCTGGGTCGGCCCGATGGCTTTCTGGGCAATCCGAAGGTTCGGATACCCCTTCCGGGGGCGCTGAACGACCTTGCTGATCTGCTGCGGCGCATGGGGCAGGGCGGCCGTGTGGACGCACTTGAAACGGCGATGAACCGGGCGGCTGAGCAAGCGACGCCGGAAGCGCGCAATCTTTTGCTGCAGGCCATACGCACGATGACCATCGACGACGCGAGACGGATTCTGACAGGCGGTGATACCGCCGCCACGAATTTTTTCTCCGAGCGCACCCGCGCGCCCCTGAGCACCCGGTTCCTGCCGATTGTGACGCGCGCCACGGAACGGGTCGAACTGGCGCAGCGATACAACGACGTCGCAGGCCGTGCCGCGCGCTTTGGTCTGGTCAGGCCACAAGATGCGAATCTGCAGCAATACGTGACCGACCGGGCGCTAGACGGC
The DNA here is from genome assembly GCF_000696225.1 of Serpentinimonas barnesii. Lineage (GTDB taxonomy): Bacteria > Pseudomonadota > Gammaproteobacteria > Burkholderiales > Burkholderiaceae_C > Serpentinimonas > Serpentinimonas barnesii. The sequence continues at coordinate 38,125 of NZ_BAWN01000003.1, read as the reverse complement.
ATTTATCTCACGATAGGCGAAGAAGAGCGCAAAATACGCCAAGACCCAGTGGGTACGGGGAGCCAAATCCTGCAACGCGTGTTTGGGGGTTTGCGTTAAAGCGGGCTGAGCCGCAGGCCGGCGCATCACCCGCCGGCCGGACGTCTTGACTCGCTTGAGTGCGCCCAAGGCAATGAGTGAATCCAGTTCCTTGAAACCCTAGAGCGTGAGGAGGGCGATGTGCATGGGCGGGGGGCGGTTTTACGTGAGGCGCCTGGCGTTGAGGTTAACCGGCGGGCTGCAAGGCTCGCCTTGGTTGAACCGCTGCTTAGGCGCGCGGTAGATAAGGATGCTGCTTTAGACGCCACTTGCGGCAGGCTCAACCCAGAACGGCTGGATTCATCTGCCATAGCGAATAGTTCAACGCAGCGGCAAAGCTCACCCAAGCCAAGTACGGCAGCAGCAGCAGCGCCGCAGCTTGGTGATGCCGCCAGAACGCGGCGATTGTTCCCGCGATCAGCAGCCACAGCAGCGCAATCCCGGCAAGTGCCAAGCCACCCTGATGCCAAGCGAAGAAGAGCCATGACCAAAGGGCGTTGGCGACAAGCTGTGCGAGGTATAGCTTTAGGGCTGTGCCCGCACCGCTGAAACCCTTCCTGCGCCAAACGAGCCAAGCTGACGTGCCCATGAGCACGAACAAGACGGACCATACAGGTCCGAACAGCCACGCCGGAGGCGCCCATGCGGGCTGAAGCAACTGCCCATAGAACCCGGCCGCATTGATTGAGGCCAAGCCCCCGACTGCAGCAGCGACGAAACTGGCCAAGAGCCAAGCCGCGAGGCCGAGGCCTTGTCTTGCTGCAGAGGATTGTGACATTTGTGGCCTTGGGGCTTAACTTTGAGGTAAAAAAGCGGCTGCAAGGCTTGACCGAGTTGAGCCGCAGCTTAGGCGCTGTGGAGCAGGGTGCTGGGGCCTTGGAGCGCTGCGGCATTACCAAAGATTATGGCCGGGGCCGTGCAGGAAAGCAAGCTTGAGGCGCCTGCTTCGTTCTACGAAGTTCGGGCAGGCCGGCCTCGAAGCCGAAGCCGCGCGGCAGAGCAACCAGCATCGAAGGGGCCAGAAATGGGCACCTTGGGGTACTCAGGAATCGATCTTGACTAAGAGCCACATCGCTGGGAATCCGGAACTGGTTGGGTTTCCGCGTGTCTCTTTGCCCGGCCAGCCAGAGCACGCTCGCCCTGGCCGCTAGAATCTTGGCCAATGAAAAGCAGCGCCTGCGTGCCCCTGCTCGGCGTGGATTTCTGCGCCGCGCCCTCGCGCCGCAAGCCAATCACGGTGGCCCGCGGTTGCCGCGAGGGTTCGGTGGTGCGCCTGGTGGGGCTCGACACGTTGCCGGGTCTTCGCCGCGGCGACCCTGCGCGTACCGTCGCCCCTGCGCACCTGGTCCGGCGCGGCGCCGCGCCACAGCCCCAGCCACCATGACTGTCGACGAACGCCCCTACGACCTCGTGCTCTTTGGCGCGAGCGGCTACACCGGCCGGCTGGTGGCCGAGGTCTTGCAGGCCGCGACCCAAGGACAGGGCGCGCGCGAGCCCGGGCTGCGCTGGGCGCTGGCCGGCCGGCAGCCCGCGCGGCTGGCCGCCGTGCGCGACGCGATCGGTGCCGGGCCGGCGCTGCCGCTGCTGGGCGCCGACGCGCACGACGCGGCGGCGCTGGCGAGCCTGGTGCGACGCGCCCGCGTCGTGATCACGACGGTCGGGCCTTACCAACGCCACGGCGAAGCCCTGGTCACCGCCTGCGCCGAGGCCGGCACCGACTACGTCGACCTCTGCGGCGAGCCGCTGTGGATGGCGCGCATGATCAGGCGGCTGCAGCCGTTGGCCGTGCGCAGCGGCGCGCGCATCGTGTTCTCGTGCGGTTTCGACTCGGTCCCGTTCGACCTCGGGGTCTTGGTGCTGCAGCAAGGCTTGCAGCAGCACAGCGGGGCGACGGCGCGCGAGGTGCGTGCCCGCGTGCGGGTGATGAAAGGCACGTTCTCGGGCGGTACCGTGGCCAGCGCGCTGGCCACCGTCGAGGCCATCGCGCGCGAGCCGGCGCTGGCCGCGGTGATGGCCGACCCGTTCGCGCTGACGCCGGGCTTCATTGGGCCGCCGCAGCCCGCGCTGGGGGCCGGCTGGGACGACTGGGCCGGCGCCTGGTGCGGCCCGTTCGTGATGGCGCCGATCAACACCAAGAACGTGCACCGCACGCATGCGCTGCGCGGTCACCCCTGGGGTGCGGACTTCCGCTACGACGAGCGCCAAATCGCCGGCAGCGGCGGGCTGGGGCGGGGGCGCGCGCTCGCGCAGGCGCAGCGCGCGCGGCTGTTCGAGGCCGTGTTGCGCTGCGCGCCGGCGCGCGCGCTGGTCGGCCGCTGGCTGCTGCCGCAGCCGGGTCAGGGACCCAGCCGCGCGGCCCGCGAGGCCGGGTGCTTCGAGCTCAGCTTCACCGGCCAGACGCCCGCCGGCGAGCGCGCCAGCGTGATCGTCAGCGGCGACCGCGACCCGGGCTATGGCTCGACGAGCCGGATGGTCACCGAAGCCGCGCTCGCCCTGCTGCACGACGTGGGTCGCGACGCCACGCCCGGGGGCGTGTGGACCCCGGGCGCCGCGCTCGGCCTCGCGCTCGTGCGCCGGCTCGAGGCGCACGCCGGGCTGAGGTTTTGCTTCGAGGCGCCGGCCGGTGCGGCCGCACCTCCCGCCCGCTTGCCGTGAGCGTGCTGACAAGACCGCCAGCCGGCGCGACCCGCGGGCCGGTGTGCGCGCCGGGGCCTGACGCGTCCTTGGCGGAGTGGGGCTCGGCGGTGTGGCCGGTCGTGGCTCAGCGGGCCGGCGCCAGCAGGCGGCCCAAGTCGGTTTGGGCCAGCAGTTCCGCGTGCCAGAGCCGGTAGCCGGCGTCGCTCGGGTGCAGGCCGTCGCCTGCGGTCAGCTCGGGTTGGAGGACGAAGGGGTCTCGATCGCGCTCGCGAAACAGGTCGACCTGCGCGGCGCCGTGGCGCAGGGCGGCCGCGCGCACCAGCGCCTGCAGCTCGCGCGATCGCTGCGTCATCCAGCCAGAGAGGGGCGCAAAGAGCAGGCGGGCGTTGCCGACGTTGCCGGCCGGCATCACGATCACGGCAGGCGCCAGCGTGGCGGCCTGCGCCAGCGTGGCGTCAATCGCGCGGGCGAGTTCATCGTGCGGTGTGCGGCGGATGACGTCGTTGCCGCCAGCGAGGATCAGCACGACGTCGAAGCGGCCGGCAGGGGCAAGCTGCGCGAGCACGTCGGCAAAGCGTGCGCCGGTGCGTCCGCGGTTCTCGATCAGCAGCCGCGGGTGCTCGCGCCCGATATGCCCGGCCAGGCTCTGGGCAGGACTGCTGGCGCCAGTGCCGACAGCGGTGCTGTCGCCGACGATCAGCAGGCGCAGCGTCGGTGCCTCGGGGGTCTGCTGGTGCGCCGCAGCGGCTGGCGCCGGACCGGGCGGAGCGGCCGAGCAGCCGCCTGCCAGCAGCAGCACCACCAGCGCCAAAACCCAAGCAACCGAGGCCCGCGCAGACATGGCGCCGCAACGCATCGCTGCTGGCAGGAGCAAGCCGAGCCTCAGGGGAGCCTCGCGACGCAGCGGCTCAGCGCGGCATGACGACGGTGTCGATGACGTGGATGACACCGTTGCTCGCGGCGATGTCGGTGGCGGTGACGCGCGCGCCGTTGACGGTCACATTGCCACCGCCGGTGGCCACGGTCAGCCGGCCACCCTGGACGGTGGTCGGGTTCACAGCCGCATTGCAGGGCTTGCGTTTGCGGTAGTGCGCCGTATGGTTCGTTTTGCACATTGCAATGATGAACTGTTCAGCATTTGCTTGCGACGGTGTGGTCTTTATTGGAAACCGCTCGGTATTGGTGTGCCCGCTGAACCGCGCCGGGTCCGGCAACAGCCCGCTGCGCACCGTTGGGCGGCGGCGCCGAAGCGGCGCAGGCGCAGCGCGTTGCCGAGCATGAAGATGCTCGACAGCGCCATCGCAGCCGCTGCGAACATCGGCGACAGCAGCAGGCCCAGCGCGTGCAGCGCCCGCACGGCTTCGACCGAACCGGGATTGTGAGCCGGTCGGCGTCCGCGACCATCGCCGCGAGGCGGCCGTCGATGGCCACGGCATGCGCGCAGCTGCGACAAGCCTCCCCGCTCGTGACGGTTGTGCCTGAAGAGGTGCGCCAGCGTATCCTGCAACAAGTGAGAGACCTCAAGGCTGGTGTCGTGATGGGCGGCGCCCTGAGCAACCCTGGCGATGAGGGCAGCGTGCAGGAAAAGCCATGACGCAGGAAGAACTTGAACACATCATTCGTGCCAGCGCACGCCAGCGGCGACATCACGAATCAGGACGAGTTTGTGATCGTCGGCAGCCAGTCTATGCTGGGCCCTGTGCCCCGCCCCGAAGACGTGTTCAACGTTTCCATGGAAGTGGACATTTACCCGCTGCAGGCACCCGAGTTGGCCGACCGGATTGACGGGGCCATAGGCGAGGGTTCGCAGTTCCACCAGACTTGCGGGCCTTCGTCCAGCCCTGCGATCTCGTTTGGGCAGCGGGGTTATATACCCCGAAGTACCCTAAGGCCCCCAGCCCGCCTGCTAAAGTCTCTAGTGAGCATGACTAGAGCCATGAAAGACACTTGCCATCTGTACACAGACTTGGCTTGGTTGTGGCCGATGTGGGGCGATTCTGCCACCGAATACGCCCACTACTGTCAACACGTCAGCGGCCTGATCCGCAAGCATGCCCAGCGCCCAGTTGTGTAGGGTCAGCTTGCGCATTGCCTCTCAAGAAACACCCTTAAGAGGCGCGTAGATAAAAACTTCCGGTTATGAAGAAAGGTTGTTTCTTCGGGACGATTTGCGGCGCGGGCGGGCCGATTACTCCGCTAACCATTCCCATTGGAAACAACCGCCTCCCGCAGGATTCTAGGGCTTTTGACCGGGCAGCCTAAGCCACCAAGTCAGCAGCGGCGGCCATGGCATCATATTCGGCGCGCACTGCCGGGTTTGCCAGCAGTTTGGCTTTGAGGGCGTGCAGCGGCTTCATGGGGTCACTGCCCCACTGCTGTAGCGGCAGCCTCGGCATCCTGCTCCATGCGCTCAATGCGCTTGCGCTGCTTGGCGCGCTCTGCAGCGGCCCACAGATCGCGCTGCGCTTGCAGGGCCAGCCAGAAACCGGGTGAGGTGCCCAGCGCTTCGGCCAAGCGCAGATCCATATCGGCACTGAAACCGGCGTGCCCGTGCAGCAGCCGCGAAAGCATGATGCGGCTAATGCCCACATGGGCAGCAAAGTCGGTCACGCTCACGCCTAGGTCGCTCAGCCAGCCCGCCAGCAGTTCGCCGGGTGTGGCCGGGTTGTTCATGTCCATGGTGGCGGCTCCTTCAGCGATAGTCCAGATAGTCCAGCAGTTCTACGTCGGTGCCGACGAAGCGAAAGGTCAAGCGCCAATTGGCCTGCACGGTCAGGGCATGGAAACCGGCGCGGTCGCCGCTCAGGCCGTGCAAGCGCCACGATGGCCGGTTCAGGTCTTGCGGGCCTTGGGCTACGTTGAGTGCGGTCAGCAACTCGCGCAGCCGCTTGGCCTGCCAGGCTGCCCGTGCGGAAAAACTGCTCCAGCCCTTTGTGGCGCATGGTGAGTATCATAACGTGAACATCTGTGCTTTACAGGTCACGCCACCACGCGCAGCCCACTAGCCACGGCAGCGGCGTCAAAGCGCACCTAGGTCAAGGTTGCCGCCCTGGCTGGGGTGGCCTGCTCCAGTATCCACGCCTCGATGTCTTCATGGTCTAGACGCCGCAGGTCGAGCGGGCGCACGCGGTAATGCTGTTCAGCGATGGTGACTGAATCTTGCGTTTTTTGGTGGTCCGACCCCTCAGGCCGCCCGGCTCTGTGCCGTTTGCGCAAGCGCTAGCAAACCTTGCAGCACCTCGCCCACCACGATCACCGCCGGGCTGCCCAGCCCTTCGCGCTCCAGCGTGCGGTGCAGGTGCTGCAATTCGCACAGCGCGTGGCGCTGCTGCGCCAGGGTGGCGTGCTGCACCAGCGCCACCGGGGTGCTGGCCGGCAAGCCGCTGAGCAGCTCGGCCTGGATTTGCGCCGCCGCCTGCACGCCCATGTAGATCACCAGCGTCAGGCGCGCGGCGTGGCAGGTGTGGGCCAACGCACGCCAGTCTGGGCCGCCGCTGCCGGGTTTGGCGTGGCCGGTGATGAACACCACCCCGTGCGCGTGGTCGCGGTGCGTCAGCGGTGCCCCGAGCGCCGTCACCGCCGCCAGGCCAGCGGTGATGCCGTTGATCACTTCGACCTCGATGCCGGCGGCACGCAGGTGCTCCACTTCCTCGCCGCCACGGCCAAACACAAAGGGGTCGCCGCCCTTGAGGCGCACCACCTGCTCGCCCTCGCGCACGGCCTGGATCATCAGTTTTTCGATGAAGGACTGTGGCGTGGAGCGGCAGCCGCCGCGTTTGCCCACGTGGATCACGCGCGCGCTGGGTGCCGCCAGCGCCACGATGTCGTCGCTCACCAGGTCATCGACCAGCAGCAGCGTGGCGCGGGCGATGGCGCGGGCCGCCTTGAGGGTGAGCAGTTCCGGGTCGCCCGGTCCGGCTCCGACCAAGGTGCAGCGGCCCACGATCGGGCTAGGGGCCGCGCCAGATGCGCGGCTCAAGGTGCGGGCTGGGGAGGGCAGGGTGTTCATGGGGTGCTCGGATGGGGCGGTGGGGGGATTTGGCCGGAGGCGATCCGGCGCGCCAGTTCCAGCGTGTGGCGCACTTGGGTTGCGATCGGCTCGGGAATGGCGCGCTGGCCCTGCAAGGCGGCGGCGGTCCAGTTCCGGGTGGCCTCGGCATCGGGCGTGGGCAAATCGGCCACAGGGGCCAGTGGGCCGCTCGGGGCTTCCTGGATGCGCCAACTGTGCCCGGCGACAAAGGCGTCCATGGCCGGGCAGCGCCGCGCGTCGGCCACGGGCTCGCCTTCGGTGCCGCGCAGCAGCAGGGCGTTGGCTCCGGTCAGCGCCAGCGTGGCGCTCATGCTGTGCAGGTATTCGCTGTGGGTGTAGCTGCTCAGCAACAGGGCCGGCCCAGCGACCGGGTTCATGAGCTTGACAAGGCTGTGCGCGCTGTTGCGCAAGCCCACGCTGCGGCGCACGTCCAGCAGGCGTTGCAGTCCCGGCTGCAGGCGATGTGTGGGCACCCAGCAGACGCGGCCGGGCTGCAGCTCGGGGCTGAGCAAGCCGGCCGCATCGAGCGCGGGCAGGATGGCCTCGGGGTGGGCGCGCGCGTCTTCGGTGGCGCAGCCGTGCCAGAGCACCGCGAGGCCCGTTTGTGCCAGCAAACCCGCCAGCAACGGGGTGAGCACCGGCAGCTTGCGTGCGCCGTTGTAGCTGGGCAGCACCACGCTGGGCAAGGGGCTGTGGGCGGGAGCGCTCCAGCGCTGAAGGCGCGGCTCCAGCGCGTCGAGGAAGCCGGCCATTTCTTCGGCGGTCTCGCCTTTTACGCGCATGGCGATGCAGAAGGCGCCGATTTCGAGATCGCTCACGGCCCCATCGAGCACCTGCCCGAGCAGGTCGGCGGCCTGCGCACGGCTAAGGGCGCGGGCTCCGTCTTTGCCGCGTCCTATCTTTTTTAGGTGCTCTTTGATGCTCATTTGGTCGATTGTGCCAGCGTAGTCATGACTTTTCGCTATTAAGCGATTTGCGTGTTGGCAGCCATCGCGGGCGCGGCCACGCTTTGTAACAGGCGCTTGAGCTGCGGGATGCAGGAGCCGCACTGGGTGCCGCATTGCAGCGTGCTTTGCAGCTGCGCCAGCCGCTGGCTGGGGCTGCCCGGGCTGCGGGCTAGGTGCAGGGTGATGGCCTGCTCGCTCACATCGAGGCAGGCGCAGACTTGGGGGCTGCGGCTGGATGGCCCGCTGGCCGTGGGCGCGGCCGCGCTGGGCAGCAGCAGTTGTTGTCCGCTGGCCGAGGTGGGGCGCTCTTCCTGCAGCAGCACCTCAAGCCAGGCGGCCGAGCGCACGTCGCTGGCCAGCAGCAGGGCATCGAGTTGGGCCTCGGACTCGGGGCTGCGGCGCAGCAGGCGCAGCGCCCGCATCTGGCCGCGCCGGGGGTCGCGGTAGCACAGGGTGTTGGGGGTGTTCAGGCCTAGGCGCGCGGCCACGGCGTCGAGCAGTGCGGGGTCGGGGGCTTGCAGGCAGGCGGCGCGCAGCAGCACGCCTGTGCGCCCTTGTTCCTCGTGGCGGCCAAAGGGCACGCAGGTGGCAAAGTCGAACTGGCTCAGTTGCCCCGACAGCCAGGCCCGGGTTTGCGCCGCTTCGCCTTCGGGCAACCAGGCCATGGCGATGAGCGTCCAAGGCAGGTGCGCCGGTTCGACCCGCACGGCGGCGTGTTTGAGTTCGGGTTGCTGGGATGTGGGGCAGCAGGCCGGTGTGGTCAGGGCATTGACGCCCAGCAGCGCCAAGCCTTCGGGGCTGCGCCCGCTTAAACAATCCGAACCCCAGTGCATGGGCAAATACACCTGCCCCAGCCCCAGATCGGGCGCGGCTTGCAGCGGCAGCACGATGCGCCCGCGCGCGCTTTGCACGCTGACCAGCTCCCCTTCGCGCAGCCGGCGCCGCGCCATGTCCTGCGGGTGCATGTGCAGCACCGGCTCCGGTGCATGGCCAAACAGGCGGCCCAGCAGGCCGGTGCGGCTCATGCCGTGCCACTGGTCGCGCAGCCGGCCGGTGTTCAAGGCCAGCGGGTAGCTGGCGTCGCGTGCCTCGGCTGGCGCCCGGTAGGGCAGGGCCACAAAACGCGCCTTGCCGTCGGAAGTGGGAAAACGGCCGTCGGCGTACAGGCGCGCCAGGCCCCGGCTTTGGCCCTCGGGCATGGGCCACTGCTGCGGCCCGGCGGTGTCGAGCAGGGCATAGCTGAGGCCGCTGATGTCGAGGTCGCGGCCCTGGGTGCTCTGGCGGTGTTCGTTCCACACCGCCTCGGGCGTGGGGTAGTCGAAGTGGATGCGCCGCGGTGCATCGGGCTGCGGGTGCAGCAGGGCCTCTAGGCGCTGGGCCACATCGCGCGCGATGACCCAGTCGGGCCGGGGGCCGTCGAGCGCATGGTCGGGGTGCAGCGGGGCCGGCACGGCGCGGCGCACGCGGCTGATGCACCGCTCGCTGTTGCTGACGGTGCCTTCCTTTTCGCCCCAGGTGGTGGCGGGCAGCAGCAGGTCGGCGTAGGCGGTGCTGGCGGTGTGGGCAAAAGCCTCTTGCACGATGACGAATTCGGCCCGCTCCAGCGCCCGCCGCACCGTGCTCTGGTCGGGCAGGCTTTGGGCCGGGTTGGTGCAGGCGATCCACAGCAGCTTGACTTCGCCCTCGGCCGCCGCCTGGAACATCTGGACCGCGCTGCGCCCCGGCTGCCCGGGTACGCTGGGCACCCCCCACAGTTGCGCCACTTCGGCCCGGTGCGTGGGGTTGGCCAGATCGCGGTGGGCGCTGAGCAGGTTGGCCATGGCGCCCACTTCGCGCCCGCCCATGGCGTTGGGCTGGCCGGTCAGGCTCAGGGGGCCGGCACCGGGGTGGCCAATCTGCCCGGTGGCCAGGTGCAGGTGGATCAGGGCCGCGTTGTTGGCGCTGCCGTTGCTGCTCTGGTTCAGACCCTGGCAGTACAGGCTCAGGGTGGGGCGGCGCAGCCGGCCATCGCGCCCGCTAAAAAGCGGGGCAGTCGGGGCCGGGGGCCCATCTTGGGCGGGGCTGTCGAGGCCGGCGATCCAGCGCGCCGCGGTGTAGAGGTCGGCCTGTTGCAGGCCACACAGGTGCGCGGTGTGGGCGGGGGTGTGCTCGCGCAAGATCGCCTTCAGGGCCTCGAAGCCGCTGGTGTGGGCGGCGATGTAAGCCGGGTCGAGCCAGCCCTCCCAGAGCATGATGTGCAGCAGGCCGTGCAGCAGCGCCACGTCGGTGCCGGGTTGCAGCGGTAGGTGCAGGTCGGCGCTGGCGGCGGTGTCGGTGCGGCGCGGGTCGGCGACGATCAGGCGCAGATCCGGCCGCGCCGCGCGCGCGTCTTCGATGCGCCTGAACAGCACCGGGTGCGCCCAGGCCGTGTTGCTGCCGATGATGAACAGCGTTTGCGCCAGCCCCAGGTCCTCGTAGCAGGGCGGCGGCGCGTCGGCCCCCAGGGTGAGTTTGTAGCCGGCCACGGCGCTGCTCATGCACAGGCGCGAATTGGAGTCGATCTGGTTGCTGCCCAGCACCCCTTTGACCAGCTTGTTGAAGACGTAGTAGTCCTCGGTCAGCAACTGGCCGCTGACGTACACGCCCACGGCGTCGGGGCCGTGCTGCTGCACGGTTTGGGCGATGCGGCTGGCCGCCAGATCGAGCGCCTGCTTCCAGTCCAGCGCCTGGGTGGGGCCGCCGCGCGCGCTGCGCCACTGCGGATGCAGCAGCCGGGTGGCTTGCGCCAAGGCGGGGCGGGCGCTCAGGTGCAGGGTCGAGCCTTTGCTGCACAAGCGCCCGAAATTGGCCGGGTGCTCGGGGTCGCCGCGCACGCCGGTGATCTGGCCGCCCTCGTGCTCGATCAGCACGCCGCAGCCGACGCCGCAATAGGGGCAGGTGGAACGGGTGGTGGCCATGGGCTTGCGCTTAGCAGGCACCGCTGGCCGCGCCGGGGCAAGCACGGCGGGCCGGCCCAGAGCAATCGAGACGGGCCGCCGGGCCGGCCAGGGGCCGCTTGGCCTCGGTAGCCAGCGTGTCGAGCTCGTGGGCGTCCAGGTACACCAGTCCGTGCTCAACCTTGAGGGCGAAGCGCGGGGTCTGACCTTGGTCGGGTGCGGCGGCCTGGCCGCTGTCGAGGGCGATGTTCCAGTTGTGCAGCGGGCACGCCACGCTGTGCCCAAACACGATGCCCTGGCTCAGCGGCCCGCCCTTGTGCGGGCAGCGGTCGAGCAGGGCAAAGAGCCGCTGGTCGGCGGCCTTGAACACGGCCACGTCCAGCCCGTGCTCGCGCGCCACGCGGCGCGCACCCAAGGCGGGGATGTCTTCTACGGTGCAAACGGGTATCCAGTGGGTCATGGGGCCTCCGGGGTAAAGGGGTGGTGCTTGAAGCCGGTGCGCGATCAGGCCGGCACCCGGCTTGGGGCCATCTCTGCGTTCAGGGCCTGAAACTGGCGCAGATCGACTTGCGCCCGCTCGTGTTCAAACCAAGGGTCGGGCTCGCCGTCGAGCGCAAACTGCAACTGCTGCCACAGCGCCTGGCGGCCGGCCGGGTCGTCGAGGATGCGCTGCTTCACGTAGTCCAGCCCGACCCGGCTCACGAAGTGCACCGTGCGCTCCAGATACCAGCCTTCGAGCCGGTAGAGCTGCATGAAGGCGCCGGTGGTTTCCAGCACCTCGGCAGCGCTTTTGAGCTTGCAAAAAAAGTGCGCCACTTCGGTCTTGATGCCACCATTGCCAGCGATGTGCATCTCCCAGCCGCTCTCGACGCCGATGATGCCCACGTCCTTGATGCCGGCCTCGGCGCAGTTGCGCGGGCAGCCGCTGACGGCAAACTTGACCTTGTGCGGCGCGTACATGCCAAAGAAGGCGCGCTCCAGGTCTTTGCCCATCTGGGTGCTGTCTTGCGTACCCATGCGGCACCACTCGGAGCCGACGCAGGTTTTGACCGTGCGCAGCGCCTTGGCGTAGGCGTGGCCGCTGGGCATGCCGATGTCTTTCCAGACGCTGATCAGGTCCTCTTTTTTTACGCCCAGCAAGTCGATGCGCTGGCCGCCGGTGACCTTGACGGTGGGGATTTGGTACTTGTCCACCGCGTTGGCGATGCGGCGCAGCTCGTCGGCCGTGGTCTCGCCGCCCCACATGCGCGGGATCACCGAATAGGTGCCGTCTTTCTGGATGTTGGCGTGGCTGCGCTCGTTGATGAAGCGGCTTTGCGGGTCGTCGCGGGCCTCTTTGGGCCAGGTGCTGATGAGGTAGTAGTTGAGGGCCGGGCGGCAGGTGGCGCAGCCGCTCGGGTTGCGCCAGTCCAGCGCCTGGAACACGTCAGCAATGCGCAGCAGCTTGCGCTCGCGGATGGCGTCGCGCACCTGCTGGTGGCTGTGCTCGGTGCAGCCGCACAGGGCTTTTTTCTGGGGCGTGGCCGAGTAGTCGCCACCGGCGCTGAACATCAGGATTTGCTCCACCAGGCCGGTGCAACTGCCGCAACTGGCGCTGGCCTTGGTGTGTTTGCGCACTTCGTCGAGGGTGAACAGGCCCTGGCGCTTGATGGCCTTGCAGATGGCCCCTTTGCTGACGCCGTTGCAGCCGCAAACCTCGTCGCTGTCGGCCATTTGGGCCGCCTTTTGGTGCCCCTGGTGCCCGGCATCGCCCAGATTGCTCTCGCCAAACATGAGCTTGTCGCGGATGTCGGCCACCGGGCGGCCCGCGCGCAGCAGCTTGAAATACCAACTGCCATCGACCGTGTCGCCATAGAGGCAGGCGCCGACCAGTTTGTCGTCTTGCAGCACCAGTTTTTTATAGACGCCGCCGCTGGGGGCGGTCGGGTCGCTGAGCACGATTTCCTCGCAGCCGGGGCCGCCCAGGTAGTTGCCGGCGCTGAACAGGTCGATGCCCGTGACCTTGAGCTTGGTCGAGGTCACGCTGCCGCTGTAGCGGGCGATGCCGTGCTGCGCCAGGTGGTTGGCCAGCACCTTGCCCTGCTCGAACAGCGGGGCCACCAGACCGTAGGCCACGCCCCGGTGCGCGGCGCATTCGCCCACGGCGTAGATGCGCGGGTCGGTCACGGTTTGCAGCGTGTCCGAGACCACGATGCCGCGCTGCACGTGCAGCCGCATGCGCTCGGCCAGCGCGGTGTTGGGGCGGATGCCCACCGCCATCACCACGAGCTGGGCCGGGATTTCCGGCTCGGGCGCGCTGCCGGCCTTGAAGCGCACGGCGGCCACGCGGCCATCGGCACCGGCCAGCAGGGCCTCGGTCTGGGCCCCGAGCAGGAATTTGAGGCCGCGCGCTTGCAGCGAGCGCTGCAACAGCTCGGCGGCGCGCTGGTCGAGCTGGCGCTCCATCAGCCACGGGGCCACGTGCACCACGGTCACGTCCATGCCGCGCTTCATCAGCCCGTTGGCCGCTTCCAGCCCCAGCAGCCCGCCGCCAATCACCACCGCTTGCGGGTATTGCGTGGCGGCCGCGATCATGGCCTGGGTGTCGGCCAGGTCGCGGTAGGCGAGCACACCGGGCAGCTCCCGGCCGGGAATGGGCAGCATGAAGGCGTTGGAGCCGGTGGCCAGAATCAGCCGGTCGTAGGGGGCCGACTGCGTGGCCCCGTCAGGCCCGCTGGCATGGACCAGGCGCCGGGTGCGGTCCACCTCGGTCACGCTCCAGCCGGCGTGCAGCGTGATGCCATGCTGGCGGTACCAGTCCCAGTCGTTCAGGACGATTTGGTCCGGCGTCTGCTCGCCGGCCAGCACCGGCGAGAGCAGGATGCGGTTGTAGTTGGGGTGCGGCTCGGTGCCAAAGACGGTGATGTCGTACAGATCGGGCGCGAGCTTGAGCAGCTCTTCGAGCGTGCGCACCCCGGCCATGCCGTTGCCCACCAGCACCAGCTTTTGCCGTTGGCTGGCTGTTTGGGGGATGGCGGCAGGGGCGTTGCGGGCGGACTCTGAGCCGGGCGGGGCAGTGTGTTGCATCATGCGGCCTCTTTTTCCACGTGTGCCTGGCGGGTGTACAAAAAGTCCATCACCGCCTTGCGGCATTGCAGGTAAGCCGGGTTTTCCGACAGTTCCACGCGCCGCCGTGGGCGCGCCAGCGGCACCGCCAGCACCTCGCCGATGGTGGCCGAGGGGCCGTTGGTGAGCATCACGATGCGGTCGGCCAGCAGCACCGCCTCATCGACATCGTGCGTCACCATCACCACGGTGCTGTGGGTGCGCGCCACGATGTCGAGCAGTTCGTCTTGCAGCTTGGCGCGGGTCAGGGCGTCGAGCGCGCCGAAGGGCTCGTCGAGCAGCAGCACCTTGGGCTCCATCGCCAGCGCGCGCGCAATGCCCACGCGCTGCTTCATGCCACCGCTGATTTCGCCCGGGCGCTTGTGGGCGGCGTGGCTCAGGCCCACCAGTTCCAGCGCGGCATGGGTGCGCGCCGCCAGTTCGGCTTTGCGCTCCGACTTGGCCCCGGCGCTGCGCGAGCCCGAGCCGAAAACGCGCTCGACGCCGAGGTGTACGTTCTCAAAGCAGGTTAGCCACGGCAGCAAGGAGTGGTTCTGAAACACCACGGCACGCTCTGGCCCCGGGCCGGCGATCTCGCGCCCGGCGCACAGCAGCAGGCCTTCGGTGGGGGAGCTCAGGCCGGCGATCAGGTTGAGCAGGGTGGATTTGCCGCAACCCGAGTGCCCGATCAGGGCCACGAACTCGCCTTTGGCGATGCGCAGGTCGATCTGGCGCAGCGCCTCAAACTCGCCTTGCCGGGTTTTAAAGCGCTGCACCACGCCTTCGATCTGGATGTAGTGGCTCTCGTTCATGATTTGACTTCCTCGAAAGTAAAGGCGCGGGCGATGCGCACCAGGGCCCACTCCAGCAGCAGCCCGACCAGGCCGATGACGAAAATCGCCACGATGATGTGCGTGATGTTGAGGTTGTTCCACTCGTCCCAGATCCAGAAACCGATGCCCACGCCGCCGGTGAGCATTTCGGCCGCCACGATCACCAGCCAGGCGGTGCCCACGGCCAGCCGCACCCCGGTGAGCACGTAGGGCAGCACGGCGGGCAGCAAAATCTTGGTCAGGATGGTCCACTCGCTCAGGTTGAGCACCCGCGCCACGTTGAGGTAGTCCTGCGGCACCCGCTGCACCCCGACGGCGGTGTTGATGATCATGGGCCAGATCGAGCAGATGAAGATGGTCCAGATCGCCGCCGGTTCGGTGCCCTGGAACACCAGCAGCCCGATCGGCAACCAGGCCAAGGGCGAAACCGGCTTGAACAGGCTGATCAGCGGCGCGCACATGCGCCCGGCAAAGACCGAGCGGCCGATCAGAAAGCCCAGCGGAATGCCCACCAGCGCCGCCAGCCCAAAGCCCAGCCCGACGCGCTCAAGCGAGTTGAGCACCTGCCAGCCGATCCCGACGTCGTTGGGGCCGTTGACGAAGAAGGGGTCGGCAAACAACACCAGCGCCGCGCTCCAGGTGGCCGACGGGGTCGGGAACTGGCCTTCGCCGCTGGTCGCGGCCAGGTGCCACAGCCCGATCAGCAGCAGCAAGCCAAACAGCGGTGGCAGCCCCTGTTGCAGCCATTCGCTGGCTTCGAAGCGCCGCGCGGAGCGGCTGCGCGGTGGGTGGCTGCGCGCTGGGCTGCTGTGGGCTGGGGCGTGGGCCCGGGCGGGTTGGGCCGGTAGGGCGCCCGCGCCGCCCGTTGTGGGAGTGGCGGGGCCCTGCCCGTCGCGGGGTGAGTGAAAAACGGCGCTGACCATGGTGGGTGCTCCTTAGGCCTTGATGGCAAAGCTGTCGGCGTAGCGCGCCGGGTCGCGGCCGTTCCAGACCACGCCATCCATCAGGGTGCTGCTGCGCAGGGGGTCGCGCGGCAGGCTGATGTTGAGCCGCGTGGCGGCCTGGCGGTAGAGCTCGATCTGGTTGATCTGCTGCGCCACTTGCAGGTAGTTGGGGTGCTCGCGCAGCAGGCCCCAGCGTTTGAACTGGGTCAGGAACCACATGCCGTCCGACAGGTAGGGGAAGTTCACCGCGCCGCCGTCGAAAAACTTCATGTGCTTGGGGTCGTCCCAGGTGCGCCCGAGGCCGTTTTGGTAGCGCCCCAGAATGCGGTCGCGGATCACATCGACGCTGGTGTTAACAAAGGGCCGCGCGGCGATGGTTTCGGCCATCTGCATTTTGTTTTGCAGCCCGGCGTCGATCCAGCGGCTGGCTTCGAGCACCGCCATCATGACGGCGCGCGCGGTGTTGGGGTGGCGGCGCACGAAGTCGGTGCGCGCGCCCAGCACTTTCTCGGGATGATCGGGCCACACGTCCTGCGTATTGGCGGCCGTGATGCCGATGCGGTCCACGATGGCGCGGTGGTTCCACGGTTCGCCAACGCAGAATCCGTCCATATTGCCGACGCGCATATTGGCCACCATCTGCGGCGGCGGCACAGTGATGACCTTGGTGTCGCGCAGCGCGTTGACGCCGGCGCTGGCCAGCCAGTAGTACAGCCACATGGCGTGGGTGCCGGTCGGGAAGGTCTGGGCAAAGGTGTAGTCGCGCCGCTCGCGCGCCATCAGCCGCGCCAGCGTGCCCACGTCCACCGCGCCGCGCTCGGCCAGTTGGCGGCTCAGCGTCATGCCCTGGCCGTTGCGGTTGAGCGTCATCAGCACCGACATATCGGTGCGCGGCCCGCCCAGCCCCAGTTGCAGCCCGTAGATCAGTCCATAGAGCGAATGCGCCATGTGCAGTTCGCCGTTGAGCAGCTTGTCGCGCAGACCGGCCCAACTGGCTTCCTTGGACAGGACGATGCGCACCCCATGCTTGCGGTCCAGCTCCAGCACCGAGGCCATGATGACGGAGGCGCTGTCGGTGAGCGGGATGAAGCCGATGCGCACCTCCTCGATCTCGGGCCGGTCGGAGCCTTGGGCATGGACGACGGAGCGCAGGCCGGGCAGCAGGCCGGTGCCGGCATGGGCCAGCAGGGCTGCCCCGGCGAGCGTGGCGCCCTGGCGCAGCGCGCTGCGGCGCCCGGGCTGGGTGACGGCGCTGGCGGTGGCGCTTGCGGCGGCGTCGGCGGCAGTGGGCGCGTGGCAGGCGGCCGGGCTGTGGCCGCTAGGGGTTGGTGTGCCAGCCGTGCTGGATTCGGTCTGGCTGAGGTCGAACGGGGGCATGACTACTCCTAGAGCAATGAACAATCGAAGCGCGGCAGCAAATGGAAAACGGCGTCCTCCTAGGTCCGCCTTGAAAGCGGGGTGGGAGGGACGCCGTTGTCCGTATTGCTCTGCGAGCCGGGTTCGTGCCGCCATTGGCACTTACCCTTGTCATCACTCAAGCAGTTTTCGTGCCAAGCTTGGTTTTAGGGGGTTCGTCTGGGGCGGGCGCTGGCTTGGCGCCCATTTGCCGCCCCGGTGCACCAAAATCGGGCAAAGGCGGTCACCGCCGTGGTGCAAGCAGGTGGCTCATCGAGAGCACCGCCTCGGCCACATCGACCATGCGCTTGTTCTGGTTCATGGCCAGCTCGCGCAGGGTTTTGTGTGCGGCTGGCTCATCGAGCTGCTGGTGCGCCATCAGCAAGCCCTTGGCGCGCTCGATGAGTTTTCGCTCGTTCAGGCTGGCGCGCAACGTCTCAATTTCGGCGGCAGCGGCTTGCAGCCGCTGGCCCTGTTCTTGCACCAGGTCGAGCACCGATTTTTCCAGCCCACCCGCCAGCCCTGTGGGTGCGGACTGGAGGGTGGGGGGTGCGGCGGATGCGGCGTCGAAAAAGCCGCTGCCGCGCTGCGTGTCGCTGCCTAGGCCTCCACCCGCACCCCAGTTGCCGGACTGGCGCTGTTCGAGTTGTTCGATTTCAGCCGCCACCAATGCCATGCAGGCACCGGCTTGATCCACCAAAAATTGCGTTAACTGGTCTTCAACCGGGCGCATTTCATCCATGCACTGGCTGCAGCAGGCAAACCAGGCCCCGCTCTGTGTCGGCTCCAGCGCCCCACCGGCCGGTGCTTGCAGCAGCAAGCGGCGCAAGCGGCTGCGCTCGCCCAGAGGCTGCAGGCGCTGGCGCTCCTGCCAAAATTGCAGCAGCGCCGCGCTGGCAAAGGACTCAAACACTTCCAGGCAACGCTGCTGCGCCTCGATCAGATCGATCAGGTGCGCCTGTTCGTGCGCTTGCACCTGCGCGCTGGCGAACAGGGCGGCGCCCGCAGCGCGCTCTTGGCCGGCCCACTCTTTGCCCTGCATAAGGTTGAACAGCGCCACCAGGGGGCGCAGCAGTTCGGGGGCGCTGGCGCGGTCGGCGGCTTCGAACACCACCGCCAGCAAGCTGGCGATCAGACGCGCGTAATCGGCTGACAGGCTGTGGGTGCCTAGTGCCTTGGCCGCGACGCGCGAGCGCAGCAGCGCCAGCGCATCGAGCCCTTGCAACGCATAGGCCACCCGGCTCAGGAGCTGTGCCGCGTGCGGCGATGGGGCGTTGATCAGGGCTGCGGACTCCAGCAGCCATTGCTCCACCCACTGGTCGGTGCCTTGGGTTTGCTGTTGCAGCTGCGCTTCAAGGGGCGCCTGCCCCAGGCTGGCTTGGAGCACGCTCAGGTTGGAGAGTCCGCGTTCGCGTTGCAATTCGTGCACCAGCGCGGCGGTGCTGCGGGCCAGCGCAATGCTTTGCGCCAGCCGCTGCAATTCGGTCAGCTCGGCGCGCTTAGCGGCCAACAAGAAGCAAAGACTGGAATTCATCGAAGGGTTGTGGCCATAGGGTGCTTGGGGTGGATGAAACTTCAGCTAGCAAGTTTCATGCCTTGGGCGACTTGCCGCCCCCTCCCTTACACTCATCCCATGCGGATATTGGGAATTGAAAGCTCTTGCGACGAAACCGGGGTGGCCTTGGTGCAGGCCGACGCGGGTGCGGCCCCGCCACGGCTGCTGGGGCAGGCCCTGCACAGCCAGGTGCAGATGCACGAGGCGTATGGCGGCGTGGTGCCCGAGCTGGCCAGCCGCGACCACATCCGGCGCGTGCTGCCGCTCATGCAGCAGGTGCTGCAGCAAGCCGACTGTGCGCTGGAGCAGATCGATTGCGTGGCTTTTACGCGTGGCCCCGGTTTGGCCGGTGCCTTGCTGGTTGGGGCCGGGGTGGCCTGCGGCTTGGCGGCGGCGCTGGGCAAACCGACGCTGGGCGTGCACCACCTGGAAGGGCATTTGCTCTCGCCCTTCTTGAGTGCCGATGCGCCCGAATTTCCATTTGTGGCGCTGCTGGTCTCGGGTGGGCACACGCAGCTCATGCGGGTCGAGGCGGTGGGGCGCTACCACCTGCTGGGCGAGACCATCGACGACGCTGCCGGCGAAGCCTTCGACAAATCGGCCAAGCTGCTCGGTCTGGGCTACCCTGGCGGCCCGGCGCTGGCGCGCTTGGCTGAGCAGGGCCAGGCCACGGCCTTTGCCCTGCCGCGCCCGCTGCTGCACAGTGGCGACCTGGATTTTTCTTTTGCGGGCCTAAAAACCGCCGTGCTCACGCAGGCGCGCAAGCTGGGCCCCGAGCTGGAGGCGCGCCGCGCCGATCTGGCCGCCGCCACCGAGGCCGCCATCGTCGAGGTGCTGGTGAAAAAATCGCTTGCCGCCTTGCAACAAACCGGGCTGCGGCGGCTGGTGGTGGCCGGCGGCGTAGGGGCCAACCGGCGGCTGCGCCAGCAGCTTAATGCCGCTGCCGAGCGCCTAGGGCTGCGCGTGCATTACCCCGAGCTGCACCTGTGTACCGACAACGGCGCCATGATCGCCCTAGCCGCTGCCATGCGCTGGCAGGCGGGTTTGCTGCCTGCGGGTTCCCGTGGCGAAGGCTACAGCTTTGCGGTGCGGCCGCGCTGGCCGCTGGCGCAAATCGACACCCCCGCAACGGCATAGGGGAGCGATGCGCAAGGCCGTGCAACACCGGTGCCTTGGGGCATAATATCGTGAACATCTACCGCCGAGTCTGTCTGGCTCGGCGGTTCGCATTTGGAGACGCAACAATGCCCACCATTCCTGTAACCCAGCGCGGCGCCGATTTGCTCAAGTCCGAGCTGCAGCGCCTAAAAACCAAAGACCGGCCGGCCGTCATCAACGCCATCGCCGAGGCGCGCGCGCAAGGCGACCTGAGCGAAAACGCCGACTACGACGCCGCCAAAGAGCGCCAAGGCTTTATCGAAGGGCGCATCGCCGAAATCGAGAGCAAGCTGGCCATGGCGCAGGTGATCGACCCGGCAGCCACCAACGGCGGTGGCCGGGTGGTGTTTGGCGCCACGGTCGAGCTCGAAGACGAGCGCAGCGGCGCGGCGGTAACGTACCAGATCGTGGGCGAAGACGAAGCCGACCTCAAGCAGGGCCTGATCAACATCTCCAGCCCAATCGCCCGCGCCCTGATCGGCAAAGAAGAGGGCGACGTGGCCGAGGTGCAAGCCCCGGGCGGCGTCAAGCGCTACGAGATCGTGGCGGTGCGCTACCAGTGAGGAGGCCGTGAGGGCACCCAGCGGTGCATTGCCGCACCCTGCTCAAGCGCGCTGGTGCCAGATGGCGGGGTTGCGGCTGGCGTGGAAAACGGCGAGAACGACGATGCGGCGCGCTTCCAGCCGAAAATAAACACTGTAGGGAAAACGCGCCGCAAGCACGCGACGAATGCCCTTGTGCAGATCGGCAAAGAGCAGCGGATGCCGCGCCGCCTGTGCAACGCAGCGCTCAATCTCTGCAACAAAATCGGCGCCTAGCTTGGGGTGGTGTTGTGCATACCAAGCGCTTGCCTCAACAAACTCGGTTTGGGCGGCACGCCGAAACGAAACCGGCAGGCTCATCGCCCGATCTGTGACAGCGCTGCCGCCTTAACCTCGATCCACGGGACGGCATCCTCGGGGTTCAGCTCGTGCTCGGTCAGGCGCCGTTCAAGTTCGGCCATTTGAGCCTCGTTCGGGCCTGGGGCGGCATGGCGTGAGCTGATGTCGGCCCAGAGTGCATCCATGAGTTCGAGCTGCTCAGCCACGCTGAGCTGGCGCGCCTGCAAGAGAAGTTGTGCGTCCATGATCGAAGTATAGGCTTGCAGCGCGCATTGCTCAAGCCCCGGCGGCGGCGCGCTCGGCCGCCTGCACCGTGTTGGCCAGCAGCATGGTGATGGTCATGGGCCCAACGCCGCCGGGCACCGGCGTGAGGTAGCCGGCTACCTCTTGCACGCCCGCAAAATCCACATCACCGCACAGCTTGCCGGCGGCGTCGCGGTTCATGCCCACGTCGAGCACCACGGCACCGGGCTTGACCATGTCGCGCGTGAGCAGGCCGGCCTTGCCCACGGCGGCGACGATCACATCGGCTTGCAGGGTGTGGGCTTTGAGGTCGGGCGTGCGCGAGTGGCAGACGGTGACGGTGGCGTCGCGCTGCAGCAGCAGCAGCGCCATCGGTTTGCCCACGATGTTGCTGCGCCCGATCACCACCGCGTGCTTGCCGCGCAAATCAAAGCCGATGTGCTCCAGCATTTTCATGCAGCCGTAGGGCGTGCAGGGCCAGAAACCAGGTTGGCCGACCAGCAGCGCACCGGCGCTGGCGATGTGAAAACCGTCCACATCTTTGGCTGGGCTGATGGCTTCGATCACGCGCTGCGCATCGATCTGCGGCGGCAGCGGCAGTTGCACCAAGATGCCGTGGATGCGCGGGTCGGCGTTGAGGGCCTTGATGCGCGCCAGCAACTCGGCCTCGCTCAGGCTGGCCGGGTGCCGCTCCAGCAGCGAGTGGATGCCGACCTCGGCGCAGGCCTTGACCTTGTTGCGCACATACACCTGGCTGGCCGGGTCGTCGCCGACCAGCAGCACCGCCAAGCCGGGCTGCTGGCCTAGGGCGGTGAGGGTGCGGGCGCGCTGGGTCAGTTCGGCACGCAGTTGGCGCGACAGCGCCACGCCGTCGATCAGTTGAGCAGTCATGGCAAAAAAGCGGGGAGGTAAATTCTGATTCAGGGTTTGGCGCTGGGGCCAAGGGCAATTTTGAGCAAATCGGCGACCGTGTTGGTGCCCAGCTTTTCCATGATGTTGGCGCGGTGCGCCTCCACCGTTTTGATGCTGATGCTCAGATCGTCGGCGATCTGCTTGTTGAGCCGACCGGCCACGATGCGCTCGAGCACCTGCGATTCGCGCCCGGTGAGCCTGGCCATCAGGGCCTCTCGGTTGGCGGCCTGCTGGTGGCCAGCAAAGGCGATGCGCGCAGCCTCCAGCATGCGATCGACCAAGGCCATGAGCTGGGGCTCGTTGAAGGGCTTTTGGATGAAATCGAGCGCGCCTTTTTTCATCGTCTGCACCGCCATCGGCACATCGCCATGGCCGGTGATAAAGACGATCGGCAGCGGCGAGTGGCGCTCCAGCAGCCGGTCTTGCAGCTCCATGCCGGTCATGCCGCCCATGCGGATGTCGGCCAACAGGCACGCCACTTCGCGCGGGTCGTAGCGGCTCAGAAAGGCTTCGGCCGATTCGAAGCAGCGCACCCGGTAGTCTTTGCCTTCGAGCAGCCACTGCAAGGAGTCGCGCACCGCTTCGTCGTCATCGACCACATAAACCAAACCGCGCTTTGCCATCACACTCATTTGTCGCCTTCTCTGTCTCTCGGTGAGCCCGGCCCTGTGCAGGGCGCTGGCTTGGGGGCATCAGGGGTTGAGGGCCGTCAGCGTGGGAATCCAAAAGCTGAACTCGCAACCCATGATTTCCTGCCCATTGTAGAGGTTGCGCGCCTGCAGCCGCCCGTGGTGCGATTCGACGATCGAGCGGCACAGCTTGAGCCCGATCCCCATGCCCTCGGCCTTGGTGCTGTAGAAGGCCTCGTAGATGCGCTCGAGTTGCTCGGGCGGGATGCCGCGGCCGTTGTCGCGCACGCTGAACTCCACCACCGGCAGCCCCTCGATGTGGCGCGGCGTGACGCACAGCTCCACCTGGCGCTGCCCGACCGGGCGCTGCGCCTGGATGATGGCTTCGCCCGCGTTTTTGAGCAGGTTGATCAGCACCTGCTCGATCAGGATCGGGTCCACCAGCAGTTGCGGCAGCCGCGCCGCCACGTAGGTATTGAGGCGCACCAGGTGGCGCCGCAGGTCGATCTCGGCCAGCTCCACCGCATTGCCCACCATCTGCGCCGCGTCCGACGGGGTGGGGGTGGGTTCGCTGCGTTTGACGAAGGCGCGAATGCGCTGGATGATCTGGCCGGCCCGCTGCGCCTGCTTGGCGGTTTTTTGCAGCACCTCAAGCAGCTCGGCCTCGCTGATCTGCTGCTGCTGCAGGCGCGCAATCATGCCGCTGCTGTAGTTGCTGATGGCGGTCAGGGGCTGGTTAAGCTCGTGCGCCACGCTGGAGGCCATCTCGCCCATGGTGATCAGGCGGCTGGCGGCCTCGGCGCGCTCTTGCTGCAAGGCGGCTTGCTGCTCGGCACGCCGGCGCGCCGTGATGTCGGAGGCAATCACCATCTGCACCAGCCGGCCATCGACCCAGGTCAGGTAGCGCGAACGCACCTCCAGCCACTGGTTCAGGGTTTCGATAAACAGTTCGGCGTGGTTGGCATGGGCCTCAAACAGGGAGTCGGTGGGCAGCCCGGCCAGCCCATCCGATTGCGGGTCTTCGCCGTCGGGGCGGCTCGCGGGCGTGCCGCTGCTCTGGCTCAACTGGATCAGTTGCCGATGCCCGCCAGCGGTGGAGCCGAACCAGGTCTGGTACATGCGGTTGGCAAACAGCAACTCGGTGCTGTTCAGGGGCGCCACCGACACCGCCTGGTCCAGCGTATCGAGCACGGTGGTGAAGCGCCGGTAGGAGGCGCCCAGTTCCTCGCGGACGCGCTTGGGCTCGCTGATGTCGGTCATCGAGGTCATCCAGCCGGTTTGTTGGCCTTTGGAGTCGATCAGGGGCGAGACGTACATGCGGGCAAAAAACGTGCTGCCATTTTTGCGCTGCACCGGCATCTCAAAGCCCCCGGCGTTGGTGCGGCCGCTGAGCTCGTCTTCCAAGCGAATGTGCAGCTTGTCCACATCGGCGGCGGGCCAATAGGGAAAGGGCGCTTGCGCCCCCACGAGGTCGGACTCGCTCCAGCCGGTCATGGAGCAAAAAGCCGGGTTGACGTAGGTGATGCGGCCGTTGAGGTCGAGCGCGCGCATGCCGGTGAGCATGGAGTTTTCCATGGCGCGCCGAAACAGCGTTTCGGTCTGCAAGGCGCGTTGCGCTTGCAGCCGGCGCCGGGTGATGCGCAGGTTGGTCAGCAGCATCCAGATGGTGAGCAGGCTGAGCGAGCCAACCACCCAAAAGAAGCCTTCACCGGCGGCATCGCGGCTGATGCGGTAGCCGGTGGCGCGCAGTTGCAAATGCGGGCCCACCGGCGCGACCGCCATTTGGTGGCTGCGCGGCTGTCCGGTCCAGGGCAGCAATGCAATGCCGTCGGGTTCAAACTGGTGCACGCTGCCGGCCACGACGTTGCCGCTCAGATCGATCAAGGCCACGGCGTAGCGGGTGCGCACGTCGCCCGGCACGCCCAGCCGCAGCAGCAGCTCGAGCGAGTACTCAACCAGCAAGGTGCCCTGGTAGCGGCCTTGTTGCGTCAGGGGCAGCAGCAGCAGCAAGCGCGCGTCGGGCCCCAGACCGCCCAAGGGACGGCTGAAATGCGGCTGCATGATTTCACGCGCCACGCCCAAGGCGCCCCCGGTTTCCTCATCTAAAACCGGCTGCCCGGGGCTGCGGTTGAGCTGGGCCGGCGCCAGCGCCGCCGCGTGGGTGGCCACCACACGGTTTTGCGCGTCGAGCCAGCTCACCGCCAGCAATTCGGGAAAACGCCCGGCCAGCAGTTCGGCCGTGGCGCTGAACTGAAAGGGGTCGAGCTCTTGGTTCACGATTTGCTGCGCCATGCGCTGCAGAGGCTCGTGCGGCTCCAGCAAACGCAGCCGCAAGCGCTGCTGCGCGTACTCGACATCGCGCGTCACCTCTTGTTGCTCGCGCTGCGCTTCGAGCTGCGTAAAGTAGGTGAAAGCCGAGGCAATGGCCGCCAAAAACAACAGCACCGAGATCAGGGGCACGACGCTCACCAGCCGGTCTTGATGGACCGGGGTTAAGCCCTGCCACCAGCGCTGCCAGCGCCGCACCGGCCAACGCCATTGCGGGCGCAAGGAGAGTAGGGAGCGAAATTTGGACATTTGCTTCAAGTCTATGGGAAAACCCGGTGTTTTTTGAGTCGAAAATCAATTGATATTTCATAATACAAAAAGTTAATTTGCATCTTGAAAATTGGAAAAAACTGTGCCACACTTCAAACACGGTGGTGAAATCTTGTGCCACCATGAATCCAGTGGTGCTGCCTAGGCTTGGAGCACACCGCCGCCCCCTACAACCAGGAGACTGCCCATGCCCGATATCCCACTCCCCCAAAGCGTGCTCAGCGCGCCCGACCTCGACGCCCAGGAAACCCGTGAATGGCTCGACGCCCTGACGGCGGTGATTGAGCGCGAAGGCCCGCAGCGCGCCCACTTTTTGCTTGAGCAACTGCTCGAAGAAGCGCGCGAGCACAGCGTGGACTTGCCCTTTTCAGCCACCACCGGCTACGTCAACACCATCGAGCCGGGCGAAGAAGCCCCCAGCCCCGGCAAGCTGGCGCTGGAGGGGCGGCTGCGCGCCTACATGCGCTGGAACGCCATGGCGATGGTGGTCAAAGCCAACCGGCTCGACCCGGCCGACGGCGGCGACTTGGGCGGCCACATCAGCTCCTTTCAGTCGATGGCGCACATGCTGGCGGCGGGCTTTAACCACTTTTGGCATGCCGACGACACCGACTCCGGCGGCAGCCACGGCGGCGACCTGCTCTATATGCAGGGCCACAGCGCGCCCGGCATCTACGCGCGCGCCTACATGGAAGGGCGCATCAGCGAGGAGCAACTGCTCAACTTCCGCCAGGAAGTCGATGGCAAGGGCCTGTCGAGCTACCCGCACCCCAAGCTGATGCCCAGTTTCTGGCAGTTCCCGACCGTGAGCATGGGGCTGGGGCCCTTGATGGCGATCTACCAGGCGCGCTTTCTCAAGTATTTGCACGCGCGCGGCATTGCCGATACGGCCCAGCGCAAGGTCTGGGCCTTTTGCGGCGACGGCGAAATGGACGAGCCCGAAAGCCTGGGCGCGATCGGGCTGGCGGCGCGCGAAGGGCTGGACAACCTGATTTTCGTCGTCAACTGCAACCTGCAGCGCCTCGATGGCCCGGTGCGTGGCAACGGCAAGATCATCCAAGAGCTGGAGGGCGAATTTCGCGGCTCGGGCTGGAACGTGATCAAGCTGCTCTGGGGCCGCCAGTGGGACGAGCTGCTGGCGCGCGACAAAGACGGCGCGCTGCGCCGCATCATGATGGACACGCTCGACGGCGACTACCAGGCCTTCAAGGCCAACGACGGCGCCTTTGTGCGCAAAAACTTCTTTGGCCGTGACCCGCGCACGCTGGAGCTGGTGTCCAAGATGAGCGACGCCGACGTGGCGGCGCTGCGCCGCGGCGGCCACGACGCCTCCAAGGTCTATGCCGCCTTTCACCGCGCCCAGCACCACCAGGGCCAACCGACGGTGCTGCTGGTGAAAACCGTCAAGGGCTACGGCATGGGCAAGTCCGGCGAGGGCAAAAACACCGCGCACCAGACCAAAAAGCTCAGCGACGAAGACATCCGCGCCTTCCGGGATCGCTTCAACATCCCCATCCCCGACAGCGAGCTGGCCCAAATCCCCTTTTACAAACCGGCCGACGACACGCCCGAGATGCGCTACCTGCACGAGCGCCGCCAGGCGCTGGGCGGCTACCTGCCCAAGCGGCGCGAGCGCAGCAGCGAGCAGTTCACCGTGCCGGCGCTGGAAACCTTCAAGGCGGTGCTGGAGCCCACCGCCGAGGGGCGCGAGATTTCCACCACCCAAGCCTATGTGCGCTTTCTCACGCAGCTGCTGCGCGACGCCGCGCTGGGGCCGCGCGTGGTGCCGATTTTGGTCGATGAAGCGCGCACCTTCGGCATGGAGGGGCTGTTTCGCCAGATCGGCATCTACAACCCCAAGGGCCAGCTCTACACCCCGGTGGACAAAGACCAGGTGATGTACTACCGCGAAGACAAGGCCGGCCAGATTTTGCAAGAGGGCATCAATGAAGCCGGCGGCATGGCGAGCTGGATCGCGGCGGCCACGTCTTACAGCACCAACAACCGCAT
Organism: Serpentinimonas barnesii; assembly: GCF_000696225.1. Classification (GTDB taxonomy): domain Bacteria; phylum Pseudomonadota; class Gammaproteobacteria; order Burkholderiales; family Burkholderiaceae_C; genus Serpentinimonas; species Serpentinimonas barnesii. The sequence goes on along the minus strand of NZ_BAWN01000003.1, from coordinate 11,276 downwards.
CATGGTGCCGTTCTACATCTACTACTCGATGTTTGGCTTTCAGCGCATTGGCGACCTGGCCTGGGCGGCGGGCGATATGCAGGCGCGTGGCTTTTTGCTCGGCGGCACCAGCGGCCGCACCACGCTCAACGGCGAGGGCCTGCAGCACGAAGACGGGCACAGCCAGTTGCTGGCGGCCACCATCCCCAATTGCATCAGCTACGACCCGAGCTTTGCGCACGAGGTCGCCGTCATCCTGCACCAAGGCCTCAAGCGCATGGTCGAGCAGCAGGAGAATGTGTACTACTACCTCACGCTGCTGAACGAAAACTACCCCATGCCGGGCCTGATACCGGGCACCGAGGCGCAAATCCTCAAGGGCATGTATTTGTGCCAAGAGGGCCCCAAGCTCACGCCCCGGGTGCAGTTGCTGGGCAGCGGCGCCATTTTGCGCGAGAGCCTGCAGGCCCAGCGCCTGCTGGAGCAAGACTGGGGCGTGGCGGCCAACGTCTGGAGCTGCCCGAGCTTCAACGAGCTGGCGCGCGAGGGCCAGGACTGCGAGCGCTGGAACCTGTTGCACCCGACCGAGGCGCCGCGCCAGGCTTTTGTGACGCAGCAACTCAGCCCGCACACCGGGCCGGTGGTGGCCTCGACCGACTACATGAAAGCCTTTGCCGAGCAGATTCGGGCCTTCATCCCCAAAGGGCGCAGCTACAAGGTGTTGGGCACCGACGGCTTTGGCCGCAGCGATTTTCGCAGCAAGCTGCGCCAGCACTTCGAGGTCAACCGCCACTACATTGTGCTAGCTGCCCTCAAGGCGCTGGCCGAGGAGGGCACGCTGCCGGCGGCCAAAGTGGCCGAAGCGATCGCCAAGTACGGCATCGACGCCGACAAGATCAACCCCCTCTACGCCTGAGGCGAGCGAAAGGCCCCATCATGGCAGTGATCGAAGTAAAAGTCCCCGACATCGGCGACTTCAAAGACGTGGCAGTGATCGAGCTGCTGGTCAAAGTGGGCGACCGCGTGGCGCCAGAGCAGTCGCTCATCACGGTCGAGTCCGACAAGGCCTCGATGGAGATTCCCTGCTCGCACGCCGGTGTGGTGCGCGCGCTCAAGGTGGCCTTGGGCGACAAGGTGAACATCGGCTCGGTGCTGCTGGACTTGGAGGTGGAGGGGGCTGCGGCTCCGGCTGCTGCCCAGGCTGGGGGCTCAGAGGCTTCGGTGGCACCAGTTGCCACGGCGGCTGCATCGCCTTCGGGGGTGCCCGCTGCGGCGGTTTTGGCACATGGCGCGGGAGCGGGAACAGGCGTGGTGGGCGTGGGTGCTGCCGTGGCCCCTGCACCCGCCCTAGGTGCCCCCGGCCTGCCGCACGCCAGCCCCTCGGTGCGCAAGTTTGCGCGCGAGCTCGGGGTGCCGCTGGCCGAAGTGAGCGGCAGCGGCCTCAAGGGGCGCATCACGCTGGCCGACGTGCAAGCCTTTAGCCGCGCCGTGATGGCCGGCCAGCAGCACACCCAAGCCGCCCGGGCGGCCTTGGCCGCCGCGGGCGCGGGTGGCGGGGCGGGTAGTGGGTCCGGCAGTGAATTGGGCCTGATCCCCTGGCCCAAGGTGGACTTTGCCAAATTCGGCCCGATCGAGCGCAAGGAGCTGGGGCGGATCAAAAAAATCAGCGCCGCCAACCTGCTGCGCAACGCCGTCATGATCCCGGCCGTTACCAACCACGACGACGCCGACATCACCGAACTCGAGGCGCTGCGGCTGCGCCTGAACCAGGAAAACGAAAAATCCGGCGTCAAGGTCACCATGCTGGCCTTTTTGATCAAGGCCTGCGTGGCGGCGCTGAAAAAATTCCCCGACTTCAACAGCAGCCTCGATGGCGATGCGCTGATCGTCAAAAACTACTGGCACATCGGCTTTGCCGCCGACACCCCCAACGGCCTGATGGTGCCGGTGCTGAAAAACGCCGACCAAAAAGGCTTGCTGCAAATCAGCCAGGAAATGAGCGAGCTGGCCAAAAAAGCCCGCGACGGCAAGCTCAGCCCGACCGAGATGAGCGGTGCCACCTTCACCATCTCCAGCCTGGGCGGCATTGGCGGGCGCTACTTTACGCCCATCATCAACGCGCCCGAAGTGGCTATTTTGGGTGTGTGCAAGAGCCAGATGAGCCCGGTCTGGAACGGCCAAGCCTTTGAGCCGCGCCTGCTGCTGCCCCTGAGCCTGACTTGGGACCACCGCGTGATCGACGGCGCGGCGGCCGCGCGCTTCAACGCCTACTTGGGCCAAGTCTTGGCCGATTTTCGCCGCGTGCTGCTGTAAGGAGCCCCAACATGGCAATCATGGATATCAAGGTGCCCGACATTGGCGACTTCGACGAGGTGGCGGTGATCGAGCTGCTGGTCAAGCCGGGGGATACCGTCCGGGCCGAGCAAAGCCTGATCACGGTCGAGTCCGACAAGGCTTCGATGGAAATCCCTTCCTCGCACGCCGGCGTGGTCAAAGACCTCAAGGTCAAGCTGGGCGACAAGGTGAAACAAGGCTCGGTGCTGCTGGCCCTAGAGGTCGAGGCGGCGGCAGCAACCCCAACGGCTCCCGCCCCTGCCACAGCGGCCCCCCCTTCGGCCCCAACGGCTCCTGCCCCCGCTAAGGCCGCACAGGCCCCTGTGGCGTCTGCTCAAGCCGACGGCACCCCGTTCGACTTCGACCTGCTGGTGCTGGGCTCCGGGCCGGGCGGTTACTCCGCCGCCTTTCGCGCCGCCGATCTGGGCCTCAAGGTCGCACTGGTCGAGCGCTATGCCGAACTGGGCGGCGTGTGCCTCAACGTGGGCTGCATCCCCTCCAAGGCCTTGCTGCACGTGGCGGCGGTGCTGGAAGAGGCCAGCCACTTGGGCGCGCTGGGGGTCGAGTTCGGCCCGCCCACGCTCGATTTAGGCAAGCTGCGCACGCACAAAACCCAGGTGATCGCCAAGCTCACCGGTGGCCTGGCCGCCATGGCCAAAATGCGCAAGGTCACGGTGCTGCGCGGCTACGGCGCCTTCGTCGGCCCGCACCAGGTGCAGATTGAGGCCACCCACGGCAGCGGCCAGGAGCAAACCGGCAGCAAGCAGGTCGTGTCCTTCAAGGCCTGCATCATCGCCGTGGGCTCGCAGGCGGTGCGCCTGCCCTTTTTGCCCGAGGACCCGCGCGTGGTCGATTCCACCGGCGCGCTGGCGCTGCCGGGCGTGCCCAAGAACATGCTAATCATCGGCGGCGGCATCATCGGGCTGGAAATGGGCACGGTGTATTCGGCGCTGGGCGCCCGGCTGGACGTGGTCGAGATGCAAGACGGCCTGATGCCGGGGGCCGACCGCGATCTGGTCAAGGTCTGGGAAAAAATGAACAAGGGCCGCTTCGACCGCATCCTGCTGAAAACCAAAACCGTGGCGGCCACGGCCACGGCCGAAGGCATCCGGGTGCAGTTCGAGGGGCTGGATGGCACCCAAAGCGAAGGCACTTACGACCTAGTGCTGCAAGCCGTGGGCCGCACGCCCAACGGCCACAAGATCGCCGCCGAGCAGGCCGGCGTGGCCGTGAGCGAGCGCGGTTTCATCGCGGTCGATGCGCAGATGCGCAGCAATGTGCCGCACATTTTTGCCATCGGCGACGTGGTTGGCCAGCCCATGTTGGCGCACAAGGCGGTGCACGAGGCGCACGTGGCGGCCGAAGTGGTGGCAGGAGAGCTGCTGGGCCGCCCCGACCTGGCCGCCGCCGCCTTTGATGCCCGCGTGATTCCCAGCGTGGCCTACACCGACCCCGAACTGGCTTGGGTGGGCCTAACCGAAGAGCAGGCCAAGGCGCAAGGCATCGCGGTGCGCAAGGGCTTGTTCCCCTGGAGCGCCAGCGGGCGCGCGCTGGCCAATGGCTGCGAGCAGGGCTTTACCAAGCTGCTGTTTGACGACCGGCCCGAAGCCGGCGGCCATGGCCGCATTCTGGGCGGTGGCATCGTTGGGCGCCATGCCGGTGATTTGATCGGCGAAGTCGCGCTGGCCATCGAAATGGGGGCCGACGCAGTGGACATCGGCAAAACCATCCACCCGCACCCCACCCTGGGCGAATCCATCGGCCTGGCGGCCGAGGCTGCGCATGGCTCCTGCACCGACCTGCCGCCGCAGCGGCGCTAGAGGCGGCCATGCTGCACCAGTCTGGTTGCCGTTTAAGCCCGTGTGGATCGGGGGCCGGACTGGGGAGGCGCTGCATTTGCTGGATCAGCCACTCAAGAGGGCGCTGAGCAACAGCAAGGCCAGCAACGCCATACCGGCCACGGGCAGGCGGCGCAACTGGCGCTCCTCCAGCCACAGGGTGCGCGGCCAGCGGTGCGCGGGGGTGGGGCTGGGGCCACGGTAGCGGTCCAGCCGCGCCGAAAGCGCCAGCAGGGCGAACCAGAAGCGCTGCAGTGGCGCATCGATCAGGCCCAGCAGATCGCCGGGGCTGATCTGGGGCACGGCGCGCCAGGGGTGGTGCAGGGCGGCAGTGGACAGCGCGGCACCCAGCAGCAGTGGCAGCAGCGCCAGCGCCAAGCTGCCGAGCGCAGGGGCGGCCGTGGGCAGCAGGGGCAGCGGGGCGATCAGGCCCAGCCAGGCCAGCAGGCCCGGCAGCGCCAAGGCGCACGAGGCCAGCAGCAGCGCCAGCCAAGGGGCGCGCAGACTGGGGCTGGGGTGCTCGGGGGTACCCGCCGTACTCGCGGCAACTGTCTGGCTTGGGGTGGGATGTGAGGCGGCTGGGAATGGTGGGGCGTGGGCATCGCAAGTGGCCAGCTGTGGAGCCGCTGCTTGGGCTGCGGTGGCCGCTGGCTGGGCCTGCAACCACAGCAGGCGCGCCATCAGCAGCGTGGTGCCAAACGCGGCCACGGGCAACAGCCAGGCCAAGGCCTCGGGCCAGGGCGCGGGCAGGCCAGAGAGGGCCTGCTTGAGCCCGTCTTTGGCCCAAAAGCCGCTGCTCAGCGGTACACCGGCCAAAGCCAGCGCGGGCAGGGCTTGGGCTGCTAGGGCCCAGCGCCGCGCCGTGCCCGTGGCTTGCGCCAGCACCGCCACGCCCAAGAACAAGGTGCCCTTGGCCAGCCCGTGGTGCAAGGCGTAGAGGGTGAGCGCCAGCGCCAGCGCCGGCCAGGCGCTGGGGTGCAGCAGCGCCGCGCCGATGCCCAGCGTCAGCAAGCCCATCTGGCTGATGCTGGAGTAGGCCAGCAGCACCTTGGGCTGGCGCTGGGTGAGCCCGATCGCCACCGCCACCAGCGCCGCCAGCAGCCCCAGCCCCAGCGCCGCCGCGCCCAGCAGCGGCCAGGGTTCTGCGCCCAGCGGCAAAAAACGCATCCAGCCCAGCAGCCCGGCCTTGATCATCACACCCGAGAGCACGGCGCTGGCCGGCGTCGGGGCCACCGGGTGCGCCAGCGGCAGCCACAGGTGTAGTCCCAGCACCCCGGCCTTGACGCCAAACCCCAAAAAAATCAGCACCGTGGCCAGGTTCGCGTGTGCCCCGCCGTTGGCCGCCAGCGGCAGCGCGATGGAGTCGGTGCCGGCCACGCGCAGCAGCAAGCCCGACAGCAGCAGCGCCTCGCCCAACACCGCCATGATCAGATAGATGCGGCCAGCGCGCCAGGCTTCGGCGCTGCGGGCGTGCACGATCAGGCCGTAGGCGGCAAAGCTCATCAGGGCAAAGCCGGCGTAGAAGCCGATGGCGTCCTGCGCCACGATCAGCCACAGGTTGCCGCTCAGCGCCGCCAGCCAAAAACCCCATAGGGCGTGGCGCCGCGCGTCGTGGCGGTGATAAATGTGCGCGGCCCAGCCAGCCAGGGTCCAGAGCAGCCCGGCCAGCAGCAGAAACACGCTGCCCGTGGCATCGAGCCCGAAGCGCAGGCCCAGCAGCAGATGCGGCCACTCCAGCGTGGGCGGCGCTGCGGCCGTTTGGAGGTTTAAGGAGGCTGCCGCAGGGCTCATCAGGGCAGCACCCAGCACCGCATAAAGGGCCAGCAGCAGCGCCGGCACAGCCGCCCAAGGGGCCAGCGCGGCAGCCCAGGCGCGGCTGCGCCGCCACAGCAGCAGCGCCAAGAGCAGCAAGGGCCACAGCGCCAGCAGCGGCAGCAGGGTTTCCATGTTGGGCAGATGCGTCATGAGGCGTGGCCCTGCCGCGGCGCACGGCCGCCCGAAGCTGTGGCAGCGCCCCCTCGGGGGGCAGCGAGCGCAGTGAGCGTGGGGGTTGGATTCCTCACGGCAGGTACTCGGTTGCAGTGATGAACTTGACCCAGTCCAGCGGGCTCATCGGCAGCCCAGCGGCCAGCCCGGCCAGCAGCGCCAGCGCGGCGGCGCAGAGCGTGGGCAGCAGCAGCAAGGGGGCGGCGTCCCCCGTGCGCGGCGGCTCGTCGGGCGCCTCGTGCGGCCAGTGCGCCGGTGCAGGCTCGAACCAGGCCAGGCGCAGAATCGGCAAAAAGTAGGCCGCGTTGAGCAGGCTGGAAAACAGCAGCACCGCCAGCACCCAGCCTAGGCCCGACTCGATCGCCCCCAGCCCCAGATACCACTTGCTGACAAAGCCCGCCACCGGCGGCACTCCGATCATCCCCAGCGCCCCAATGCTGAAAGCGGCCGTGGTCCAGGGCATGCGCCGACCGATGCCGGCCATTTGGCTGACGCGGTGCACGCCCAGCGTCTGGGCGTAGTTGCCGGCGCAGAAAAACAGCGTGATCTTCATGATGCCCTGATGCACCAAATGCACCAGTCCGCCGATGGTGCCGGCCGGGCCAAACAGCGCCACCCCGAGCGCGATGTACGAAACCTGGCTCACGGTCGAGTAGGCCAGGCGGCGCTTGAGGTCGTCTTGCGTGAGGGCGCGCAGCGAGCCAAAAATGATGGTGATCGAAGCCACCACGGCCAGCGGCAGCAGCACGCCCAAGCTGTGCGCAAACTCGATGCCAAACACCTCGTAGACCACGCGCACGATGCCAAAAGCCCCGGCCTTGACCACCGCCACCGCGTGCAGCAGCGCCGACACCGGGGCCGGGGCCACCATGGCTTGCGGCAGCCAGCCGTGCAGCGGGGCCAGCGCCGCCTTCACGCCTAAGCCAGCCATGAACAGGGCAAAAATCCCCACCAGCATCCAGGCCTCGGGGGTGGCGTGGGCATCCAGCGCCGCCAAGGCACCCCCGGCTTGGAATTCCACCGGCCCCACCAGCGCCTGCAACCAAACGATGGCCGCCAGCAGCACCACGCCGCCGCCCAGGGTGTAGGCCAGGTAGCGCGCCCCGGCTTGCAGCACCTGCGGGGTGCCGCGGTGCACCACCAGTGGGTAGGTGGCCAGCGTGAGCAGCTCGTAGAACAAAAAGAAGGTGAGCAGGTTGCCCGACAGCGCAATGCCCACGGTGGCGGTCACGCACAGGCTGAAAAAACCAAAAAAGCGGCTGCGGTTGGGTGAGTCTTCCAGGTAGCCGATGGCATAGACGGTGGTCAGCAGCCACAGCACCGCCGACAGGGTGACGAACAGCAGCCCGAGCGGGTCGGCGCGCAGCAGCAGCTCGTGGCCGGGCAAAAAGGGCAGCCGCAGCTCGTAGCTGATGCCCTGCTGCGTGCCCCACAGCATGGCGCCCACGCAAGCCAGCTTGAGCACGGCGGCGCCCAGGTTGAGCGCACTGCGCCAGCCCACGCTGCGCTCGGGCAGAAAAAAGATGACCAAGCCGGCCAGCAGCGAACTGGCCAGAGTCAGGGGCAGCAGCCAGTCGTTCATGCGCCGCTCCCGGGCCAGAGCAGGGTCTCGGCGGCCAGCCAGTCGCTCAGGGCGGCGGCGCCGAAGCCGCCCAAGGCCGCCAGCAGCGCCAGCGCCAGTGCGCACAGCGAGAGCTGCCGCGGCAGCGGCGCGCGCGCCTCGAAGGCCTCGGAAGTGGGCAAAAAGGCCAGCCGCAACATCCTAAACACGTAGGCCGCGGTGAGCAGGGTGCCGCCCAGCAGCCACAGCAGCCAGGGCCATTGGTCGGCCAGCAGGGCGGCTTGCATCATCTGCCACTTGGCGGCAAACCCCAGGCTGGGCGGCAGCCCGATCAGGCTCACACCGGCCAGGGTGAGCGCGGCAAAGGCCAGCGGCTCGCGCGCCACGGCGCCGCGCAGGCTGACCAGGTCGTCGCGCCCGGCCGAGAGCACCAGCACCCCGGCGGCCAAAAACAGGGCGGCCTTGGCCAGCGCGTGCGCCAGCAGGTGCAACAGCGTGGCCTCCAGCGCCAGCGCCGTCCCCAAGCCGCCCGGCAGCAGCCACGCAAAAGGCAAAAACAGGTAACCCACTTGGGCCACACTGGAGTAGGCGATCAGCATCTTGAGCTTGCGCTGCGTCAAGGCCAGCACCGAACCCCAGACGCTGGCCAGCAGGCCCAGCAGCGCCAGCAGCAGCCCAAGCGCGGCCAGGTCCAGCGCCGGGGCAAACTCCAGCCACAGCCGCAGCAAAATCAGCAGCGAGACCTTGAGCACCAGCGCCGACAGCAGCGCGCTCACCGGCGTAACGGCATTGCCGTGCGCCGCCGGCAGCCAGAAATGCAGCGGGGCCAGCGCGGTTTTGAGCGCCAGCGCCACCAAGGCCAGCGCCAGCGCCAGCTTGGCGTACCACGGGGCGCTGCCCACGGCGGCCAGGTGCGCCCCCACCGAATCCAGCGCCAAACTGCCCGTGGCCGCGTACAGCAGCACCACGGCGAGCAAAAACAGGTTGGACGCCAGCAGGGCGGCCAGCAGGTAGCGCAGCGCCGCCGCCAGCGCCGTGCTCTGGCCGGTGAGGGCGGTCAGGCCCACGGCGGCCAGCCCCACCAGCTCCAGCGCCACGTAGAGGTTGAACAGATCGGCCGACAGGTAGCCGGCGTTCAGGCCCGCCCACAGCATCCAGGCCAGCGGCCAGAAGCGCTGCGCGGTTTCGGAGCCGGGTGCAAAATAGGCTTGCGCGTACAGCAGCACCGCGGCATAGACGAGCAGCGTGAGCAGCAACATGGCTTGGGCCAGCCGGTCCGCCACCAGCTCGATCCCCAAGGGCGCAGCCCAGCCACCGAGGGCGGCGCGCAGCGGCTCGGGGCTGGCGAGGTCGGTCGCGGATGCAGCCGCGAACACGGCGGCAATCAGGCCCGCCAGCACCACGACACCCAGCACTTGCAACGCCGCGCTGGCGCGCTCTGGCAGCGTGTACACGCCCAGCCCCACGGCCAGCGGCCACAACACCAGCAGCGGCAGCAGCAAGGCCTCAGTCATCGCGCGCAGCGGCCCGGTCTTCGGGCAGTTCGGTCTGGCCGCTGAGCTGGTAGAAGCGCCGCGCCAGCCGCACGCCCAGCGCGGTGGCGGCGATGGCGATCACAATTCCCGTGAGGATGAGCGCCTGCGCCACCGGGTCGGCCACGCCGTCGGGGCCGGGTGGGCGCAGCGCCAGCAACAGCAAAAAGATGCCGCTGCCCATGATGTTGAAGGCCAGCAACTTGCGCAGGATCGAGGTCGGCAGCAGCATCCCGAGCAAGCCCATCAGGGTCAGGGCGCTGCCGGCCAGCAGCCAGATCGAGGCCGCGCCCAACCCCCCACCCAGCACCTCGCTCCACAGCAGGTTCAGGCCGCTCATGTCGCTCATGCCGTTTTGCCCCCGCCAAACAGCGCCACCAGCGTGGCGGCGATCGAGAGCATCAGCGCGGCCTCGATGGCCAGCACCAGCGGCTTGACCCAACCGGTGGGGTAGCCCAGCGCCGCCCCGGCCAGCGCCCCGGCACCCAGGCCGATCAAGATGAAGACCGCCAAGCCCAGCACCAGCACCGGTGGCCGGGTCAGGCGCGACTGCGGGTCCAGCGGCAGCCCGGCAAAGCGCGCCAGCAGCACCGCCCCGGCCAGCACCGCCCCGGCCTGGAAGGCGCCGCCGCTGCGGCTCGATCCGGCCCACAACAGATACACCGCCACCAGCAGCGCCAGCGGCACCGTGAGTGCGGCCACCCGCGCCAGCACTGGGTCGTGCGGCAGCGGGCGGTGTGGCGGGGCTGGGGCCGCCTGCACCGCCAGCGCCGCCACCAGCAGCACCGCGATTTCGAGCAAGGTGTCGTAGGCGCGAAAGGCCAGCAGCACCGCCGTCACCGGGTGCGCGATTTCGGATTCGGGCAGGCTGCGCGCCACCGCCTCGGAGGCGGCACCGGCCAGCGGTTCGATGGCCCAAACCGCCCCCAGCAGCGCGGCCGCGCAGGCCAGCGCCAGCGCGCCCAGCGTCCAGCGCGGCCGCTTCGACTGCGGCCGCGGCCAAGGCAGGCGCGGCCCGGCGGTGCGCGCGCTGCCGATGCGGCGCGACTCGAACTCGCTCGCCGCCAGCAGCAGCAGCGCCCCGGCCACCCCGGCCCCGATGGCGGCCTCGGCCAGCGCCACATCGGGCGCACCCAGGCGCACCCAGACCAGCGCCAGCAGCAGGCCAAAGGCGATGAACAGCACGCTACCAATCTGCACCGAGCGCGCCAGCAGGGCCGCACCGGCCAGCAGCAGCAGGGCCAGCGCCAGCACCAAGTCGGCGGCGTTCATGGCGGTGGCGCCCCTAGGGCGGTTGCGGGCGCGCTTTGGGATTCCAGCAGGCAGCGGCGCGCGATCAGGTAGCCCGAGGTGGCGCTGGCGGCCAGTGCCAGCAGCCAAATCAGCCCGATCTGGGCCGCCGCCGCCCACGATTCGGCGTGCAGCAGCAGCGCCAGTGCGGCCAGCCCAAGCCCGAGGTTGTCGGCCTTGCTCAGGGCGTGGATGCGGCTCAAGGTATCGGGCAGGCGCAGCAGGCCCAGCGTGCCGGCGCTAAAAAACAGCGCCGCCAGCGCCAGCAGCAGCCAGGTCAGGGCCTCAAGCACGGTGCTGCTCCGGGCGCAGCCGCGCATAGGCCACGGCGGCCAGCAAACCGAGCAGGGCAAACACCAGCGCCACGTCGCGCAGCGAAGGCCAGCCTTGCAGCGCCGCCAGCGTGAGCAACAGCGCCACGCCGGTGCTGCCCAGCAGTTGCGCCGCCAACAGGCGGTCGGTCAGGCCGGGGCCGCGCAGCACGCGCAGCAGCCCGAGCGCCAGATTGAGCACCAGCAGCAGGGCGAACAGGCTCAGGGCGAGCGGCAGGGTGGGGGGCAGGGTTTCCATGGCGGTGGCGGGCCTTAAAAAGTCAGGGCTGGCGCGGTGGCGCGGGTGCCGCTGCGGGCGGGGGCGCTTGGGGGCAAGCAGGGGCGAACTTGGGCGCTGATGCGGATCCAGATGCGGGCGCAGTTGAGGTGGCGGATGAGGTGGCGGATGAGGTGGCGGATGAGGTGGCGGATGAGGTGGCGGATG
>NZ_BAWN01000004.1 GCF_000696225.1 Serpentinimonas barnesii | reverse complement strand
CACGGCGGGCCGCGCAAGCCGCGCCATCTGCATTGAGCTTTTGAGTAAGGGCCCCCAGCCGTGGGGCCCCGGGGCTTAGCCCACCGAGAGCGCAATCCCCTTGAACTCGCCGCTGGCGATGCGCTGGCGCCATTCGGCCGGGCCGCTTTCGTGCACGTTGTGGCCGTTCGAGTCGACCGCCACCGTGACCGGCATGTCTTGCACCTCGAACTCGTAGATGGCTTCCATGCCAAGGTCGGCAAAGCCCACCACCTTGGCCGATTTGATCGCCTTGGCCACCAGGTAGGCGGCCCCGCCGACGGCCATCAGGTAGGCGCTGCGGTTGTCTTGAATGGCCTGCACCGCCACCGGGCCGCGCTCGGATTTGCCAATCATGGCGATCAGGCCGGTTTGCTCCAGCGTCATGCGGGTGAAGGGGTCCATGCGGGTGGCGGTGGTCGGGCCGGCCGGGCCCACCACCTCGTCGCGCACCGGGTCCACCGGGCCCACGTAATAAATCACGCGGTTGCGAAAATCCACCGGCAGCGGCTCGCCCTTGGCCAGCAGGTCGGCGATGCGCTTGTGCGCGGCGTCGCGCCCGGTGAGCATCTTGCCGTTGAGCAGCAGCTTGTCGCCGGCTTTCCAGTTCGCCACTTCTTCTTTGCTTAGGGTGTCGAGTTGCACCCGCTTGGCGGTTTGCAGGTCGGGGCTCCAGCTCACGGCGGGCCAGTCGGCCAGCTTGGGCGGCTCCAGCCGGGCCGGGCCGCTGCCGTCGAGGTGAAAGTGCACGTGCCGGGTGGCGGCGCAGTTGGGGATGAGGGCCACCGGCAGCGAGGCGGCGTGGGTGGGGTAGTCGAGGATTTTTACGTCCACCACCGTGGTGAGCCCGCCCAGCCCCTGCGCCCCAATGCCCAGCGCGTTCACCTTCTCGTACAACTCCAGCCGCAGCGCTTCCAGGCGCGTGAGCGTGGCCCCGGCGCGCTGGCGCTCGATCAGCTCGTGCATGTCCACCGGCGCCATGAGCGACTCTTTGGCCAGCAGCAGCGCTTTTTCGGGCGTGCCGCCGATGCCCAGCCCCAAAATGCCCGGCGGACACCAGCCCGCGCCCATGGTGGGCACTGTTTTGAGCACCCAGTCCACGATCGAATCGGAGGGGTTGAGCGCGGCGAACTTGGATTTGTTCTCGGAGCCGCCGCCCTTGGCGGCACAGATCACCTCGACTTGGTCGCCCGGCACGATCTCGAAATGCACCACGGCTGGTGTGTTGTCGCGGGTGTTTTTGCGCGCGCCGGCCGGGTCGGCCAGCACCGAGGCGCGCAGTGGGTTGTCCGGGTTCAGGTAGGCGCGGCGCACGCCTTCATCGACCATTTGCTGCAGGCTTAAGGTGGCGTCGGGCCAGCTCACGTTCATGCCCACCTTGAGGAACACCACGGCGATGCCGGTGTCTTGGCAGATCGGGCGGTGCCCTTCGGCGCTCAGGCGCGAGTTGCTCAGAATTTGGGCAATTGCGTCCTTGGCCGCCGCCCCCTGCTCGCGCTCCCACGCGCGCCCCAGCGCCTGGATGTAGTCCAGCGGGTGGTAGAAGCTGATGTACTGAAAAGCGTCGGCGATCGAATCGATCAGGTCTTGTTGGCGGATGGCGGTCATGGTGTGGGAACCCAGTAAAAAAACAGTTGATCCAAGCGCAGAGTGTAATTAATGCTGAAAATTTGCGCGTTGGCCATTTTCTGGCGATGATGTAGGGCGTAAGTGCCTCGTCAGAGAGCATGCGCACAGTTAGCGGTTGTCGTTTTTCCACCAACAGAGGAGCCTTCCATGCCTGAGTCGTCATCTGCCATCGAGTCCACCCTTGTCGAAAACCGGGTTTTTGAACCCAGCGCCGCCACGGTGGCGGCCGCCCGCGTGGGCGGCATGAAGGCCTACCACGCCCTGTGCGCCGAGGCCGAGCAGGATTTTGAAGGTTTCTGGGCCCGGCTGGCCCGCGCCGGTTTGGTCTGGCACAAGCCCTTCACCCAGGTGCTCGACGAATCCAACAAGCCCTTCTACAAGTGGTTCCAAGACGGCGAGCTCAACGCCTCGGCCAACTGCCTCGACCGCCACATCGGCACCCCGACCGAGCACAAAACCGCCATCATCTTCGAGGCTGACGACGGCTCCGTGACCAAGGTCACTTACAAAGAACTGCTGGCCAAAGTGAGCCAGTTGGCCAACGCGCTCAAGGCCATGGGGGTGCAAAAGGGTGATCGCGTCGTGATCTACATGCCCATGACCGTCGAGGGCGTGGTGGCGATGCAGGCTTGTGCGCGCATTGGCGCCACGCACAGCGTGGTGTTTGGCGGCTTTTCGGCCAAGGCGCTGCAAGAGCGCATCCAAGACGCCGGCGCCGTGGCCGTGATCACCGCCAACTACCAGATGCGCGGCGGCAAAGAGCTGCCACTCAAAGCCATCGTCGATGAGGGGCTGGCCTTGGGCGGCTGCGATTCGATCAAAAACGTGGTGGTGTTCCAGCGCACCGCCAGCGCCTGCAATATGGTGGCCGGGCGCGACGTGCTGATGCACGAAGTCATGGCCGCGCAGTCCAGCGAGTGCGCACCCGTTATGGTGGGGGCCGAGCACCCGCTGTTCATCCTCTACACCTCGGGCTCTACGGGCAAGCCCAAGGGCGTGCAGCACAGCACCGCAGGCTACCTGCTGTGGGCCAAGCAGACCATGGACTGGACCTTTGACCTGCAAGGCAACGACGTGTTCTGGTGCACCGCCGACATCGGTTGGGTCACCGGCCACAGCTACGTGGCTTACGGCCCACTGGCCGCTGGTGCCACGCAGATCGTGTTCGAGGGCGTGCCCACTTTCCCACACGCCGGCCGCTTCTGGCAGACCATCGAGAAGCACCGCTGCACCATTTTCTACACCGCGCCCACGGCGATTCGCTCGCTCATCAAGGCTGCCGAAACCGACGCCAAGGTACACCCCAAAAACTGGGACCTGACCAGCCTGCGCATTCTGGGTTCGGTGGGCGAGCCCATCAACCCCGAAGCCTGGATGTGGTACTACCGCAATATCGGCGGCGAGCGCTGCCCGATTGTTGATACCTTCTGGCAGACCGAGACCGGCGGCCACATGATCACCCCGCTGCCGGGGGCTACGCCTCTGGTGCCGGGTTCGTGCACGCTGCCGCTGCCGGGCATCACCACCGCCATCGTCGATGAAATGGGCAACGACGTGCCCAACGGCCAAGGCGGCATTCTGGTGGTCAAAAAGCCCTGGCCATCCATGATCCGCACCATCTGGGGCGATCCGCAGCGCTTCAAAAAGAGCTACTTCCCCGAAGAGCTCAAAGGCTACTACTTGGCTGGCGACGGGGCCGTGCGCAGCAACGACCGGGGCTATTTCCGCATCACCGGCCGCATCGACGACGTGCTCAACGTCTCTGGGCACCGCATGGGCACAATGGAGATCGAGTCGGCGCTGGTGGGCAAGACCGATCTGGTGGCCGAAGCCGCCGTGGTGGGCCGCCCAGACGACCTGACCGGCGAGGCCATTGTGGCCTTCGTGGTGCTCAAGCGCCCGGTGCCCACGGGCGACGAAGCCAAGGCGCTGGCCACCGAGCTGCGCAACTGGGTGGCCAAAGAGATTGGCCCGATCGCCAAGCCCAAAGAAATCCGCTTTGGCGAGAACCTGCCCAAAACCCGCTCGGGCAAAATCATGCGCCGCCTGTTGCGCTCGCTGGCCAAGGGCGAAGCGGTGACGCAAGACACCTCGACGCTGGAAAACCCGCACATCTTGGAGCAGTTGGCCAAGAGCAACTGAGGCCGTTCCGGGGCTGCCGGGGCAAGCGGCTGTGGGCGCTTGCCTTGCCAGCTTGCTTGCTCGCTGCCCCGGTTGGCGGTTTTTGGGTTGGCAAACAAAAGGGGCCCCTCGGGGCCCCTTGTTTTTGTTGGCAGTGCTGCGCCTAGGGCCCCGCCAGCGGCGGGGCAGCGCGCTCAGCGGTGGCTCAGCGACCAGGTGGCCAAACGGCGCGCATCGGCTTCGCTCAGGCGCGGGTTGGCGGGCATGGGCACCGGGCCCCAGACGCCGGAGCCGCCGCGCTGCACCTTGACCGTCATGCGCGCCACGGCGTCGGCTTGGCCGGCGTAGCGGGCGGAAATGTCACGAAACGAGGGGCCGACCATGCGCCGATCGACGGCGTGGCAGGCCATGCAGCCGCTGGCGCGGGCAAAGGCGGCTTCGTCGGCCAGCACCGGAACGGTGACGGCTGGCAGAGTGACCAAAGTGGCGGCGGCAAGGGCAAACAAGGTGCGTTTCATGGCTGACTCCTGGGTTTAATGGAAATTGAAGGGGCTGGCGAATGCGATTTTAGCCACAACTGCGCCTTTGAAATGGTGTAATTACGTCTGGTTGCAATCGATACGGACCGCGTTACAGGAGCGATGCAATGGCTTTTCTGGTTTTGGGATTGATTTTGCTGGTTTTGAAGCTGGCCGGGGTGGATCCGGTGGCGCAATGGAGCTGGTGGTGGGTGCTGGGCCCGTTCGCGCTGGCAGCGCTATGGTGGTTGTGGTCTGACCTGTCGGGCCGCACCAAGCGGCTGGCCATGCAGGCGGACGCGCAGCGCAAGGCCGACCGCCTCAACGAAAGCAAAAAACGCCTGCAGGGCATTAACAAGTGAGCGTCGCTGGGATCGGCCGCTTGAGGGACAATTGCGGCTTATGGAACCACGCATCGCTGTCGATTTTGAGCAACCCGCTTGCAGCACCCGCCACGCTTGGGCTCGGGTGCCGGTCGAGCCCACTCCGGATGAACGCCAGGCCCTAAAGGAGCAGATCCGGCACCTGTTGCGCGAGCGCAACGCTGTCATGGTCTCGCACTACTACGTGCACCCGGACTTGCAAGATTTGGCCGAGGAAACCGGCGGCCTGGTGAGCGACAGCCTAGAGATGGCGCGTTTTGGGCGCGAGCACGCAGCGCAAACGCTGGTGGTCAGCGGCGTGCGCTTCATGGGCGAGACGGCCAAAATTTTGTCGCCGCACAAAACCGTGCTCATGCCCGACCTCGACGCCACCTGCTCGCTCGACCTCGGTTGCCCGATCGACGAATTTGCCGCCTTTTGCGACCAGCACCCCGAGCGCACGGTAGTGGTCTATGCCAACACCAGCGCGGCCGTGAAGGCGCGCGCCGACTGGCTGGTGACATCGAGCTGCGCCCTTGACATCGTGCGCGCGCTCAAAGAACGCGGGCACAAAATCCTGTGGGCGCCAGACAAGCACCTGGGCGCCTACATCGAGCGCGAAACCGGGGCCGACATGCTGATGTGGAAGGGTTCGTGCATCGTGCACGACGAATTCAAGGCTTTTGAGTTGCAGGAGCTGATGCGCCAGCACCCGGCGGCCAAGGTGCTGGTGCACCCCGAAAGCCCGGCCGACGTGGTGGCGCTGGCCCATGCGGTGGGCTCGACCAGCGCCATTTTGCGCGCGGCGCAGCAGTCCGAGGCCAGCGAATTCATCGTCGCCACCGACGCAGGCATGCTGCACAAGTTGCGCACCCTCAACCCGGGCAAGCGCTTCATCGAAGCCCCCACCGCGGGCAACAGCGCCACTTGCAAGAGCTGCGCCCACTGCCCCTGGATGGCGATGAACAGCCTGGCCGGGGTGGCGCAGGCGCTGCAAAGCGGCCGCGGCGTGGTCGAGGTGCCGGCCGAGTTGATTGAGCGCGCACGGCGGCCGATCGAGCGCATGTTGGCCTTTACCGCAGCGCAACGGGCCGGTCACGACGCCGGGGCGCTGGTGCCACACTTGGGCGCGGCCTGAGAGACGCGGCCCGATCGGCTTGCGGCAAATAGCCCTAGCTGGCAGCCACCGAGCACAGCCTTCGATAATAGCGTGCGAGCACAACTTTAGAAAGAACGCCTTTTCCATGAACGCCCCCGCCGAACCCTTTCTGGCCAGCGCCGCCCAAGTGGACCAAGCCGCCATTGCGCCACTGCCCAACTCGCGCAAAATCTACGTACCCGGCTCGCGCCCGGATGTGCAGGTGCCGATGCGCGAGATCAGCCAGTCCGACACCCCGGCCAGCATGGGGGCCGAGCCGAATCCGCCCATCTTTGTTTACGACTGCTCCGGCCCCTACGGCGACCCGGCGGCGGTGATCGACATCCGCAGCGGCCTGCCCGCGCTGCGCCAGCGCTGGATCGAGGAGCGCGCCGACAGCGAGGTGCTGGGTGGCCTGAGCAGCGCCTTTGGGCGCGAACGCGCCGCCGACCCCAAGCTGCAAGCGCTGCGCTTTCCGGGCCTGCAACGCCAGCCGCGCCGCGCCCGCGCCGGTGCCAACGTGACGCAGATGCACTACGCGCGCCGCGGCATCATCACGCCCGAGATGGAGTTCGTCGCCATCCGCGAAAACCTCAACCGCCAGCACTACGTGCAGAGCCTGCGCGCCGCCGGCCCCACCGGCCAGCGCATGGCCGAGGTGCTCCTGCGCCAGCACCCAGGGCAGCATTTCGGGGCCAGCCTGCCCCAGGAAATCACGCCCGAATTCGTGCGCAGCGAAGTCGCGCGCGGGCGCGCCATCATCCCGGCCAACCTCAACCACCCGGAGAGCGAGCCGATGGTCATCGGGCGCAACTTCCTGGTCAAGATCAACGCCAACATCGGCAATTCGGCGCTCGGTTCTTCGATCAACGAGGAAGTGGACAAAATGACCTGGGCCATCCGCTGGGGCGGCGACACGGTGATGGATTTGTCCACCGGCAAACACATCCACGAAACGCGCGAGTGGATTGTGCGCAACAGCCCGGTGCCCATCGGCACGGTGCCGATCTACCAGGCGCTGGAAAAGGTAAACGGCAAGGCCGAGGAGCTGAGCTGGGAGATTTTCCGCGACACCCTGATCGAGCAGGCCGAGCAGGGGGTGGATTACTTCACCATCCATGCCGGGGTGCTGCTGCGCTACGTGCCGCTCACGGCCAACCGCCTGACCGGCATCGTCAGCCGCGGTGGCTCGATCATGGCCAAGTGGTGCCTGGCGCACCACCGCGAGAGCTTCCTCTACACCCACTTCGAGGACATCTGCGAGATCATGAAGGCCTACGACGTGGCCTTCAGCCTGGGCGACGGCCTGCGCCCGGGCAGCATCTACGACGCCAACGACGCGGCCCAACTGGGCGAGCTGCGCACCCTGGGCGAGCTGACGCAGGTGGCCTGGAAGCACGATGTGCAGGTGATGATCGAGGGGCCGGGCCATGTGCCCATGCAACTCATCAAAGAAAACATGGACTTGCAGTTGGAGCAGTGCCACGAGGCGCCGTTTTACACGCTCGGCCCACTGACCACCGACATCGCGCCCGGCTACGACCACATCACCAGCGGCATAGGCGCGGCGACCATCGGCTGGTACGGCACCGCCATGCTGTGCTACGTCACGCCCAAAGAGCACCTGGGCCTGCCCAACAAGCAGGACGTGAAAGAGGGCATCATCACCTACAAGCTGGCCGCCCACGCCGCCGACTTGGCCAAGGGGCACCCGGGGGCGCAGATACGCGACAACGCGCTCTCGAAGGCGCGCTTCGAGTTTCGCTGGGCCGACCAGTTCAACCTCGGGCTGGACCCGGACAAGGCGCGCGAATTCCACGACGAAACCCTGCCCAAGGATTCGGCCAAGGTGGCGCATTTCTGCTCTATGTGCGGGCCGCATTTTTGCAGCATGAAAATCACCCAAGAGGTGCGCGACTACGCCGCCGCCCAGGGCATAGACGAAACGCAGGCGCTGGAGCAGGGCATGCAGGCGCAGTCGAAGGCGTTCCGGCAGTCCGGAGGCGAGGTCTATATCCCCTTGCAGCGGGTGGATTGAGCCGGCGGCCCAAAGCGGCCCGGCTTTCTGTCACAATCGCGCCGGTTTTGCGGCTGCTTTGTGCCGCGCTTTGGTGGCGCCTTGGTGCCGCCCGGAGTTTTGTCCTATGTTTCGCACCCTGCTCAAATCGAAAATTCACCGCGCCACCGTGACCCACTGTGAGCTGCACTACGAGGGCTCGTGCGCCATCGACGAAAACCTGCTCGAAGCCGCCAACTTGTGCGAGAACGAGCAGATTCACATCTGGAACGTCAACAACGGCGAGCGCCTCGTGACCTACGCGATTAAAGGCGAGCGCGGCAGCGGCATGATTTCGCTCAACGGCTCGGCGGCGCGGCGGGCGGCGGTGGGCGATCTGGTGATCATCGCCGCCTACGCCCAGGTACACGAAGACCAGGTGGCCCGCCACGAGCCGCAACTGGTGTTTGTGGACGCGCACAACCGCCAGACCGCGCTGCGCCACCACGTGCCGACGCAGGCGCTCTGAGGCCCTCGGAGGCGCGCGCCGGCTCAGGGCTGGCGCAGTTGCTTGAGCTCCCATACCGCCGTCATGCGGCCGGCGAAGGTGAGGTCGAGCGTGGCGCCGCTGCCGTCTTGGCTTAGGCGCACGCCGGGCTGGGGTGGCGGTGAGGTTTGTTCGACCGCCAGCAGGCCAGCGGGCCAGTGCAGGCTGAGCCGGGCGTCCATTGGCAGGTAGCCGTCGAGGTAGCGCCGCATCAGTGGGCCGGCGTGCAGCGTCCAGCGCCCAGGGCCGCTGGATTCGAGCGCCTGCGTGCGCAGCCCGATGCACACATGGCCGCCGCGCTGCACGTCGGCGAGTTCAACCCGGTGCCCTTCAACCCAAGCGCGACCGATGCCGCTGCTTTCCAAAATTTCGAGGTGTTGCAGCCGCTCGCGGTTGAAGGCCACAACCACGCGCCGGTTTGGGTCGAGCTGGCGGTGGCAGGTGCGCAGGGTGACGACGCCGGTTTGCAGGCTCAGCGCATCAAGCGCGGTGTGGGCCTCGTAGCGGTAGGCCAGCGGATCGGGCCGATCGGCCAAGAAGCGCAGCTGGCCTGCGAGCGCCACGTCCTCGATTTGCAAGGGCGAATTTTGCGCCGTTGCCGCGCCGCTGGCCAGTGCGAGCAGCAGGGCGCTGGCGTTGGCTATCCAGGGGCGCTTGGTCATGCGGGCTCTCCGGTTTTGTAGGGTGGTCGGCGCATTATGCGCCCGCAGCCAAAAATAGGAGGCCAGCAGGGTCGGCCCGCGCCGGTCTAGGTGCGCGGGCGGGAGGCTGGGTCGAGCACCGTGGGCTGCGCCTGCGCCAAGGTGTGCGGGTGGTCTAGGCTGTGGTGCAGGCCGCGGCTCTCGTGGCGCGCTTGGGCGCTGCGCACAATCAAATCGGCCACCTCGACCAGGTTGCGCAGTTCCAGCAGGTCACGCGTGAGGTGAAAGCTGCGGTAGAACTCTTGGATTTCGGCGCGCAGCAGCGCGATGCGGTGCGCGGCGCGTTCGAGCCGCTTGTCGGTGCGCACAATGCCCACGTAGTCCCACATGAAGCGGCGCAGTTCGTCCCAGTTGTGGGCAATCACCACCTGCTCGTCGGCGTCGCTGACGCGGCTGGTGTCCCAGGGGCGCACCGGTGCCAGTGCCTGCGGCGTTTGGGCCACGATGTCGGCCACGGCGGCGCGGGCAAACACCACGCACTCCAGCAGCGAGTTGCTGGCCAGCCGGTTGGCCCCATGCAGGCCGGTGCAGCTGGCTTCGCCCACCACGTACAGGCCGCTCAGGTCGGTGCGGGCGCGCAGGTCGGTGAGCACGCCGCCGCAGGTGTAGTGCGCCGCCGGCACCACCGGAATGGGCTCGCGCCGGATGTCGATGCCCAGCTCGGCGCAGCGCGCCAAGATGGTGGGAAAGTGCTCTTGCAAAAAGGCCGGGCTCTGGTGCGAGATGTCGAGATAGACGCAATCCAAGCCGTGCTTTTTCATCTCGAAGTCGATCGCGCGCGCCACCACGTCGCGCGGCGCCAGTTCGGCGCGTGGGTCGTGCTCGGGCATGAAGCGGCGCGCACCCAGCGCGGCCGGCAGCAGCAGGCGGCCACCTTCGCCGCGCACCGCCTCGCTGATGAGGAAGCTCTTGGCCTTGGGGTGATACAAGCAGGTGGGGTGGAACTGGATGAACTCCATATTGGCCACGCGGCAGCCGGCGCGCCAAGCGGCGGCAATGCCGTCACCGGTGGCGGTGTCGGGGTTGGAGGTGTAGAGGTAGACCTTGCCCGCACCGCCGGTGCACAGCACGGTGTGCGGGGCCACGAAGGCTTGCACCTCGTCGGCGCTCTCATCAAAGGCGTAGGCTCCAAGGCAGCGCCGGCTCGGCCAAGTGGGCGCCAGGGCGTGGCGGTCGCTCAGGATCAGGTCGACCAGGTTGTGGGTCTCGAACACCTGCACGTTGGGGGCGGCGCGCACGCGCTCGATCAGCGTTTGCTGCACGGCGGCGCCGGTGGCGTCGGCGGCGTGCACGATGCGCCGGTGGCTGTGGCCGCCTTCGCGCGTCAGGTGCAGCTCGCCCTCGTGGAGGGTGAAGCGGGTGCCCATCTGGCGCAGCCAATCGATGGCGGCGGGGGCGTTTTCTACCGTGTAGCGGGTGGCGTCGGGGTCGCACAGGCCGGCCCCAGCCACCAAGGTGTCGTCGATGTGGGCCTGGAAGCTGTCGTCGTCGGCCTGCACGGCGGCGATGCCGCCTTGGGCCCAGCCGCTGGAGCCGTCCTCGATGGTGCGCTTGGTCAGGATGGCAACGCGCAAATGGCTGGGCAGCAGCAGCGCGGTGCTCAGGCCGGCCAAGCCGCTGCCGACGATCAGCACGTCAAAAGCGCGCGTCGGGGCGCTGGTCAAAGGTGGGGTTTGGCTCATGGTGTGTGGGCCGAATTATCGGGCGTGTCTAGCCCGGTGCCGGGGCCCAGGCGAACATAAATCGGCGCATAGGCGCTGGCTTGGGTGAGCTCGATCAGCCCTTCACGGGCCAGTTCGAGCAGGGCGATGAAGTTCACGATCAACACCGCCAAACCTTGCTCGGGTTGGAACAGCTCGCCAAATTCAGCGAAACGGCGCCGTTGCAACTGGCGCAGGATCTGGCTCATGAAGGCGCGCACGCTCAGCCGCGGGCCATCGATGCGGTGGTGTTGCACGAGCTGGGCGCGTTGCAGCAGCCCGCTCCAGGCCTGTGCCAGTTCGCTGGGGCTGATGGAGGGCAGCGGCGCGGGCCCGGCCGCGAGCACGGCGGCCTGCGCCAGCCAAAAATCGCGCCCGAGCTGCGGCAGTTGATCGATTTTTTGCGCCGCCTGTTTGATCTGTTCGTATTCGAGCAGCCGGCGCACCAGTTCGGCGCGTGGGTCTTGGGCTTCGGCCTCGGGGCTGCTGCGCTGGGGCGGCAGCAAAAGGCGCGATTTGATTTCGATCAGCAGCGCCGCCATGAGCAGGTACTCGCCCGCCAGCTCCAGGTTGTGCGCGCGCACCTGCTCCACGTAGCCAAGGTACTGGCGCGTGACTTGCGCCATCGGGATGTCGAGGATGTTGAAATGCTGCTTGCGAATCAGGTACAGCAGCAGATCCAGCGGCCCTTCGAAGGCCTCGAGGAACACCGCCAGCGCCTCGGGCGGAATGTAGAGGTCGGGCGGCAGCTCGAACAGCGGCTCGCCGTACAGCCGCGCCAGCGCAGTCGCTCCACTGGGCGAAGGGTTCATGCGTGCGCAGACCCGGCCGGGCCGATGGGCGTAGCGGCTGCTGCGGCGGCGCCTGCGGGCTCAGCGCAGCGTCGGCTCGGTTTGATACACGTAGGGCTTTTGGGGCACGCGTGCGGCCTTGGCCTCTTGCCAAAATGGGCGATCCACCGATTTGTCCCACAGCAAGGCCCGGCCTTGGCGCTGCTGCGCCTCCAGCTCGGGCTCGCGGCTCTTGAGCGAATCCAAAAACTCGGTGGTGTCGGAGCGGTAGTGCGGGCGGGCAAAGAGTGACATGGGGCGTGGCTTGTGTGGGGTTGCTGGGGCGGGCAGGGCAATGGCGCTGGCCGTATTATGAAAGCTTGGCGGGCGGCACAGCGCCGGCATCGGATGCGGCAAGTTCTGGGTGGCAGCGCACGATGTGTTCGACTTCGTTGCGCGAGCCCAAGATTACGCTCACGCGCTGGTGCAGGCTGTGCGGCTGCACATCCAGTATGCGCTGGTATCCGGTGCTGGCGGCGCCGCCGGCTTGCTCGACGATCCAGCCCATGGGGTTGGCTTCGTAGAGCAGGCGCAGCTTGCCGGGTTTGTGCGGTTCGCGCTTGTCCCAGGGGTACAAAAACACGCCGCCACGGCACAGGATGCGGTGCACGTCGGCCACCATGGAGGCGATCCAGCGCATATTGAAATCCTTGCCGCGCGGGCCTTCGCGGCCTTGCAGGCAGTCGTCGATGTAGCGCCGCACGGGTGCATCCCAGTGCCGCATATTGCTCATGTTGATGGCAAATTCGCTGGTATCTTCGGGTATTTGCACGCCATCTTGCGTCAACACCCAAGAGCCCTGCTCGCGCTCCAAGGTGAACATGGCGACACCGTTGCCCACCGTGAGCACCAGCGTGGTTTGCGGGCCGTAGATGCAGTAGCCGGCCGCCACCTGCTGCGAGCCAGCTTGCAAAAAGTCGGCCTCGGCCACCGGCTCGATGCGCTGCGGGTCGTCGTTGTGGCGGCGCAGCACCGAAAAGATGGTGCCGATGCTGACGTTGACGTCGATGTTGCTGGAGCCGTCGAGCGGGTCGAACAGCAGCAGGTACTCGCCTTGGGGGTAGCGGTTGGGTACGGCGTAGATGCCGTCCATTTCTTCGGAGGCCATGGCCGCCAGGTGGCCGCCCCATTCGTTGGCCTCGATCAGCACCTCGTTGGCGATGAGGTCGAGCTTTTTTTGCACCTCGCCTTGCACGTTGGCGCTGCCCGCGCTGCCCAGCACCTCGCCCAGCGCGCCTTTGTTGACGCTGATGGCGATGCGCTTGCAGGCGCGCGCCACCACTTCGATCAGCAGCCGCAGCTCGGGCGGGATGCTGCCGTGTACGCGCTGTTGCTCGATCAGGTAGCGGGTCAAGGAGGTGCGTGGGCTCATGGTGTGGGCTGTGCTCGGGATTGGATGGCGTCAGGTTTGGCAGGGTCGAGTTTAAGCCCGCGTTCAGGCATCCGCAGCCAAGGCGCGGGTGACGATTTCGCTCACGTCTGGGCTCAGGCCGGGGTGGCGCGCCACGTCGGCCAAGGCCTGGCGCGCCAGGCTGCGGTAGGGCTCAACCAGCGGCTGCCAGCGCTCGAGCGCGCGCGCCAGCCGCGCCGCCACTTGCGGGTTGAAGGCGTCGATTTCGAGCACGCGCTCGCGCCAGAAGGCGTAACCGCTGCCGTCGGGGCGGTGCAGGGCGGCGGGGTTGGCGTGGCAAAAGGTGCCGATCAGGCTGCGCGCGCGGTTGGGGTTGCGCAGCTTGAAGTCGGGGTGTTGCAGCAGCGCTTTAACGCGCGCCAGCACCGAGCCGCCCTGGTCGGGGGCGCTGGCTTGCAGGGCAAACCATTTGTCGAGCACCAGTTCGTCGTGCCGGTAACGCTGGTGCATGCGCTCCAGCGCGGGTTCGGCCAGCGCGTGGCCGCTGTGCAGCAGGGCTTGCAACGCTTGCTGCAACTCGGTCATGTGGGCGGCGTCTTTGCAGCGCTGGTAGGCGCGGCCGGGCCAGACCGTGTCGCCATTGCTGCGGGCGGCCAGGCACAACATGCCCAGCGCCAAACCGGCTAGGGCGCGGCGGCCGCTGGAGGCGGGGTCGGGCCGGTAGGCCGCCCGGGGTTCGTGGTGCGCTTCATAGGCCCAGAGCCAATCCACATACAGGGCTTGGGCCAGTTGGCTGCGCACGGCCTGGCGCACGGCGTGGATGCGCGGCGGGTCCACTTGCTGCACTTGCTCGGCCAGATAGGCTTCGCTGGGCAAGGTGAGCAGCAGTTCTTTGAAGGCCGGGTCCAGCCCGGGCTGGCGCAGCACGGCGCTCAGGGCCTGCACGGTGGTGGCGTCGAGCACCGTGGCCGGGATGGGGCCGTTGCTCTCGGAAGACTGGCGCAGCGCCGCCAGCATTTGGCGCAGCAGCAGTTGCTGGCCCGCCTCCCAGCGGTTGAAGGGGTCGCTGTCGTGCGCCAGCAGGGTGAGCCAGTGGGCGGCATCGAAATCGCCCTGCAAAATCACCGGGGCGCTAAAGCCGCGCAGCAGCGAGGGCGTGGGGGCGCTGTCCAGCCCGGCCAGCCCGGTGAAAACGAAGCGCTGCTGCGGCTCGCTCAACACCAGGGTGCGGCTTCCAGCTACGGCTTGGGCCTCGCCTTCAAGCTGCAAGGGCAGGGCGCGGCCATCCGGGCCGAGCAGGCCGAGCGTGACCGGAATCACGAAGGGCGCTTTGTGCGGCTGGCCCGGCGTGGGCGGGCAGTGCTGGCTTAAGTTGAGGGTGAAGTGGCCTAGGGCCGGGTCGTACTCGGTGCGGACTTGCACACGCGGGGTGCCGGCTTGGGCATACCAGCGCTTGAAAGCCTCCAGATGCTGCGCCAGCGCGCTGCCGGGGTTGGCGTCGGCCATGGCCTGGGCGAAATCGTCGCAGGTCACGGCTTGGCCGTCGTGGCGCTCGAAGTACAGGCGCAAGCCACGCGCCATGCCGGCGCGGCCCAGCGGGTCGAGGGCGGCATCGCTCACCAGCGTCTGCATCATGCGCACCACTTCGGCCCCTTTTTCGTAGACCGTGAGGGTGTAGAAGTTGTTGATTTCGGCGTACTGGTCGGGGCGCACCGGGTGCGCCATGGGGCCGGCGTCTTCGGCGAACTGGTTGCTGCGCAGCAGGCGCACGTCTTCGATGCGCTTGACCGCACGCGCCGAGGCGCTGCCGGCCATGTCCTGGCTGAACTCCTGATCGCGAAACACCGTCAGCCCCTCTTTGAGGCTGAGCTGAAACCAGTCGCGGCAGGTGACGCGGTTGCCGCTCCAGTTGTGCAGGTACTCGTGCGCCACCACGCTCTCGACGTTCGCGTAGTCGGCATCGGTGGCGCTGGCGGGGCTGGCCAGCACGTATTTGGTGTTGAAGATGTTGAGGCCCTTGTTCTCCATCGCGCCCATGTTGAAGTCGCTGGTGGCGACGATCATGAAGCGCTCCAAGTCCAGCGGCAGGCCAAAGCGGGCCTCGTCCCAGGCGATGGCGGCCATGAGCGAGTTCATGGCGTGCTCGGTTTTGTCGAGGTCGCCGGGGCGCACGTAAATCTGCAGGGTGTGCGCTTGCCCGCCGCGGCTGATGATTTTTTGCTCGCGCTGCACCAGCTTGCCCGCCACCAGGGCGAACAGATAGCTGGGTTTGGGGTGCGGGTCGTCCCACACGGCGTAGTGGCGGCCACCTTCGAGCGCGCCTTGTTCGACCAGGTTGCCGTTGGAGAGCAGCACCGGGTAGGCGGCTTGGTCGGCGCGCAGGGTGACGCGAAAGCGCGCCATCACGTCGGGCCGGTCCAAAAAGTAGCTGATGCGCCTGAAGCCCTCGGCCTCGCACTGGGTGAAGAAGGTGCCTTGGCTCAGGTACAGGCCCATGAGCTGGGTGTTTTTACCCGGGTTGCAGGTGCTGAACAGCTCCAGCTCGAAGGGCTCTGGGCCTTCGGGCAGGCGCTCCAGCAGCAGTTGCGCGCCTTCGATGCGAAAGCTGCAGCCGCTGCCGTTAAGCAGCACGCGCGCAAGGTTGAGCTCCACGCCATCGAGGCGCAGCGGCTGCGCCGGCACGGCGGGGTTGCGGCGCAGGCGCATGCGGTTGAGCACGCGGGTTTTGGCGGGGTCGAGGTCCAGCGTCAGGTCCACCGAGTCGATAAAAAACGCGGGGGCGGTGTAGTCGTGGCGCAGCACCAGGTGGGGGGCAGGGCCTTCGCGCAGGGTCATGGTGGCTTTCGGTGGTTGGGTGCTAGGTGCGGTGGGGGCAGCGCTCAAACGCCTTGCTTGAGTGAGGCTTCGATGAAGGGGTCGAGGTCGCCGTCGAGCACTTTTTGGGTGTTGGAGATTTCGAGGTTGGTGCGCAAGTCTTTGATGCGGCTCTGATCCAGCACGTAGGAGCGGATCTGGTGCCCCCAGCCGACGTCGGTCTTGCTGTCTTCGAGTTTTTGCTGCGCTTCCATGCGTTTGCGCATTTCGTAGTCGTACAGGCGCGAACGCAGCCGCTGCCAGGCGAGGTCGCGGTTGCTGTGCTGGCTGCGGCTGTCTTGGCACTGCACCACGATGCCGGTGGGCAGGTGGGTTAGGCGCACCGCCGAATCGGTCTTGTTGATGTGCTGGCCGCCGGCGCCGCTGGCGCGGTAGGTGTCGGTGCGCACGTCGGCGGGGTTGATGTCGATTTCGATCGAGTCGTCGATTTCGGGGTAAACGAACACCGAGGCAAAGGAGGTGTGGCGCCCGCCCGAGCTGTCGAAGGGGCTTTTGCGCACCAGCCGGTGTACGCCGGTTTCGGTGCGCAGCAGGCCAAAGGCGTAGTCGCCCTCGATTTTGATGCTGGCGCCCTTGATGCCGGCGCTGTCGCCCGCGGTTTCGTCTTCGAGCGTGGTTTTGAAGCCCTTGCGTTCGGCGTAGCGCAGGTACTGACGCAGCAACATGCTGGCCCAGTCGCAGGCTTCGGTGCCGCCGGCGCCGGCCTGGATGTCGAGAAAGCAGTTGAGCGAGTCGGCCGGGTGGTTGAACATGCGCCGGAACTCGAGTTTTTCGACTTCGGCGCGCAACTGCGCCACTTCTAGCTCGATGGTTTCGAGCGCGGCTTCGTCGCCGTCGGCGGCGGCGAGCTCGAACAACTCGCTGTGGTCGGCCAGGTCTGAGGTGAGGCGCTCGAGCACCTTCACCACGTTTTCGAGGCTGCGCTTTTCGCGCCCGAGCTCTTGGGCGCGCTTGGGGTCGTTCCAGACCGCCGGGTCTTGGAGTGCGCTTTCGACTTCGCTCAGCTTGAGGGCTTTGGCATCGTAGTCAAAGATACCTCCGCAGCTCAAGCGTGCGCTGGCTCAGGTCGGCCAGCAGGGCGGCGAGGGTGTTTTGGCGTTCAGCTTCCATGATTCGGGCTCGGTTCTGTAATTCGGATGCGGCGGTGCGCAGGCAATCGCGCATTTTCTCATGCGCCGGGGGCGCTTTGAGCTAAACGCTCCAAGGCCAGATCGAAGTCTGCTGGCGGCAAGCGTGGTTCAAACTGGTGCGGCCTTGCCCAGATCGGAGAAATTGGTGATCTTGACCGCACCGTCGGGGAAGCGCGCGACCACCTCCAGCTCGCCGCCCATGGCTTCGATGTGGCTGCGCAGGGTGGAGAGGTACATGTCGGTGCGCTTCTCGATTTTGGCAATCGAGGGCTGCTGCACGTGCAAGACCTCGGCCAGCATTTTTTGCGACAGCCCACGCGCCTGGCGCAGTTCATTGAGCGGCATCTCTGCCAGCATGGCCTGCGCCTGGGCTTGGGCCCGAGCGCGCGCTTCGGGCGACATCTGAGCGCGCAGATCAGCGAATTTCTTGGCCATGGATCAGCCCTTCATTGAGCAGTTGTTGCAAATGTTCGTCGTAGAGCCGGTCTGCCACCGGCACCTGGACGTCGTACCAGCGCTCGTCCCCGGTCTTGTCGCCACCGATCAGCAAGATGGCGCTGCGGCGCGGGTCGAAGGCGTAGAGCGTGCGCTAGGGGCGGCCTTGGTGCTGCGTCCTGAGTTCCCGCATATGGCTGTGCCGCGAACCCTTGATCCCGCTGCTGTGCGGAAAGCCCAAGCTGGGGCCCCGCGCTTCGAGCAACTGCACCGAGGCCGCCAGCGACTCCTGCTCTGCCTCAGATAGCGTGCCCCACCAGCGACCGAATTCATCGGTGTATTCGATGTCCCAGATCATGGCTGAAATATAACCTGCAGGGAATATGTGGTCAAGGGGCTTGCGCCCCGAAGCCGTGAGACACCAGGCGAGCTAGGCCAAAAATTCCTGCAGCAAGGCCGCCAGCGCTTCGGGCTGGTCGTGGTGCAGCATGTGGCCGGCATCGGGCAGGCGCTCGATGCGGCAGTCGGGCAGCACCTGCAGGCGCTGGTGGAACTGGGCCCGGGTGTATTCGCCCTGGCGGTACCACTGGCCTAGGCTGTCGGCCTCGGCCTCTAGCACCAGCAGCGGGGCGCGGATGCTGGCCCACACCGCCAGCACCTCGTCGGCCCGGTACAACTGGGGGTTGACGATTTTGTGCGCCGCATCGCCCAGTATCTGCCACTGGCCGCTGGCATCGGGGGCGGCCCAGTGGCTGGCGAGCCAGTCGGCTTTATCGGGGGCCAAGCGCGGGTTGGTTTTGCGCAGCCGCTGCGCCACGGCCTGCGCGCTGGGGTAGCTTTTAAGGGCCAGCGTGCCCTGGCGCAGCGCACGGATTTCGTCCAACCAGCGGGCGTAGCGCTGCGGGGCCTGCTCGGGCTGGCTGTGCGGCAGGCCAAAGCCCTCCACATTCACCAAGCGGCGCACCCGTTCGGGCCGGATGCCGGCGTAGAGCATGGCCACATTGGCCCCCATGCTGTGGCCGACGAGGTCGATCGGGGCCTCGGCCGGGCGGCCCAAATCGGTGTTGAGGCGCGCTATCAGGGCGTCGAGGTCGGCCAGGTAGTCGGCGAACTGGTAGTGGTCGGCGCTGCCGTAGTCCTGCGGGTGTTCGGCGGGGTGGGTGGATTCAGACGCGAGCGGGCGCGTCTGGCCAAAGCCGCGCCAATCTGGGGCGACGATCAGGCGCTGGTCCAGCCAAGCGGCGGGCCAGGCATCGACCATAAACTGCCACGAGGCCGACACATCCATCCAGCCGTGCAGCAGCAGCAGCGGGGTTGAGCCCGGCGGGTAGTGGCCCCATTGGCGCAGGTGGTGGTTTTGCCCGCGTAGGGGCACAAAAAAGGTGTGGCTGGGGTGGCGGATTGGGTACATTGCAGGGATTATTCAGGAGACCGACCATGCCCAGGTGTCAAACAGCGGACAGGCCACACCCCAAGCCCGGCAAAAAGCCCGGTGCTGCTGAGGCAAAGCGCAGCAAGGCGCCCAATGTATCCGGCTCTGACAGCGCCGACCCCTACGCTGCCCTGCACGCCGATTTCCACTGGCAGGTGCCGGCGTTTTTCAATATCGCCCAAGCTTGCTCGCGCCGCTGGGCCGAGCAGGCGCAGAGCGCCAGCCAGACGGCGGTGATTGCCGATGGGCCCGAGCGCAAGCCGCGCGCGCACAGCTACGCCGAGCTGCAGCAGGCGGCGAACCGACTCTCCAACGGCCTGCGGCTGCTCGGGGTGCGTGCGGGCGAGCGGGTGGCGATTGC
The DNA here is from genome assembly GCF_000696225.1 of Serpentinimonas barnesii. Taxonomy (GTDB): domain Bacteria; phylum Pseudomonadota; class Gammaproteobacteria; order Burkholderiales; family Burkholderiaceae_C; genus Serpentinimonas; species Serpentinimonas barnesii. The sequence continues at coordinate 53,689 of NZ_BAWN01000004.1, read as the reverse complement.
GCTGCCGCAGTGTTTCGAGACCGCCGTGGCCTACGTGGCGGTGCTGCAACTGGGGGCGGTGGCGGTGCCGCTGTCGCAACTGTTTGGCCCCGAGGCGCTGGAGTTCAGGCTGCAAGACAGCGCCGCCAGCGTGGCGCTGGTGGACGGCAGCACCAGCGCCGTGCTGCAGGGTGTGCGCGCCCAGTGCCCGGCGCTGCGCCACGTGCTGGGCTTGACCGGCGCTTGCGACCCCGACATCATCGATTGGCCCGCGGTGCAGCAGGCGGCAAACGCCGATTTTGCGCTGGTGCCCACCTGCGCCGACGACCCGGCGCTGCTGATCTACACCAGCGGCACCACGGGCAACCCCAAGGGCGCGCTGATCCCGCACCGGGCGCTGATCGGCAACCTGAGCGGCTTTGTCTGCAGCCAAAACTGGTTTGGCTTCGACCCGCTGGACGCCAGCCAGCCCTCGCAGGCGGTGTTCTGGAGCCCCGCCGATTGGGCCTGGACCGGCGGCCTGCTCGATGCGCTGCTGCCGACGCTGTATTTTGGCCGCCCTATCGTGGCCTGGAGCGGGCGTTTTTCTGCCGAGGCCGCCTTTGCGCTGCTGCAGCGGCACCGCGTCACGCACACGTTTTTGTTCCCGACCGCGCTCAAGGCGATGATGAAAGACTGCCCCCGGCCACGCCAGCGCTACCGGCTGCGCCTGCAGGCCGTGATGAGCGCGGGCGAGGCGGTGGGCGATGCGGTGTTTGACTACTGCCGCCAGCAGCTCGGCGTGACGCTCAACGAAATGTACGGCCAGACCGAGATCAACTACGTGGTCGGCAACTGCGCGCGCCTGTGGCCAGCGCGGCCTGGCAGCATGGGCCAGGCCTACCCTGGGCACCGGGTGGCGCTGCTCGACGAGCAGGGGCAGGAGTGCCCCGAGGGCGCGATCGGCGAGGTGGCGGTGCACCGGCTGGACCGGCATGGCCAGCCCGATCCGGTGTTTTTTCTGGGTTACTGGAACAACCCCGGTGCCACGCGCGCCAAGTTCAGCGCCGACCCGGCCTCCAGTTGGTGCCGCACCGGCGACCTGGCGCAGCGCGACGCCGAGGGCTACCTGTGGTACCAGGGCCGCGCCGACGACGTGTTCAAGTCGGCTGGCTACCGCATCGGGCCGGGCGAGATCGAGAACTGCCTGATCAAGCACCCTGCCGTGCTCTACGCCGCCGTGGTGCCCAAACCCGATGCGCAACGCGGGGCCTTGGTCAAGGCCTATGTGGTGCTGGCGCAAGAGGCGGCGCAGCGGCGCGCGCGCTGCCTCGACCCGGCGCAAGACTTCGACGCGGCGCTGGTGGTCGAGTTGCAGGCCCACGTGAAAGGCCGGCTAGCGCCCTACGAGTACCCCAAAGAGATCGAATTCATCGACGCCCTGCCCATGACCAGCAGCGGCAAGGTGCAGCGCCGGCTGCTGCGACTGCAAGAGCTGGAGCGGGCGCAACCGGCTGCGGGCGGGCGCCAGTAGAGCCGTCCGCTGGGTTATCGGCTTTGGGTTAGGCTCGGGGGGTCATGAACGCCCACGCTGCCGCCCCCAAGCCTGAGCCCGCCTCAGCGCTCCCACCCCCGATTCCACCGGCCCCCCGATCCGCCTCGTTTTGGGGCATAGGCTGGCGTGCCCTGCGGCGCGACGCCCGCGCCGGCGAGCTGCACCTGTTGCTGCTGGCGGTGGCCTTGGCGGTGGCGGCCCTGACGGCGGTGGGGTTCTTTGCCGACCGGCTGCAACAGGGCCTGCAGCGCGATGCGCGCCATTTGCTGGGCGGCGACGCCGTGGTGCGCAGCGACCGGCCCCTGCCGCCGGCCTTTGTGCAGCAGGCGCAAGCGCTGGAGTTGGAGCTGACACAGCACCTGGGCTTTCCCACCATGGCGCGTGCCGACGACGCCCAGGGCGGCACCGTGCGCCTGGTGGCGCTCAAGGCGGTGCAAGACAACTACCCGCTGCGCGGCCAATTGCTGGTGGGCACGGCTTTGGGCGACCCAGGGCAAGCCACCACCGAGGTGCCGCGCCCGGGCACGGTCTGGGTCGATCCGGCCTTGCTGGCGGCGCTGGGGGTGCAGCTTGGGCAGGCGCTTTGGCTGGGTGACAGCCGCCTGACGATCGAGCGCCTGATCGTGCTGGAGCCCGATCGCGGCGGCGGCTTTGCGAGCCTGCAACCCCGGGTGCTGCTGCATCAAGATGACTTGGCCGCCACCGGCCTGGTGCAGCCAGCCAGCCGCATCTCTTATCGGCTGGTGGTGGCCGGGCAAGATGCGGCCGTGCAGCAATACGTGGCCTGGGCCGCAGCCGAGATTGAGCGCAGCGGCCTGCGTGGGGCGCAACTCGAATCTTTTGAGACCGGGCGGCCCGAGTTGCAGCAAACCCTGCAACGCGCCGAGCAGTTCCTCAGCCTAGTGGCGCTGCTGGCGGCGCTGTTGTGCGCGGTGGCGGTCTCCATTGCCGCGCGCGTGTATGCCACGCGCCACCTCGACGACTGCGCCATGCTGCGCGTGCTGGGCCTGTCGCAGGCCACCATGGCGCGCGCCTACGCGCTGTCGTTTGTGCTGGTGGGCCTGTTGGCCAGCCTGATCGGGGTCTTGTTGGGCTACTTGGTGCACCACGGTTTCGTGCTGCTGCTGGCCGAGTTGCTGCGCGCCGACCTGCCGGCCCCCAGCGGCTGGCCGGTGCTGTTTGGCTTGGGGGTGGGCCTGACCCTGATGCTGGCCTTTGGCCTGCCGCCGGTGTTGCAACTGGCGCGGGTGCCGCCGCTGCGCGTGATCCGGCGCGAGGTGGGCGGCATCAAGCCAGCCTCGCTCGGGGTCTTGGTTCTGGGGGCGCTGGGTTTTGCCGCGCTGCTGTTGGCCGTCAGCCACGACCTGTCTATGGGCCTGATCGCGGTGGGCGGTTTTGCCGCGGCGGCGGCGCTCTTTGCCCTTGGCAGTTACGCGGCGGTGCGGCTGCTGCGCCGCTTTGTCAATGAAGCCACGGCCCCCACCTGGCTGCGCTTGGCAACACGCCAGATCGCGGCCCGCCCCGCCTATGCGGTGCTGCAAATCACTGCGCTGGCCATTGGTTTGCTGGCGCTGTTGTTGCTGGTGCTGCTGCGCACCGACCTCATCAGCAGTTGGCAGCAGGCCACGCCCGCCGACGCCCCGAACCGCTTCGTCATCAACATCCAGCCCGATCAGGCCGATGCCTTCCAGGGCAATTTGCGCGCCCAGGGCGTCGAAGGTTTTGACTGGTACCCGATGTTTCGTGGCCGCTTGGTGGCCATCAACGACCGGCCGGTGGACGTCGATGCGATCCCGACCGACCGTGGCCGCCGCTTGGTAGAGCGCGAATTCAACCTCTCGCACAGCGCGCTGGCGCCCACCCACAACGCCATCGTCGCCGGCCGCTGGCAGCCCGAAGAGGCGGGCAGCATCAGCGTGGAAGACGGCTTGGCCGAAGAGCTCGGCCTGCAACTGGGCGACCGCCTCACCTTCGAGATCGCCGGGGCACCGGTGCAGGCGCGCATCAGCAGCCTGCGCGAGGTCGATTGGTCGTCGATGCGGGCCAACTTTTTCGTGCTGTTTCCGGTGTCGCAGTTGCCCGAGGTGCCGGTGACCTACCTGAGCGCCTTTCGGGCCCCGGCCACCGCAGGCTTTGACGCCGATCTGGTGCGCGCCTACCCCAACGTCACGGTGATTGACCTGAGCAGCACGCTGGCGCAGTTGCAGCAGGTGCTCACGCAGGTTACCCGGGCGGTGGAGTTCTTGTTTTCATTCACCCTTGCGGCGGGGCTGGTGGTTTTGTTTGCCGCCATCGGGGCCACGCGCGGCGAGCGCGAGCGCGAGTACGCCATTTTGCGCGCCCTGGGCGCCCAGACCCACCTGTTGCGGCGCGTGCAGCGGGCCGAGTTGGCCGGGGTCGGCCTGCTGGCCGGCCTGATGGCGGGGCTGGCGGCGCTGGCCACGAACTGGGCGCTGGCGCGCTGGGTGTTTGGCTTTGACTGGACACCAGCGCTGTGGGTGCCCTTGGCCGGTGCCGTGGCCGGCGCCTTGCTGGCGCTGGCAGCGGGGTGGGCGGGGCTGCGTTCGGTGTTGCGCACCCCGGTGGTGCAAACGCTGCGCCAAGCCGCTCAGTAGGGTGCCCCGCTAGGGGATGTACGGAGCCTCCCAAGGGCACAACTGCGCTCTAATGCGTGACAACGCGGTTTTCAACGGCCAGCCCCATGCCCAATTTCAACGACTACGATCAACACGACGCCCTCGGCTTGGCCGAGCTGGTGCGGCAAGGCGCCGTGAGCGCACGCGATCTGCTCGACGAGGCGATCCGCCGCCGTGACGCGCTCAACCCGCAGCTCAACGCGGTGGTGCAGGCCATGGACGAGCAAGCCTATGCGGCCATCGAAGCCGGCCTGCCCGAGGGGCCGTTTCATGGTGTGCCCTTTTTGCTCAAAGACCTGCTGGCCGCCTACGCCGGGGTGCCGCTGACCCATGGCAGCCGCGCCCTAAGGCACTACGTGCCGGAGCGCGACAGCGAAATGGTGCGCCGCTTCAAGGCCGCCGGGCTGGTGATTTTTGGCAAGACCAGTTGCCCCGAAAACGGCTACCTGGGCAGCACCGAATCGCGCCTGCACGGCATCACGCGCAACCCCTGGGATTTGCAGCGCTCGGCCGGCGGCTCCAGCGGCGGCTCCGGGGCGGCGGTGGCGGCGCGCATCGTCCCCATGGCCAGCGGTGGCGACGGCGGCGGCTCGCTGCGCATTCCGGCCTCGGCCTGCGGCGCGGTGGGGCTCAAGCCCTCGCGCGGCCGCAACCCCTACGGGCCGCTGGTGGGCGAACCCTGGTTTGGGCAGGTGCAAGAGGGCGTGATCAGCCGCAGCGTGCGCGACACGGCCGCCGCGCTCGACGCCACCTGCGGGCCAGACCTGGGCTGCCCCTACACCGCGCCTGCGCCGCCTAGGCCCTTTTTGCAGGAAGTGGCGCAGCCGCCGGGCAAGTTGCGCATTGCTTGGAGCGCGCAACCCCTAATGCGCCAAGGCGAGATCAGCGCCGAATGCCAGCGCGCCTTGCAGCAGACGGTGGCGCAGTTGCAGGCCCTGGGGCACGAGCTGGTCGAGGCGGCGCCGCCGATAGACCGTGCCGTGGTGGGAAGCAGCTATGTGCTGCGCGTGATGTGCGCCGCCGCCGCCGACCTGCGCGAGGCACGCCGCCTGCTGGGTCGGCGCTTGCAGCCCGACGACTTCGAGCCCGCCACCTGGCTGCTGGCGCGCTTTGGTGAATCGCTCTCTTGCGCCCGGCTGGAGCTGGTGGCGCGCGACCTGCACCCGCAGCGCTACCTATTCGAGCGCTTCATGCAGGGGTTCGATGTGTTCCTCACGCCCACGCTGGCCAAGCCGCCGGTGCCGCATGGCGAATTCGAGTTGCACGGCATGGACAAAATCGCCGCTTGGCTCGCGACCCACGCCGGCCTCGGGCCGCTGACGCGGATGCTAGACGCCATGCTGCCCACGCTGGTGCAAAAGAACTTCGATTGGGTTGCCGCGCCGCCGCTGGCCAACCTCACCGGCAACCCCAGCCTCTCGCTGCCCTTGCAGCACAGCAGCGAAGGGTTGCCCATAGGCATGATGTTCACTGCCCGTTACCTTGATGAGGCTTGTTTGCTGCGGCTGGCGGGCCAGTTGGAGCGCGAGCTGCCATGGCAACAGCGGCGGCCGCCTTTGCTGGCGCAGTGAGGCAATGGGTGCTGGTGCGGGGTGCTGGTTCGGGTGGAGGGCAACCGTCGCTGCGCGAGTGATCAGGCCTTGTCAGCTTGTGATCGAACTGGATGGCTGCGGGCTGGCTTGGGGTGCGTGCGCACGGTCGGCCAATTCACCGCTGGCGTAGCGGTGCAGCACGCTGGCAATCAGGGTTTGGTACGGCATGCCCTGCTCCAGCGCCTTGGCCTGCAGATCCAGCAAGTCGATGGATGAGAGGCGAATATTGACCCGTTTGTCTTTGATCGCGGTCGCCCGCGCCGCAGCGCGCAGCCGCCCAAACTCGGCCAAGTCGGGCACGGGCTGCAGTTCGCCCGATTCGTAGGCGTGCAAGATGTCGAGTTCGTCGGGGTTGAGATTAGACATCGTCGGGCTCCTTCACGAGCAATTCGCGCGTGGCTTTGCGGCTGGGAATGATGGTTTTGAGGAAGTAGTGATCGCTTTCTTCGATAAAAGGCACAAGATAAGCGTACCGCCTGATCGCCACCACCATGATCCGCTGGCGCGGGTAGCGCTGCGGATTGGGGTGTTCAAGGATTTCTAGCAAGGCACCTGCGCTCAGGGCAACCGTGACATCTTCAAAGGACACGCCGCGCTCCGCCTTGAGCAGCGCGTTTTTGTCGGACGGCCAGCGCAAGGGTTTCATGGGCAATCATCCTAGCATGAGTGCAGGCCTTTTGTCATGCCCCCGAAGCCCGCTGGTGTACAGTCGCGCCCATGATGAACGACTTGGCTAGCAAACACATCGTCTTGGGGCTATCGGGCGGCATTGCCTGTTACAAGGCGGCCGAACTGTGTCGCTTGCTGATCAAGGATGGGGCCACGGTGCAGGTGGTGATGACCGAGGCCGCGTGCCAGTTCATCACCCCCGTGACGATGCAGGCGCTCAGCAACCGACCCGTGGCGACCAGCCAGTGGGACGCGCGCGAACCCAACAACATGCCGCACATCAACCTAGGGCGCGAGGCCGACGCGATACTCATCGCCCCCGCCAGCGCCGATTTGCTGGCCAAGCTGGCGCAGGGGCGTGCCGACGACCTGCTCACGCTGCTGTGCCTAGCCCGCCCGCAGGAGCGCGTGCCGCTGCTGCTGGCTCCGGCCATGAACCGCGAGATGTGGGCGCACCCGGCCACCCAGCGCAATGTGGCGCAAGTGCGTGCCGACGGCGCGGCCGTGTGGCCGGTGGGGCAGGGCGAGCAGGCCTGCGGCGAGAGCGGCGACGGCCGCATGCTGGAGCCCGAGCAGTTGCTGGAGTTGCTGCAAGCGCAGTTCCAGCCCCGGTGCTTGGCCGGGCAGCGGGTGCTGGTCACGGCCGGGCCGACCTTCGAGGCCATCGACCCGGTGCGCGGCATCAGCAACCATTCCTCGGGCAAGATGGGTTTTGCCATCGCCCGCGCCGCCCGCGAGGCCGGGGCCGAGGTGCGGCTGGTGGCCGGGCCGGTGCACCTGCCCACGCCGCTGGGGGTGCGCCGCACCGACGTGCAATCGGCGCTGCAAATGCAGGCGGCGGTGCAGGCCGAGCTGGAATGGGCCAGCGTGTTCGTGGCCGCCGCCGCCGTGGCCGACTGGCGCCCCGCGCACAGCGCCGAGCAAAAAATCAAGAAAGACGGCAGCGGCCAGCCGCCGAGCTTGCAGTTCGTAGAAAACCCCGACATTTTGGCCGAGGCCGCCGCCAGCGAGCGTGCGCGTGCCGGGCAGCTTTTTTGCGTCGGCTTTGCCGCCGAAAGCCACGACCTGCAGGCCCAGGCCGAAGCCAAGCGGCGGCGCAAGGGCGTGCCGCTGCTGGTGGGCAATATCGGCCCAGCCACCTTTGGCCGCGACGACAACGCCTTGTTGCTGCTCGATGCCCAGGGCTGCAAGGCGCTGCCCGCGGGCCCCAAGCTGCACCTGGCGCGCGCGCTGGTGGCCGATATTGCGCGGCGCCTGGGGCCGGCGGTTTAAGCCGCTCTTAACGGAGAACCCACACATGACACCGCCAAGCGCCCCCCAAAACGCACCGGGTCAGCAGCCCCTCAACCGCTCGCGCCGCCGCCTGCTCTTGGGCGCGGCCGGGGCCGGGGCGGCGGTTACGGCGCTGGCGCTCACGGCCCCGGTGCGCTCGCTGGCGCAGCAGGTGCAAGAATTCATTGCTGGCCCGCCGGTGCCCGACGTGGCGCCATTGCAGTTGTCGCCGCACGTCTGGACCATCCAGGCCCGCGACGGCTTTCCGACCCCGGAAAACCTTGGGCTTTTTGCCAACGTGCTGTTCGTTGTCACAAGCGCCGGGGTGGTGGTGCTGGATTCGGGCAGCTCTTTGCAGATCGGTGAGATGGCGATCCGCATGATCCGCCGCGTCACGCCGCAGCCGGTGGTGGCGGTGTTCAACAGCCACTACCACGGCGACCACTGGCTCGGCAACCACGCCTTCGTCAACGCCTTTGGGCGCGAGCTGCCGATCTACGCCCTGCAAGGCAGCAAAGACCGGATCGTGGGGGTGGAGGGCAACCTGTGGCGCAACCTGATGGAGCGCTGGACCAACCAGGCCACCGCTGGCACCCAGGTGGTGCCGCCCAACCGCGTGGTGCAGCACGGGCAGCGGCTGCGTTTTGGCCAGGTCGAGCTGGTGATGCACCACTACGGCGTTGCGCACACCCCCTACGACTTGTCGATCGAGGTGCGGCCGGACCGCCTCACCTATCTGGGCGATGTGGCCATGGAAAACCGCATCGCCAACATGGACGACGGCTCCTTTGCTGGCACGCTCGAATACTTCGAGAAGATCAGCCTGGCCGCGGGCGAACAGCTTTGGGTGCCCGGCCACGGCCGCGCCAGCCGCACCCTGCTGCGCGACTACGGCGAGTTCTTTCGCGGCATTTGGGAGCCCAGCCTGCAGGCGGTCAAAGACGGCCACGGCGTCGAGGTGGCGCGTGCCAATGTGCTCAAAGACCCGCGGGTGGCGCGCCATGCCAGCACCATGCTCGGCTTCGAGTCCAACATCGGGCGCTACATCAGCCTGGCCTTTTTGGAAGCCGAGCAACTGGCGTTTTAAGCCTGCAATCCGCCCAAGGCGGTGCTCAGGTCGTTGATCAGGGCGCTCAGTTCGGCGGTGGCGATGGTGGCGTCGGCGTCGAAGCCGCCCTCGTCTTCGGCGTGTCCGTGTTCGGCAAACACCCCATCCAGAAACGCGATCTTGCTCAGGCTGCCGCTCTCGGCCAGCACGAAGCGCACCCGCCCCTCCCAGTCCAGTGCCAGCTTGGTGGGCAGCTTGCCTTGGCCGATGTGCAGCCGCATCTGCTCGTCGTCGAGCGGGTGCCGGGTGAACTTGACCACCGATTTTTGTTCGTCGTTGGCCTTGAGCTCCACCTCCTGCCCGGGGGCAAAGTGGGGTGGCCAGTCGTCGGCGCTGCCGCTGAGCCAGGCCGTCATGGCCGCTTGCGCTGACATTTGGGTGTTCCAGGGCCGCGGCTGCAGGCTGGTAAACGACTTGAGCAGCGTGCTGATGGCCTCGTCGCAGCGCGCGCTGCTGCTGCTGTCGAGCGCCAAGCGACCATGCACCGGGTCGATCCACAAGCAGACGCTGCGGCTTTGGGCAAAAGCCATGGGCAGCAACTGCTGCACGATCTCGTCGCGCAGTTGGCGCTGCTCGCGCCGACCCGGCTGGCGCCCTTCGCGGGCCTCAATCTGTTCCAGCCGCTCATCGAGGTGGCGCTGCACCACCGAGCCGGGCACGCGCTTGCTCTCGCTTTGCAGCCGCAGCAGGCGCTGGCCGTTGATCAATTCCACCAGCGCCCCATTGGCCTTGCCGCGCGGCGGCACCCAACCGATGGAATGTTCTTGGCTGGGCAGGCAAGGCACAAAGGGCGCAGCAGCCAGGGCTTGTTCCATGGCTTCTAGGGCGGGCAGTTGCTGGGGGTCGAGGAGGTAGAGGGTGAGTTGTTTGAACACGTTGCGCAGCCGAAGGCCAGATTCCGAATTAAAAGTGCTAGTTATGCTCTAACCAGAGACTTCGCATTTTAGTGCAAGCCCAAGCCCTTGGTCCAAGCCTGAGCCTGCCCTTGGGGGGTGAGAGGCTGCTGGCACAGAATTTTTGGGCCCGTTTTCAAAACTGGCTTAAAACTGGCATACAATCACGGCTTCAGTATGCGGCTGTAGCTCAGTTGGATAGAGTACTTGGCTACGAACCAAGGGGTCGTGGGTTCGAATCCTGCCAGCCGCACCAAAATTTAAGTTATAGATCAATTGGGTTAGACGCTTCGGCGGCTAACCCATTTTTCTTTGCTGGGGGGCTTTTTGGGGGCGCAGCTTTGGCGCATGCCTAATTGGTTGTCGCCTTAAACAAAACGCCGAGCATCCTTGAGCAGGAGTATCAGCTGCTGCTCATGCTCGGGCGTCGCCTCGAAGCCAAAGCGGCGATAAAACGAGTCGGCATCGGCATCAATGGGGTGTGTCAATAGAGCCCGGACACCCGCGTGCTCGGCAATCGCAACCGTTCGGCGGATCGCGTCCTGCAGCAGACTCAAGCCAAGACCTTGCCCTTGGTAGTCGAGATCGACAGCAAGCCTGGCCAGAATGACCAGAGGGATCGGGTACTGACCCATCCCCCGACGAATGCGTTCGGGGGCCTCGATTGTGTCGATCTGGCCAACGGTCAAGCTGAAGTACCCGGCAACGCGGGCCCCATCGCAGGCGACGAAGGTTCTCGCCGAGCCGCTCCCTTGGGCTTGGCGTGCGTGGCGCAGCAGCCAGTGGGTGAGTCCAGATTTCCCGCAGTCGAACGCTTCCAGCCGATGTTGCGCTTCGAGTGGCTGCGGTGCCGACAAACTCATTTCTTGGCCCACACCGCAGGCCGGGAGAACAGATCGGCCAAACCGGGGTTGTCAGATTCCGGTCGATCCAGCATGTCCAAGATCGCTTGGTACTGGCTGGCGGAAACCATGAACAGGCGCTGGTCGAGCAAGGTCTGCTCGGCGGCTTGGTAAGCGGCATCGAGAATGAAATCGGTCAGCGACTTGTGCGCGACCTCGGCGGCGCGACGCAGCACGGTTTCCTGCGCAGGGGTTGCGCGCAGCCCAAGTCGGGCCGAGCGAGCAGCAGTGGTGGTGGCGTGCATAGCAATCGTCCTAGAGGAGTACATTGGGCTCAATGTTAGTACAAATGACGCTGAGCGTCAAGACGGAGCTCCCTTCAACGCCTCCAAGGCAGGTGGGCAACTGGCTACCGGTGAATGTCCGCAAAATTCATCGGCGTTTCAATGTTTCCAGCATATCCTTGGGTTTTGCCCCCTGTTCCACGACCACCAACAGGTGACGCCGTCCCCACAGTTGGTGGCTTTCGCGGGTGAGGTACCGACGTGGCTCTTCTCTGGCCTGGCTCTGGAGCGCCCGTTGCTGCTGCCGGATCCATGCCAGTTTTTCTTGTGCGCGTCTGAAAAGATTCTGGGGCTGGCTTGACTGCCGGCTGTCATGGCATAAACATGGGGCTTGGTATGCAGACCCTCACTTGGGGATGGCATAGTCCGCCTGCGTCAGGTGGTCCACGCCGCAGCTCAAGGTTTCGATCCAGTCGATAAACTCATGCACGGCGGGGCCGGCCAGCGGCGCGCCGTGCTGGGGCACGATCATGTGGATGGGCAGCTTGCGCACCATGTGGGCCCACAGCCTGAGCACCTTTTGCGAGACCATGTAGCGGCGGTGAAAGGCCTCCATGCGGGGGATGTTCGGCGCCAGCGAGGTGATGGGTTGGGAGGCCTCGGCCGAGGTGCCCAGCGACACGCCCAGATCGCCCGAAAACAAGATGCGGCTGACCGGGTCCCAGAACTGGAAATTGCCTTCGGCGTGCATGAAATGCGCCGGCAGCGCCACGATCTCGCCGCGGCCCAGCGGGATGCGCATGCCTTGGTCGGGGATGCCGATGATGCGCCCGGCGGTTTTGCCCGGCTTGCAGAAATGCGGTGCAAAACGCTCCCACAGGCGCGAAATGTAGAGCGTGGCCTGGGTGCTGGTCATCCAGCGGTCCAGCGAGGCGATGATGTCCGGGTCGGCGTGCGAGGCAAGGATTTCGGTCAGTTTGTTGGGTGGAAAGTAGCGGCTGATGGTGAGCAGCAGCTCGTTGTAGGCCACGTTGCCGCCCGGGTCGATGATGGCGCCCTGTTGCCCGTCGATCACCAGAAACTGGTTGGCCTGCACGGCTTCGCCGCCCTCATCGCTGAGGTGCGCGAACATCAGGCACACATGTCCGTCATGATTAAATAATTCGATCGCCATAGCCAAGTAGGCTCCGTAAGTGGGTAGTCCGCTGCGCCGCCGGGCGGGCGTGCAGAGCAAAGGGTGAACTGTAGTGAGCGCCGCTCCGGGCGGGCTTGACGTGCATCAAGTTGGGAGCGCCAGAGGCTGGGGTTGCTTCATGGAATGCGCCCATTTTCCGCCAAAACCGGCCCTGCCGTAAACCCGTGCCGAGGGGTATGCAGACACAGATAATTCCACATTGCTGCAGCAGTTGGCCCCGCGGCGCATAACATTTGCGCTTTTGCCGGCGACAATAGCGGCCACGCCGACTCTCAACCCTTCAAAGCCACGCCCCCCATGGACGAACCCACCCCGGCACCGAGCGCCAAAATCACGCCCGATTGGGAGCGTGAAACCCTAGAAAAGCTGGTTTTTGCCACCCTGCGCGAGCAACGCGCGGCACGGCGCTGGAAAATTTTCTTTCGCCTGCTCATGCTGGCGGCGGTGTTGTTGGTGATCGCCATGCTCATGCGCGACGTCGCCACCCGCGCCACGCTGACGGTGCCGCACACGGCGCTGATCGAGGTGCGGGGCGTGATCGCCTCCGACGCCGACGCCAATGCCCGGGCGGTGGTCGATTCATTGCGCGCCGCCTTCGAGGAGCCAACGGCCAAGGGGGTGCTGTTGTTGATCAACTCACCCGGCGGCTCGCCGGTGCAGGCCGGCATCATTGCCGACGAAATCCACCGCTTGCGCGGCCTGCACGACAAGCCCGTGCATGCCGTGATCGAGGAGGTGGGGGCCTCGGCGGCGTATTACGTGGCGTCGGCGGCCACCGCCATTCACGTGGACAAGGCCAGTCTGGTGGGCAGCATCGGCGTGATGATGGACGGCTTTGGCTTTACCGAGCTGATGCAGAAGGTGGGGGTCGAGCGGCGCTTGCTGACGTCCGGAGAAAACAAGGGTTTCATGGACCCCTTCAGCCCGCCCAACGAAGCCCAGGTGCGGCACACGCAGGCCATGCTGGACGACATCCACCAGCAGTTCATCGACGTGGTGCGCAAAGGCCGTGGCGAGCGCCTGCGCGAAACCCCCGAGACCTTCAGCGGACTGATCTGGAACGGTCAGCGCGCAGTCGAAAAGGGTTTGGCTGATGGCTTTGGCAGCGTCGAGCACGTGGCCAGCGAGGTGATTGGGGCGGCGCACATCATCGATTACACCCAGCGCGAAAACGTGGCGCAGCAACTGGCGCGGCGCCTGGGCGCGGGGGCGGGCGAGAGCGCCCTGCAGACGCTCAAAGAGTGGGGTTGGGTGCTGCGTTGAGTTTCGCTGCACCTAGGGTTGCCGTGTGCACAGGGGCGAGGGGGTTGCATGGACGCTGAGCGCTTGCTGATAGCCGGCGGGGGCTTGGCCGGACTGGGGGCTGCGCTGGCGCTGCGCCAGGCCGCGCCGGGTTTGAGCCTTGATTTGCTGGAACAGGCCGACGCATTTTCTGAGGTGGGTGCGGGCGTGCAGCTCGGGCCCAATGCGGTGCGGGTGTTGCGCGATTGGGGGCTAGAGGGTGGGCTGCGCGAGGTGGCGGCGTTCCCGATCGATTTGCAGGTGCGCGATGCCACGGGCGGGGCCCTCTTGGGTGCCTTGCCGCTGGCGCAACGGGCCGAGCGCCGCTACGGTGCGCCCTACGCCACCATCCACCGCGCCGACTTGCACACCCTGTTGCTGCAGGCGGTGCGGGCCGAGGGTGGTACCGGCTTGCACCTGCAGCAGCGCATCGGAGCCCTCGAGCTCTTGCCCGGCGCTGGGCTGCAACTGCGCACCGAAGACGGGGCCAGCTGGCCGGCGGCGGCGCTGCTGGCTTGCGATGGCTTGCGCAGCCGGGTGCGCGAACAACTGCTGGCCGACGGGACGCCCCAGTTCAGCGGCCATGTGGCTTACCGCTGCATCATCAACATGGCGCGCTTGCCGCCCCACCTGCGCCACAACGGCGTAACGGCTTGGCTGGGGCGTCGCATGCATGCGGTGCATTACCCGGTGCGGGCCGGCCAGTGGCTCAATGTGGTGGTGGTGGTGGAGGGCGATTTGCCCGACGGGCCGGTGGGCTGGGACCATCCGGCGCAGCCACAGGCGCTGTGGCACAGCCTGGGCCTGTTGCCACACCGGGATTTGCACCAGGTGTTGGAGGCGGTGCCGCTGTGGCGGCTGTGGCCGCTGTTTGGGCGCCCGCGTGTAGCCCGTGCTGCCGACATGGTGCGTGGCCCGGTGGCGCTGTTGGGCGACGCGGCACACCCGATGCGGCCCTATCTGGCGCAAGGCGCTGCTATGGCGCTGGAAGACGCATGGGCCTTGGGGCGCCTATTGGCGGCACAAGGGGGCGGCGCTGCACCCGATTGGCCAGCCTTGCTGCAGCGCTGGGCCCAGGCGCGTTGGCGCCGCTGTGCGTGGGTGCAAGCGCGTTCGCAGCGCAACGGCACCATCTTTCATGCCGGCGGGCTGTTGCGCTGGGGCCGCGACAGCGCCATGCGGCTGCTGGGCCCCAAGCTCATCGACGTGCCGCGCCTGTACGCGGGGCCGCCACCAATCTGAGGCTGCGCCAGCCCTAGGGCGTGGGGGCACTAGTCGGATGGGTCGGCTTCCACGTCGGGTGCGGCCGGGTCGCGCAGCAAGCGGATGCCCACCCGCACGATCTCGCCATCTTCCATCCGGCGCACACTCAGTTCGGCCGCGCCCAAGTTGGCGTGGTCGCCCTCGATCGGTGGCCGGCCCAGCGCCTGCGTCAGCCACTGGGCCGCGTCCAGATGGTCGTCTGGCACCGGCGGCCAGCCATAAAAGCCGCACAAATCGCTCATGCGGGCGTTGCCGGGCACCTCAAAATCGCCATACACCTGCCGCGCCAACGCCACGTCGTCGTGGTTGGGCAGCACCACGCCGGTGCGCCGTGCGCTCCAGGGTATGGTCGAACCTTGCAGCACCAACGAGGCCATGACCACGATCAGGGCCACGCTGATGAAAATCTCGGCCCCTTCCACCCCCGCCATGACCGGGAAAATGGCCAGCACGATCGGCACCGCGCCGCGCAGCCCCACCCATGAAATGAAGGCGATCTCGCGTTTGTCAAAACGCAGCGGTTTGAGAATGATCCAGACCGAGAGCGGGCGCGCCAGCAGCATCAGCACCGCCACCACGCCCAAGGCCGGCAACAAAGCCGCCAGCGCATCCGAAGGCGTGACCAACAGCCCCAGCAGCAAAAACATTGAGGCCTGCGCCAGCCAGGCAAAGCCGTCCATGGCCGACAGCGAGGGCGCCACGCACTGCGTGGCCCGGTTGGCCACCAGCACGCCAAACAGGTAGACCGCCAAAAAGCCCGAGCCCCCGACCCAAGTGGTGAGGGCAAACACGCTCAGGCCCGCCGAAGTGAGCAACAGCGCGCGCACGCCGCCGCTGGGGCGCGCCCACACGGTGAGCCGGCGCAGCAGCAGGGCAAAGGCCCAGCCGGCGCCGATGCCCAGCGCCGCGCCCCAACCAAACTGCAGCGCCAGATCGCGCAGCGGCCACCACCATGCCATGTCGGCCCCAGCGTTTTGGGCATCGAGCAAGACCCAGCCGATCAGGGCCAGCGTGAGGTAAACCGCCATCGGGTCATTGAGGCCGGATTCGATTTCGAGCGTGGCCGCGACCCGTTCGTTGAGCTTCACGCCGCTGGATTTGAGCAGCGCAAACACCGCTGCGGCGTCGGTGGAACCGACGATGGCCCCCAACAGCAGCGCCATCGGCCAGCTCAGGCCAAGCAAAAAATGCGCCGCCACCCCGGTCAACGCCGCCGTGACCACGACCCCGAGCGTGGCCAGCCACAGCGCCGGTTTGAGCCCGGTGCGAAAGTTGCGGTATTGGGTGCGCAGGCCACCGTCGAGCAAGATCACCGCCAATGCGACGTTGCCGACCCAGAAAGCGAGCTCGAAATCCTTGAACGCCACCCCGCCCGGGCCGTCTTCGCCCAACAACATTCCGGCGATGAGAAACACCACCAAGAACGAGAACCCGAGCCGCACCGAAAACAGCCCTGCCAGCAGGCTGACAAAGACCAACCCGGCAGCGATCAGCAGCGGGATGGCGAGAAAATCGAGTGAGAGCAGCATAACGGCCGTACCTTAGCAGAAAACACGCCAAGGTTTGGCCCACCGCCGCCCGCAAGCACCCGTTTTTACATGCGCCCGCGCCCGCCAGTCTGGATGTACTGCTGCAACTCCATCTCGTGCTCGGCCAGCGTGGTCACCACCGCATGCACGCGCTTGACCACGGCGCGCATGAAGTTGTAAACCAGTTGCGGATGCTGGGTGATCAGCGGCTGGATATCGCCGGCCTTGAAGCACAGCACTGCGGCATTGCCCAGGGCGCGCACCGAGAGGTCGTGAGGAGTCTGGTCGATAAAGCTCAGCTCCCCGACCAAATCGCCTTTTTCCAGCACGTGGACGGTGATTTCGCGCCGGGTCTCGGTTTTTTCGCGCACCAAGCCCAGCCGGCCTTCGGTGACGATGTAAAAGCTGTTGGTCATGTCGCCTTGGTGGAACAGGAATTCCTGATCTTTCACCCGCAGCTCGCTCCCGGCATGGGCGGCCATGATGGCAGCCCCGTCGCGGCCAATGTATTCACCCAAGGGGGCCTGGTAGATCAGGTTGGCGATGCGTTCAACTTCTCGTTCTTGCATGATGCGCTCCAATGGTAAAAGTTAAGTGGATTCGGTGGCACAAGCGGGCTGCAAATGGTGTTGGGCCGCTTGCAGGTTGAGCAGCGCGGGCGCGCTCAGGCCGGTTTGCAGTTCCCACTCGTAACCGCGTATGGCCAGCACATACACCTCGGGTGTGCGGCCAAAGCAGGTGCGGCAGGTCGCCACGATGGAGGCGATGGAAATGGCGTGCGAGGTGAAGCTGTAATCAAGCCGTGGCTCGACGCGCCGCAACTCGAACGATTCCAGCCCCGCTTCCACGCTGGCATCGACAAACAACACCCGCTCTTTGTGGCTGATCAGTTCGGCGTCTTCGAGCTGCAACTGGTAGTGGCGCATCAGGTCGGCTTGCGGACACAAGCCTTGCTCCTCAAGCCAGTCGATGAAGGCCCAGCCCAAGCCGTCGTCTTGGCGCCCAATGTTGCCAATGCCGTAGATGAGGGCCGAGGGCTGGTCGAAGTCGGCCAGCCGCAGGCTTTCAGCGGGCGCGTTCATCGACCAGGTTCCCGCTCGAATCAAACACCGTGACTTGCAGCGGCATCTTGCCCAGCGCATGGGTGGCGCAGCTCAAACAGGGGTCGTAGGCGCGTATGCCCACTTCGAGCGCGTTCATCATGCCTTCGGTGATTTCGGCGCGCCCGCCCAAGTAGTCTTCGGCCACGCTGCGCACGGTGCGGTTGATCACTTGATTGTTCTGCGTGGTGGCCACGATCAGGTTGGCCGAGGTGATCTCGCCGCTTTCATTGGCGCGGTAGTGGTGCAGCAGGGTGCCGCGCGGGGCTTCCACCACGCCCACCCCTTCGCCGCTCCAAGCCCCCGGGGCGGGGGTGAGCAGCAACTGGTCTTTTTGCAAGTCCGGGTCGTGCAGCAGGCCTTGGATGATTTCGGCGGCGTGCAAGATCTCGATCGCCCGCGCCCAGTTGTAGTGCAGCGTCATGTTGTTGGCTTTGCCCTTGGTGTAGGCATGGAAGCGCTCCAGCGCCTCTTGCGCCAGCGGCGTAGAGAGCGAACGCGTCACGTTCATGCGCCCCAGTGGCCCCACCCGCACCGAACCGCCCTCGCGCCCCAGCCCCTTGAGGAAGGGGAACTTCATGTAGCTCCACTCCTCCACGGCCTCGGAGAAGTGGTTCAGGTAGTCGTGGTAGTCGAACTCGGCCACCACTTTTTTCTGGCCATCGGTGACGCGCAGGTTGCCGTGGTAGTAGTCCACGTCGCCGTTGCCATCGACCAGGCACATGTCGAGCGCCGGCACCACGCCAAAGCTGTCCACCTGCTGGCGGTTCTTTTCGTGGAAGTCGTAGAACAACTGCAGGCCCTCGATCGAGTAATCGATCACTTGCTGCATGGAAAGCAAACCCGGCGCCCCGTTGAGGAAGCGGTCGCGCTCGGCAACGCTGAGGTTTTTGTTGACGCCGCCAGGTATGGAGCTGATGCCGTGCATCTTCTTGCCGAACACCGCCACCAGCATCTCTTGGCCCCATTTGCGCAGCATCACGGCGCGCTTGACCAGCTCCGGGTTGGCTTCGATCAGGCCTTCGATGTTGCGCTGCTCGGGTGCGGCGTCCATGCCAAACATCATTTCGGGCACGATCAGGTAGAAGTACGCGGTCTGGTGCGATTGCAGCATCTGCGCGTAGTGGCCGAGACGGCGCATTTTTTCGGCCGTCGGCGTGACTTGAAAGCCCTGCTTGAGGCCCAGCCCCACGATGTCGTCGAGCGCTTTGGCGCCGCACAGGTGGTGGCTGACGAAGCAGATGCCGCAGATGCGCTGCAGCAGCATCGGCGCTTCCCAGTAGGGGTGGCCTTGGATGAAGCGCTCGAAGCCGCGAAACTCCACCACGTGCAACTTGGCATCGACAACATTGTTGTCGTCGTCCAGATGCACCACCACCTTGCCGTGCCCTTCGATTCGGGTGACGGGGTCAATGACCAATTTTCTGCTCATGTTTGTAGCTCCTGCAGCGGTTTTAGTCGTAGCGGTTGATCGAGATCGGCAGGTCGAACGGGCGGCCGTTGACCAAATCGTCGAGCACCTTGAAGATGGCATCGCCGTCGGGCGGGCAGCCGGGGATGAAGTAGTCCATTTTGACCACTTCGTGGCAAGGATACACCTTGGTGGTGATGCGCGGAATGTCGGGGTGCAGCGGGATGATGGGCTTGATGCCTGGAACGGCGGTGGGCGAATCCACGTAGGCCTCGATCAGGCATTCGGACAGCGGCACCACGTTGCGCATGGCCGGCACGCCGCCCCACACCGCGCAAGCGCCGACCGAGATCAGCACGTCGCAATTCTCGCGGAAATGCTCCAGCGTTTCGATGTTTTCCTCGTTGGCCACGCCGCCCTCGACGAAACCGACCACGCAGCGCTCGGTGATGCGCTTCATGTCGGTGATGGACGAGCGCAGGATGGTCACCTTGTCGAGCAGCGCAAACAAGCGCTCATCGAGGTCCAGCAGCGACAGGGTGCAACCCCAGCAGCCGCACAGCCCGATGGTGGCAACTTTGATCTTGCCGGCTCGGCCGGCGATCAAAGCCGGGGCCAGCGGGGTGATGGGGAGGTCGTGCGAGAACTCCTGCCCGGCTAGGGCTTCAGCTGCGTGGCTCATTCTTGGCTCCTTCAATGTTGAGGCTGCGCGCGCGCAGCGTTTGAATTTCGTATTTGCGCTGTCCGATGGGCACATCGTGGCCCACGCGCTTTTGCAAAATGGTGCCGACTGGGCACAGTTCGACCGCCTCCTTGACCTGTTCCTCGCTCATGCGGTTGGCCAGTTCCACGTCCATTTCGATGCGCGACGATCCACCGCGGCCGCTGATGCTGAAAATCTTTTGGCCCGTTTCTTGGTCGCGCACGTACTCGACGCAGCGCTGGCAGAAAATGCAGCGGTCGCGCTCGAGCCAGATTTTGTCGCTGCCCGGGCTGTTTTCGCGCACCGGAAAGCGGTAAGGGAAGCGCGAGACCATCATGTCGGACTCGTAACCCACCGCCTGCAACTGGCAGCGCCCGCTTTTCTCGCAACTGGGGCAGTTGTGGTTGCCTTCGGCAAACAAAAACTCGACCAGTGCTTTGCGGGAGTCCACCAAGGCCGGGGTATTGACCTCCACTTGCATGCCGTTGGCCACCCGCACGGTGCACGAGGCGCTGACGGTGCCGTTGACCTTGACCGAGCACACCCGGCACGTGCCCAAGCAGGGCTTGTCCTTGACGTAGCACAAAGTGGGGATGAACACCCCGACTTCGGCCGCCACATCGACCAAGGTGCGGCCCAATTCGGTTTGCACCGGCTGCCCATCGATGGTGATTTCGATTTTCATGTGCTGGTCTCCAGTTTTACTTTCAGTGCCTGGCTGGCTTCGGCGTAGCCCGCCAAGGCCGCATCGAGATCGAACGAGGGCAGCAAGGGACCACTGGGTTTGGCCAGCCTGACCTGGTAGGCCTCTGGAAACCGGCTCAGCGTGGTCAGGATGGGTTTGGGCGAGGTCGCGCCCAAACCGCAGCGGCTGGTGTTGCGCACCACAGCGCCCCATTGCACCGCCTCGTCGAGGTCTTGCTGGCAGCCGCGGCCGGCAATCAAGCGGTCCATCTTGTGCAGCAAATCGACGTTGCCGGCCCGGCACGGCACGCAGATGCCGCACGACTCATCGACAAAGAACTGCATGTGCTCGCGCACGATCCAGAGCAGGTCGCGCTGCTTGTTGAAAATCGTGAAGGCGCCGTTGCACGACAAATCCTCATAGCCGAGCAGGCGCTCACCGTCTTTTTCCACCGACACGCAATCGCCCGAGGGGCCGCTGATCTGCACCGCCATGGCACCGTAGGCGCCTGCCATGCGCAGCACCTGGTTGACGCTGGTGCCCCATTCGACTTCGTAAATGCCCGGCTTGCTGCAGTCGCCCGCTACGCTGAGCAGCCGCGTGCCAGAGGATTCGGCCGTGCCAAAGCTGCGAAACCAAGCCGCGCCCTCAGCCAAGATGTGGCTGACGCAGGCGAAGGTCTCGACGTTGTTGACACTGGTTGGCTGGCCCAGATAGCCTTTCTGGATCGGGTAGGGCGGTTTGAGGCGCGGTGTGCCGCGCTTGCCTTCGCACGATTCGATCAGCGCCGTTTCTTCGCCGCAAATGTAGGCGCCGGCCGCCATCTGGATGCGGATGTCGAAGTCAAACCCGGCTTTGCCGCCAATGTTGCACCCGAGCATGCCTTGGTCGCGCATTTGTTGCAACTGGGCTTCCAAGTAGTCTTTCAGGTAGTAATACTCGGCGCGCAAATACAGGATGCCGGTGCTGGCCCCAATGCCGTAGGCCGCAGCCACCATGCCAAAAAACACCTGCTTGGGCGAGCGCGTGAGCAGCACCCGGTCTTTGAAGGTGCCGGGTTCGGCCTCATCGGCGTTGCAGATGATGGTTTTGCTCTCGCCCCAGGCGTCGCGGCACAAGCGCCACTTCAAGCCCGTGGAAAAACCCGCGCCGCCGCGCCCGCGCAGCTTGGAGGCCGTCACCGAGTCGATCACCTGACTGGGCTCATCGGCGAGCATTTGCTCCAACGCCGTGCCCAAGTCGAGCTTGCCCCTAAAGAATATCGGGCGCTGGGTGCGTACGTTGGACTCGACCATCGATTCCACATAAGCCAGTTGGTCGGTGGGCAGTCCGGCTGGGTTGGCAATCTCTTCCGGGGTTTTGCCTTGCCTGAGCTGTTCGACGATGTCGGCGATTTTGCTCGGCGTCAGGCGCGTAAACACCACCTTGTCGAGCATCATGGCCGGCTCTTGGTCGCTCAGGCCGATGCAGGGCGTCTCGAACAAACCAAACAGGCCATCGGGGTTGGGTTGGCCAAAACGGGCTCCGGTTTCGCGCTCGAGCGCCTCGCGCACGGCGTCGAAGCCGTTGAGTTTGGCCAGCACCGAGTTGCAGAGGTAAAAAACGTACTTGCCCGAGGGTTCGAGCCGGAAAAAGTGGTAAAACGACGCCGTTTCACGGACATCGAGCACCGACAGGTTGAGGCCAGCCGCCAGTGGGGGCAGGGCTTGTGCGGGTATGTGGCCGTGTTGCCACTGCAACTCCCACAACATGTCGATCAGCCGGGTGCGGTCACTGCGGTAGCGCTCCAGCATCGATTGAATGGCTTGCTCCATTGGAATCCTTTCTGTTCTAAGTTGGGTGACGGCTTGGGCTGCGTGCGCTGCTCGCCTTGCGACCAGCTTGTCTCGCGCTGTTACCGTGTCTGGGTTCACGCAACAAAGGGGCCAGTTTGGGGGTGGTCCGTGTTTACCCTTGGCCAGTTTTTCAACTCCTTGTGGCATTTAAAGTTTTTTTTTCTCTGGGGTGCGCGCTAAGATAGCTCTGCTGCCCATGTGGAAACCAACCTTTCACTGTGGTGATCGGGTGGTAACAAGTTTAACCTTCGCTGAAATCAACAAATTTCACACGAACCATTCTTCCCTGTGCCGCCCTACAAAGGTTTGCGCTTGATCAAATGACTGCAACATCTGCCCCCCCATCATCCCTTGTCGCAACCGGCGGCCCCGACCCCGAGCGGGGTCGCTTGCCAACGCTGGTGCTGGCGGGTGGCTGTTTTTGGTGCACCGAAGCGGTGTTTGAGCGCGTGCGCGGCGTGCTGGAACTGGAGTCGGGCTACGCCAATGGCCACTGGCCCCAGCCCAGCTACGAGCAGGTCTGCAGCGGCCGCAGCGGCCACGCCGAGGCGCTGCGTTTGGTGTACGACCCGGAACAAATCGATCTGCGCAGCTTGCTGCAGATTTTTTTCGCCACCCACGACCCGACCAGCCTAAACCGCCAAGGGGCCGACGTGGGCAGCCAGTACCGCAGCGGTATTTACTGGACACAGCCTGAGCAAGCGCAGGTGGCGCGCGACTTGATGGCCGAGCTGCAAGCCGCCGACGCCTTTGGGGCGCCGATCGTCACCGAGCTCGTGGCGCTGCAGCGCTTTGACCCCGCCGAAGCCGAGCACCAGCGCTTTTTTGCCCGCCATCCGGAGCACGGCTACTGCCTGGCGGTGGCCGCACCCAAGGTGCGCCACTTGCGCCAGCAGTTTGCGCAGTGGCTGCGCTGACAGCCAGGACCATACGGGCCGTTCTTGGCCAAGGAAGCGTGCCGGGCTTGGCTACACTCTGGCGGTGGCTTTGACCGAACACCCCGTTTTTTTGTCGCTGACTCCGGTTTTTTTGCTGATCGGAGTCGGCTACCTGGCCGGCCAGATGCGCTGGATTCGCAGCGCATCGGTGCAGGATTTGTCGAACCTGGTGTTTTTGGTGCTGGGCCCGGCGCTGCTGTTTACCACCATGAGCACGGTGCAGATCGACGAGCTCGACTTGCGCCCGGTCGGGGCCTATTTTGTGGCGGTCGGGTTGCTGTTTGGGTTCAGCGTGCTGTTGCGCGGCCTGAGCTGCCGCAGCGTGGTGCTGGCCTTGGCGGGCACCTTCAGCAATTTGGTCATGATCGGCATCATGCTGGTCAAGCTGGCCTATGGGCAAGACGGGCTGGTGACGCTGCTGACGCTGATTTCGGTGCACTCGCTGGTGCTGCTCACGGCGGCGACGATCTTGTTGGAATTGGCGCAGGCGCGCGAGGAGGGCGCACAGCATGCCAGCCCCTTGACGCCGCAGCGCATCGTTCGGATCGCCGCCTCGGCCATCAAAAGCGCCCTCATCCACCCGGTGCCGCTGCCCATCATTTGCGGGCTGCTGTTTGCCCAGACTGGCTGGGCGCTGCCGCAAGTGGTGCAGCTGCCGCTGCAACTGCTGGGCAGCGCCTTTGGCCCGCTGGCGCTGGTGCTGGTGGGGGTAAGCCTGGCGGGCCTGAGCCTGTGCGGCCACTGGCAGCCGGCGCTGGGGCTGGCCCTGAGCAAGAACCTGCTGCTGCCCTTGATGGTGGGTGCCAGCGCCTGGGCTTTTGGGATCGAGGGCCTGGCCTTGGTGGTGCTGGTGGTGGCGGCCGGCTTGCCGGTGGGGGCCAATGTGTATTTGTTCGCGCAGCGCTACCGGGTGGTGCAGGATTTGACGACCGCGACGATGGGCGTCTCGACCCTGCTGGCGCTGCTCACGCTCAGCGGCTGGATGCTGCTGCTGTCGTGGCTGGTGGATCTCTAATATTTTGGGAAGACACCGGCCATCGGCTACAATCATGGGTTCCCAACGTTTCGCTGGCCGGGTGGTCAGTTGTGTGTCTCAGGCGTTGCGAGGCTTTTTCGTGGGGCTTTGCTCCACCCGAAGGATTCAACTATGGTCGTCATTCGACTCTCCCGTGGCGGCGCCAAGGCGCGCCCGTTTTACAACATCGTAGTGGCCGACAAGCGCAGCCGCCGCGACGGCAACTTCATCGAGCGCATCGGTTTTTACAACCCGATGGCCACCGGTGGCGAAGAGCCGCTGCGGGTAGCCCAAGACCGGCTCAATTACTGGTTGAGCGTGGGCGCGCAGCCCTCCGACACCGCGGTGCGCCTGTTCAAGCAAGCCGCCAAAGCCACGGCCGTCGCGGCCTAATTTGGCTGCGGCTGTGGCGCTGCTGCCATTTGCCGTTATTTGCCGCCCCTTGCCCCATGGTCGCCCTAACCGGACTCAAGCCCGCATCGCTGCCTGCCGACGCGGTGGAGTTGGGCCGGATCCAAGAGGCCTGGGGCATCAAGGGCTGGGTGCGCTTGCACTGCCACAGCGCCAAGCCCGAAGCCTTGTTGCATGCCTGGCGCTGGTATTTGCTGCCCCCCGAGGCCCCTTTTGCCAGGGGCTTTGATGCCTTTGAGGGCAGCGTCGAGGTGCGGGTGCACAGCATCAAGCCCCATGCCGACGGCTTGGTGGCGCAACTGGCCGAAGTGCCCGACCGCAACGCCGCCGAAGCGCTCAAAGGGGCGCGCATTTACGTGGCGCGCGCCGATTTCCCTGCTGCGGCCAGCGGCGACGAATTTTATTGGGTCGACCTGATCGGGCTCGACGTATTCAACCGCCAAGGCGAGCCGATGGGCGTGGTGCGCGACCTGCTCACCACCGGCCCGCACAGCGTGCTGTGCCTAGAGTACCTGTCCGCCGAGGGCAAAGTGGCCGAGCGCATGATTCCCTTTGTCTCGGCCTACGTCGATGCGGTCGATCTGGCGGCGCGGCGCATCACGGTCGATTGGCAGCTCGATTATTAAGCGCACCCGCATTGCGCTGCCCCATTGCGCTGTCTTTTGATCATGCGCTTTGACCTCATCACCCTGTTCCCTGAGCTGTTTGAGCCCTTCATGCAGCACGGCATCACGCGCCGCGCCTACGAATCGGGGGCTTTGCAGCTGCGCCTGTGGCCCTTGCGCGACTTTGCCGAAGGGCCATATCGGCGCGTCGATGACCGCCCCTTTGGCGGCGGGCCCGGCATGGTCATGCTGGCCGAGCCGCTGCGGCGCTGCTGGGAGGCGATCCGCGCCGAGCGCGCCCAGCTCGGGCTGCCGGCGGTGCCCACGCTGCTGTTTAGC
Organism: Serpentinimonas barnesii; assembly: GCF_000696225.1. Lineage (GTDB taxonomy): Bacteria > Pseudomonadota > Gammaproteobacteria > Burkholderiales > Burkholderiaceae_C > Serpentinimonas > Serpentinimonas barnesii. The sequence goes on along the minus strand of NZ_BAWN01000004.1, from coordinate 28,570 downwards.
CCCCAAGGGCGGCGGCTGGATCACGCCGTGGTGGCCGAGCAGGCGCAGGCCAGCGGAGCGATTTTGGTGTGCGGACGCTACGAGGGCATAGACCAGCGCTTCATCGACCAGTGCGTCGATGGCCAGATCAGCCTGGGCGATTTTGTGCTCTCGGGTGGCGAGCTGGCGGCGCTGGCGCTGCTCGATGCCGTGGCGCGGCTCTTGCCTGGCGTGCTCAACGATGCGCTGAGCCACCAGCAAGACAGCTTCAACCCGGCCATCGCCGGCTTGCTCGACTGCCCGCATTACACCCGGCCCGAGCGCTGGTGCGGCCCCCAAGGCGAGGCCGAGGTGCCCGAGGTGCTGCTATCGGGGCACCATGCGCGCATCGAGGCCTGGCGCTTGCAGCAACGGCGCGACGCCACCACGCGCTTGCGGCCCGATTTGCTCCGAGATTGCCATGCCGAGGGTGGCGGGCCTAAGCTCGGCGAGCCTAAGCACGCCAAAAGCAAGCTATAATCGCGGGCTTTCGATCCTCTGGTCGGCCGCCCTCGGCCTGCACATTGCAGGCCAACCTTGCACCTGGGTGTGCCGGGTTATGGGGCCTTTAGTGCAGCGCGACCACGATCGGTAAACAGGAAGCCATGAATCTGATCCAGATCCTCGAGCAAGAAGAAATCGCTCGTCTCAACAAGCAAATCCCCGATTTCTCCCCTGGCGACACGGTGATCGTGCACGTCAACGTGGTTGAAGGCACACGCAAGCGCGTGCAGGCCTACGAAGGCGTGGTGATTGCACGGCGCAACCGTGGCCTGAACTCGGGCTTTATCGTGCGCAAAATCTCCAACGGCGAAGGCGTTGAGCGCACCTTCCCGCTCTACAGCCCACGCATCGAGCGCATCGAGGTCAAGCGCCGCGGTGCCGTGCGCCGCGCCAAGCTCTACTACCTGCGCCAGCGCAGCGGCAAATCGGCGCGCATCAAGGAAAAACTCGGCGCTTGAGCCCAGTCACTCTGCCCCCCGACGACGCGCTGCGGCGCGTCTTGCACGACGAAGTGCATGCGCGGCCGCCAGCGCGTTTGGCGCTGCCGGCGGGGGTGCTCTATTTGGCGGTTTTCAACGACGGCGTGAGCCGTCAGGCCGAGCTCGACCTGCTGCGCCGCTTACCCGGTCAAGAGCAGCTCGGGCTGCCCGACCTGCAAGACAATTTTCTGCGTTTGGCGCTGCCCGGCTACACCCTGAAGTGGGAGCGCCACAGCGAGTTCACGCGCTATTCGCTGGTGTTGCCCATGCAGGCCGAGCCCGCTGGCTGGTTTGAAGGCGAGCAGTGGCAGTTGCAACGCCTGTTGCCCGAGGGCTGGCTGGCACAGGTGCCGGGGCGCACCTTTTGCGCCATCGAATTGGCCTTGCTGGCGGCCGATCTGTCGCAGCCGCAGGCCCTGCTGGAGCGGCTTCGGCCCCGTTTGGGTGAACACACGCTGGCGGCTTCGCTGATGGGCAACCAGCGCCATTCCATGGTGCTGACCGATTTCCGCTTGCGCACTAGCGGTTTTGAGCGCATGCTGGTGCTGGCTGCGCCCGACACCACCGAAACCCGCGCGGGCCGCATCGTTCAGCGCCTGCTGGAAGTGGAAACCTACCGCCTGATGGCGCTGCGCGGCTTGCCCACCGCCAAAGACTTGGCGCCCGAGTTGGCGCAAGCCGAGGCGCAACTGGCTCAGATCACTGCCAGCCTAGAGCACAACCAGCAATCGGATCAGTCCTTGCTCGATACCCTGGTGGCGCTGGCGGCCCGGGTGGAAAAGGCGATTGCCCAGCATTCCTACCGTTTTTCGGCCACCCGCGCCTACGATGCCCTGGTGGCGCAGCGCATCGCCGAATTGCGCGAAACACCGGTGCCCGGCACCCAGACCATCGGGGAGTTCATGCGCCGGCGCTTGTCGCCCGCCATGGCCACGGTGGCCTCCACCGAACAGCGGCTGAGCACCTTGTCGGAGCGCGTCTCGCGCGCCAGCGCCTTGCTGCGCACCCGCGTCGACATTGCCACCGAAGGCCAGAACCAGCAGTTGCTGGAAAAACTCACGCGTGGGCAGGCGCTGCAACTGCGCTTGCAGTCCACGGTGGAGGGCTTGTCGATTGCGGCGATTTCTTACTACGTGATCAGCCTGCTGCTGTATGCGGCCAAGGCGGTGGAGCAGGCCGGGGTGCCGATACAGCCCGAGATCGCCGTCGGGGCCTTGATTCCGGTGGTGCTGTATGGGGTTTGGCGCACGGTGCGGCGCATCCACGAAAAGCTGCGCGGTACCGACCCCGACGCAGCCCACTGAACCCTTACTTCGCGCCCAGGTACTCGGCCACGGCGGCCATTTCAAGTTCGGTCATGCGCTCGGCCACCATGTGCATCACCATGTTGGCGTCGGTGCGCTGGCGGGTGTTGAACTGCTTGAGCGAGTGCTTGAGGTAGGCCGGAATCTGGTTGGCTAGGCGCGGCAAGGTGGCGGCACCGCGCGCATCGGCGCCGTGGCAACTGGCGCAAGAGGGCACGCCAGTAAAACGGTTGCCGTGGTGGTAAATGTACTTGCCCATGCCGGCGAGCATCGGGTCTTGAGCGGGATCGCGCGGGGGTGTCAGTTGCTCGTAAAAACGCCCCAAGGCCAGCATTTCGTCTCGCGTTAGGCGCGCCACCGCGTTGGCCATGGCGGTGTGCTGACGTTGTCCGGTTTGGTAAGCCAGCAACTGCGCGGCGATGTACTCGGCATTTTGCCCCGCCAAGCGGGGAAACATTTCACTGGTCGATTCTCCTTGCGCGCCGTGACAAATAAAGCACGAACCCATGTGCAGGCGCTGCGCCCGCACCTGATCGGCTTGCGCCCAAGCGACGGAAGGAGCCAAGGAGACGGCCACAGCGGCCAGCAGACCGCCCAGCCAGGCGCTAAGTGATTTGGGTTTCATGGTGCGAGCAAACTGCAAGGTGCCAAGAAAACCCCTGCCGCAGCAGGGGTGGATTTTTTAACAGGGTGGTGCAGGGGGCGGGATCAACCCAATGTATCCGCCCAGATGTTGAGCGCCCAGCCGATGGCATAGCGTCCTTCCATCTCGTTGGGAGCAACCGATACACCGCCCGAGCCCGGCACGGTGAGCAGGGTACGGCGCTCGGCGTCCCAGCGGTGTACGCTGGAGACGTGAATGGCGTCGGTGTCGTTGACGAAGCTGTAGCAGGTGTTGGCGATGATCGGCAACTGCGGCACCGGCTGCCCCTGCAGCAGCGAAACCACGGCCATGGCGCAGACCTTGCCATGCTGGTTGGCCATGTGGCCCGACTTGGGCATGCCGGGTGAACCCTGGATCGCGTCGCCCAGCACGTGGATGTTGGGGGCCACGACCGATTCGAAGGTCTGGAAGTTCACTTCGCACCAGCGGTTGTTGACGTTGGCCAAACCCGCACGCAAGGCCAAGTCGCCGGCGCGCATGGACGGCAGCACGTTGGCCACCGCCGGCCTGAATTCGTCCTGCACCTCAAAGCGCATGGCGTTGGTGGGGGCATGCACATCGGTGAGCACATGGCCGGGGCGGTATTCGAGCGTGCCTTTGAAATCTTGCTCGAACACCCGGCTGAACAGCCCGCGCTTGGACTGGATTTCGGGGTTGGCATCAAAAATGATGACCTTGCTGCGCGGCTTGGCCTTTTTGAAGTAGTTGGCCACCAAGCAGGCGCGCTCGTAGGGGCCGGGCGGGCAGCGATAGGGCACGGCCGGGATGTTGATGGCATACACGCCCCCGTCGGGCATGGCTTCGAGCTGGCGCCGCAGCGCCACGGTTTGCTCGCCCGCTTTCCAGGCGTGCAGCATGCGCGCGCGGGCTTCTGGGCTGGCCATGCCGGGCAGGCCCTGCCACATGAAGTCGATGCCAGGCGAGACGATCAGGCGGTCGTAGCCGATTTCGCTGCCACCGGCCAGGCGCACGGTGCGGCGCACGGCGTCAATGGCTGTAACCGAATCGCGCACCATGCGCACGCCGTGGCGGTTTTGCAGGCTGTCGTAGCTGTGGGTGATGAAGTCCATGTTGCGCTGCCCGCCGATCACCAGATTCGAGATCGGGCAGGAAATGAACTGCGGGTTGGGCTCGATCAGGGTGACGCGCACCCGGCCCTCAGAAAACATGCGGATGTGTTTGGCGGCCGTGGCGCCACCATAGCCCCCGCCCACCACCACCACGTGTGCGGCACCGGCACCGGCAGGACCCGAGGCGCAGCCGCTGAGCAGGCCAGCGGTGCCGAGGGCCGAAGCCGCAGACAGCGTTTGTACGAATTGACGACGTTTCATGGTTCGGTCTCCTGGTTCAGCGGGGCAGGGCGGCAAAGTAGCCAGAGATGGCGGCGATTTGCTCGTCGCTGTAGCCACGCGCGATGTGGTGCATGATGGTCGCTGGGGCGCGACCCGTCTTGAAGTTGATCATTTTGCGCGTCATGTCTTCGCGGTTCATGCCGGCCAGGGATTCCATGCCGGGCTGGGCGCGCCCGAGCGTGCCGTGGCAAGTCATGCAGGCAGAAGCCCACAGGCGGATCTGTGCCGGGGTGGGCGTGGCCGCTGGCGTTGCAGCCGCTGCAGCCGCCGCCGGTGCAGCAGCAGGGGTCTGAGCCTGCGCTGTCAGCGCAGCTGCTCCGAGCAGGCCGATGGCCATGAATTTGGTGAGGACTTTCATCGTTGCGGTCTCCTTGGACTAAATGACGAATGCACGGATGGCGATGTATCCATGAATGCTGATATTTTGATTGCTGCCATTTTAGGGCTGCTGCCGACAGCAATCTTACAGGGGGCCGGCCTAGACCTAAGTGTTTGCCCTTGGTTGAGGGTGAGATCCAGGGAAAACCACGAGGCCAGATCCGATCTGGGCGACAAGGCTTGTGTGCGCATGCGCAAGGCTTGCTCTTAGCCCAGCAAGGCGCTGGCAAATTCGTGCGCGTCAAAAGGCTGCAAGTCTTCGAGTTGTTCGCCCACGCCAATGAAATACACCGGCACCACGGCCCCGCGCTCGCGCCCCCAGATGGCAATGGCGGCCAGCACGCCGCCTTTGGCGGTGCCGTCGAGCTTGGTCACCACCAGCCCGGTGAGGCCCAGCGCGGCGTCGAAGGCCTTGACCTGCGCCAGCGCGTTTTGCCCGGTGTTGCCGTCGATCACCAGCAGCACCTCGTGCGGTGCGCTGGGGTCGGCTTTCTGGATCACGCGCTTGATTTTTTTCAGTTCTTCCATCAGGTGCAACTGGGTCGGCAAGCGGCCGGCGGTGTCGATCAGCACCACGTCGCGCCCGCGTGCGCGCCCGGCAGTCACGGCGTCGAAGCTCACCGCCGCCGGGTCGCCGCCTTGCTGGCTGATGATTTCGACCGTGTTGCGCGTGGCCCAAACCCCGAGCTGCTCGCGCGCCGCAGCGCGGAAGGTGTCGGCCGCCGCCAGCAGCACGCTGGCCCCGGCGTGGCTCAGGTGCCAGGTGAGTTTGCCGATGGTGGTGGTCTTGCCGGCGCCGTTGACGCCGGCGATCATCAGCACGGTGGGGCCATCCGCCTGGGCCCCGATGGGCAAGGACTGCTGCAAGGGCCGCAGCAAATCGGCCAGCGCCTCGGCCAGCAGCCCCTTGACCGCGGCCGGGTCGGTGGCTTTGCTGGCCTTGACGCGGCGGCGCAGGTCGTCGAGCAAAAATTGGGTGGCCTGCACCCCGGTGTCGGCTTGCAGCAGCGCGGCTTCGAGCTCTTCGTACAGCGCCTCGTCGATCTGGGTGCCGGTGAACACGCTGCCGATGCTGCTGCCGGTTTTGCGCAAGCCGGTTTTGAGCCGCTCATACCAAGACAGTCGGCTGGGGGCGGGGCTGGGCGCTGGTTCGGAGGTGGGTGTGTCGGGCTTGACCGCTGCATTGGGCGCAAGGGGTGCGGGCGGCACGGCAGGCACGGCAGGCACGGCAGGCACGGCTGGCGCATTGGGCTCGACCGGCACTTCTGGCTCGGTCGGGCTGCTGCCAAAAAATTTTTTCTTCAGGTAACTGAACATGGGGCTCGCTTAAGGAATCCATGCCCAAGCGCTCATTGAGAAGCGCGCAGGCTTGACTGGGCCATCTGGTAGACAATCTGAACCATGCATTCTATGAAACCTGCTTTGCCACCCCCGATTTTGTTGCGTGGGCGGCTCCGATCTTGGCTGCTGCTGTGGGCTGCGCTGCTTGGCTTGCTGCTGCCCGTCCACGCCTACGCCCAGACGCCAGCCCCCGCCACAGCCCCCGCCACGGTGCAGCAGTTCACCCTGGCCAACGGCCTGACGCTGATCATCAAGCCCGACCGGCGCGCCCCCACGGCATTGCAGATGCTGTGGCTGCGCGCGGGCTCGATGGACGAGGTCGATGGCCAGTCGGGCGTGGCGCATGTGGTCGAGCACATGCTATTCAAAGGCACGCCGACTGTGCCCGAGGGCGAGATTTCGCGCCTGGTGGCGGCCATGGGCGGGCGCGACAACGCCTTTGTGAGCCGCGACGTGACCTCTTTTCACCAACAAATCCCGGCCACCCGGCTGCCCGACGTGATGCGGCTGGAGGCCGACCGCTTTGCCCACAACGCCTGGCCCGACGAGGCGTTCTGGCGCGAAATGTCGGTCATCAAAGAAGAGCGGCGCCAGATGGTGGAGGAATCGGCGCAGGCGCGCATGTTCGAGGTGTTCACGGCCAGCGCCTGGCTGGCGCACCCCTACCGGCGCCCGATCATCGGCTGGATGAGCGACCTGAACTCGCTCCAGCCCGAGGACGCGCGCGCTTTTTACCGGCGCTGGTATGTGCCGGGCAACGCGGCGCTGGTGGTGGTAGGCGACGTAGAGGTGGCGCAGGTGCGCGCCTGGGCCGAGCGCTATTTCGGCGCCCTTCCCGCGCGCGCCGTGCCCGAGCGCAAGCCGCAGACCGAGCCCGAGCAGCGCGGCACGCGCCGCATTGAATACGTGGGCCGCACCGACCGGCCCCTGCTGGTGATGGGCTACAAGGTGCCGCAACTGGCGCACCCAGACGCCACCGACGCCGCCAGCACCGACGCACTGGCGCTGCTGCTGCTCGCCGGTGTGCTCGACGGCCACAGCGCGGCGCGGCTGGAGCGCCAACTGGTGCAGGGCGCAGCCGGGCGCCGGGTGGCGCTGGAGGTGAGCGCATCGTTTGGCTACCTGGGCCGTGGGCCGCAACTGTTTTTGCTCTCGGGCACCCCCGCGCAAGGGGTGAGCCCGGCCGAGCTGGAGGCGGCGCTGGTGGCCGAAATCGGCCGCGTGGCGCGCGAGGGCGTGAGCGAGGCTGAGCTGCGCCGGGTGCGCAACCAGTGGCTGGCGGCCGAGGTGTTTCAGCGCGATTCGATGTTTGCCCAGGCGCGGCTGCTGGGCAGCTACTGGGCCCAGGGCTGGCCGGTGGACAGTTCGGAGCGCCTCATGCGGCGCCTGAATGCGGTCACGCCGCAGCAGGTGCAAGCGGTGGCAGCGCGCCATTTTTCGGCGCAGCGGCTCACCGTGGGGGTGTTGATTCCGGAGCAGGCGCCATGAAGCAGTTGATTTCTTGCGGCGCTGCGGCGCGGTTTATGGGCTGGGGCAGGCTGTTGGCGCTGGGCCTGGCCCTGATGGCGTCTGGTTTCGCCCAAGCCGCGCCGGCCATCGAGCACTGGGTGCAGCCCAGCGGGGCGCGGGTCTATCTGGTGAGCAACCCTGGTTTGCCCATGCTCGATGTGCAGATCGACCTCGACGCCGGCAGCCGCCGCGACCCCGCGCCCCAAGCCGGGCTGGCGCAAGCCACGGCGGCGCTGCTGCGCGCAGGCGTGCAGGCCCACGCCGGCCGGCCAGCGCTGGACGAAAACGCCTTGGCCGAAGCCTGGGCCGATCTGGGGGCCCAGTTCAGCGCCGCCGCCACGCGCGACCGCCTGAGCCTGCGCCTGCGCACCCTGACGCAGCCCGAGCTGCTGCAAGCGGCGCAGGATTTGCTCGCGCAGCAGCTTGCCGCCCCGGCCTTTGCCGCGCCGGTGTGGCAGCGCGAGCGCCCGCGCTGGGTGGCGCGCTGGCAACAAGCGCAAACCGAACCCGAGGTGCTGGCCGAGCAGTTGCTGACGGCCGCCATCTATGGCGCACACCCCTACGGCCAGCAGGCCCGGCCCGAAACCTGGGCCGCCATCGAGGCCGAGCATCTGCGCGCCTTTTGGCGCACCCACGCGCAGGCCTGCACGGCCCGCGTCACGCTGGTGGGCGACATCGAGCGCAGCCGCGCCGATGCCTTGGTGCGCCACCTGCTGGCTGGCTGGCAGCCGCACGGCTGCAGCGCCTTGCCGCCGCTGCCCGAGGTGCAGCCGCTGGCGCAAGGGCGCACCATCGCGCAGCCCTTCGCCGTGGCGCAGGCGCAGCTCCTGATCGGCCAGCCGGGCCTGGCGCGGCGCGACCCGGACTTTTTGGCCTTCATGCTGGGCAACCACATCCTGGGCGGTAGCGGTTTCAGTTCGCGCCTGATGCAAGAGGTGCGCGAGCGTCGTGGCCTGACCTACGACATCCACAGCCGCTTCGTGCCCGGCCGCCATGCCGGGGCTTTTCTGGTGGCGACCACCACCGAGCCGCAGCGCGCGCAACAGGCGCTGGAACTGGTGCAGCAGGAAATCCGCCGCTTCGTGGAGCAAGGCCCCACGCAGCAGGAGCTTGAACACGCCCAAGCGGCGCTGATCAACGGCTTTGCGCTGCGCCTAGACAGCAACCGCGAGCTGCTGCAAGAAGTGGCAGCGCTGGCTTGGAACGACCTGCCGCTGGACGATTTGCAGACCTGGAGCACGCGGGTGGCGGCGCTCAACCGCGAGCAGGTGCACCGCGCCTTGCAGCGCGTGCTGCAGCCCGAGCGCATGGTGACGGTGCTGTTTGGGGCCCCCGCACCATGAGGCGGCGCGAACTGGCCGAACCGCTGGCGGCGCAGGGCGTGCCCCGGCAAGGCTTGGCGGCAGCGGCTGCAGCGGTGTCGCCGCGCCAGCGCCCCGCCAAGGCCGCCGGGCAGGGGGCTGCCCCGCAACAACCCGCACGCCCACCCGGCAGCGTGCGCCTGATCGGCGGCCTGTACAAGCGCAGCAAGCTGCAGGTGCCCGACAGTCCGGGCTTGCGCCCCACGCCCGATCGGGTGCGCGAAACCCTGTTCAACTGGCTCGGGCAAGATTTGCGCGGGCTGCGCTGCCTCGATGCCTTTGCCGGCACCGGCGCGCTCGGGCTGGAGGCGGCCTCGCGCGGGGCGGCGGCGGTGCGCCTGCTGGAGCGCGACCCAGCGCTGGTGCAGGCGCTGCGCGCCCAAGCGCAGCGTCTGGGTGCCGCGCAGGTGCAGGTGCAGCAGGCCGATGCGCTGGCATGGATGCGCTCGGCCGCGCCCGGCGCGTGGGATGTGGTGTTCTTGGATCCACCTTTTTCTGCAACCGCCGAGGCGGTGCAAGTGGCCTTGGCCGCCGCGCGCCCACTGCTGGCGGCGGGTGGCCTGATCTACCTCGAAGCCCCGCTGCCATGGAGCGAGGCCATGCTCCAGCCCTTGGGCTTGCAGGTGCAGCGCCACGGCCGGGCCGGGCAGGTGCACTACCATTTGCTCAAGCCAGTCTAGGGTGCTGGGGCATCACCCACGTTTGTCGCTGCTGCCCCATGCAACCGTCACGGCCACCGCGCATAATCCACACCCATGAGCCGCTCCGCCCCCCCCAAGCCTGCAGCAAAGCCCGCCACCAAGCCTGCCTCCGAGCTGCGCTTGGCCGTCTACAGCGGCACCTTCGACCCGCTCACCTTGGGGCACGAGGACGTGATCGGGCGCGCAGCGCGCCTGTTCGATCAGCTCATCGTTGCCGTGGCGGCTGCGCACCACAAAAAAACCCAGTTCAACTTGGAGCAGCGCCTGAGCCTGGCGCGCCAGAGCCTGGCCGACTGGCCCCAGGTGCGCGTGCTGCCCTTCGATGGCCTGATCATGGACTTTTGCCGCCAGCACGGGGCCTGTGCGGTGGTGCGCGGCATCCGCAACGCCAGCGATTTCGACTACGAGGCCCAGATGGCGGCCATGAACCGCAAGCTGCTGCCCAGCGTCGAGACGGTGTTCGTGCTGCCGCAGCCCGATTTGCAGTGCATCTCGAGCACCCTGGTGCGCGAGATTGCCAAGCTTGGCGGCGACGTGTCGGCCCTGGTCAACCCGGCGGTGGCGGCGCAGTTGCGCAGCGCCCACAGCGCCGCCCTGCACTGAAAGGGCGGCACGCATGGCCCTGACCATCACCGCCGAGTGCATCAACTGCGACGTCTGCGAGCCCGTGTGCCCGAATCAGGCCATTTCGATGGGCCCCGACTTCTACCAGATCGACCCAGCGCGCTGCACCGAATGCGTGGGCCACTTTGAGCAGCCCCAGTGCGTCGAACTCTGCCCGGTGCAGTGCATTCCGGTGCACCCGCTGCACATCGAAGACCGAGCCAGCCTAGAGCAGAAATACCGGCGTTTGACATCAAGCGCTTGCAGCGTTTGAATTGCGCGGCGGCTTGGGCCGCACCGGCTTGGAGGTGTGGATGGCCGAGGTGGCGCGCTCGACCTGGCCCGCCAGCAACTCGGGCAGGGCGGCCAGCGAGCGGCTGATCGCCTCCTCGATGGCGCTGCGCTGCTCCGGGGCGGGTTTTTTGAGCACCCAATGCACCACCTCGGCCTTGTGGCCGGGGTGCCCGATGCCGATGCGCAGCCGCCAGTAGTCGGCGCTGCCCAGTTGGGCGTGGATGTCGCGCAGGCCATTGTGGCCGGCATGGCCGCCGCCGCGCTTGAGCTTGACTTCGCCCGGCGGCAGGTCAAGTTCGTCGTGCGCAACCAAAATTTGCTGCGGCTCGATTTTGTAAAAGCGCGCCAGCGCCGCCACCGCCTGCCCGCTGCGGTTCATGTAGGTGCTCGGCTCCAGCAGCCAGAGCGTGTGCTCGCCCACTTGGGTGCGGGCGGCGCGGCCAAAAAAGCTGCGCTCCGGGCGCAGTTCGGCCTTGAGCGCTTGCGCCGCCGCCTCCAGCCACCAGGCGCCGGCGTTGTGGCGCGTGTCGTGGTATTCGGGCCCGGGGTTGCCCAGGCCGACCAGCAGTTTGTACATGTGCGTGAGCTTAAGCGAAACCCGCTGCGCGGCCAAGCCACGAAGCGGGCAGGCCCCTTAGGCGGGGCGCGTGTACGTGAAAAAGGCCCGACGAGCGGGCCTTGCAAAGCGGTGCCGCAGGTCTGGTACCGGCAGCTTGGGCGCTGCTTGGGCACCAGAGCGCCAGCACTTACTTCTTGGCTTTTTTGCCTTTTTTGTCGCCAGCGGCAGAAGCCACGGGGGCGATGATGACTTCTTCCACCGGCTCGATCACGGTGGCCAGCGTCGGGTTGGGTTTGCCATGCGTGACCAGCTTGACGCCTGCAGGCAGCTTGAGGTCGTTGGCGTGGATGGCTTGGCCTTTGACGGCTTGGCCCAGATCGACTTCGATGAATTCGGGCAACTGGATGGCCAGGCACTCGATTTCGACTTCGGTCAGCACGTGGTTGACGGTGCACTTGTCGATCTTCACTGCCGGCGAGGTGTCGGCGTTGATGAAGTGCAGCGGCACCTTCTTGTGCAGGCGCGTTTTGTCATCGACGCGCTGAAAGTCCACGTGCAGCACCAGCGGCTTGAAGGGGTGGTACTGCACATCGCGCAGCAGCACTTTTTGCACCGCGCCGCCGAGTTCCATGTCCAGCACCGAGGCGTGGAAGGTCTCTTTGTGCACGGCGTGCCACAGGGCATTGTGGTCGAGTTCGATGGCGATCGGTTGTTGTTCCCCGCCAAAAACGATGGCCGGTGTGCGGCCAGAATTGCGCAGACGGCGGCTCGCACCCGTACCTTGCGTGTTGCGCTCAAAAGCGACAAATTTCATGTTTCAACTCCTGCTTGGGCCCGGCCGCGACCAGCTCTGAACCCAGATTAAAAAAACGCCAGCACCCAACCAGGGGCGCTGGCGCGGCTTTGGCTGCCGCAGCCTATCCAGCGCATCAGTCGCTGTCGGTGTCGGCAAACAAACTCATGACCGACTCGCCGCTGGCAATGCGCACGATGGTTTCGGCCATCAGCGGTGCCACGGAGAGTTGGCGGATTTTGGGGCAGGCCTGCGCGGCCTGGCTCAGGGGGATGGTGTTGGTGACCACCACCTCGTCGAGCGCGCCGCCCTTGGCGATGCGTTCGATCGCCGGGCCGGAAAAAATGGCGTGCGTGCAATAGGCATAGACGCTCTTGGCGCCGCGCTCCTTGAGCACCTCGGCGGCCTTGGTCAGGGTGCCGGCGGTGTCGATCATGTCGTCCATGATGACGCAGTTGCGGCCTTCGATGTCGCCGATCACGTGCATCACTTCGGACACATTGGGTTTGGGGCGGCGCTTGTCGATGATCGCCATGTCGCAGTCGAGCTGCTTGGCCAGGGCGCGGGCGCGCACCACGCCGCCAACGTCGGGCGAGACCACCAGCAGGTTTTCGTAGTTTTTGGCGCGCAGGTCGCTCAGCAGCACCGGCGAGGCGTAGATGTTGTCAACCGGGATGTCGAAAAAACCCTGAATTTGGTCGGCGTGCAGGTCCATGGTCAGGACCCGATTGACACCCACCACTTGCAGCATGTTGGCCACCACTTTGGCGCTGATGGGCACCCGGCTGCTGCGTGGGCGCCGGTCTTGGCGCGCATAGCCGTAGTAGGGAATGACGGCCGAGATGCTGACGGCCGAGGCGCGCTTGAGCGCATCGACCATGATCAGCAGCTCCATCAGGTTTTCGTTGGTGGGCGCGCAGGTGGACTGGATCACGAACACGTGGCGGGCGCGCACGTTTTGGGTGATCTCGACCGTGACCTCGCCGTCGGAAAAGCGCCCGATGCTGGCCGCACCCAGAGGCGTTTGCAGATGCTGCGCGATTTCGGCCGCCAATACCGGGTTGGAATTGCCGGTAAAGATCATGAAATCCGGTGCTTGCACAGGAGATTGAAATTGCATGGAAATACCGGCGCAGATGAAAGGGTTTGGCAGGGGAGGAAGGATTCGAACCCTCGAATGCCGGAATCAAAATCCGGTGCCTTAACCAACTTGGCGACTCCCCTACACGGGTAACAGGCCGAAGGCCTGCCACCGAATGCAGTGCTGAACCATCACTGATTCGGATTGGACAGCGTCTGCGATTATAGCCGCTAACACCATCCGATCAGCGGATGCTCCCTCAAATTGCTGCAAATTCTGGCGCTCCAGTGCGCTGGCAAGCTGCTTAAGCTCGGCTCTTGCACCAAGGGCGCAAACAAGGCGCTGCCGGAACCGGACATGCGCGCATCCAAACTTTGCTTTGCCATCCACTCAAGGCCCCAAGCGATGTCGGGACACAGCTCAAGGGCCACTGGCTGCAGGTTGTTGCAACCAAATGCGCTTGGCTGCGCCTGCATGCTGTTTGCAGCAAAGTCTTCGATTCTAACGCGTGGCGTGTCTCTTTTCAAGCCGGGGTGGCGAAAAATCTCGGGGGTGGAGGTGCCGCTGGGGGGTTTGAGCACCAGGTAGCGCGCCTCCGGCAGCTCGATGGGCTGCAGGGACTCGCCGATGCCTTCGACCCAGGCATGGCGTCCGCCCAGAAAGAAGGGCACGTCGGCCCCAAGGGCGAGGCCGATGCGTTGCAAATCGGCAACACCCAGCCCCAAGCCCCAAAGTTGGTTGAGCGCCAGCAAGGTGCTGGCCGCGTCCGACGAGCCGCCGCCCAAGCCAGCTTGCTGCGGGATCTGTTTGTCGAGCGCGATGTGTGCGCCCCAAGGGCAGCCGGTGGCGCTTTGCAGGGCGTGGGCGGCGCGCAGCACCAGATCGTGCTCGGGCAGGGCCTGGGTGCTGTTGAGGTCTTGGCGGCTGAGCTGGCCCGCCTGGCGGCGCTCGAAATGCAGCGTGTCGCACCAGTCGATCAGCATAAACACCGATTGCAGCAGGTGGTAGCCGTCGGCACGCCGACCGACGATGTGCAAAAACAGGTTGAGCTTGGCCGGAGCCGGTACGTCGAGCAGTTGGCGCAGGGTCATGGGGCGATGGGGCTGCTGAAGGGGCAGGGGGTGCAGGGGGTGCGGGGGGAGCGGCGGCGCTCAGTGCAAAACCAGGCGCAACTCAACCGCCGGCGCGGGCTGCCAGCGCCGCGCCTGCAGCCGGCCTTGGGCGTGGCGCGAGAGATCGGCCTGCCAGCCTTCGAGTTCTGCCGGCTGCCCACGCAGCCACGCAAACAGCGGCCGCAGCGGCAGCGCCACGCCGGTGAGGGCGGCGCTGAGCTGGTCCATATTGGGATAGATGTTGCTGCGCCCGTTGTGCTGCAGCAGCGCCTGTTGCGCATCCCATTGGGCCAGCGCCAGTTGCTGCCCCAGCGGGCTCGACAGGCTCAGGCCGCCTTGGTCGGCGTTGCCCCACAGTTCAAAGTTGGCGCTGAAGTGCTGCACCGGGTCGGATTCGATCGTCAGCGCCAAGCGGCCGCTCCAGTGGGTGGGCTCGGGGCTGGCTTGCGTGGGCATGGCCTCGGGGAGCGGCGGGCGCAAGGGTGCGGGGCTGGCGCAACCGCCGAGCGCCAGCACGGCGCCCCAACCCAGCGCCACCACGCACCGGCGGCGGCTCAACCAAACGGGGCGTTTCATGGCTGGACCTGCAGGCGGCGCATGGTCTGGAGCAGGGTTTCGTTGTCGGGGTTGAGCTCCAGCCCTTGGCGCCAGACGGCCAGCGCCTGCTCGCGCTGCCCCAGTACCCAGTGCACTTCGCCCAGATGGGCGGCGATCTCGGCGTCGGGCAAACGCTCAAAAGCTTGCAGCAACAGCCGCAGCGCTTCGGTGTGGTTGCCCAAGCGAAATTCGACCCAGCCCATGCTGTCGAGAATGTAGGCGTCGTTGGGGTCAACGGCCAAGGCTTTTTGGATCAGCGAGCGCGCTTCTTGCAAGCGCAGGTTGCGGTCGGCCAGCGAATAGCCCAGGGCGTTGTAGGCGTGGTGGTAGTCGGGGTGGCGCTGCATCAGCAGGCGCAGCATCTGCTCCATGGCCTCGTATTGGCCGGTGCGTTTGGCGGTGAGGGCTTTTTCGTAGAGCAGGTCGGGGTCGTCGGGGAAGCGTTGCAGCGCCTGGCCGTAAATCTGCAGGGCGTTGTCGTACTGGCCGAGTTCGCGCAGCAGTTGCGCTTCGGCCACCAGCTTGCGCCGCGCCTGCGCGTCGTCTGACTCGGGTTGTTGGCGCAAGAGTTGCCGCGCCGCCTCGACCTGCCCTTGGCGGGCCATCAGGTGCGCGCGCCGAATCTGCAGCGAGAAGCCGGCCGCGTCGGGGTCGGCAATGCGATCGAGCCAGCCTTGAGCGGCGGCAAAATCGCGCTGCAATTCGTCGAGTTGAGCCAAGTGCAGATAGGCTTGGGTGCGCCCGCGAGCGCCTTGCTCAGCCGGCAGATCGGGGGCCAGCTCCAAAAAACGCAGCAAGGCGATGCGCGCTGGGCCGGGCCGGCGCGACTGGGTCTGCAAAATCCCCTGCAGCAGCCAAGCCGGGGCCAGATTGGGCGCGCGCTCGGTCAGCAGGCGCAGCTCGCGCTGGGCGTCGGAGACGCGCCGCAGTTCGATCAGGCTTTGCGCGTAGGCTAGGTGCAGGTCGTGGCGCGGCGTGGCATCGGCGGCGTCGCTGCGGTCAAGGTAGGCGCGCAGCAGCGGCTCGGCTTCGCTGTGTTGCTGCTGCAGCAGCTCCAGCGCCAAGGCGGCACCGGGTTGCGAATCGGGTTGGAGCCGCAGGGCCTGCTGCGCCGCTTGCAGGGCCGCCCGGCGCTCGCCTTGCAGCAGGTCCATGCGCCCCAAGGCGGCGTGCGCGGTGGCGGCGGTGGCGGGGTCGGCCAGCGCGGCTTGCAGCGCCTCGTGCACCACGCGCCGGGCGGCGGCGCGGTCGCTCAGGCGGTGCAGCGTGGCCGGAATGGCGCTGATGACCTCGTGGCGCCGCTCGACTGGGGTGAGCTGGATCAGGCGCTGCAGCACCGGGCCGATTTCACCGGGGCGGTTGAGGGCCAGCAAAATCTGCAACTGAAAACGCAGCGGCTCGTCGCTCTGGGGAAAGGCGCTGGACCAGTCGCGCGCGGCGTTGAAGGCGGAGTTGCCGGCCCGGCCTTGCAGGGCCATTTCGACGGCGCGGCGAAACAGATCGGGGCGTTGCAAGCGCACCGCAGCGTCGAGCATAAGGGAGTGCGCGCCGCCCGGGTCGCCGCGCTGCAATTTGAATTCGGCCAGCAGCAGCTGATAAAAAGTCTCGGCGTCGAGCGCGGTGGGTGGGCCGGGAAATTGCAATTGGAGGGCGGGCGGGCTCGCACCCGCTTGGGCCGCAGCCGGGCCGTGCCCGAATCCGAACCCGAACAGCGCCAGGCTGCTCAGACCAGCCCCTAAAAAGCCCCGCAGTCGGGTGGCCATGCCCATAGGGGCAGCGAGAGCAGTGGGGGGAGCCGTCAGCATGCGCCCATGATAATGGATGGGCTGCTGCCTTGCGGGGCGTGGCACCGATTCTGTGTTTTTCTCAAGCCCGACCCATGCCCGAACTGCCCGAAGTCGAAACCACCCGCCTCAACATTGCCGAGCGGCTGCTCGGGGCCCGCATTGAGCGCATCGGGCTGGGCCAGCCGCTGCGCTGGCCCCTCGGGGTGGCGCCCGAAGCGCTGTTGCAGCGCCAGGTGCTGGGGGTGCGCAGGCGGGGCAAATACCTGCTGCTCGATTTGGACCATGGCCTGCTGTTGCTGCACCTAGGCATGTCGGGCAGCCTGCGTTTGGCCACCGAGTTGCCGCCACCGGGCCCGCACGACCATTTTGATATGGTGACCAACCATGGCGTGCTGCGCCTGCACGACCCGCGCCGTTTTGGGGCGGTGGTCTATGCCCAGAGCGAGTCGGACCCGGTGGCGCGCAAGCTGCTGGGCCGGCTGGGGGTGGAGCCGCTGACGCCGGATTTCGAACCCAAGGCCTTTTTTGCCGCTTTGCGCCAGCGCCGCGCCTGCATCAAGCAGGTGTTGCTGGCGGGCGAGGTGGTGGTGGGCGTGGGCAATATTTATGCCTCCGAGGCGCTGTTTGCTGCGGGTATTCGCCCCACCACGGTGGCGGCACGCCTGAGCCGGCCCCGGGTGCAGCGGCTGCATGCGGCGATCGTGCAGGTGCTGCAACAGGCCTTGCAAGCCGGGGGCAGCAGCTTGCGCAACTTCTCCAACGCCGACGGGCAAAGCGGCCACTTTCAACTGCAAACCCAAGTCTACGACCGGGCCGGGCAGCCGTGCCGGGTCTGTGGCAAGCCCATTCGGCTGCTGCGCCAGGGGCAGCGTTCGAGTTATTACTGCGCGCAGTGTCAAAAAGCCTGAGCGGTGGCGGCGCACCGGTAGCCGCTGCGCCGCCGCCGGTGCTATATTGCTGCCATGGCTTTTATCCAACAATTTGAGCAGCACAACCGCTGGCGTCAGCTGCGGACGCAAGATTTGACGCGGCTGGGTCAGTGGCTTGATGCGCACGACCTGCTCGACGAGGGTTCGCGCGCGCGCTTGGCCAATTTGCAGGCCCAGTTGGCCAGTGACCGGGTCATGGTGGCTTTCGTGGCCGAGTTTTCGCGCGGCAAATCCGAGCTGATCAACGCCATTTTTTTTGCGGGCTATGGGCGCCGCATCATGCCCGCCAGCGCGGGGCGCACCACCATGTGCCCCACCGAACTGGGCTACGAGGCCGATCTGCCGCCTTGTTTGCGCCTGCTGCCGATCGAAACCCGCATGCAGGCGCAGTCGCTGTTGGAATGGCGCAGCGCACCCGAGCAGTGGCAGCGCATCGACCTCGACGTGAACCAGCCCGAGCAGCTCGCGCAAGCCATCGAGCGGGTGGCGCAGACCGTGCGCGTGCCCCTTGAGCAAGCGCGCGCACTGGGTTTTTGGCACGAGGACAACCCCAAGGACAACCCCGTGCCAGGCCCCGATGGGCTGGTGGAGGTGCCGCGCTGGCGCCACGCCCTCATCAACATGGCGCACCCCTTGCTCAAGCAGGGGCTGGTGATTGTCGATACGCCGGGTCTGAACGCGATTGGCACCGAACCCGAGCTCACGGTGGGTTTGCTGCCGCAGGCGCATGCGGTGGTGTTCATTCTGGCGGCCGATGCCGGGGTAAGCAAATCCGACCTGACCATCTGGCGCGAACACCTGGCGCCGGTGGCCGAGCGCAGCGAGGCGCGCTTGGTGGTGCTCAACAAAATCGATGTGCTCTGGGACGAGTTGAGCACCCCCGAGGCCATCGAGGCGCAGATCGAGCGCCAGCGCCAACACAGCGCCGAGGTGCTGGGGCTGCAAGGGCAGCAGGTGTTCGCGGTGTCGGCCCAAAAAGGCCTGCTGGCCAAGGTGCGCCAAGATGCGCAGTTGTTGCAGCAAAGCCGCCTGCCTGAGCTCGAGCGCGCGCTGGCCGATGACGTGCTGGGGCAGCGGCGGCGCCTGTTGCAGTCGGGCCTGGAGCAGGCGGTGCACCATTTGCGCACCGAAGTGGAGCGCCAGTTGCAGGTGCGCGCACACGAAATCGAAGAACAGGTGCAAGAGCTGCAATCCCTGCGTGGCAAAAACGCCACGGTAATTCGGCAAATGCGCGCCCGCATCGAGCTCGAACAAACCGAGTTCGATCAAAGCGCAGCACGCATCCAGGCCCTGCGTTCGGTGCACCTTAAAACGCTGCGGCGCTTGTTTGCGCTGCTGGGCAGCAACCAGATCAAGGCCGAGGTGGCCGAGTTGGCCGAGGCGCTCAAGCAGCCGGGGGTGAAGTTGGGCGTCAAGAAAATCTACACCACCACCTTTGCCAGTTTGCGCCAAAATTTGGCCGAAACCCAGGGCTTGGCCGACGAGGTGCATGAAATGCTCACGGGCATGTTTCGCAACCTCAACGCAGAATACGGTTTTACCCTGCAGGCTCCGCAGCGGCTCGATCTGTCGCGCTATTGGCAGGCGATCGACGAGATCGAAAACACGCACGTGCAGTATTTGGGCGTGACCAATCTGCTGCGCCTGACGCAGGCCGGCTTTTGCGAGCGCCTGGCCAAGGCGGTGCTGTCGCGCTTGCGCAAGTTGTACGAAGAAGCCTCCACCGAGGTCGAACTCTGGAGCAAGACGGCGGCGGCGCGGCTCGATGGCCAGTTGCGTGAGCGCCGGCGCAATTTTGCCCGCCGCATCGAGGCGGTGCACCGCATCCAAGAGGCCGCAGGCAGCTTGGATGAGCGCATTGACGAGTTGCAGGCGCGCCAAGCCGAAGTCGACGCCGAGCGGACGCGCTGGGAGCAGTTGTGCACCGAGGTGTGTCGGCCTGAAGCGGCTGAGGACACGGTGGCTCCCGGGCCGACCGGGGCGGCCCGTTTGCTGCGGCCCGAGCCCGCGCTGTCCCCAGCCTCGGCTTGAAGCCCATCGGTGGAGCCGGCGGATTTTTTTGACACGCTGGTGGCGTGGCAGCGCCGCCACGGCCGCCACCACCTGCCTTGGCAGGGCACGCGCGACCCATACCGGGTTTGGCTGTCTGAAATCATGCTGCAGCAAACCCAGGTCGCTACCGTGCTGCCCTATTACCAGCGTTTTTTGCAGCGCTTTTCGCATTTGAACGCACTGGCCCAGGCCGAGCCGGACGAGGTGCTGGCGCATTGGAGCGGGCTGGGCTATTACAGCCGGGCGCGCCACTTGCACGCCTGCGCGCGCCAGCTGGTGCAGCAGGGCGGGCACTGGCCTAGCACGGCGGCCGAGCTGCAGCGCCTGCCCGGCATCGGGGCCAGCACGGCGGCGGCGATTGCGGCCTTTTGCTTTGGTGAGCGGGTGTCGATTTTGGACGGCAACGCGCAGCGCCTGCTGGCGCGGCTGCTGGCCTTTGAGGGCGATCTGGCGCACGCGCCCACCAAGCGCGTGCTCTGGCAGCAGGCCCAAGCGCTGCTGGCCCCACAAGCCAGCGCCGCTGACATGGCCGCCTACACCCAAGGCCTGATGGACTTGGGGGCGCAAATCTGCACCCGCAGTCGGCCGCGCTGCTCCGATTGCCCCGCCGCCGCATACTGCCAAGCGCTGGCACAGCAGCGCGTGGCAGAGCTGCCACAAAAATCGCGCCGCAGCCCGCGCCGCCACGAGGACTGGTGGCTGCTGCTGCTGCGCCGCCCCGACGGGGCCATCTGGCTGCAGCAGCGCCCGCCGCGTGGCATTTGGGCCGGCTTGTACGCGCCGCCGGTCTTGCACGCCGAGCAGGCCGCGCTGCAAGCGCCGCCGGGGGTGGGCGCTGGCCAGACGCCGATCCTGCATCCGGTCATCCCGCACAGCCTGACGCACCGCGAGCTGCGCCTGCACCCGGTGCAGTGGCAATGGGCTGCGGGTGCGCAGGACCCTATCGCCGACGGGCCGGGGCGCTGGGTGCACACCTTGGGCAAGCCGCAGCAGCATCCAGCGCAGCAGCCCATCGCGCTGCCAGCCCCGATCCGCGCCTGGTTGCTGGAAAACCTGTAGCCTGCGCCGGGCGCCTAGGCGCTAGGGGTGCTGCAAGGCGTCAAGTTCGCGGTGCCGGATTTGCACGCTGGCCAGACCCGCAAAGCGCTCGGCCAGGCGCTCGACCAGATACACCGAGCGGTGCTGCCCGCCGGTGCAGCCGATGGCCACCGTGACGTAGCTGCGATGATCCGCCTCCAGCCGTGGCAGCCAGTGTTGCAAAAAGCCCCCGATCTGCTCTTGCATGGCAGCGACTTCGGCTTCGGCCAGCAAAAATTTGGCCACGGGGCCATCGCGTCCGGTTAGCAGGCGCAGCTCGGGTTCGTAATGCGGGTTGGGCAACATGCGCACGTCGAACACAAAATCGGCGTCCATTGGCACCCCGCGCTTAAAGGCAAAAGACTCGAACACCAGCGTGAGCCGGGCCGGGGCCAGTTGCAGCAGCGCCTTGACCGAGCTGCGCAGGTGCGCGGCCTTGAGCTGGCTGGTGTCGAGCACCTGGGCCAGATCGCGCAGGCTGCTGAGCAGCTCGCGCTCGAGCTCGATCGCCTCGAACAAGGCGCGGCGCTGGTCGCTGCTGTCTTTGAGCGAGAGCGGGTGCAGGCGCCGGGTTTCGGAGAAGCGGCGCACCAGGGTTTCGGTGCTGGTGTCGAGGAACAGCACCGTCAGCGGCAGGCCGCGCTCGCGCAACTGGCGCAGCCGCAAGGGCAGGGTGGGCAGGGCGCGGGCGCTGCGCACGTCGATGGCCACCGCCACGCGCTCGGTGGCTTCGGCCTGCTGCAGCTCGATCAGCGGCTCCAGCAGATCGGGCGGCAGGTTGTCTACGCAGTAAAAGCCGGCGTCTTCGAGCGCGTGCAGGGCCACCGATTTGCCCGAGCCCGACATGCCGGTGATCAGGACGAGTTGCACAGCAGCTCCTGGGCGTGCGCCAAAGTGGTGGCGGTGAGTTGCTGGCCGCCGAGCATGCGCGCCACTTCGGCTACCCGTTGCTCCCCGTCTAGGGGCTCGACCTGGCTGCTGCTGCCGTGCGCGTCTTGCCCTTTGCTCACGCGCAGATGCTGGTGCGCGCAGGCCGCGACCTGCGGCAGATGCGTTACGGCCAGCACCTGGCGGTCGTGCCCGAGGCGGCGCATGAGCTGGCCCACGGTGTGCGCCACCGCGCCGCCGATGCCGCTGTCGACCTCGTCAAAAATCAGCGTCGGGGCGCTGCCGACCTCGCTGGTGCAAACCGAAATCGCCAGCGCGATGCGCGACAACTCGCCCCCCGATGCCACCTTGCCCACCGGGCGCGGCGTGCTGCCGGGGTGCGCGGCCACCAAAAATTCGACTTGGTCTAGCCCATGCGCCTGCGGCTCGGGCAAGGCTTGCAGCCGCACCTCGAAGCGCCCGCCGGCCATGCCCAGGCCCTGCATGGCCTGCGTGATGGCTTGCCCGAGCCGGGCGCCGGCCTCCAGCCGCAGGGCGCTCAGGCGCTCGGCTTCGGCGCGAAAGCGCGCCTTGGCGGCGCTTTCGGTCGCCTCAAGTGCAGCCAGGTCGGCGCTGCGTTCGAGTTCGGCCAGCGCCTGGCGGCAGGCTTGCAGCCGCTCGGCCAGCG
Organism: Serpentinimonas barnesii; assembly: GCF_000696225.1. Lineage (GTDB taxonomy): Bacteria > Pseudomonadota > Gammaproteobacteria > Burkholderiales > Burkholderiaceae_C > Serpentinimonas > Serpentinimonas barnesii. Next base: position 6,520 of record NZ_BAWN01000004.1, on the reverse strand, counting down.
CCTGCGGCTCGCAGCGCAAGCGCCGCGCCAGCGCCAACCACAGGCCTAGGCGCTGGTCCAGCGCCTGCAGCGCCGCCGGGTCGAGCTCGCTGCGCTGGGCGTGCTGCTGCAGGTCGTGGCAGGCGTCGTCCACCTGCGCCAGCGCGCTGGCCAGCAGCTCGGCCAGCCCCTGGTAGCGCGGCTCCACGTGTTGCTGCGCTTGCAGCGCCTGCGCGGCGCGGTGCAGCAAGGTGCGGGCGCTGGCTTCGTCTTCGCTCAGGCAAAGCAGCGCCGTTTGCGCCGCCTCCAGCAGCGCCTGGGCGTGCGCCAGCCGGCCGTGTTGCAGGTTGAGTTCTTCCCATTCGCCCGGCTGCGGGGCCAGGCGTTCGAGCTCGCCCATTTGCCATTGCAGGCGTTCGCGCTCCTGCTGCAACTGGCTCTGCTGCGTGTGCGCTTGCTCTAGGCTGCGCTGTGCGCTGCGCCAGTCGCTCCAGAGCTGGCGCAGGCTGCGGGAGTCGATGCGGGCGTAGTCGTCGAGCAGCAGGCGCACCGCCTCGGGCCGCGTCAGGCTCTGCCAGGCGTGCTGGCCGTGGATGTCGAGCAGCAATTCGCCCAGCTCGCGCAACTGGGTCGCGCTGGCGGCGCTGCCATTGATCCAAGCCCGGCTGCGGCCTTGGGCGTCGAGCTGGCGCTTGAGCCGCAAGGGTTCGCCCACCTCGCCCTCGAAGCCCTGCTCGGCCAGCCAGAGCAGCGCAGCGGGCGTGGGTTCGAACTCGGCCACGATCTCGGCCCGCGCCGCGCCCTCGCGCACCACCGAGGCATCGGCGCGCGCGCCCAAGGCCAGTTGCAGCGCGTCAATCAAAATCGACTTGCCCGCCCCGGTCTCTCCGGTGAGCACGGTAAAGCCGCGGCTCAAATCCAGTTCCAGTTCGCGCACGATCACAAAGTCGCGCAGCGCCATGCGTTGCCAGCTCAACCCACACCCCCTTCGGTCCAGTGCAGCTTGCGCCGCAAGGTGTCAAAAAAACTCCAGCCCAGTGGGTGCAGCAGGCACAACTGGTGCGCCGCACGCCGCACCACGATGCGGTCGCCGTGCAGCAGGCTGGTAAAACTTTGCATATCAAAGTGGGCGCTGGCGTCGCGCCCCGAGACCACCTCGACCGCGATCTCGCCGCTGGCCGGCAGCACGATGGGGCGGTTGGTGAGCGTGTGCGGTGCAATGGGCGCCATGATCCAGCCGTCGATGGCCGGGTGCAGCAGCGGCCCGCCAGCCGACAAAGCATAAGCGGTGCAACCCGTGGGCGTGGCGATCACCAGCCCGTCGGCGCGCTGCTTGGCCACAAAATGGCCATCGACCTCCACCCGCAGCTCCACCATGCTGGGCGCGCTGCCACGGTTGACCACCACATCGTTCATGGCGATGGTCTCGAAAATGCAGGCACCGTCGCGCCAGACCTCGGCCTGAATCAGGTCGCGCCGGTCCTGCACAAACTCGCCGTGCAGCATGGCTTGCAGCACCGGGGCGTAGCCTTCCCAAGGGATGTCGGTGATAAAGCCCAAGCGGCCCTGGTTGATGCCCACCAGCGGCACCTGCTGGCGCGCCAACTGGCGCCCAACGCCCAGCATGGTGCCGTCGCCACCCAGCACCAGCGCCAGATCGCAGTGCTGGCCGATCTCGCTCACATCGAGCACCGGGTGCTGCTCCAGCCCGGTGTTGAGGGCGGTTTCGCGCTCCAGGCTGACGGCGCAACCTTGTTGCAACAAAAAATGCGCCAGGGTGTCGATGGCGCCGCGCGAGCCCACGGCGTTGTACTTGCCGATCACCGCCACGTGGCGAAAGCGCAGTTGCGCCGGGGGTGGTGGTGCAGCGGGTGAGCGACTTTGCGAATCCATGCTTAAATTAAAGCACAAGCTGCTTAAAATCTTCCCATGCTCGATGACCGCTCCAAGCTCTTACTCAAAGCCTTGGTAGAACGCTACATTGCCGACGGCCAACCGGTGGGTTCGCGCACCCTCGCGCGCGCGGCCGGGCTGGAGTTGTCGCCCGCCACCGTGCGCAACGTGATGAGCGACCTGGAAGAGCTGGGCCTGATCGCCAGCCCGCACACCTCGGCCGGCCGGGTGCCCACCGCGCGCGGCTACCGCCTGTTCGTCGACACCATGCTCACCGCCCGCCGCGACGACATGCAGGCCGTCGATGCCATGCCCCCAGCCACCTTGCAAGGCGAACAACCGCGGCAGGTGATCAACCAGGCGGCGCAACTGCTCTCCAGCCTGTCGCATTTCGTCGGGGTGGTGCGGGTGCCCAAGCGCGCCAGCGTGTTTAGGCACATCGAATTTCTCAGCCTGTCGCAACGGCGCGTGCTGGTGATTTTGGTCTCGCCCGATGGCGAGGTGCAAAACCACGTCATCCACACCCAGACCGAACTGGAGCAAAGCCGACTGCAAGAAGCCGCCAACTTTCTCAACGCCCATTACGCGGGCCTGACGCTGACCGAAGTGCGCGACCGCCTGCGCACCGAGGTCGAGAGCCTGCGCGGTGAAATTTCCTCCCTCATGCTGCAAGCGGTCGAGCTGGGCAGCGAGTCGGATGCGCAACAAGACGCCGTGGTGGTGGCAGGCGAACGCAACCTGCTGTCGGTGAGCGATTTCACGCACGACCTGGGGCAGTTGCGGCGCCTTTTTGACCTGTTCGAGCAAAAAACACAGCTCATGCGCCTGCTTGAAGTCTCGCACCAGGCCGATGGGGTGCGCATCTACATCGGTGGCGACAGCCAAGGCGGCGTGCCCTTCGAGGATTTGTCGGTGGTCAGTGCCCCCTACACCGTAGATGGCACCGTGGTGGGCACCCTGGGCGTGATCGGCCCGCAGCGCATGCCCTACGAGCGCATGATCCAGATCGTGGACATCACGGCCAAGCTGGTGGGCAACGCCCTGAGCCAGCCGCGGCAATAAAGCCCAAGTCGGTGGCGCAAGAGATAAAATCCCGGCTTTGTGTGTTTCTGCGCCATGTGTCAGGCAAAACGGCTTGCCCAGCCTGCCTGACCTTGCCACGGCAACCCTGCCGCAGAGATTGCCAGACGGGCCTCTAGCTCATGCTTGGTTAGAGCAGCGGACTCATAATCCGTTGGTGCCGTGTTCGACTCACGGGAGGCCCACCAAATAAATCAACAACTTAGGCAGGTTTTCGGACTGGCCTTTTTTGTTGCTTGGACGCCATGTAGCCACCATGTAGTCAGACGCGCCGATTTGTGCCGGCGCGGTATTGGGTGTAAATGGGTGTAGTATTGGTTCATGCTGCGAGCCGACGCCATTCAGATCACCCCGGAGATCCTGAGCCTCATCGCCAGGATCGAAGAGTTCAAGGGCGCTTGGCGCGCCTTGGGCACGCTCGCACCCGACCGCCTGTCGGCATTGCGCCGCGTGGCCACCATCGAGAGCATCGGCTCATCGACCCGCATAGAGGGCAGCAAGCTGACCGACCGCGAGGTGGAGCAGTTGCTGTCGAACCTAGAAATCCAGTCCTTCGCCAGCCGCGACGAGCAGGAGGTGGCCGGCTACGCCGAACTGATGGACTTGGTGTTCTCGTCTTGGCGGGATATTGCGTTCACCGAGAACCACCTCAAGCAGTTGCACCAGATCCTGCTGCGCTACAGCGAGAAGGACAGTTGGCATCGCGGCAATTACAAGACCCACTCGAACAGCGTCGCCGCTTTCGACGAAACCGGCGCGCAGATTGGAATTGTGTTTCAGACGGCCGCGCCTTTCGACACGCCCCGCCTGATGGCGGAGCTGGTCGCCTGGGTGAACCAGGAGCGCCAACGCCAGGATGGGGCCCGCTTGCACCCGCTGCTGATGATTGCCCTGTGCATCGTCGTGTTCCTGGAGATCCATCCGTTTCAGGACGGCAACGGGCGACTCTCCCGCGTGTTGACCACGCTGCTGCTTGTGCAGGCCGGTTATGCCTACGTGCCTTACAGCTCGCTGGAGAGTGTGATCGAGCAGAGCAAGGAAGCCTATTACAAAGCGCTGCGGCAGACCCAAGGCACGATCCGCACGGAGTCGCCAAACTGGCAGCCGTGGCTGGTGTTTTTTCTGCGCTCCTTGGCCGAGCAAGTGCGGCGCCTAGAGAAAAAAGTCGAGCGCGAGAAGATCGTGCTGGCGGCCCTGCCGGAACTGCAGCTACAGATCGTCGAGTTTGCCCGCGAGCACGGCCGCGTTACCATCGGCGAGGCCATCAAACTAAGCGGGGCCAGCCGCAACACGCTCAAGCAGCATTTCCGGGCCTTGGTCGAGCGCGGCACGCTTGATCAGCACGGCAGTGGCCGGGGAGTCTGGTACGGCCTGCGCTAAGGGCTGCGGGACGCGGCATCGATTTCCGTTTTGGGAATTGAACTGGCCCTTGCCCCATGCTGCCTGCGACTATCATTTGCCAGATGGGCACAAGCACAACAACGACAAGCACCACGGCGCAGGCCTTCATTCAACGCTGGCAGGGAGTCAGCGCGAGCGAGCTGGCCACGGCTCAATCCTTCGTCATCGACCTGTGCGAGTTGCTGGGCGTGCCCAAGCCGCACCCCACGCCCGCGCAAGACTATATGTTCGAGCGCCCCGTCAGCTTCAGCCACGGCGACGGCTCGACCAGCGCGGGCCGCATCGACTGCTACAAGCGCGGCCACTTCGTGCTGGAAGCCAAGAAGCTTAAAGCGCTGGCCCACACCAAAGGCTTTGATGATGGCTTGTTGCGCGCCCGCAGCCAAGGCGAGGGTTACGCCCGCGCCTTGCCCGCCGACGAAGGGCGGCCGCCCTTTGTGCTGGTGCTGGACGTGGGCACCGTGATCGAGGTGTAGGCCGAGTTCAGCCGCAGTGGCGGCACCTACACGCCGTTCCCCGACCCGCGCAGCCACCGCATCTTGCTGGCCGACCTGGCCAAGCCAGAAGTGCAGGAGCGGCTGCGCCTGATTTGGACGCAACCCAATGACCTAAACCCGGCGCTGATTGCCGCGCAAGTCACTCGGGAGGTGTCCCAGCAGTTGGCCTTGCTGGCCCGCTCTTTGGAGCAGGACGGGCACGACCCCCACACGGTGGCGGCCTACCTGTCGCGCTGCCTGTTCTCCATGTTTGCCGAGGATGTGGAGCTGTTGCCCAAGGGCGCGTTCCAAGACTTGTTGCTCAAGCACCGCGCAAGCCCCGCCACCTTGCAACAGATGCTGCGCATCCTGTGGGCCGACATGGACCGAGGCGGTTTTTCGGCGGCGCTGACTGCAGACGTGCTCAAATTCAACGGCAAGCTGTTCAAGGGCAGCAGCGCCGACGGTTACAGCCTGTTGCTGCGGCCCGAGCAAATCGATCTGCTGCTCCAAGCCGCCCGGGCCAATTGGCGCGAGGTGGAGCCTGCTATTTTTGGCACTTTGCTGGAGCGTGCGCTGGACCCCACCGAGCGCCACGCCTTGGGCGCACACTACACGCCGCGCGCCTATGTGGAGCGCTTGGTGCTGCCCGCCGTGATTGAGCCCCTGCGCGCCGAGTGGGCCAACGCCCAGGCTGCCGCCTTGCTGCTGGCGCACGAAGCCGCCGAGCTGGAAGCGCATCCGCCCGAAGTCAAGATCAAAAAAGATTTTGCCGCGCTGGACCGCCACCACGCCGCCGTGCGTGCCAAGTGGGCCGAGGCGCGTCAGCAGGTGAAAGATTTTTTGCACCGGCTGTGTACCCTGCGTGTGCTGGATCCGGCCTGCGGCAGTGCCAACTTTTTGTATGTGACGCTGGAGCACCTCAAGCGCCTAGAGGGCGAGGTGTTGAACCAACTCAACGCCTTGGGCGATACGCAAGATGCGCTGGACCTGGGCCGCGAGACCGTGACCTTGCAGCAGTTGCGCGGGGTGGAGCTGAACCAGCGCGCCGCTGCGCTGGCCGAGTTGGTGCTGTGGATAGGCTTTTTGCAGTGGCACATCCGCACTTATGGCCGCGCCAGCATGGTTGAGCCGGTGGTGCACGATTACGGCAACATTGAGCACCGCGATGCGGTGTTGGCCTACGACCGCCAAGAGCCGATGACCGACGCCAGCGGCAAGGTTCTAACCCGGTGGGATGGCGCTGCCTTCAAGCCGCACCCCGTCACTGGCCAGCGGGTACCCGACGAGGCCGCGCAGGTGCTGCAGTGGCGCTACGTGAACCCCCGGCAGGCCGATTGGCCGCAGGCCGATTTCATAGTGGGCAACCCGCCGTTTATAGGCGCGTCCACGATGCGGGCGGCGTTAGGCGATGGGTATGTGGACGCTTTGCGCGCCGCGTGGCCGGATGTGCCGGACAGTGCCGACTTTGTGATGTTCTGGTGGGCTCGGGCGGCGGCGCTCGTGGGGGCCGGCGCGGTGCAGCGCATGGGTCTGATCACCACCAACAGCTTGCGGCAGACCTTCAACCGGCGGGTGGTGCAGGCGGCCTTGGATGGGGCCTTATCGGCGGCTTCGGCTTCGGCTTTGGCTTCGGTGGCTGGGGCTGGGGCTGGGGCGGTTGAGGCGGCGGCGGGGCGGGCGGGCGCCGG
>NZ_BAWN01000005.1 GCF_000696225.1 Serpentinimonas barnesii | reverse complement strand
TTCTTCATAACCGTAAGTTTTTATCTACGCGCCTCTTAAGGGTGTTTCTTGAGAGGCGATGGAGTGAAGGGTGCTGGAGCCTTGGAACGCGGCGGCGTTGCCGGAGATTATGGCCGGAGCCTTGCAGGAAAGCAAGGGTGGTGTGCCTGTGCCGTTCCCCGAAGTCCAAGCAGCAGGCCAGCAACCGGGCAGCGCCGCCGGAGCGCGAGGAAGTGGGGTGGCAGAAGCCAGAGCGAGGCCTAACGTAAAGGTAAGGGGCGCGGAGCCGCACATTTTGGCGGAGCGTCCCTCTTGACCGTCGGGTTAGATTTCGTCACTCAAAGCTCCGCATCAAGCATGATGGATATAGACAGTGGTGCCGGATGTTGGACTGGTTTCGATGTTCCTGCCTCAGTGATTGCAATACGACAGGCAATTTCAGTGTTGGTGATTAGCATCCAGTTGTAGCGAGCAGGTAGCCCCTCAATAGTTACTCGCGGAGGTATCCGCATTCGATTTGTGAAAATCACTTCAAAAATTGCGGGGGCGATCGGAATGATGCCCCCTTGAAGTGCTGGCAATTGCTCAAACAGTGACAGATGAAGAATCTTTGCTAGCGTGTCACGCAACTCTTGGTCGTAACCAACTTGATGTACGGCGGAGAGTAGTTGTTTTACGTGACCCAAGTAGTAAAGAACATAGTTCCTCGCGTGTTCAGCGACCGTACTTGATGAATTCACGAAAGCATCTGATGGTGCAGTCGACAGCACGGCAGCAGCTGCAATCTGTACTATCGGATTCCGACCTGTAAGCTCGGAGAGTAGACGTAGGATGGATCTTGGTTGGTCAGCGTTGCTCCAAGAATGATAGAGAAATTGCTGCCAGAAATCTGGAAGTGGTTCGTCATCAAGCTTTACTGCGATCAGACGGAATGTCGGGTCATTCTTGTAAATAGCCTCAGCAGCTTTCATCTCAAACGGAACCCACTTCTTTTCGATTGCTGCTTTGCTATGAAGGAGAAGGAATAACTCGCTGGCTTCAATGCCAAGCTGTAACTCTTGCTCAAGTTGATCGCCAAGGTTAAGCAATGCCTCGTCGTACCAAGGGAACAAGCCATTAGCTATCGAGTTGTAGAAGAGGTGACGCGCCAACTCCTTCGTCGCGGAACTGTGGCTGATAAAAAAGTCGTGTGTATGTGGCATGAGAAATCTAACCGTTTGACTTAAGCGGCGCCGTCACCGTCCGCTTGAAGGAGGGGTTGGGTTCGCCGACGCCGAGCACCACTCTTACGACTGAAGCGAACTCGCTCCGGGCGTCGGTCGTTTGAAAAAGGCGGCTTGGTATTTCGAACCTTGAGTCAGTGGATCTGAACTTCTTATCGAGCTTCAGTAGTTGGCGACCGCGCAAAGTAATAGAGACTTTGAACTCTCGGCCTTCCGTGTCGCCTGTGGCCTGAGAGTCCACAAGTCCAGCTAGCGCTAGATCCCTAAGTGTTCGAACGGTTGGCTCTTGGTAGCAAGACTCTAGGTCACGATCTTCGCCGAACGTGTCGGCAGCCTTCTTTGCATCTCGAAGCACTTGGCGCTCCTCATTATTCAGATCTACCGCGTTAGGGTTGGGTAGCGAAATGGATGAGCATGAGCGCAGGCTTCGCAGAAGTTCCATCTCCAACACCCCAATGCCAAAGCCTTCGAATACTTGCTGCCACGTGTAGCGCTCTAGAAGAGCTGAGACGACTGCCTCCCTGTCTGGGAAGTGTTTCCTCGTTGACCTTATGAAAGCAAGTTCTTCTTGTATTTCCTCTTCACGCTTCTTGAGCTTGTCGGCCTTGATCTGATTGTTCATGTTTGAGGACCTAAAACCCAGATAGGCCATGAGTACCACGACCGCTATCAGGAAAATTGATTCCAACTCTTTTGCTGACATGGCGAGCCTAACATTGAGGTTAACCGGCGGGCCGAAGGCGCGTCCGTTTGATCCGCAGGTTGGGTGCCGTGGGACAAGGCTGCCGCAGCCTTGGAACGCCGTGCCGCTTTCCAAGATTATGGCCGGGGCCATACAGGAAAGCAAGCGCGGTGAGCCCGTTCCGTTCCGCGAAGGCCAGCCACCCAGCAGCACCGACGAAGCCACGGCAGCAGCCCGCCAAACTGTGGAGCTTGCCCCCGCCGCTCACACCGGCGCACTCTCAGCCGGTGCAAACTCAAACCTGTGGCGCCTCCGGTGGCGCTGCTTGCCGCCCCATCACGGGCGCACTCGTCCACTGCGACAGGGCCTCTTGCGTACCCGCATCCGACAAGCCCAGAGCGGGGTGGGTCCAGATGAACTGCGGATGCCACGAGGTCAAGCGGTGCGCATCCTCTTGGAACATGGATGGCCGGTCGTCGAGCACGCACACCGATTCGACCTGCACGCCCTCAACCTCCTGCCAGGTGTTGAGGGCCAGATCGAACTGGCTGGCCCGCTGGAAACTTGGCAGATAACCGATGCTGGGCGCTCACGCAATGCGCCACTTTGGATCTTGAGCAAGCGCTGCTCCAGCGTCTCGCCCCAGAGCACGCTCCAGAGCACGGACCTCACCAAAAAACAGATTGCGTCTGCGCCAGGGCTCGGGCGTGTATTCAACCTTGCTGGGTGTGGTGGCTGGAGCCGACAAAGCGGTGAAGGCGGCTGCGCCAAGGATCATAGATCAGGTCGGGTGATCAGCAGGGTCAGCGCCGGCAGGGTCAGGCGCAGCGCCCGCATCGTGCCCCCGCATCTGCGCATCCCAGCCGCTGTGCCAAGGCAGGCGCAGCACCTGCTCCAGTGCCCTGTTGGGCGAGCGCAGCAACTGCTCGATCATCTGCGGTGCCAGCAGGGTCAGGCGCAGCAGGCGGCGCACCTGCGTGGGGTCGATGCCTTCGGCCTGTGCGATCTCGGACACCGATGCCATGCGCCCCTCATCCAGCAGCCGCTGCCAATGGTGCGCCTGGCCCAGCGCCCGCAGCAAAGGGGTGTTTGGCACCCTCTGGCGCGACTGGCGTTCGCGCTGGGCTTCGTGCTGGAAGGCCTGCGGCGCATCCAAGGGCGTGATGATTTGCTGCCTGACCCCGCGCTTGACCAGCGTCCAAGGCACGAAAGTCTCCAGCCGCACGCCACCGGCTGGGCTGGGTATTTGGTAAGTGACCCCCGGCGGCCACCCAAACTGCTCCACTCGGCCAAGGGTGGCATGAGCCATTGAACCTCGATGGTCGATGCAGAACGCAAAGTCAGTAGTGGTAACGCCCCTGCAGAAACTCGATCCGATCGGCTTTCACCAGATACACGCAGCGGTGCTCTTGCGTGATGCGGCGTGACCAGACATCCGAGCCGAGGTACTTCAGCGGCTCGGGATTGCCGATGCCCTTGAAGGGATCGCGCAGCACAGCCTTGACCAGTTCCAGCAAGCGCTTGGCCGTGCGACGTTCTGTCTCGACCCAGTAGCTCAAGTCCTCCAGAAACTCGGGCTGAAACACCGCGACCCGTTTGGCTTCAGGCTTGGAGGCCATGGTGCTGCTCAAGGGCGTCAACAGCGGTCGGGGCGACATCGCCAGTCCGGGCGCGTGCCAAAGCGGCCAGCAGACGCTGGGCATTCTTGGGCGAGCGCAGCAGATGCGCCGTCTCCATCAGGCTTTGCAACTCATCGGCGGCAATCAAGGCAACCGCTCCGCCCGAGCGGCGGCGCACCAGAACCACTTCGCGGTCATCGACCGCACGGTCCATGAGCGCCTTGAGTTGCTCGCGGGCTTGGCTGTAGGTGGTTTCGATGGTCATGGCGGCTTCCCATTAATTGGACAGAGATATTGTACAACTATGAAACAGCAAGTGCTCGCCGATAGGATCGAACTCTGGCCGACCAGCCGGCTGATCCCGTATGCCAGAAATCCGAGGAAGAACGATCACGCCGTCGATCAGATGGCGGCTGTCATTGCCGAATTCGGGTTCCGCATCCCGATCATCGCCAAGAGCACGGCAGAGGTGGTCGACGGCCATCTGCACCTTAAAGCCGCGCTGCGGCTGGGTCTTGAGCAGCTACCGGTGATCCTAGCCGATGATCTGACACCAACACAGATCAAGGCCTTGCGTATCCTCGCCAACCGATCGGCCACCTGGGCGGACTGGGACGAGGATCTGCTGCGGCTCGAACTCGAAGAACTCAAGCTCGATGACTTCGATCTGGCGCTCACCGGCTTCGATGCCGATGAGTTGCTGGATATCATGGCCGGCGATGAGCCCAACCACGAGGGTCAGACCGACGAGGATGTGGCACCCGAGGGTAAGCGTCCCGCCAACCCATCTTGCAGGCAGCCGATCAGCCTGAGACCATCGTGTCCACTTCATTTTGGATGGACACATGCACACTGCTTGCGATACACAACTCCCCGCTGCGGGCCGCAAACGCGCTCACTACCCTGCAGCCTTCAAAGCCCAGATGGTTGCTGCCTGCGCCGAGCCCGGTGCTGGCACGGCCGCCATTGCCAAGGCCCACGGACTCAATGCCAACTTGCTGCGCCGCTGGATCGCACAACACCGACGACAGACCCAGGGCGGCGTGCTCGCCACACCCGGCACCGCCACACCCGCTGGCGCCACAGGTTTCAGCCGCCGGCCACTGCGCGCCACTGGTCAGTCCCACAGGCAATGAGCGGCTGCACCTGAGCATCAGCCGCGGTGAGTTGCAAGCCAGCCTGAGCCTGCCTGCCGATCAGCACAGCCAGTGCGCCTCCATCCTCAAGCTGCTGCTGTCATGATTCGCATCGACACCATCTGGCTGGCGCTGCAGCCGCTGGACATGCGCACCTTTATAACCATCAACTGCCCCAGTCAGCCCTCAAGAGCCAAACGCCCTTGCAGGCCATGAAAGCATGGTACGCTTCACATCCTCATCTCTTTCCTCGGGCGCCTTATGATCGTCCGGGATGTGACACGTAGGCGCGCTTGGTGTCCTCGTCATTGACCCAAGCGAGCACGATTACCTTGGCTTGCGCGTGGTAGCGGAAGAACAGTCGGTACCGCTGAAAGAACTTTGCCCTGAACCAGTGTTTATGGTCGTCGCCGAGGGTGTTGCCTTGCCGGTATTCCTGCCGTGCCGGGTCCTGCGGGATGACGCCGAATGCCAACTTGGTGACCGCCGCCAGTCGCTTGGTGGCGTTCTTCTTCACGTACCCGACCGGGTCCTTATGCTTGAAGGCATCGACCTGCCGCGCCAAGACTTCAAGTTGCGCAAGGAACAGCGGGTGGGCAAAAACCGTCCAGCCGTGAATTACCAAGGGATTTAGCTTGCTTGAGCTCATTCATCGTCCGCCGACAAGGGGGCATCGAGATCGACTTCAATTCCGCCGGTCAGCGATTGGAGGCGTTGCACGAAGCGGGCGTCGACGGCTTGCAGCCGCTCAGGGTGGCTGGCGATGTCGCGGGCCAAGAAACCAAGGAAAGACCCAAGCACCGGATCGTCTGCCTCGGAGGGTTCGGCACGTGTCAGCACGACCTCACCGCCTGGGCGAATGGTGTAGTGGATCTTGTCGCGCTTGCCCAGACGAAGGGCGCGGCGCACGGTTTCCGGCACCGTGGTCTGGTAGCGGTCGGTTAGCGTGGATTCGACTTCGAGGGTAGCAGCCATGGCGCTCTCCGGTTAAAAAGGGATGGATGACTTGCATGGTAATGCAAACGCCTTGTCTTGTCGATGCAAGTGCATTGCCTGCGAGTGTTGCCATCCTGTCCGCTGACTCGGATGGCCACTGGCTGCCAGTCACACATATCGAAAGCATCGCCTCTGGCTGTCCGCTTAATCTGACGAATGTCCGCGATAACGGCCGAATAATCCAAATCTGGGACTGCGTTCTTGCGGACGGACACCTCTTGGGAGCTTCAAAGACCAAGCGGTGGTTGATAATACCGACAATGACGCGCAAGAAGAAAATTGCAGCCGATTTGCTCTCGGCGCTGTCCGGGCGCAAGCCTCTGAGCCTCGACCTGTACGTTGAAGCTCTGGCCGACCATGAAGCCGAGCTCAAGGCATCGCTGAACAAGGACGCCGATGACGCCCTGCTGTGCATGCTGGCCGATGACGGTGATGTGGCCATGATGCTCATCGACTGGGACGGCAGCATCTACCGCAATGAAAACGCATTGCAGAAGCTGCAAGTCATGTGGCGGCACAGCTTTGACACCAATGTGCAAACCTTATTGCCCCTATTCAGCACCCACATCAGCCAGAAAAACTTGGGGATGGCGGGCATCAAGTGTTTGCCGACCAGCCTGAACTGACTCAGCGCAGCCGCCCGATCAAGCACCCAAACCCCACCCGCTCCTGCTCCAGCCGCAGCCTAGGCTGCAGGCGATCGAAGCGCAGCTCGTCATAGACGGCCGCCTCCTCGGGCGTGAGGCGGGCCAGGTCGTGGCGCACCGGATCGGGCTCCTCGCCCCAGTGCGCGCGGTGCGCCAGCAGCGTCTGGCGGTCCATGAGCAAGGACGCGGCGTGCGGGAAGTGGCAACGCAAATGGTCCAAGATGGCAAATCCGTGGGTGTCGATGTCGCCCCAGTAGTGCAGGCGGCAGCGCTGCAACCACGCGGCGCGCGCCAGCGCCTCCCAGCCGTAGCCCGCACCAAAGACGACGATGGCCCGATCCAGCGGCGGAAAGGCGAGAAAATTGGTTTCGTTTTCGGTGATGTACACGCGCTCGATGGGCAAGGAAAGCGCCGCGAAGCTGGCCGCGTCGAGCGTGAGGTCGGGCAGCAGCGCGCCATGGGGCAAGCCGGGCAAGCTTGCGCAGTTGGCCAGGCCGGGCAGGCTCGGCAGGGCCGGGTCGAGCAGGCGAAACCGAATCCGCACCGGCTTGTCCAGAAAACCAAAGCGGCGCGTGAACTGCGCCACGCCGCTCGCTCCCGTCTCGATGTGCTCTGGCGGCAGCGCCAAGTCCAGCAGCTCGGCCAACACGCCCCGATGCGCCTCGATGAATTTGCTGTCCACGCCGGGCACGTCCACTTGGCGCAGATAAACGCCGGGGCGCGGGTGCGCCTGCAACCAGGCCGCCACGGCCAGCAGGCGCTCCCAGCGCTCGGCCAAGTCCAGCGCCTGCAGCGGGCGCTTGCGCAACCACACCAGCAGCGCGGGCTGCACGGCGGCCGTTTGCTGCCACAGCGCTTGGAAGCGCTGGGCCTGGCGCGCCTTGCCGATGAAGGCCAAGGCCGCTGGCAGGGAGTCGAGCCACACCGTGTCGGGTAGCCGCTGCGCGCCCTGTACCCGATGGTTCCAATCGCGCCATTCGATGCGCACCTGCTCCGTGTCGGAAACGGCGCGCACCCAGTCGCGCACCGCCTCGAAGCGCTCGGACAAATCGGCCGCGCTCGGGGCTTTCAGGCTCAGGCGCAGGGGCCACGCCACAGCACTCGCGTCCACCGTCGCGCGCAGCAAATCGCCGCGCTCCCACAGGCGCTGGACCTGGGCGCGCAGGTCGGCGGGTGTGGTCCAGCTCATGCGGGTGCGCCGCCACCGGCCGCGTTTGCGTCGCTGGCGTCACTGGCCGCGCCCGGGCTTGGCCTTGTTTCAGCCGCTTGGTGCGCCCGGTACTCCTCGATCGAGAGGCAGCGCAGCCTAGAGTCGCGCCCGCCCTCGTTGTGTACGAAGCCCACGCTGTGCACGTAGGGTTCGATGATGTGAATTTTCTGCAAGGGCGTGACGATCAACAACTGCAGGTTGAGTTGCTGGAACAGGCGCAAGCCGTACTGCGCCGACTCGTCCGAGCCGCGCCCGAAAGCCTCGTCAATCACCACAAAGCGAAACGAACGCGAGCGCACCGCCCCCCATTCCAGCCCAAACTGGTAGGCTAGGCTCGCGGCCAGCACGGTGTAGGCCAGCTTCTCTTTCTGCCCGCCCGACTTGCCGCCCGAGTCCGAGTAGTGCTCGTGCTCGGCCCCGTCGGCGCGCCAGCGCTCGCTGGCCGAAAACAAAAAGCCGTTGCGCACATCGCTGACCTTGGCGGTCCAGCGCCGGTCGGCGTCGGCCAGCCCTTCGCGGCCGCGAAAGCGGTCGATGATGGCCTTGACCTGCAAAAACTTGGCTTCCGAATACTGCTCGTCGGCGGCAGCGGTCAGCGTGCCTTCGGTGCAAGCGCGCAAGTCTTGCTGGAAGTCGCGGATCTCGGCGTCCGGGCTGGGCTGCGCCAGCAGCTTGATGGTGCGGCCGGGGTTGTAGTCGATCGCCTGCAGCGACTGGTTGATGAGGTTGACGCGCTCTTTGATGGTCTCGCGCTCGCGCGCCAGTTGGGCGTTGAAGTGGGCGATCTCGTTGATGGTGTTGACGTTGAGCAGCTCCTTGAAGCGCGCCTCGAAGCGCGGCAGGTCGTCGCCTTTCAGGCCGCTGAGCATGCGCTCGTATTCCGGCAGGGCCGCCAGGGCCACGTCCATCTCGCTGGTTTCAGCCTTGAATTCTTCCTTGACGCCGCGCATGGCGTTGATGATGCGCTCGCTCAGGCGCGCCAGGCGCTTGTCTTCGGCGTCGATGCGGTCCTGCAACCACTTGCGCAGCTCCTGCTCGCGGTTGTCGCAGGACTCCACCGAGAGTTGATGCGCGCCCAGCGCTTGCGTGCGCCAGCCGTCCAAGCGCTCGATCTGCTGCGCCTCCAGCGGCATGGCCTCAAAGGCGGCGCTGGCCTGATCGCGCAGTTCCTGGGCCGCCGCGCGCTTGGCCTTGGCCTCCCCGCGCTTGCCCAGCGCCTCGGCGCGCTTGCTTTCGGTATCGGCCAGCCGGCCTTGCACCGCCTGCAACTGGCGCCCCAGCTCTTGCAGGGTGTTGGATGCGGCCTCCAGCCGCGCCCGCTCCTCGGTGAGCGTGGCTATCTGGCGCGCCAGGCTCATCCAGTCGATGTCTGCAAAGCGCGTGAACTCTTCCAGCTTGCTGAGGGCATCCAGCCGGCTGCGCAGCTCCTTGCGCGCCTGCTGCAGTTGTGCGATGCCCTGCCCCAGCGTGGCGAGTTGCTGCTCTAGGCGCTGGCGCTGGTCGCGCAAGGCGCGCAGCTTGTCGGCGTTGCTCCAGCCCAGCACGTAGCGGCTGCGGTCGTCGATGCGGCGGCGGTCGTCCTTTTCGTGGCGGCCCGATGGGTCTTTGATCTGGCCGGCGCGCGTGATGGCGCGGGCCTCGCGGCGGAACTGCTCATCCGAGTCACAGCAGGCCAGGTCGAAGCGGTTGCGCAGCTCCTGCTCCAGCCATTCGGTGTGCGGCGAATCGGGCTTGATGAGGAGCTTGCGCAGCAGCGATTGCGGCTGTGGGCTGGCC
This sequence comes from Serpentinimonas barnesii, assembly GCF_000696225.1. Lineage (GTDB taxonomy): Bacteria > Pseudomonadota > Gammaproteobacteria > Burkholderiales > Burkholderiaceae_C > Serpentinimonas > Serpentinimonas barnesii. The sequence continues at coordinate 110,458 of NZ_BAWN01000005.1, read as the reverse complement.
GCGCCCTGCGCAGCCTTCCTTGGGCGCACATGAAAATACACCAGCCGCGCCCCCAGATGCTGGCGCTCCACCCATTGCGCCAGCGCCGGGTAGTGGGCCTCGGGCACCAGCAGCGCCAAGCCAAAGCCGCGCAGCAAGCGCTCGGCGGCCCCTTGCCAATCGCGCTCGTCGTCGCGCACCTGCATGAGCTCGCCCGCGAACGGCAGCTCGCCTTCGTCGATAGCCAGCGCCGCGCACAGCGCCTCGCGGATGCGAACCTGGGCGGCGTCGATGTTGCTTTTGCGCCGCTCCAGGCTCTCGATCTCGTCGGATAAGGCGGTGTGTTCCTCACGATCCTTGCGAAAAGCAAAGTCCTGCTCGCGTTCGCGGTTGTCCAGCTCGGCGATTTGCTCGCGCAGGCCTTCGGCACGCTGGGCGATGCCCTGCTGCTGGGCCAAAAAACCGGCTTCATCGCCGGGTGCCGCCTCGTCGATGCGGGCCAGCAGCTCGTGCAAGCGCTCGGAGCGCTTTTGCCGCTGCACCTTGTCCTGCTCCAAGCGGCGTATCTGCGCCGCCAGCTCCTCCAGCCGGTCGCCGCCGTTGTCGCGCAAGGCCCGCTCCAGTTGGCGGACTTCCAGGCGCTCGGCCTCGCGCTGCGCCTCTAGGCGCTCGATCTGGGCCTCGAGCCGGGCGGCATCCTGCGCCAGCAAGGCCAGACGGTGCTCCAGCAGCTCGCCCTTGAGCCGGGCAAAGTAGGGCCGCAGCGCCTCGCGCCCCTCGCGCCAACCCTGAATCTCGGCCAGCAGGGCGCTGTGGCGCTGGCCATCGGCCACCAGCGGTGTGAGCAGCTCCAACTGGCGCTTGGCCTTGAGCACGGCCTGGTGCGCGCGGTCCAGGTCGTCGAAGTGGCGGATCAGGGCCTCGATGCGACTGGCCACATCGAAGGGCTCCAGCATGTGGCTGCGCACAAAATCGGTCAGGTTGCCCACCGACTTCATCGACACCGTCTGATGGAACAGCTCCAGCGCCTGCTCGTGCTCGATGCCAAAGCGGCGGCGAAACCAGGCCCCGTAAGGCGGAAAGCCCTCGAACAGCTCGCAAGCTGCGCCGCGCAGTTGCTTGCGCAAGCCCGCGATATCGCTGCCAAAGCCGCTGAAGTGCTCGGCAATGGCCAGCGCCCGCTCGGCTGCCACGAACAGGCGCGCGGGCTGGCCTTGCGGGTCTTTGAGCCAGAACACCTGGGCCAGCGTCACGGCCTGGTCGTAGCCCTCGTTGCGAAACACCGCCAGGATGACCGAGTAGCTCGACGCATCGCGCAGCGCCACCGGCCTGCTGCTGCCCGTGACCTCGTTGCGCTCGCTCTTGTAGTGGCCCAGCACGTAGGAGCGCAAGCTGCGCTCGCGGGCATCGGCCCCGGCGGCCTTGTTGTAGGCCAGGCGCTGCGGCGGCACCAGCAAGGTCGTGACGGCATCCACCAAGGTCGATTTGCCCGAGCCGATGTCGCCCGTGAGCAGGCCGTTGCGGCCATCGAGCTCGTAGCGCCAGACGCGCTGGTCGAAGGTGCCCCAGTTGAGCACCTCCAGCCGCTGCAGCCTGAAGCCCACCCGGCTCTCGTCGTCCACGAAGTCCAGGCCCAGCGTCGCTGCCTCAAGCATGGGGCGCTCCTTGGTTTGCGGCGGGGCTTGCATCCGGTGCCGCATCGGCCACCGCGGACAGGGCGCTGCGATAGCCCTCCAGCCGCGCCTCGAACTCGGCCAGCCACTGTGCATCGACAAAGGCTTTGAGGATGCGCCGCACCTCGTAGTGGCCGCGCTCCTGCCGCGCTGGCTGGCTGCTGCCGGCCGTGGGCTTGAGGCGGCGCAAAAAGCCCAGTTCCACCACCTTGCCCAAGGTCGCGTCCACCTGGTCGATCAAGCGGGCCTCGTTCGTGCCATCGGGCAGGAACACGCGCACCAGCTCGGCGATCTCGTCGCGCGAGAGCACCAGCCGCGTGTCGCCCGCGCCGGCGTCGAACTCGGCCATGCGCTTTCTGAGCAGGGCCAGCATCAGGCTCACTGGGTAGGAGAGCGGCCGGCGCGCCACCAGCCTGGGCAGACGCGGCGCGCCCTCGGCTTCGTCCGGGTCTGGGCGGCTTTTGAGAAAGGCGTGGCCCTCGGCCTCGTCCAGCAACAGATCCAGCAACAGCACCGCGGCCTGCTCCCGCACCCGCGCCTGCAAGCGCAGCAGGCTGGCCCATAGGCGCTCATCTTCTTCGCGGTAGAGCACGCCCTTGAGCAAATGCAGCAAGAGTTGCGACAGCTCCGGCGCTGCGGGCGCTGCGCTGGGTGCGGCGGCCAGGGCCGAAGCGTGATCGAGTGGGTCATTCATGCTCAATTGCTCTCGATTTCAGCGCGTGAAGATCAAGCGCGGCAAGCGCGCCTGGCGCGTCACGGCAGCGCCTGCTGCGTTGCGGGCCTGCCAAGGGATAGGCTCTTGCACGGTTTCGTCCACCACGGCGCGCAGGCCACCCAAGGCGTCGTTGCCGGCATCGGCATGAGCCAGCTCCAAATAGGCCACCAATTCTGCCAGGCCTTGGCGCAGCGGCTCGGCGTGCAGCAGCTCGCGCAGCGTGATCTGCGGCTGGCGGCGCAGGGCGCCTTGCACGGCCGCGCGCAGGCGCGCCTTGTCCACCACGATCTGGTCGAACAGGCGCGCGGTGTCGATCTCGTCCGCACCCACCTCGAGCGCCAGTTGCGCCAGCAGCGGCTTGGCGCCCGGCGTGTGCAAGGGCCGCTCCAGCGGCAGCTCGATCTCTGCGCCCATGGCGTCGATGTGCATCACCGTGCCCACAGGCAGGGCCGCGCGCAAGCCCAGCGCCCGGCTCTCGATGCCGTGCAGCAAGTCCAGGATGCGGCGGTTTTCCAAAAAGGCGCGGTCGTCCAGAAAGCGGCGCATTTGCTGCGACAACTGCGCCACCGTGCGCTGCGTGTGTTCGCCCGCCTCCAGCCAGTCGTGGTGTACGCGGCGCATGCGCGGCTCGGGCTTGAGCGCCACCACCGCCGGCAGCGCCAGCGCCCGATCGAGCCGCTCGGCCAGCTCCTCTTGGCGCCGGCTGGACAAGAGAAAGTCCCAGAAGCCGCGAAAGCTGCGGCCCTGGTCCGAATCCGTGATGGCATCGCGCTCGCCCATGATCTGGTCCAGCAAGGCCCCTTTGCTGCCGTCCCAGAGCGCGATTTTTTCGCGCACCTTGCGGTCGAGCAGGCGAAAGTTGTGCTCCACCTCGCGAAAATCGGCCAGCAGCTCGCGCGCCAGTTGCTGGAACTGCTGGAAGCGGTCTTTCACCGCCGTGTCGTCGAGCAGCGCCACCTCGCCCGCCTGCACGCGGGCGATCTCGGCCTCCAGCGCGTCGCGCTTCTTGCGCAGCTCGTCGAGGCGCTTGACCGGGTCGGCCTCGGTGCCCTCGCTGATCTGCTCCAGCAGCGCAAACAGCGTGAGCAAGCGCGACTCGGTGCCCACAAACGGCCGCTCGGTGAGCGAGAGCAGCCAAGCGATGGCCTTCTCGGTCGCGGGCGTGAGCTCGAACTGCGCCTCGTCCGTGCCCGGCTTGTAAAACTTGCGCAGCCAGCCCTTGTCCGGGGCGGCCCAGTCGTTCAGGTACTCGCTGGCCGCCTTGGGGTAGGCGTCGGGGCCAAGTTGCTCGCGCAAAGCGTACAGCTCATCTTCCAGCGCCTCGGCCAAGTCGGCCTCGTTCATCACCCGCACATTGGGTGCCACAAACACCCGATGCAAAAAGCTCGCCACCAGCGCCGCATGCGCCGAGGCCAGCAAGCGCCAAGCCGGGTGGCGCTCGCGCAGCAGGGCAAGGGTGGCGTGGTCTAGTGACATCGAGAGATGGTGCGGGGCGCAGAGGGTCTCATTGCATCACGTCAAGGCGGCACTGAACGCAATGCCAGCCTGGCCCGACGGCTGCCCCAAGCCCCGTGTCACTCCCACTCGATCGTAGCCGGTGGTTTGCTGCTCACGTCGTAGGTGACGCGGTTGATGCCGCGCACTTCGTTGATGATGCGCCCCGAGACGCGCTTGAGCAGGCTGTAGGGCAGTTCGGCCCAGTCGGCGGTCATGAAGTCGCTGGTCTGCACCGCGCGCAGCGCCACCACGTAGTCGTAGGTGCGGCCGTCGCCCATCACGCCCACGCTCTTGACCGGCAAAAACACGGCAAAGGCCTGGCTGGTGAGCTCGTACCAGCTCTTGCCGCTGTGCGGCTCGATGGTCGAGCGCAGTTCTTCGATGAAGATGGCGTCGGCGCGGCGCAGCAAGTCGGCGAACTCGGGCCGCACCTCGCCCAGTATGCGCACCCCCAGCCCCGGCCCCGGAAAGGGGTGCCGATAGACCATGGCGGGCGGCAAACCGAGCGCCACGCCGAGCTCGCGCACCTCGTCTTTGAACAAATCCCGCAGCGGCTCCAGCAGCTTGAGGCCGAGCTGCTCGGGCAGCCCGCCCACGTTGTGGTGGCTTTTGATGCTCACCGCCTTTTTGTTCTTGGCCCCGCCAGATTCGATCACATCTGGGTAAATGGTGCCTTGTGCCAACCACTTGGCGCTTGTTTTTGAAGCACCACTTGCCGTGAGTTTGGCGGCCTCGGCCTTGAATACCTCGACGAACAGGCGGCCGATGATCTTGCGCTTTTGCTCCGGGTCGGACACCCCGGCGAGCTCGCGCAAAAACAAGTCGCTGGCATCGACGCGCAGCACGCGCACGTGCAGCCGGTCGGCGAACATCTCCATCACCTGATCGCCCTCGTTGAGGCGCAGCAGGCCGTGATCGACGAAAACGCAGGTGAGCTGCTCGCCGATGGCGCGCTGGATGAGCGCGGCCGCCACGGACGAATCTACCCCGCCCGAGAGGCCCAGGATCACCCCTTCGTCGCCCACCTGGGCGCGGATGCGCTGCACCGCTTCTTCGATGTGGTCGCGCATCACCCAGTCGGGCCGGGCGGCGCAGATGTCGAGCACGAAGCGCTCCAGCAGGGCGCGGCCCTGCACCGTGTGCGTGACTTCGGGGTGAAACTGCACGCCGTAGAAGCGCCGCGCCTCGTCGGCCATGCCGGCTATCGGGCAGGAATCGGTGCTGGCCATGAGTTTAAAGCCCGGCGGCAGCGCGGTGACCTTGTCGCCGTGGCTCATCCAGACCTTGAGCATGCCGTGCCCTTCGGGGGTGTGGAAGTCGGCGATGTCGCGCAGCAGGGCGGTGTGGCCGCGCGCGCGCACCTCGGCGTAGCCAAATTCGCGCTGCGCCGAGCCCTGCACCTGGCCGCCCAACTGCTGCGCCATGGTCTGCATGCCGTAGCAAATGCCCAGCACCGGCAGGCCGAGTTCGAACACCGCCTGCGGCGCCCGGTCCTCGACTTCATAGACGCTGGCGTGGCTGCCCGAGAGGATGATGCCCTTTAAGTGGCCGCTGGCGGCCTGCTGGCGCAACCACTCCTCGCTCACGTCGCAGGGGTGCACCTCGCAATACACGTGCGCCTCGCGCACCCGGCGCGCGATCAGTTGCGTGACTTGGGAGCCGAAATCGAGGATGAGGATGTGGTCGTGGAGCATGGGGGGTCTAGGGAAATGGGTGTCGGTGCCCAGAATCGGCGAGCATGGATTGAACGGCTTGCACCAGTTGGGGTAGTTGGTTTTCAAGCACGCGCAACACCGCCAGTGCATCAATCTCGCCCAAGTAGTTGTGCACGAGGATATTGCGAAAACCGCTGATTTCGCGCCAAGGTATTTGAGTGTGCGAATCCTTCAACTGCTGGGGCAAGGCTTGGGTGGCCTCCGACAGGGTTTGGAGATGCCGCAGCGTAGCCGCATAGAACACCTCATCGGTGAGCAAATCGCCACGATTTCTGATGCCCTCGATTTTTTGGGCTGCATCGAGAATGTGCAGCGCGTAGGTTTGCCAAGGCTTGCTCACAACTCGACGGCCTCCGCCAGCACGCGGGAGCGGATGTGGGGGCTGAGTTCGTGCTCCGGCACCACCTCGACACGGCGTTGCAGCAAGTCGCTCAGGTCTTGCGTCAGGGGCAGGCGCTGCGAAAAAATATCGTATCCACGCGGCAGAACCACCAGAAAATCGACGTCGCTTTGCGGGCTTTCTTCACCGCGTGCCACAGAGCCAAATACACGCAAATGCGAGCCGCCATAGCGCGATGCAAGGCGCTGCAACTCCGGGTTCATGGCTCGCAATTGCTCAAGCAGCATAAGGGCACCCAATCAATCAGCCCGGTAATTCGGCGCTTCCTTGGTGATTTGCACATCGTGGACGTGGCTTTCGCGCACACCGGCGGTGGTGATCTCGACGAACTCGGCTTGCGCGTGCATGTCGGCGATGCTGGCGCAACCGCAGTAGCCCATGGCGGCGCGCAGGCCACCGGCCATTTGGAACAGAATCGACACCACCGAACCCTTGTAGGGCACGCGGCCTTCCACGCCCTCGGGCACGAGTTTGTCGGCGTTGGGGTTGCCGGTGCTGGACTCTTGGAAATAGCGGTCGGCGCTGCCCTGCTGCATGGCGCCGATCGAGCCCATGCCGCGGTAGCTCTTGTAGCTGCGGCCCTGGAACAGCACGATCTCGCCCGGCGCCTCTTCGGTGCCGGCAAACACGCCGCCCATCATCACGCTGCTGGCCCCGGCGGCAATGGCTTTGGCGATGTCGCCGCTGTAGCGCACGCCACCGTCGGCGATCAGGGGCACGCCGGTGCCCTGCAGCGCCGTGGCCACGTTGTCGATGGCGGTGATCTGCGGCACCCCCACCCCGGCCACGATGCGCGTGGTGCAGATCGAGCCCGGCCCGATCCCGACCTTGACGCCGTCGGCCCCGGCTTCCACCAGCGCACGCGCGGCCGCCCCGGTGGCGATGTTGCCCCCAATCACCTGCACCTGCGGATAGTTTTGCTTGACCCAGCGCACCCGATCCAGCACGCCCTTGCTGTGGCCGTGTGCGGTATCGACCACAATGGCATCCACCCCGGCGCGCACCAGCAGCTCCACGCGCTCCTCGGTGCCGGCCCCTACGCCCACGGCGGCCCCGACGCGCAAATGCCCGGCGGCGTCGCGCGCGGCGTTGGGGAAGTTGAGCTGTTTGCGGATGTCTTTGACCGTGATCAGGCCCTTGAGCTCAAAGGCCTCGTTGACCACCAGCAGGCGTTCGAGCTTGTGCTTGTTGAGCAGCGCCTTGGCTTCTTCGGGCGTGGTGCCGTCGGGCACAGTGATGAGGCGCTCGCGCGGCGTCATGATCTCGCGCACCGGCAGTTCGGTGCGGGTCTCGAAGCGCAGATCGCGCCCGGTAACGATGCCCACCACCTTGCCGCCGTCGAGCACCGGAAAGCCCGAAATGCCCAGTTCTTCGGACAGTTGCAACACCTGATAGACCGTGGTCGTGGGTGTGATGACCACCGGGTCGCGCAGCACACCGGACTCGTAGCGCTTGACCTTGGCCACTTGGGCGGCCTGGTTTTGCGGCGTCAGGTTTTTGTGTACGATGCCGATGCCGCCCTCTTGCGCCAGCGCAATCGCCAACCGGGCTTCGGTGACGGTGTCCATGGCAGCCGAGACCAGCGGCAGGTTGAGGGTGATGTCGCGCGTCAGGCGCGTGGCCAGCGAGGTGTCTTTGGGCAGGATATTCGAGTAGGCCGGCACCAACAACACATCGTCGAAAGTGAGCGCTTTTCCGAGCAGGCGCATGGTAAAACTCCAAAACCGCTATTGTAGGCGGGCTGGGGAACGGTTATATTTCACGCCCACCATGAACAGTTTATCCACTGCGTTTTTTCCGTCGGCACACCTGCCCCAGCGTTTGGGCGCAAGACGTGTCCGCGCTTGGCCGGGCCTGCTCGCCCAAATCGGCGCCTTGGCCGCGGGCCTGCTGCTGGCCGCTGCCGCACAGGCCGGCCCGACTTGGGTCTGGCTCGATGAGAATGGCCGCCGTGTGGCCAGCGACATGCCGCCGCCTGCCGCAGTGCCCGACCAGCGCATTTTGCGCCGGCCTGCCGCCCCGGCGTCGGCCGCTGCGCCCACCGCCGCCCCAGCGTCCCCGGCCGACACCCCGGCCCGCCCTGCCCCCGCAGCCGGCGCGGCAGCGGGCCGCCTGACCGACGAGCAACTGCGCCAGCAGGTCGAGCTGCGCAACGCCCAGATCCGGGCCGACAACTGCCAGCGCGCCCGCGCCTCGCTCGAAACCTTGCAGGCCGGGGCCAGCCAGCCCCTGTTCATGGTCAATGAACAGGGCCAGCGCGTGACCATGGACGAAGCCATGAAGCGCGCCGAAACCGTGCGCCTGCGCCAGATCGTGCGCGACAACTGCACGCCGCCTGCGGCCGCCAATCAGGCCGGGGCTGGGGGGGCCGCTGCTCCCGCGGGCGCACCAGCGCTCAGCCCCACTCCCGCTCGGCCCTGAGACCCCCCGGCACCCCCTTTTGTGCGGGCTAGGCCAAGCCTCGAATTGGAGCCTGATCGGGCTTGACAACCGGTTTTGTGTTGCGCTGCCGATAGCGCTCGCGCCGCGCCACTTTGGGGTCCACGCGCAAGGGTCGGTAGATTTCGATGCGGTCGCCGTCGTGCAGCACGGTCGTGGCGGTGGCCGCGCGGCCCCAGAGGCCGAATTCGGCGGCGGTTACGGCGGCAAAGGGCCAATCTTCACCCAGCTTGTAGGCGGCATCAGCCACGTTAGCCCTGTTATCCAGGTCAGCCAAGTTAGCCACGGGCCCCTTGGTACCCTGCGGGCACCCGGACAGCCATAGCCGCTGCGCCTGCTCCAGCGCCTGCGCCAGCGTGCTGCCGGCGGGCAACTCGAGCGCGATTTCGCGCACCTGGCGCGCTGCGCTGGAATAAACCAGTGTGAGTTGAATCGTCATGGCCCATACACCTGATCGGCGCGCTTGACGAAGGCATCGACCAAGTTGGCGGCAATCTTGTCAAACACCGGGCCCACCAAGGCCGACAGGGTGCTGCTGGCAAAGCCGTATTGGAGCGTGAAGTCGATGCGGCAGGCGCGCTGGCTGCCGTCGCCCACCGGCTTGAAATCCCACGTGCCCTCGAGGTGCGAAAACGGGCCATCGACCAAGTCTAGGTGGATGCGCCTATCCTCGACATGGGTGTTGCGGGTGGTAAAACTCTTGCGCAGGCCCGCCATCGACATACCAATCGAGGCCACCATGCCGCTGGGCGTTTGTTCGAGCACCTCGCCCGCGCTGCACCAAGGCAAAAACTCGGGGTAACGAGGCACGTCGCTGACCAGCGCGAACATTTCGTGTGCGCTGTGCCAGATCAGGACCGACTTGTGGACGCTTTTCATACAATGCAAGGCCGTGCCCAGATTGTAGAGGTCTTGGCCGCCCCGCTTGCCCCTGCCCCATGTCCACCCAAAACAAAAACACCGCTGCCAACACGGCCCCCATCGCCGAGAACAAAAAGGCCGCCTTCAACTACTACTTTGAGGAGCGCCACGAGTGCGGCTTGGTGCTGCAAGGCTGGGAGGTGAAGGCGCTGCGCGCCGGCAAGGCGCAGATCACAGAAGGCTACGTGGTGATCCGCGACGGTGAGCTGTTCCTGATTGGCTGCCTCATCAGCCCGCTGCGCAGCACCAGCAGCCACCTGCCGGCCGACAGCGCGCGCACGCGCAAGCTCTTGATGCACAAGGCCGAAATCCAGCGCCTGATCGGCAAGGTGGAGCAAAAGGGTTTTACCTTGGTGCCGCTGAACCTGCACTGGAAAAACGGCAGCGTGAAATGCGAAATTGCGCTGGCCAAGGGCAAGGCCGGGCACGACAAGCGCGACACCCTCAAAGAGCGCGAGGGCAAGCGCGAAGTCGAGCGCGCCATGAAGCAGCGCCAGCGCTGAAGCCGCCCGCGCCCAAGTGAACCTTGGGCAAAACGGCCGCAGCGCAGCCCAGAATCAGGCGAAATTGGCTTCGGCAAAGCGCCAGTTCACCAGCTTGTCGAAGAAGGTTTCGACAAACTTTTGGCGCAGGTTGCGGTAGTCGATGTAGTAGGCGTGCTCCCACACATCCACCGTCAGCAGCGCGGTGTCGGCCGTGGTCAGGGGCGTGCCAGCGGCGCCGGTGTTGACGATATCGACCGAGCCGTCGGGCTTTTTCACCAACCAGGTCCAGCCGGAGCCGAAGTTGCCCACCGCGCTTTTCACGAAGGCTTCACGGAAGGCGCCGTAGCTGCCCCACTTGGCCACGATGGCTGCGGCCAGGGCCCCGCTGGGCTCGCCGCCGCCGCCGGGGCACATGCAGTTCCAGAAAAAGGTGTGGTTCCAGATCTGGGCCGCGTTGTTGTAGATGCCGCCAGACGATTTTTTGATGATCTCTTCCAGCGACAGCGCTTCAAACTCGGTGCCCTTTTGCAGGTTGTTGAGGTTGACGACGTAGGCGTTGTGGTGCTTGCCGTGGTGAAACTCGAGCGTTTCTTGGGAGTAATGCGGCTGCAGGGCATCGATGGCATAGGGCAGCGGGGGCAGGGTGTGTTGCATGGGCAGATGGCTCCAGTTGGGGGTAAACGAGGCGCGTGCCGCAGCGCTTGCCAAGGCGCTTGCTGCGGCCACCACGCATTGTAGGCAGAGGCGCTAGTTCCCCTTGGCGCTGACGGTCAAATCCAAATGGCCGTCGGCCAACCGGGCGCGCAGCGCCTGCCCCGGCTCGACACCGTGGCAGCGCAACACCGGCTGGCCGCTGGCGTCGCTGAGCAGGGCATAGCCGCGCAGCAACACGCTGTGCGGGTCGAGCGCCTGCAGCCGCGCCGCCTGGTGGTCGAGCCGCAACTGGCGCCGCTCAAGATCGCGCGCCGCAGCGGCCGACCAGTCTTGCTGCCAACGCTGCAACTGCGTGCGCTGCTGCGCCAAGTGGCGCGTCACGCCTTGCTGCAAGCGCTGCGCGCTGCGATCAAGCCGGCTCAGTTGGGCGTCGCGCTCGGGCGCGCAGAGTTCGGCGGCGGCGGTGGGGGTGGGGGCGCGCAGGTCGGCTGCAAAATCGGCCAGCGTGAAGTCGGTCTCGTGGCCGACGCCGCAGATCAGCGGCATGGGCATCTGGGCAATCTGGCGCACCAGCGCCGGGTCGTTGAAGGCCCACAAATCTTCCAGCGACCCGCCCCCGCGCACCAGCAGCAGCACCTCGCAGCCAGCGCCGGCTTCAAACTGTGCCGCCGCGGCCTGCAGCGCCTGGCACAGGGCCTGCGGTGCCCCCTCGCCCTGCACCCGGGCCGGATAGAGCCGCACCGGCAGATGCGGCACGCGCCGGCTCAGGGTGGTGCTGACGTCGCGCAAGGCCGCCGCGTCGAGCGAAGTCACCACACCGATGCGCGTGGGCCAGGCCGGCAGCGGGCGCTTGCGCGCCGGGTCGAACCAGCCCTCGGCCTGCAACTGCGCTTTGAGGCGCATGAACTGCTCGAACAGGTCGCCTTGGCCCGCGAGGCGGGCCGCCTCGACGATCAACTGCAACTCGCCCCGCGCACCGTAGATGTCGATCCGCCCTTGCAACTCGACCTGCACCCCGTCGCGCCAGTCGAGCGCCGCGGCGGCCGCCGCACGCCGAAACAGCGCACAGCGCAACTGGCCACGCTCGTCCTTGAGCGTGAAATAGCTGTGGCCACTGGCGGCGCGCACATAACCCGAGACCTCGCCCTTGACGCGCACCGGGTTGAACTGCGCCTGCAGCGCCTGCGCCAGCGCGGCCAGCAGCTCGCCGACCGCCCACAGCGGTGCCGATGCTGGGCGCCCCTCAAAGCGCGCCTCAAAGCGCCCTTCAGCGGCAGCCATACCACCCCGAGTTTTGAAACTGTCCACAAGCAGGGAAAGGCAGGGAAAAAACGACGCAATCCTTAAGACACCTTTGATTCATTTTTTAACCTTATGTTTTGAAATGATTTTTTAATTTATTCGGCAGACTTGAAAAAAATATCACAGCTGCAAGGCCGGGCAAATCTCCAAGCTTTCATGGAATTACCCACAAACTTATCCACAGGCCGCCAGAGGGCTGTGCATCGCCCTGCTGAGTGATAATCAAGGCCCTGCAAGCACCGCGCCGCGGCTGCAAGGAGACCCGCATTGTTTTCGATCATACAAGCCGCCGGCTGGCCCATTTGGCCGCTCATTGCCTGCTCGATCGTGGGGCTGGCATTGATCATCGAGCGTTTTTTGAGCCTGCGCGCCGTGCGCGTGGCGCCGCCGCTGTTGCTCGACGAAGCCATTTCGGTCTCGCAACTGGCCGTACCCACGCCTCAGGTGGTGCAGCAACTGGCTGACAACTCGGTGCTGGGTGAGCTGCTGGCGGCCGGCTTGCGCCAATTGCAACACAAACCGTCCAGCACCGAAGCCGAACTGCGCGCCAGCCTCGAAGCAGCCGGGCGTTTTGCCGCAGCCAAGCTGGAAAAATACCTCGGGGCGCTGGCCACCATTGCCTCGGTGGCCCCACTGATCGGCCTGCTGGGCACGGTGGTGGGCATGATCGAGATTTTTGCCTCGCAAGCCGGTCCGGGCGGCCTCACGCCAGGCGGCGGCAACCCGGAGCAACTCGCGCACGGCATCTCGATCGCGCTCTACAACACCGCCTTTGGCCTGATCATCGCCATTCCAGCCCTGATGTTCTGGCGCTACTTTCGCGCCCGCAACGAGGCCTGGCTGTTGCAGATGGAAGTGGCGGCCGAGCGCTTCGCCCAGCACCTGCTGACGCTGCGCCGTCCCTAAAGGCCAGGAGCCGAGAACATGGCCATCCGCTTCAAGCGCCGCGACCGGGAAGATCCCGAAATCAACCTGATCCCGTTCATCGACGTGTTGCTGGTGGTGCTGATTTTCCTCATGCTCACCGCCACCTTCAGCCGCTACACCCAGTTGCAGGTGCGCCTGCCCGAGGCCGACGCCGACGCGGCACAGGCGCAGGCGCGCGAGATCGTGGTCGAGGTCGGTCCCGATGGCCGCGTCGCCGTGTCGGGCCAAATGCTGGCCGCGTCCGGTGTGCAGGCGCTGACACAGGCGCTGCAACAGGCCGCCCAAGGCCAAACCGAGCCCTCGCTGGTGATCAACGCCGATGCGGCTGCCACCCACCAATCGGTGATTAATGTGATGGAAGCCGCCCGCAACGCCGGTTTGCAGCACATCACTTTTGCCACCCAACAGCCGCGTGGGCGCTGAACCCAAAGGCCACGCGGCGGCGCGCACGCAAGGTGCTTGGGTGCAGACGCTGCAACGCGCCTGGCTCGGTCGCGGCCCACTGGCCTGCCTGCTGTGGCCGCTTTCCCTGCTTTATCGGGCGGTGTGGATGCTGCGCACAGCGCTCTACCGCAGCGGCCTCAAAGGCTCGACCCGGCTGCCGGTGCCGGTGCTGGTGGTGGGCAACGTGGTGGTGGGAGGGAGCGGCAAAACCCCCACGCTGATCGGGCTGGTGCAACACCTGCAGGCCTTGGGCTGGCGGCCGGGTGTGCTCTCGCGCGGCCATGGGCGGCGCAGCACCGGCTGCCTGCCCGTGCAGCCAGACAGCCGCGCCGAGCAAGTGGGCGACGAACCGCTGCTGATTGCCCAATGCACCGGGGTGCCGGTGACCGTGGGCCGCCACCGCGCTGCCGCTGGGCGGGCGCTGCTGGCAGCGCACCCGGAGGTCAACCTGCTGCTGTGTGACGACGGCATGCAGCACTGGGCGCTGGCGCGCGATCTCACGGTGCTGGTCTTTGATGCGCGCGGCTGCGGCAACGGCTGGCTGCTGCCGGCCGGGATGCTGCGCCAGCCTTGGCCTGCGCCGGTCTGGGGCGGTGGACCACTGATCGTGCTGCAAACCGGGCTGCCTGCCGGTGCCCACCCCGACCCGGCGCTGGCCGCCGGGGCCCCGGTCTTTGCCGCCACGCGCCGCTTGGCCGATCAGGCTTATGACGCGCACGGGCAGCGGGTGGCGCTGCAGCACTGGGTGCCGGCGCCCATGCCAGCACGCGCCCAAAGTGAACTGGGGGCGGCTGCGGCTGATGCGCCAGTTCGAGGGCTTGGCGCTGCGCGCTGCGCCGCACTGGCCGGCATCGCCCAACCCGAAGCCTTCTTTGCCTTGCTGCGCCAGCGCGGGCTGCACCTGGAACACACCTTGGCCCTGCCCGACCACGCCGACAGCGCCACCTTGCTGCAGGCTCTTGCACCTTACCCGCCCGAGCTGATCTGGCTGTGCACCGAAAAAGACGCCGTCAAGCTTTTTGCCACGCTGCGGCAGCATGGCGGCCTTGCGCCCAAGGTTTTTGCCGTGGCGCTGGAGCAAGAAGCGCCCAGCGGCTTTTACGCGGCGGTGGCACACGCGCTGCGTCACCCCACCACGCCCTGAGCCCCGCCCGCGCAGGCAGAAAGCGCCCTAGGCAGCCTTGGGGCGCCTCTTCAAGCAAAGCGAACCCCTAAAATCCGCGCATGAGTTCCCGCCCTGCCCCACCCACGCCACACCCCGTCCAGCCACTCGCCCAGTCGGCCGAGGCCGGCTCCCCAACCGAGGCCAAGCCCAGCCACTTCCTGCGCCAGATCATCGAACACGATCTGCAAGCCGGCAGCTACGCCAGCCGGCGCTGGGGCGGCAGCCCCGGCGATGCGGCGCACCACGCGGCTGGCGCGCCCGACCCGGCACGCATCCGCACCCGCTTCCCGCCCGAGCCCAACGGCTACCTGCACATCGGCCACGCCAAGAGCATCTGCCTCAACTTCGGGCTGGCGCGCGACTACGGCGGCGTCTGCCACCTGCGCTTTGACGACACCAACCCCGAAAAAGAGGAGCAAGAATACGTCGATGCCATCGACGCCGCAGTGCGCTGGCTGGGCTTTGATTGGCAATCGGGCGGGGCCGCAGCTAGGGAAACGCACCGCTACTTTGCCAGCGACTACTTCGACTTCATGTACCGCGCCGCCGAATACCTGGTGCAGGCCGGGCACGCCTATGTGGATGAGCAAAGCGCCGAAGCCATGCGCGCCAACCGGGGCGACTTCAACCGAGCCGGAACCGACAGCCCCTACCGCAGCCGCAGCCCGGCCGAGAACCTGGAGCGGCTGCGCCAGATGCGCGCCGGCCAGCACCCCGACGGCGCCATGGTGCTGCGTGCCAAGATCGACATGGCCAGCCCGAATCTGAATCTGCGCGACCCGGCCCTGTACCGCATCCGCCGCGCCACCCACCACCGAACCGGAGACGCGTGGTGCATCTACCCGATGTACACCTACGCGCACCCGATCGAAGACGCGCTGGAGCAGATCACGCACAGCATTTGCACGCTCGAATTTGAAGACCAGCGCCCCTTTTACGACTGGCTGCTGGAGCGCCTGGCCGAAGGCGGCCTGCTGCAACACCCGCTGCCGCGCCAGTACGAGTTCGCGCGCCTCAACCTCACCTACGTGCTCACCAGCAAGCGCAAGCTGGCGCAACTGGTCAGCGAAGGCCGCGTCAGCGGCTGGGACGACCCGCGCCTGCCCACCCTGGCCGGGCTGCGCCGGCGCGGCTACACCCCGAGCGCGATCCGCCTGTTTGCCGAGCGCATCGGGGCCAGCAAGAGCGATTCCTGGATCGACTACGCCACCCTAGAGGGCTGCCTGCGCGAAGACCTGGAGCACAGCGCGCCGCGCGCCATGGCGGTGCTGGAGCCGCTCAAGCTGGTGCTGCAAAACTGGGACGAAATTTATGGCAGCCCGGATGCCACCGAAGGCTGCACCCTGCCCGCGCTGCCGCACACGCCCGAGGGGCAAGAAGCACCACCGCCGCGCCAGTTTCTGCTCGGGCGCGAGTTGTGGATCGAGCGCGACGACTTTGCCGCCGTGCCGCCCAAGGGCTATAAGCGCCTGTACCCGCCGCAAGCGGCCGGTGGCCCCGGCAACCGGGTGCGCCTCAAAGGCGCCTACGTGATCGAATGCACCGGCTACCGCGCCGACGCCAATGGCCACATCACCGAGGTACACGCGGTGCTGCTGCCCGGCACCAAGAGCGGCAGCCCGGGGGCCGACAGCCTCAAGGCCAAGGCCGCCATCACCTGGGTGGCCGCCGCCGACGCCGTGCCCGCCGAGGTGCGCCTGTACGAGCGCCTGTTCAACGCCGCCCAGCCCGAGGCCGGTGGGGCGGACTTTCTGCAAGCCCTCAACCCCGACAGCCTACAAACCGTGCAAGCCTGGCTCGAACCCACGCTGGCGCAGGCACAGCCCGAGCAGCGCTTCCAGTTCGAACGCCACGGCTACTTCGTGGCCGACCGGCTCGACCACAGCCCGGCGCGGCTGGTGTTCAACCGCATTGCCGCGCTCAAAGATTCCTGGGGCAAGTGAGGCGGCCGGCGGCGGCGCAGCCCTCAATAACCTTGAAACAAAAAATCCACTGCAGCGCAGATTTGCGCCTGCTCGTGGGCCAGCGAGTGCATGGCCGCCTTCAAAACCCGCCGTGGCACGGCAGCCATCTTGGGCGTTTCGAGCAAAAAGTCTTGGCCCTCGATGCGCAGCACCGGGGTGAGCCGCGTAGGCAGCCGCACCGCGGGAAAGTGTTGCAGGCTGCGCAGCGGGATCACCACCCGGCTGTCTAGGGCATCGAGCAGATCGCTCTGCACGTCCAGCAGCCAAGGGGTCGAATCGGCATGCGGGCCCTGATTGGCGTACACATCAAAGCGGGCCATCAAAAACTCCGCCACTGTTGCAGGGGCAGGCCTTCGGCCTCGAGCGTGGCGTTGTAGGCGGCAATGAAATCGGAATGCTCTTGGCACCAGCGGCGCTCCTGCTCGCGGCGCACCACTTCGCGCAAGTAGGCATCGCACAGTTGCGAGAGGTTGAGGTCGAGTTGCTTGGCCGCATCGATCACATCGCTGCTCAGGCTCAGATTGGCGGCGCGTTTACCGGCCAAGCCAGAATGGCGCCGCGGGGCTGCTTGAGTGGGTGACATGGTGGGCCTTTATGCGCATGTTTACACGCGCACATGCTAGCACACGGGGCCGCGTCACCGGTGTTGCAACGGGGCCCCACCGGAGCACCCCCGCTGAGCGACAATCCAGCCGATGCACCTGCCCATCGCCGCTGAATTCCTGCTCCTAGCCGCCCTGTGGGGCTCCTCGTTTTTGTTCATGATGCTGGGCGCGGCCGAGTTTGGGCCTTGGGCCACCGCCGGCTTGCGCGTGAGCGTGGCGGCGGCGGCGCTGCTGCCGCTGCTGCTGCTGGCCGGGCATTGGCGTGTGTTGCGCCAGCACGCCGGGGCGATTTTTGTTTCGGGGCTGCTGAGCTCGGCGCTGCCGTTTGCGCTCTTTGCTTGGGCGCTGCTGTCGATTTCAACCGGCTTGTCGGCCATTTTGAACGCCACCACGCCGCTGTTTGGAGCGGTGGTGGCTTGGCTGTGGCTGCGCGAGCGCCTGCCCGCCGGTCGGGCGCTGGGGCTGGCGGTGGGTTTTGCCGGGGTGCTGCTGCTCTCGTGGCCCAAGGCCGATTTTGGTGGCGGCGGCACCGGCTGGGCGGTGCTGGCTTGCTTGGGCGCCACGCTGTGCTACGGGCTGGCGGCCAGCCACCACCGGCGCTACCTGAGCGAGGTGCCGCCGCTGGTGATCGTGGGCGGCAGCCAGGTGGGGGCGGCGCTGGTGCTGGCGCTGCCCATGGCCTGGTTCTGGCCAGCGCAGACGCCCAGCCTAGGGGCTTGGGGCGCGGTGCTGGCGGTCGGGCTGCTGTGCTCGGCGCTGGCCTATCTGCTGTTTTTTCGCCTGATCGCGCGCGCCGGGGCCAGCAAGGCGCTCACCGTGACCTTTTTAATCCCGGTTTTTGCCCTGCTCTACGGCGCGCTGTTGCTGGATGAGGCGGTCACGCTGAGCATGGTCGTGGGCGGCGCCGTGATTCTGCTCGGGGTGCTGCTGGCCACCGGCGCCTTGCGCTGGCCGCGCCAAAAAATCGGCGCACAATCGGGTTTATGAAAAAAATCCTGCTCCTCAACGGCCCCAACCTCAACCTGCTCGGCACACGCGAGCCCGAGCTGTACGGGCACACCACGCTGGCCGACGTGGAGGCGGCGTTCCAGCACTGCGCCGCCAAGCTGGGCTATGCCGCCGAATGCCTGCAGAGCAACTGGGAAGGCGCGCTGATCGACAAGCTGCACGAGTACGGGCAGTTGCAGCGCGCCGGGCAGGCGCTGGGCTGCGTGTTTAACCCCGGTGCCTACACCCACACCTCGGTGGCGCTGCACGATGCCGTCAAGGGCGTGCCGCAGTTGCCGGTAGTCGAGTGCCACATCTCCAACGTGCACGCGCGCGAGCCCTTTAGGCACCACTCCTACCTCTCGCCAGCGGCGGCCGGGATCGTGATCGGCTTTGGCGTAGAGGGCTACCAGATTGCGCTGGAGGCGCTGGTGCGCAAATTCGGGGCTTCTTGAACCCCACCCACCCCACCCGGCTCAGCCCGGTGCCGCCGCCGCAATCGGCGCCTGTTCCAGCCGCACATCGCCGCACTGGGCGCGCTGGCGCAGCGCGTGGTCCATCAGCACCAGCGCCAGCAGCGCCTCGGCGATCGGCACCGCGCGCAGGCCCACGCAGGGGTCGTGGCGGCCCTTGGTGATGACCTCGGTGGGCTGGCCCTGCAGGTCGATCGAGGGGCGCGGCAGCAAGATCGAGCTGGTGGGTTTGATGGCCAGCGCAACCTCAATGTCTTGCCCGCTGCTGATGCCGCCCAGCACGCCACCGGCCTTGTTGCCCACGAAACCGGCTGGCGTGAGCGCATCGCCATGCGTGCTGCCCAAGTCGGCCACGCAGGCAAAACCGGCCCCGATCTCCACCCCCTTGACGGCGTTGAGCCCCATCATGGCGTAGGCGATGTCGGCATCGAGCTTGTCGTAGATCGGCTGGCCCAAGCCGGCTGGCACCCCCTGCGCCACCACGCGCAGCCGCGCGCCGCAGGAGTCGCCGCGCTTGCGCAGATCGAGCAGATAGTGCTCCAGCTCGGCCACATCGGACACCGGGGCAAAGAAGGGGTTGCACGCCACGTGCTCCCAGCCCTCAAAGGGGATTTCGAGCGCGCCCAGCGCCGTCAGGCAGCCCTTGAAAGTGACGCCGTATTGCTGCTGCAGCCACTTTTTGGCCACCGCCCCGGCAGCCACGGTGGGTGCGGTCAGGCGCGCCGAGGAGCGCCCGCCGCCGCGCGGGTCGCGCAGGCCGTATTTGCGCCAGTA
Organism: Serpentinimonas barnesii; assembly: GCF_000696225.1. Taxonomy (GTDB): domain Bacteria; phylum Pseudomonadota; class Gammaproteobacteria; order Burkholderiales; family Burkholderiaceae_C; genus Serpentinimonas; species Serpentinimonas barnesii. The sequence goes on along the minus strand of NZ_BAWN01000005.1, from coordinate 91,339 downwards.
GCTGTAGTCGGCGTGGCCGGGGCGAAAGGTCTGGACGATCTCGCCGTAGTCTTTGCTGCGCGGGTCGGTGTTGGGGATGAGCAGGGCGATCGGGGTGCCGGTGGTCTGTCCCTGATAGACGCCGCTGAGGATTTGCACCTGGTCGGGCTCTTTGCGCTGGGTCACGAAGGCGCTGCTGCCGGGGCGGCGCCGATCCAGCTCGGGCTGGATGTCGGCCTCGCTCAAGGCCATGCCGGGCGGGCAGCCGTCGATCACGCAGCCGATGGCCGGGCCGTGGGATTCACCAAAGTTGGTGACGCAAAACAGGGTGCCGAAGGTGTTGCCGCTCATGCGGCCAGATTATCCCAGATCGCCCCCTGTGAGCGCCCTCGTGGGCAATCTCAGGCCTTGTCGGCCGGCTGCGCCTCTTCCTCGGGCCAGTCGCGGATGTAGGCCTTGAGCATTTTGTTCTCAAAGTTTTGCGCTTCCACCACCGCCTTGGCCACGTCGTAAAAGCTGATCACGCCCATGAGCATGCGGTCGTCCATCACCGGCATGTAGCGGGTGTGTTTTTGCAGCATGAGCGGGCGCACCTGCTCCAGGTCGGTCTGGCTGGTGCAGCTCATGGGGTGGTCGTCCATCACGGCGCGCACCGTGCCCGTACCGCAATTGCCGCTGTTTTTGGCCACCGTGTGCAGCACCTCGCGAAAGGTCAGCATGCCCACCAATTCGCCGTGTTCCATCACCGCCAGCGAGCCGATGTCGAGCTCGGCCATGGTCTGCACCGCTTGGCTCAAGGGAACGTCGGGGGAGACGGTGTAGAGCGTGCCACCTTTGACACGCAAAATATCGCTGACCTTCATGGCAAAAACTCCTGTGCTGGCCGACTGGCTGACGGCCTCAAATATAGCCCACAATGGCAGCCCAATCCCCCCACACAAACCCGACCCCAGGAGCACCCCATGAGCGGCTTTGCCGACCCCGGCTTTGATACCCTGGCGCTGCACGCCGGTGCCGCCCCCGACCCCAGCACCGGAGCGCGCGCGCTGCCCATCCACCTAAGCACCTCGTTCGTGTTCGAATCGTGCGACCACGCGGCGGCGCTGTTCAACCTGGAGCGCGCCGGGCACGTGTACAGCCGCATCAGCAACCCCACCAACGCGGTGCTGGAGCAGCGCGTGGCCGCGCTCGAAGGCGGCGTGGGTGCCATTGCCACCGCCAGCGGGCAGGCGGCGCTGCACCTGGCCGTGGCCACCCTGATGGGGGCCGGTGGGCACCTGGTGGCGTCGAGCGCACTTTACGGCGGCAGCCACAACCTGCTGCAGCACACGCTGCGCCGCTTTGGCATCGAAACCACCTTTGTGGCACCGGCCGACCTCGATGGCTGGCGTGCCGCCGTGCGCCCCAACACCCGGCTGTTTTTTGGCGAGACGCTGGGCAACCCTGGGCTGGACGTGCTCGACGTGCCCGCCGTGGCGCAGATCGCGCACGAGGCCGGCCTGCCGCTGCTGCTCGACAGCACGCTCACCACCCCGTGGCTGATGCAGCCGCTGGCGCTGGGGGCCGACTTGGTGCTGCACTCGGCCACCAAGTTCCTCAGCGGCCACGGCACCGTGATCGGCGGCGTGCTGGTCGATGGCGGCAGCTTCGACTGGGAGCGCGCCGGGCGGCACCCGGAACTGTGCGCGCCCTACGCCGGTTTTCATGACATGGTATTCAGCGAGGAAGCCACGGTCGGGGCCTTTTTGTTGCGCGCGCGGCGCGAGGGACTGCGCGACTTTGGCGCCTGCCTGAGCCCGCACAGCGCCTGGCTGATTTTGCAAGGCATCGAAACCCTGCCGCTGCGCATGGCGCGCCACGTGAGCAACACCGAACAGGTGGTGCAATTTTTGGCGCGCCACCCCTTTGTGGGCCGCGTCGGTCACCCGCTGCTGGAGTCGCACCCCAGCCACGCCCTGGCCCAGCGGCTGCTGCCACGCGGGGCTGGCAGCGTGTTCAGCTTCGACCTCAAGGGCAGCCGCGCCCAAGGCCGCGCCTTCATCGAGGCGCTGCAAATTTTTAGCCACCTGGCCAATGTGGGCGACTGCCGCAGCCTGGTCATCCACCCGGCCAGCACCACGCACTTTCGCTTGAACGACGCCGAACTGGCGGCAGCCGGCATCGGGGCCGGGACGATCCGGCTCTCGATCGGGCTGGAAGACCCGGCCGACCTGATCGACGACCTCAAGCGCGCCCTGAAAGTGGCCGAAAAAGCTGGAGCCTAAACACCATGCGCATAGCCCTGCCCGACGGCCCCCTGTACGCCTACAGCGGCGGCCGCCCCTTCGACCCGGCCCGCCCCACGGTGCTGTTCATCCACGGCGTGCTCAACGACCACAGCGTCTGGATTTTGCAAAGCCGCTACCTGGCGCACCACGGCTACAACGCGCTGGCCATCGACCTGCCCGGCCACGGCCGCAGCGGCGGCACGGCCCCGGCCAGCGTGCAAGAAGCCGCCGCCAGCGTGCACGCCCTGCTGGATGCGCTGGGCATCGAGCGCGCGGCGCTGGTCGGCCACAGCTGGGGCTCGCTGATCGCGCTGCAAGCCAGCGCCGAAGCCCCGGCGCGCATCAGCCACCTGGCGCTGGTCGGCAGCGCCTACCCGATGCGCGTCGCGCCCGCCCTGCTGCAACTGGCCAGCGATGAGCCGCTGCAAGCCATCGAGCGCATCAACCAATACAGCCACAGCAGACTGGCCAGCGGGCCTACGGTGCTCGGCCCCGGCACCTGGCTGCGCGGCAGCGCGCGTGCGCTCATGCGCCGGGTGCTGGCCAGCAACGCGCAAACAAACCTGCTGCAGCGCGGCTTTACGGCCTGCGACCGCTACGACCAAGGCTTGCAAGCCCTGCAGCGCCTGAGCCGCCCGGTGCTGTTCATTCTGGGCAAGCTGGACCAGATGACGCCGCCCAAAGCCGCCCAGAGCCTGATCGACGCCGCCCCAGCCGGCAGCCGCGTGCTGCGCCTGGAGGCCGGTCACGCCCTGATGAGCGAAGCCCCGGATGCGGTGCTGCAGGGCTTGCGCGAATACCTCGCCCAGCCCTAATCAAACCGTGGGGTGCGGCAGCAGATCGGCCAGCCGCGCCTCGCTCCAGCGGCTGCGCTGCCACAGCGCCAGCGTGCCCGGCTCGACCGGCAGCAACAGGCTTTGCAGCAGCGGTGAGGCGGCGGTGTGCGCCGGGTCCACCAGCAGCACGAAGCGCTCGCCGCCCTCGTCGAGGCGCCCCACCCAATCGAGCGCCTGCAGCGCCTCCAGCGGGGCTTCGAGTTGCAGCGCATCCACGCGCAGCCGCGCCGCCAGCGCGTCCAGCGCCAGCCCGCGGCCACCGGCCTGGCGTTCGAGCTGCAACTGGGCCAGCGCCTCCAGCGCCAGTTGCATCGGCCAGCCGGGTGAGTCGCCGCGCCGCGCCACCCCGGCCAGCAAACTGGGCAGGTAAGCCGCCACCACCGCGCCCAGCAGCACGATCGACCACACCAGATAAACCCAAAACAGCAAAATCGGCAGCGTGGCCAGCGTGCCGTAAAGCAGCGAGAGCGTGGGCATGGCCACCAGATACCAGGCCAGCAGCCCCTTGACCAATTCCACCCCCAACGCGGCAAACAGGCCCCCGGCCAGCGCATGACTCCAGCGCACGCTGGCATTGGGCACGTAGCGAAACATGGCCCCAATGGCCAGCACAATCACCCCAAACTCCAACCCTTCCAGCAAGGTGAACAGCAAGCCATGCACGCCCGCCACCCAGCCCTGCGAGACCGAGAGCGCATAAGAAGTCAGGCTCAGGCTCAGGCCGATCAGCAGCGGGCCCAGCGTGAGCAGGCTCCAGTAGATCAGCAGCCGCTGCATGAACGAGCGCATGCGGCGCACGCGCCAGATTTCGTTGAGCTTCAAGTCGATGGACCAGACCATCACCAGCACCGTGAGCAGCAGGCCGATGGCCCCGACACCGCCCATCTGCGCCGCGTGCGCCGAAAACTGCGACAGATACTGCGCCATGGGCTCGGCAATGTGCGGCGGAATTAAGCCGCTGAGCAGCCACTGGCGCACCTGCAGCTCGATGCGGGCAAAGGCCGGAAACAGGCTAAACACCGCCATCGCCACGGTGATGAAGGGCACCAGGGCAAAGGCGGTGGTGAACGAGAGGCTGGCGGCGGCGTTGCTGAGGTCGTCGGCACGAAAGCGCTCGCGCAGCGTCTGCACCGTGGTGCGCCACGGAAAATGCCGCAGCCCATCCCACAGGGTCTGGGCCGGGCGGCGCAGAATATGGGCCGCACCCACGGCAGTCGATGACAGTTTCGATACCCGCATCCGGCTATCATGCCACGGTCTTTGCCCCCTGATTCATGAACCCAAGCACCTCCACCGATTACGAAGGCAGCGCCGACCACTTGGCGCTCACCTCCACCCCCCCCAGCGCGGCGGCGCGGCGCACCCGATTCATCGCGGTTGCCAGCGTGCTGGGCTTGATCGTGCTCGGCTTGGCCTGGGAGCTGTGGCTGGCGCCGCTGCGCGAAGGCGGCTCGTGGTGGGCGCTCAAGGTGCTGCCGCTGCTGCTGCCGCTGCCGGGCCTGCTGCGCCTGCGCATGTACACCTACCGCTGGGTGAGCCTGCTGGTGTGGCTGTATGTGCTCGAGGGCGTGATGCGCGCCACCACCGAAACCGGCTGGTCGCAGGCGCTGGCTGCGCTGCAGGTGCTGCTGTGCGTGGCCTTGTTTACGGCCTGCGCCATGCACATCAAACTGCGGCTGCAAGCGGCCAAGGCGCTGCGCGAGGCCGCCGCGGCTGGCAGCCCGCCTCCATGAGCCCCCCACCCGACCCCCTGCTCGACGCGCTGCGCGCCTGCGTCGGCGCCCCCTACGTGCTGGCGCCCGATGCGCCCCCGGCCGAACTCGAACCCTACGAGCGCGACTGGCGCGGCCGCCAGCGCGGTCGTGCGCGCGCCGTGGTGCGCCCGGGCAACACCGCCGAAGTAGTGGCCGTGGTGCGCGCCTGCGCCGCCGCCGGGGCCGCCATCGTGCCCCAAGGCGGCAACACCGGGCTGGTGCTGGGCGGCGTGCCCGACCCCAGCGGCACCGAGGTGCTGCTGTGCACACGGCGCCTGAACCGCATCCGCGCGCTCGATGCCGCCAACCTCACCCTCACGCTCGAAGCCGGCTGCGTGCTGCAAACGGCGCAGCAAGCCGCCGCCGACGCCGGCCTGTGGCTGCCGCTGAGTTTGGCTTCGGAAGGCAGTTGCACCATCGGCGGCAACCTGGCCACCAACGCCGGCGGCACCCAAGTGCTGCGCTTTGGCAACGCACGCGACCTGTGCCTGGGGCTCGAAGTGGTCTGTCCCAGCGGCGAAGTCTGGCACGGGCTGGGCGGCCTGCGCAAAGACAACACCGGCTACGACCTGCGGCATCTCTACATCGGCAGCGAGGGCACGCTGGGCATCCTCACCGCCGCCACGCTCAAACTGCAGCCGCAAGCAGCGGCGCAAGGCTGCGCCTGGGTTGGCGTGCCCAGTCTGCAAGCGGCGCTGGACTTGCTGGCGCTGGCGCAGCGCCAGCTCGGGCCGGGCCTAAGCGGCTTTGAGCTCATGGGCCAGTTGGCGCTGCAACTGGTGGCGCAGCACTTTCCCGAGCTGCGCCCGCCCTTGTGGCCGCACTGGCCCTACTGCGTGCTGATCGAGCTCAGCGAAAGCGCCGCGCCCGAGCAGGCGCAGGCCTTGGTGCACAGCCGCTTGCAGGCGCTGCTGCAAACCGCGCTGGAGCAAGGTTGCGCTGCGGATGCGGTGCTGGCCGAAACGCTGGCGCAGGCGCAGCGCCTGTGGCACATGCGCGAGTGCATCCCGCTGGCGCAGGCGCAAGAAGGGCTCAACGCCAAGCACGACATCAGCCTGCCGATCTCGCGCATACCGGCCTTTTGCGCCGAGGCCGAGGCCCTGCTGGCGCAAGCCCTGCCGGGTGCGCGCCTGGTCAACTTCGGCCACCTGGGCGACGGCAACCTGCACTACAACGTTCAGTGCCCCACCGGCGCCGACGCCGCCGCCTTTTTGCGCCAGCACGAGGCGCGCATCAACGCGCTGGTGTTCGACTGCGTGCAGCGCCACGGCGGCTCGATCAGCGCCGAGCACGGCATCGGCACCCTGCGCGCAGCCACCCTGCCGCGCTACAAAGACGCGCAGGCGCTGGCCCTGATGCGCCAGATCAAGCAGGCGCTGGACCCACTGGGCCTGCTCAATCCGGGGCGGGTGTTGGTGCGGGCTTGAGTGGCGCCGCCCGTGGCTTCGTCAGCGCTCAGGGTGAAGCTGCTCTGCTATCCTTTGCAAAATGGCCATCCCAGACTACCAAACGTGCATGCTCCCGCTCCTTGGGGCTCTTGCAGACGGCGCTGAGCACACTTTGCGCGTGGTCGAAGACCGTCTGGCCGAGCACTTCATGCTCACGCCTGCCGAGCGGGCCGAGCTGCTGCCTTCGGGCCAACAGGGTATCTTTAGGAATCGAGTCGGTTGGGCGCGAACGTACCTCAAAAAAGCCGCGCTCCTTGAATCGCCCAAGCGCGGCACCTGCAAAATCACCGCACGCGGATTGAAGACCTTGGCGTCGAGCCCAAGCCGGATCGACGTCAAGTTTTTGGAGCAGTTCCCCGAATTCGTCGAGTTTCGGATTGCCTCGAAACCCGAACAGACCCCAAGCGCTACCGAGGCCGCAGAGCTTGCTCAGGCTAAAACCACGCCCGAAGAAGCGATTGAGGACGCCCATCAAGACCTGCGGGCACAACTCGCTACCGAACTGCTCAATCGAATACTGGGCTGCAGCCCGGTATTCTTTGAACAACTTGTCGTCGAGCTGCTGGTCAAAATGGGCTATGGCGGCTCGCGCCGCGACGCCGGCGAGCGGATCGGCCAAACTGGCGATGGCGGCATCGACGGCATCATCAAAGAAGACCGACTGGGCCTCGACACCATCTTCATACAAGCCAAACGGTGGCAAGGGTCGGTGGGCAGGCCCGAGATTCAAAAATTCGTGGGCGCCTTGCAGGGCCAGCGTGCAAAAAAAGGCGTTTTCATCACCACCGCAAGCTACACCGCCGAGGCCACCGACTACGCCACGCGCATCGACACCAAAGTCGTTTTGATCGATGGCAAGCAACTCGCTGGTCTGATGATTGACTTTGATGTGGGCGTCGCCCCGGCCGCCACCTATGTGGTCAAGCGCATCGACTCGGATTACTTCGAAGAGTCTTAAGACATCGACCGCTCTCGGCCTTGACGGGCCCCAAACCAACCCACGCCAACCCCCTTATGGAACCGCTACCCAATCACGCCTGCCCCCTGTGCGGGGCACCCAACCGCTGCGCGGTAGCGGCCGAGGGCAGCTTCGCGGTCGATTGCTGGTGCGCCAGCGTGCGCATCAGCGCGCAAGCGCTGGCGCGGGTGCCCGAGCCTTTGCGCGGCAAAGCCTGCCTGTGTGCCGCCTGCGCGACCGGCGGCCGGGCGGCCGAGGCCGAGGCCGAGGCCGAGGCCGAGGCCGAGGCCGAGTCCAAGCCCAAGCCCGCTGCCTTGCCCGATAGATAATCCACCCCCATGAGCCCGCGCCCCATCCGCACCCAGTACGAAGACCTGCTGCGCCACGTCTACACCCACGGCGTGGCCAAGGGCGACCGCACCGGCACCGGCACGCGCAGCGTGTTTGGGCACCAGTTGCGCTTCGACCTGAGCGAAGGCCTGCCCCTGGTGACCACCAAAAAGGTGTTCCTGAAAGCCGTAATCGTCGAGCTGCTGTGGTTTTTGCAGGGCGGGCGCAATGTGCAGTGGCTGCAAGAACGCGGCTGCAGCATCTGGGACGAATGGGCCGGCCCCGACGGCGATCTGGGGCCCGTCTATGGCGTGCAGTGGCGCAGCTGGCCCACCCCCGGCGGCGGCCAGATCGACCAGATCAGCGAACTGGTGCAGCAGCTCAAGCTCAACCCCGACAGCCGCCGCCACCTGGTGAGCGCTTGGAACGTGGCCGACCTGCCGCAGATGGCGCTCATGCCCTGCCATGTGCTGTTTCAGTTCTACGTGAGCCCGGCCACGGCGCAGCAGCCGCGCCCGCGCCTGAGCTGCCAGCTCTACCAGCGCAGCGCCGATTTGTTCTTGGGCGTGCCCTTCAACATCGCCAGCTACGCCCTGCTCACGCACATGCTGGCGCAGCAGTGCGGCTACGAGCCGGGCGAATTCATCTGGTGCGGCGGCGACTGCCACATCTACGACAACCACCTCGAGCAGGTGCAGTTGCAACTGAGCCGCGCGCCCTACCCCTACCCGCTGCTGCGGCTGGCGCGCCACCCGGCTTCGATTTTCGACTACGAACTGGCCGACTTCGAACTGCTCGACTACCAGCACCACCCGGCCATCAAGGCGCCGGTCGCGGTATGAACCGAGATTGCCCATTAGGCGCACCTACCGGTGCTGTTTGGGTGCAAGCGGCGCATGGGCGGCCAGTTTTGCCCTTCATCGTTGTCCATAGCACCAGCTATGGACGCCTCTGTCAGGACAAAACTACCTCGCCCCTGCATCCGCCTGCCCGCCAAACCCTAATGGGCAATCTCGGTTGAATCCCCTGCCCTAAACACGCCCCCATGCTCAACCGCCAGCAACTGGTCGGCTTGGTTGCGCTCACACTCATGTGGGGCGTCAACTGGCCCATGATGAAGCTCTCGCTGCAAGAGCTCACGCCGCTGTACTTTCGCGCCTTCACCATGACCGGCGGCACGCTCTGGCTGGCGGTGTTTTTTTATATGCGCGGGGTGCGCATGCTGCCGCAGGGCAGCGAGTGGCGCAGCGTGGTCGTGCTGGGCTTGCCCAATCTGCTGGGCTGGCACACGCTCTCGATTTTTGGCGTGCAGGCGCTGGCCAGCGGGCGCGCCGCCATTCTGGGCTTTACCATGCCGGTCTGGACGGTGCTGCTGGGCGCGCTGTTCTTTCGCCAGCACCTGACCCGGCGCAGCGTAGCCGCCGCGCTGGCGGTGCTGCTGGCGGTTGCGTTGCTGTTGGCCGACGAATGGGGCAACCTGGCCGGCAGCCCCTTTGGCGTGGCCGTGATGCTGGGTGCGGCCATGTGCTGGGCCATCGGCACCCTGATGATGCGCCGCGCCCACCTGACGCTGCCGGTGGAGGCGCTCACGGTGTGGATGATGGCGCTCACCAGCGTCTGCATGTGGGTGCTGGCGGCCATGAGCGAGCCGTGGCCGCAGTTCCACTTTAGCGTGCCGATGTGGATCAGCCTGGCCTACGGCGTGGTGTTCAACTACGGCTTTGCGCAGATCATCTGGTTTTCGCTGGCGCGGCATCTGCCACCCGCCACCAGCGCCATGAGCGTGATGATGGTGCCCCTGATCGGCACCGCCAGCGCCACCCTGATCATGGACGAATGGCCGCGCTGGCAAGACGGCGTGGCGGTGATCTGCGTCATGGTCGCGATTGCGGCGGTGCTGCTGCCGCCGGGCAGCCTGCGCCGGCTTTGGCCGCGCTGAAGAGCGCAGGCACCGGCGGGCACCGGGGCTGGCTCAGGCGCGCCGCCGCCACGCCAACCAACGCGGCGTGATCAACACCAGCAGCACCACCAGCAGCAACGCCAGCGAGAGCGGGCGTTCGATGAAGACCGACCAGTTGCCCTCGCCAATCGAGAGCGCGTTGCGCAACTGCGCCTCGGCCAGCGGGCCCAAAATCAGGCCCACGATCACCGGCGCAATCGGGAAATCGAAGCGCCGCATCAGCACCCCCAGCATGCCCACGGCAAACATCAGGAACAGATCAAAAGCGCTCTGGCGCATGCCGTACACCCCGACCGTGGCAAACACCATGATGCCCGCGTACAGCATCGGTTTGGGCACCAGCAGCAGCTTGACCCAGAGCCGGATCAGGGGCAGGTTGAGCAGCAGCAGCATCACGTTGCCAATGTAGAGCGAGGCGATCAGCGCCCACACCAGCGCCTCCGAGGTCTGGAACAACTGCGGCCCCGGATTGAGCCCGTAGTTTTGCAGCGCCGTCAGCAGAACCGCAGTCGTGACCGAAGTCGGTATCCCCAAGGCCAGCAAGGGCACCAGGGTGCCGGTGGCGGCGGCGTTGTTGGCGGCCTCCGGGCCCGCCACGCCCTCGATCGCGCCGGTGCTGCCAAACTCGGCCCGGTGCTGCGGTGCTATCAGCTTGCGCTCGGTGGCGTAGCTCAAGAAGGTGGGAATCTCGGTGCCGCCGGCCGGAATGGTGCCAAACGGAAAGCCCATGCCCGCCCCGCGCAACCACGCCGGCCACGAGCGGCGCCACTCGCTACCGGTCATGCGCACCCGGGTCAGGCGGTTCATGGTGCTGGTGCTGCGGCCCTCGTACATGGCGTTGTAGATCGCCTCGGCCACTGCAAACAGGCCCACCGCCACCAGCACCACCTCAATGCCGTCCATGAACTCGAGCACGCCACCGGTGTAGCGCACCTGACCGGTGATCTGGTCCATCCCCACCAGCCCCAGCGCCAGCCCGAGAAATAGGGCGGTGAGGCCGCGCAGCGCGCTTTTGCCCAACACCGTGCTGACGGTGACAAAAGCCAGCAGCATGAGGGCGAAGTACTCGGGCGGCCCGAGCTCTACCGCCCAATTAGCGACTGCGGGCGCAAACAGGGTCAGCAACACGATGGCTATGGTGCCGGCCACGAAGGAGCCGATCGCCGCTGTGGCCAAGGCGGCTCCAGCGCGCCCGCTCTTGGCCATCTTGAAGCCCTCCAGCGCCGTCACCATGGTGCCGGTCTCGCCCGGGGTGTTGAGCAAAATGGAGGTGGTCGAGCCGCCGTACATGGCCCCAAGGTAAATGCCGACGAAAAAAATCAGCGAGCCGGTGGGTTCCACCTGGGCCGTGATGGGCAGCAGCATGGCCACCGTCACGGCCGGCCCCAAACCCGGCAACACCCCGATCGCCGTGCCCAGCGCGCAGCCCAAAAAGGCCCACATCAGGTTGGACGGGGTCGCGGCGGTGGCAAAACCGCTCATCAAGAGGTCAAAAGTTTCCATCGCGAATGCCGCTAGGCGCGGCCCAAAGGTAGGCTCAGATCCAACCGGTATCGGTCAGGCCGGGCAGGTTGACCGCCAGCAGTTGGGCAAACAGCCAGTACACCGGGGCCGCCAGCAGCAGGCCGATGGCTGCGTCGCGCAGCAGCCCCATCAGACCGCCAGTGGGCTTGCCTTCGGCAATGCGCAAGCCGCGCACGGCCAGCATGAAGCACAGGGCGCAACTAAGCACGAAACCGATGTGCTCGATCAGCGCCGCGTTGGCCAGCACCCCGGCCGAAACCCAGGCCCAAGCATGCCAGTCGGCGCGCGGCGCCCCCGAGGCCTCGTCGAGGTCTTGGAAGCCACCCGTGAGGGCCTGGCGCAACAGCAAGCCCCCACACACCAGCAGGGCCGCCGCCACCACCCAAGGCAAAAAGTTGGGCCCGATGCCCGCATACCCGGCCTCGGAGGGAATCTGCGTTGCGCCGTAAGCCAGCAGCGCCGCCACCGCCAACACCCCCAGCGCCAGCAGCACCTGCAGCGCGACCGAGTGCGAGGAATGCGCGGAGTGCGCGGGTTGTGGCAGCTGCGGCGATTCGGAGGCTTGCGTCATGGCTTGGATCCGTGAACGCGGTTCAGATCATGCCCGACATCGCCATGACGGCGCGCAGGCGGGCAAAATCGCGCTCGACGAACTGGTCAAAAGCCGGCCCGGACAAGAACGCCGGTGTCCAGCCATTGGTTTGCAAGGCCGTGCGCCAGGTCTGGCTTTCGGTGGCGCGCTGCACCCGCACGGTCAGGGCGGCGCGTTGCGCAGGGGTGATGCCCGCCGCGCCATAGACGCCGCGCCAGTTGCCGATCACCACGTCGATGCCCTGCTCACGCAGGGTCGGGATGTTGTGCCCAGGCAGGCGCTGCTCGGAGGTGACGGCGATGGCGCGCATGCGCCCGGACTGAATGTGGGGCAAAAATTCGCTCAGGCCGCTGCCGCCGACCGTCACGTTGCCGCCCAGAATGGCCGCAACCGCCTCGCCACCGCCGCGAAACGGCACGTAGTTGATGCGCCCGGCATCGACGCCCGCGGCGCGGGCAATCAGGGCCGCCGCCACGTGTTCGGTGGCCCCGCGCGAACCGCCGCCCCATTTGACGCTGCCCGGGTCGCGCCGCAACTGCTCGACCACATCGCGCATGGTGCGCAGCGGCGAATCGGCGGGCAGCACGAACACGTTGAACTCGGTCGTCAGGCGCGCGATCGGGGTGATTTGGGTGATGCTCACCGGCGGCCGGCCGGTGATGATGCCCCCCAGCATCACCGCCCCCATCACCATCAGGGCGTCGGGGTCGGCGCGGCGCGCGTTGTAAAACTGCGCCAGCCCGATCGTGCCCGCAGCCCCACCGCGGTTTTCAAAGGTGACCGACTGTGCCTGCCCCGCATCTTGCAGGGCTTGGCCAAGGGCGCGTCCGGTCAGGTCCCAGCCACCGCCGGGGTTGGCCGGAATCATCAGGCGCAGCGCTGACTGTGCCGATGCTGTGAGGGGCAAGCCGGTGGCGCTGACCGCCGCCAGTGCTGTGAGGGATTTGAGAAAGGTGTCGCGTCGCATGGCATGTCTCCGGTTGGTTTTGGAATGACGCCATGGTGCGCCACCAGGCTGTCAAAGCGCTGTCAGCCAGATCGGTGTTTACCCTCATGCTGCGGCCTGTGCAAGCCCCTGCACGCCCCTGCAGGCATGCGATCGAACGATAATTCCCCCGACACCATGAAGCTGCTGCTGATCGAAGACAACCCCGCCATGCAGGCCAGCTTGCAGCGCTCCTTGCAGCGGCGCGGCATCGAAGTGGCCTTGTGCGGCGACGGCCGCCAAGCCCTTGATGCATGGGCCGCCAATGCCCCCGACGTGGTGCTGCTCGACCTGACCCTGCCCGGGCTGGACGGTTTGCAGGTGCTGCAAAAGGCGCGGCAAGCTGGCTTTGCCGCCCCGGTCATCATCCTCACCGCCCGCGGCACCGTGGGCGACCGCGTGCTCGGCCTCAAAACCGGCGCCGACGACTACCTGCCCAAGCCCTTTGACCTCGACGAACTTGAGGCCCGCGTGCGCGCCCTGCACCGGCGCAGCCAGAGCAGTTCCGCCACCAAGCCCGGCAGCGCAGCCGGCGTTGGCACACTGCCCGCGTTTGGCGGCCTGCGCGCCGACCCCGACAGTGGCGCGGTGTATTTCGAGGGCCAGGCGCTCGATCTGGCACCGCGCGAAGCGGCGCTGCTGCGCGCCCTGCTGGAGCGCCCGGGGCGGGCCATCGCCAAGGAGCAATTGCTGGAGCGGGTGTTTCCCCACGCCGACGAGATCCAGCCCGATGCGGTCGAGGTGGTGGTGTACAGGCTGCGCAAGAAAATCGCCCACCTCGGCGTCGAGCTCGTGACCTTGCGCGGCTTGGGCTATTTGCTCAAGGCTCCGGCATGAACCTATTGCCCCCACGCTCGCTGCGCAACCAGTTGCTGCTGGGCATTTTGCTGCCGGTGCTGGCTTTTCTGGTGCTCAACACCTATGTGCTCTACCAGCAGGCCCTGAGTGCGGCCGACACCGCCTACGACCGCACCCTGCTGGCCAGCGCCAAAGCCATTGGCGAGCAACTCGAGGTGGTGCCCGATGCCACACTTGGCCACCGGCTGCTGGGCTCCCTCACCTACGCCGCGCTGGAAGCCTTCGAGGCCGACAACCGCAGCCGCTTGTACTACCGCGTCACCGGCTTCTCGGGCGAACTGGTGTCGGGCTTTGCCGACCTGCCGCCATGGGATGGCACGCTGCCCCAGCGCACCCTGTACGCCGCGCTGGTGCACTTCTACGACGACCACTTCCAAGGCGTGCCAGTGCGCGTGGCGGTGTTGCTGCAACCCGTGGCCGGCGTGCATGGGCTCGGCATGGCCACCATCCAGGTGGCCGAAACGCTGGAACTGCGTCAAACTCTGGCGCGCCAGATCTTGCTCGATACGGTGTGGCGCCAGAGCCTCTTGATTGCCCTGATCGGCCTGGTGGTGTACGTGGCGGTGCAGCGCGCCACCTTGCCGGTGCGCCGCCTCAGCGCCGCCTTGGCCGAACGCCCGGAAAACGACCTCAGCCCGCTCGACAGCACCGCCGCCCCAACCGAGCTGCTGCCCTTGGTGCAAGCCACCAACCAACACATGGCCCGTTTGAGTGAGCTGTTGCAGCACCAAAAGCGCTTCATACGCGACACCTCGCACCAGATCAAAACACCGCTGGCGGTGTTGCGCACCCAACTGCAATCGGCCCTGCGCGGCGACGTCGACACCCAGTTGGCGCTGCGCGAAATGATGCAGACCGTCGATGGCGCCACCGAGCTGGCCAACCAGATGCTGGCGCTGGCCAAAATTGAGCAATTGCGCATTCAGTCCGACGTGCCGGTGGTCGTCTGGGCCGAGGCCTTGCGCACGGTGGCGCTGGATGTGGCCGCGCTGGTGGCCGACAAGCAGCTCGACTTCGAATGGCTGCTCGACCCCGCAGCCGCAACCATGCGCGTGCGGGCGCACGAATGGTCGCTCAAAGAGCTGGCGCGCAACCTGCTGCACAACGCCATTCGCCACTCGGCGGCGGGCGGCGCGCTGCGCATCGAACTGCAAACCCAGCCCGGCACTGGGTGGGGCCAGCTCACCATCGAAGACAGCGGCGGTGGCCTGCCGCAGGATCTGCTCGACAACCCCTTTCAGCCCTTCCACAGCGCCGCCCACGCGCCGCATGGATCGGGCCTAGGGCTGGCCATATGCCACGGCATCGTGCAAACGCTGGGCGGTCAGATCACATTGCAGAATCGGCTCGACGAGCGCGGCCACGCCCTTGGGCTGCGCGCCTGCGTGCGGCTGCCCCTAGTGGAGCCACCCTACTCCACGATCACATAAACCTTTAGCACCGGCTCGAGCACCTGAAACGAGCCAGTGAAGCCGGGCGGGATGTGCAGCGTCTGGCCGGGGCCGGCTTCTTCGTGGCTGCCGTCGTCGCGCCGGATGCGGCAGCGCCCCTCCAGCACGGTAAACACCTCGCGCTCGGTCGGGCCAAAGGCAATCGCCCACTCGCCCACCTCGCTGCGCCACAGGCCGGTGCTGAAGGTGCGCGCGCCCTGCAGGGGCGCATCGAGCAAGTCCCAAGTTTGGCGCAGCGGCCGCCCATCGATGATGCGGTCGCGGCGCGGGTAGGAGCGCTCGGGCTCGCCGCTGGGCTGCGGGCCAAAGCTGAACAAATCGAGATCGGACATGGCAGCTTGACTCAGTTGGCCCGCGTTGATGGAGGTACCCGCCTAGGCGCGCGGCAGCGTCACCCCATGCTGGCCTTGGTATTTGCCGCCCCGGTCTTTGTAAGAGACCTCGCACACCTCGTCGCTCTCGAAAAACAGCACCTGGGCGCAGCCCTCGCCGGCATAGATCTTGGCCGGCAGCGGCGTGGTGTTGCTAAACTCCAGCGTCACATAGCCCTCCCACTCGGGCTCGAAGGGCGTGACGTTGACGATGATGCCGCAGCGCGCGTAGGTGCTTTTGCCCAGGCAGATGGTGAGCACATTGCGCGGTATGCGGAAATACTCCACCGTGCGCGCCAGCGCAAAGCTGTTGGGCGGGATGATGCAGTGCGGGCCATCAAAGTCCACAAAACTCTTGGCGTCGAAGTTTTTTGGGTCCACCACCGTGCTGTGGATGTTGGTGAAAACCTTAAACTCGCCCGCGCAGCGGATGTCGTAGCCGTAGCTGCTGGTGCCGTAGCTGATGATTTTTTGTCCGTCCGCCTGGCGCACCTGCCCCGGCTCGAAGGGCTCGATCATGCCGTGCTGCTCGGCCATGCGGCGGATCCATTTGTCGCTTTTGATGCTCATAGCTGCACTCCGTTTGCCACGGATTGTAGGGCCGCAGAGGGCGCCGCCTGCCACTCGGCTTGGCCCGCATCGTTGGCGCATTCAAGTTCCGTGCAAACTCCCGAAGAACCCGCTACAATACCCCTACCCGTTTTTTTTGGAGTTTCTCATGCTGCGTTTCGACGTTCCCCAAGTCTGGTCCAACGTGATCCGGCTCGAAGCTTTCATCACTGCCGCCGTCGCCGCGCTGGCGCTGGCGCTCAATCAACCGTGGCTGATGGCCCTGTTGGTCGCGCTGGGGCTGGTGCGCGGCTTCGTCGGTCACCACCGCTGCCCGTCGCACTACGTCTGGAAAGGGCTGATGCTGCGCCTGAATTGCGCCGGCAAGCTCGAAGACGCCGGCGCCAAAATGTTTGCCAACAAGGTGTTGTTCATTGCCAGCAGCGTGTCGCTGGCGCTGTTCCTCTCGGGCAGCAACCTGTGGATGGTGCCGGCTGCCATGCTGGTGGTTTTTGCCACACTTGAGTGGGCATTCTCGTTTTGCGCCGCTTGCTGGGCCTATGGGGCTTGGTACAAAAAGTTTCCTCCTGCTGGGGCCTGAAACCCCGGACGGCTTGCCCGGTCCGCGCCAGCCTTGCTTAATGCGGGGCTGGTGCAGGCGGCAGCGGGCGCAGCACGCGCTCGAAAGGCGGTAGCCCGGCCAGCATCTGCTGGCCAAAACGGCTCTGGTGCAGGCGACGGTCGTAGCAATAGACCTGCGCCTGGTCGTCTTCGGTGCGAATGGCGCGCCCCACCCACTGCGCCAGCCGGATCGCGGCGGCGGGCAGCACCAGTTCCTGAAACGGATCGCGCCCGGCAGCGCGCAGCCACTCGGCGCGCGCCTGACCCACTGGGTCATCGGGCGGGGCAAAGGGCAACTTGGTAATAAACAGGTCTTCGCACAGTTGGCCCGCCAAATCCAGCCCTTCGCCAAAGGACTGCATCCCAAAAATGATTGAGGGCTGCCCGGCCGCCACCCGCTCGGCGTGCAGGCGCAGCAGGCGCTGACGCGGCCGCTCGCTTTGCACCAGCACGCGCTCGCGCAGGGTAGGCGGCAGCGCCTCGCAAGCCAGCCGCATCTGCAGGCGCGAGGTGAACAGCACCAGCGCCCCATGCCGCACGTCGGCCAAATCCTGCAACAGGCTGCGCACCAGCTCGGCATTGAAGGCGCCGGCGTCTTTGGGGTCGGCGTGTGTGCTGGCCAGCACGATGCGCCCTTGGCGGCTGAAATCAAAGGGGCTGGGCACCTCAAGGGCACAAACGTCGGGGTCTTGATCGAGGCCGGATTCGCGCAAAAAATAATCAAAACGGCCCGCGCTGCTCAAGGTGGCCGAGGTCAGCACCGCCGCCCGCACCGAGCCCCACAGGTGCTGGCGCAGGGTGCTGCCAGGCAAAGTGGGGCTGGCGTGCGCCATCAGCGCCGCATCCGCCCCCGCCGACTGCCAGCCGAACCACTTGGCCACCGGCTCGGTGCCCTCGGTGGGTTGTTGCAACAGCAGGCGCGCGGTCTCGTGCGCGGCCTCAAGGCGCGGCGTCAAGCTGCCCAACTGGGCGTACTGGGTGGCCAGTTGGCGCGACTGCTGGGGCTGATCGCGCATTTCGGCGCGCAAGGCCTTGGCCAGCAGCCGCAACAAATCGATAAATGCACCCGCGCTGCGCAGCAAAGCGTTCAGGGGTTCCAGCAGCGCGGGTGGCGTTAGGCCTGCACCAAGGCGGGCCACGCGCTCGGGCGCAAAACCCGTGGCTGCCGCCCCCAAGGCTGCGACTGCGGTCTGGCGGCCACCCAGGCTGGCTTGGGCGCCTTGTGAATGCGGCGCGCCGCCCAGTTCGGCACCAAATTCGAGCACCACCAAACGCGCCAGCTCTTGCATCGCCGAGCGCAGCGCCGCCGCATGTCCGGGCACGGCGGCCAACTCGTCCAGCCCCAGCGCGGCACCCGTGCGCAGGGCGCGCTGAGCCAGCCGCTCGATCCAGCCCAAACGGCTCAAGTCCATGCGGCTGGCAAACTGCTCCAATGCGACGGCTGGCAGGTGGTGCGCCTCGTCAATCACCAGCAGGCAGTTGTCGAGCTCGGGCAAGGTGCGCGAGCCCAAGGTGCTGAGCAACAAATCGTGGTTGACCACGATCACCTGCGCCCCCACCAGCTCCTTGCGCTGCTGAAAATAGCTGCACTGGTGGTAAACGGGACAATGGCGCGCCGCACACGAACTGGCCTGCACCGCCACCGACTGCCACACGCGGCCATCCGGGGCCTGGCTCAAGGTGTCCAAATCGCCCCCCCAGCGACCGCTGGCCAATTCGGCTTGCAGGGCCGACAAAACGGCCAAGTCGTCGGATGGGCCCTGCGGCGTCGGCTGGCCCTCGAGAAACCAATCGTCTTCGTGCGAATCCTCCTCGGCGCCGCCGTCACTGGTGCGCGCCCCGCCCAAGCGGGACAACTGACGCTCCAGCTTGAGCTTGCACACGTAGCGCCCACGCCCCTTGGCCAAGGCAAACCGAAACGGTTGCTCCGACTGCGCCGCCAGCGCGGGCAAATCCTTGTGCACCAGTTGCTCCTGCAGGGCCACGGTGGCGGTGCTGATGAGCAAGCGCGTGTTGCGCTCCAGCGCCATGGCAAGGGCCGGCGCACAGTAGGCCAATGATTTTCCGACCCCAGTACCGGCCTGGATGACCGCCACGGCACGCGCTGGTTTGACCCCGGGCAGCGTCGGTGCAGCCGCCGACTGGCCCAGATCGGCCAAGCTAAAGGTTTGCGCCACTTGTTCCGCCATCAGGCGCTGCCCCGGCCGCGGCCGCAACCCGGGGTCGAGTTGCAGCAGCCGGTCGTAGCTGGCCAGCGCATGGCGCGCCAGTTCGGGTTTTTCCATAAGCGCCAGAGTGTGGCACAAGTGCGGGTGCGGGTGCGGGTGCGGGTGCGGGTGCGGGTGCGGGTGCGGGTGCCCAATTGGGTGATTTTGGACGCATAATCCGGCCTGTGTCGAAAGGGAGCAAACATCACACCGGGTCCAACCCAGTTTATGCCTCCACTTTCGCTCCCATCGTCGCTTCGGCTGCCTCGCCTCAATCAGGGCTTGGACCGTTTGCTGCTGGGGCTTTCGGTTTTTTGGCTTCCGGTATTGTTCGGCCTGCTGACCCTGTGGGCGCTCTGGAACTGGCACAGCCCCTACACGGCCGCTCAAGGCAAGGCCTTGAATTTTCAGGTGCTGCAAGATGCGCAAGGAAATTGGCAAGCCTCCCATGCGCTGCAGCAACTGAGGCAAACTTCGCCGGCCCCCATTCCACAGCAAGACACCGATTTGCAGGAATCGCCCTTTTGGCTGTTGCTGCAGCCCTTGCCTGCAACGCAGCCCATCCGGATTGAATTCCCCTCGCGCCATGCCTATAGCCTGAGTTGCTGGAATGCCAATACTCTGCAAAGCCTAGGCGCTGCTTCGCGCACCACGCCGCCGCAAGGATCGATCCTGCCGGTTCGCGCCGGCTTTGCCATTGACCCCAGCGGGGCACCAGCCCTGCTGTGCCGCACCGTGCTGGTGGGCCCGGGGCGCATCAGTGCCCTGCAGTGGGATGCGGCCGAACTGTCCTCGCGCGAATTGCAATTCCACCGCGGCTCGGGCCTGCTCGATGGCGGCATTCTGGTGCTGGCGCTCTTTACCCTGATTGCCGGCTTCATCAACCGCAACCGCACCTACATCCTGTTTGCTGCCTGGTTGGTGGTGAACCTGCGCATGGCCGCGCTCTCAATGGGCTGGGATCAGCAGTGGCTGGGGCAAACCATTCCGTTTGAATGGCAGCAAACCATGCGGCCGTTGACGCTGGCTTTGTATTACATGGTAACTTTTACCTTGTTTACTTCTCTATTTAAGGAAGAACTCAGTGGAGTTGGTTATAAAATATTGATCAATGCCGCAAAATGGTCCTGTCCACCCTTGCTGCTGCTGGCGCTCACCCTACCCTATGCAAATTTTTTACCATTAATCTGGGTCTTTACTGGTTTGGGCGTGGCTATTTTGCTATTCATGCTCACCCGAATATTGCTTCGCACCCAATCTCGAGTGGCCTTGTGGTACGCAGCATCAATTGGCATCGCCCTTTTTGCAAGCCTTTATGAAGTAGCCGCTGCCGCATTAGGCCTCAAGGGCTGGATCGGCAGCTTCAACAGCCTCACCGCCGCCTTGGCATCCAGCTTGCTCGCCTCGCTGGCCATTGCGGAACAGATGCGGCAAGCCCATCTACAAAAATTGGCTGCGCAGGCCGAGCTGCAACACACCTATGAAGTGATACCCATCGGTCTGTTCACCCTTGATTTGGATGGAAGCCTGAGCAGCGCCAATCCGGCCTTGCTGCACATGCTCGATACGAGCGAACCGGCATTGCGCGAACAAACCTGGCCGCAACGCTTTGGTTCAGCGCACTGGCAAGCCATGCTCGAGCAAACCCAAACCCGCTCGACCGCCGAACTCGAGGTGCTGATCCAGCACCCCGATCAAGCGCCACGGCGCTTCCAGGTGCGCGCCACCCGCGCGGGCGACAAAATCGAAGGCACTTTCCAAGACATCACTGAAAAGTCCCTGGCCACCGAAAACCTGAAGTTCCTGGCCCATCACGACACCTTAACCAAGGTGCTGAACCGGCACGGCATCGAGCAGGTACTCAATTCCAGCATCGCCGACATTGGGCGCGGCAAGCCATTGGCTGTCGCCTACCTCGATCTGGACCGATTCAAGCTCATCAACGACCTCTACGGTCACGCGGCTGGCGATTCGGTGCTGCAGACCGTTTGCCAGCGCGCCCAAATTCCTCTGGGGCCACACATGCACCTTGGCCGCGTAGGCGGAGATGAGTTTCTGTTTGTGATGCCCAATACCCCGCTGGCAGTTGCCGAAGCCACGTGCCGGGAAATCCTGCAGCAGATTGGCGGCAGCGCCTGCCAGGTTGGTGAACGCGCCTTTCAGGTGCGCAGCTCGATCGGTTTGATTGAAGTGGCAGCGGGAAGCCTGGCCAAAGATGTGGTCTCGACCTCTGATCATGCCTGCCGCATGGCAAAAAAAGGCCAGGGCAACGCGCTGGTGGTGTTCGACCGCCACTCCAACGTTTTTACAGACCACGAGACCGAACTGCTCTTGGTCGAGCAGCTGGCCAGTCAGACATCCATAGACGGACTGTTTCTGGAAATGCAGCCCATTATGTCGCTGCGCAGCCCTTACGAATCATTCAACTTTGAGGTCTTGCTGCGCATGCAAGACGCCCATGGAGCGCCCATCCCCACTTCGCGCCTGATTCATGCCGCCGAAATTGCTGGCCGCATGGGCATGATTGATCGCTGGGTTTTATCCAAGACCCTGAACTGGCTGGAGCAGCATCAGGAACAGCTGTCGCTCAACCGCTTTGTCTGCTTGAATTTGAGTGGTGCCTCGCTCAACGACGAACGCTTCATAGACGATGTGTTCATCATGCTCGAACGCCACCGCAGTGTGGCGCCGAGAATTTGCCTCGAAATCACCGAGAGCGTGGCCTTGCACGACATGGAAAACACGCGCCGATTCATCGACCGGGTGCGTGCCGTGGGCGCCAAAGTGGCGCTGGACGACTTTGGCGCCGGCTACACGTCGTTTTCCTATCTCAAGGAATTGCCAGCCGATTTACTCAAGATTGACGGCAGCTTTATCGTCAACATGAACCAGCACCCGGCCAACATAGCCATCGTCGAGGCGATCGTCAGCTTGGCACAAAACCTAGGCATGAAAACCATCGCCGAGTGGGCCGAGGATTTTGCAACGGTGGAAACGCTGGCCGAAATTGGGGTCGACTACGTGCAGGGGTTCGTGGTGGCCCGGCCGCAGCCCCCCGATGCGATTTTGCGGGCCCAAAGCGGCGCCGATTTCATAGCCGATGCACAGCTCATGGCCTACCTCAGCACCCTCAGGCCGGATGAGCTTGAGCACGTCGATTTGGTGCTGGGAGCTGACCCACCGCATGCCTCACCCACACCGCGCACCTGAAAACATCTTGCAACTTCAGAGTTGCAGATCAGGATGCCTTGTGTGGCACATAAAATCCAGCATCGGATGTCCCACCTCCTCCCACTGTTCACGCACGTTTTGCACATCCAAATTCAAAACCCGGTGCGGCAAATTGAACACATGCGAGAGCGGAATGTAGCCCAGATGCGGATACACGTCTTGGAACAGCATGCGTTCGTACTGACGGTCCAACGGTGATCGGGCGGTGATGACCATGTAGCGGATGCCGGCTTGCAAACAATACAGGTAATAGGCCTTGAACAGGGCCACCTTGACCAAGCGCGCCGAACCCTCTATGCTCACCCCTAGGCGCGTGGCTTCGGCCAGCGGCAAGCCCTGCATCCATTGCGGCAATTGCACCGATTGCTCCAGTGCCAGCGCCTGCGCCCGGTTGGTCTGAATGCGCATGGTTCCCATGGGCGAGCCGTCGAGCTTGGATTCGGCCAGCAGCATGACCACCCCTTCTGCGCGGTCCATCGCCTCGGGTTGGCGCAGCGAAGCGCTCAAGGCCTCTGGCAAATGGCGGGCGTAGGCGCTGTGTCGAATCTCCAACACCTTGGCCATATCCTGCTCACCGCTGGCCAAACGCACCGTGAACGGCCAATGTTCGGTTCGCTGGACCGACGCTTCGGTATGCACCGGAAACCGCCGTGGCCGTTGCAGCGCATCGGCTCTGACGCCTGTGGCGTCGCTGATCATCACCATGTCATGACCTCCAGCATTTGCGGGTGCACCGTGCGCCCTGCTTGGTTTTGACTGTAGGCCGCCCACGCAATGTCATGAGTCAGAAAATGGCTGGAGATGCAGTCAGAAAATCCCTGACAGACCAATCCCTGCCAGCCCCCCCCTACTGGCACCTCCTGCGGCTCCCCTTGCAGCTTACAATCGGCGCTCTTGTGCAGGGTTAGGGGAAGCGTGGCAGAGTGGTCGATTGCACCGGTCTTGAAAACCGGCAACGGGTAACCCCGTTCGTGAGTTCGAATCTCACCGCTTCCGCCAGCAGGCGCATGGGCTGCACGGGCTTATGGCTGCGGCGCCCCAAGGTCTGCAGGGTGTTGCGCCAGCGCCCAGCGCACGTGCTCGCGCACCAGCGGGCTGGGGTCTTCGGTCCGTCCAGTTAATGCCGCCTTGATGGCTGCCGCCTGCTGTGGCCCTAGGCCCTCGCTGGCCAGCGCATTGCCCAAGGCCACCGCCACGTTGCGCAGCCAGCGCTCGTGGCCGATGCGCCGGATCGGGCTGCCCTCGGTGTGGCGCTCGAACTCGGCCCGGCTCCAGGCCCAAACACGCAGCAGCTCGGGCGCCTGCAAGGCGGCGCGCGGCTCGAAATCGGGCACGCGGGCGCGCTGGGCGTACTTGTTCCATGGGCAGATCAATTGGCAGTCGTCACAGCCGTAGATGCGGTTGCCGATCAGGGGCCGCAGCTCGGTGGCAATCGGCCCGGCGTGCTCGATAGTCAGGTAGGCGATGCAGCGGCGCGCATCGAGCCGGTAGGGGGCCACGATGGCCTGCGTTGGGCACACATCGAGGCAGGCTTGGCATTGGCCGCAGTGGGCGCTGGTCGGCGCCGTGGGGGGCAGCTCGAAATTGAGAAAAATCTCGCCCAAAAAAAACATCGAACCGGCCTCGCGGCTCAAGGCCAGCGTGTGCTTGCCGCGCCAGCCGAGGCCGCTGCGCTGCGCCAGCTCGACCTCCAGCACCGGGGCCGAGTCGGTAAATGCGCGCCACTGCAGGGGGGGGTGCGAGGCAGCGGGTGAGGTGGCGGGTGAGGCGGTGTGGGCGCCTAGGTGCGCTGCCGTGAGCGCAGCGGCCACCGACGCAGCCTGATGGCTCTGCGCTTGGGCCGCGGCCTGCGCCAGCAAAGCTTGCTCGATGCGCTCGGCCAGCCGCCGCAGCCGCTGGCGCAGCACCTTGTGGTAGTCGCGCCCCCGGGCGTACAAGGCCACGTTGGCTTGCAGGGGCTGCTGCAAGGCCTGCCATTCTTGCTCGCGCCAGTCGGGGCTGCGGCTGGCAGGCAGATAATCCATGCGAGCGGTGATCACGCTCAGGGTGCCGGGCACCAGCTCGGCCGGGCGGGCGCGCTTGAGGCCGTGCGCGGCCATGTAGTGCATCTGGCCGTGAAATCCGGCCTGCAGCCACTGCAACAGCCCCGCTTCGGCGTGGCGCAAATCGACACCGGCCACGCCGATTTGCGAGAATCCCAATTCCCGGCCCCAGCCTTGAACCTGTGTAACGAATTGAGCCGCATCGAACATACCCCACCGATTGTAGGAAGCGCAGCCGCCGCCGCGCAGCCGCTGGCTTGTACGACCCTGCTGCTGGCCGACGAAAGCGCCACTGCAGCGCTCGCCGCCCGGCTGGCCGACTGCCCCCAGATCGACCACGCCCACTTGCACTGGCGCGGCGATTTGGGCAGCGGCAAAACCACCATGGTGCGCCATTTGCTGCGCGCCTTGGGCGTGACGGGCCGCATCAAAAGCCCGAGCTACGCCATCGTCGAGACCTACTGCCTCGATGCAGGCCCCCGCCGGGGCACTGAAATTGATGCCGTGCACGCGGATTTTTATCGATTTATCAACCCTCAAGAGTGGGAAGATGCGGGACTGCGTGAACTTTTTTCGCAACCCGGCCTCAAGTTGGTGGAGTGGCCCGAAAAAGCCGCCGGATTGCTGCCCATGCCCGACCTCGACCTGCACCTCGAAACCTTGGCCGACGAACAACGCCGGCTGCGGCTGTGTGCGCACAGCGCCTTGGGCTTGCGCCTGCTGGAGGCTTTGCAGGCATGAGGCGCCGCCACGCCCTGCAGTGGCTGGGTTCGAGCCTCGTGCTCACGCTCGGCCCGCACCAACTGGCCTGGGGTGCCGGCATCGTGGCGGTGCGCTTGTGGCCTGCGCCCGACTACACCCGCATCACCATCGAGTCTGACGCGGCCCTGCAAGCCACACCCCATTTCCTGAACGACCCGCCCCGGGTGGCGCTGGACCTAGAGGGGATCGAGCTGGCGCCGATGTTGCAGCAGTTGTCGGGCAAGGTGCGCCCCGACGACCCCAACGTGGCCGCGATTCGCGTCGGGCAACACGCCGACCGGGTGGTGCGGCTGGTGGTGGACCTGAAGCGCCCGATCAACCCGCAGGTGTTCCAGCTCAGCCCGGTGGCGGCCTTCCAGCACCGCCTCGTTCTCGACCTATACCCCGCACAGGCGCGCGACCCCTTGGATGAGCTGATCGCGCACCGGCTGCGCGAGCTCGACGCGGCACCCAACCCGGCTCCACCCCCGGCACCGGCCAACACGGGCAGCGCAGGCGCTATCGCCCCCCCTGCGCCAGCCCCTGCCCGAGCGGCCGACCCGCTGGGCGAACTGATAGCCCGCTTGCCCGCCGAGGCCAGCCAAGCCACGGCGGGCTTGGGGACCATCCGGCTGCCGCCCCCTCCTACAGCAAACGCTGCCACCGCCACCGCCCCCCCTCGCCCGGCCCCACCGGCTGCGCCCACAGTTGCCCCGGTCTTGACCCAGAGGCCGGCGAGCACCCCAGCCGTTCAGCCCGTGCCCGCGAGCGCAGCGGCCCCGACCACTGCACGGCCACGCGCCCCCCACGGCAGCACCGGCGGGCGCAGCGATCGCTTGCTCGTGATCGCCATCGACGCCGGCCACGGCGGCGAAGACCCGGGCGCCATCGGTCCCGGCGGCACCCAAGAAAAGGACGTGGTGCTGTCGATAGCCCGCAAACTGCGCGATCGCGTCAACCGCACCCAGGTCAACGGCTATACCCTGCGCGCCTTCATGACGCGCAACGGCGACTACTTCGTGCCGCTGCGGGTGCGGGTGCAAAAAGCGCGCCGGGTGCAGGCCGATTTGTTTGTGAGCGTGCACGCGGATGCGTTTTTCACACCACGTCCGCGCGGCTCCAGCGTGTTTGCCCTAAGCGAGCGCGGCGCCACCAGTGCCGCCGCCCAGTGGATGGCCAACCGCGAAAATGCGGCCGACCAAGTGGGCGGAGTCAACTTGCGCGAGCAAGAAGGCGTGCTGCAACGCACCCTGCTCGACATGAGCACCACAGCGCAGATCAACGACAGCCTGCGCGTGGGCGACGTGATGCTGCGCGAGATTGGCCGCGTGGGCCGCCTGCACAAGCCGCGCGTCGAACAAGCCGGCTTTGCCGTGCTGCGCGCGCCCGACATCCCCAGCCTGCTGATCGAAACCACCTTCATCAGCAACCCAGAAGAAGAACGCCGCCTGCGCGACCCGCGCTTTCAGAACCACATGGCCGACGCCATGCTGCGCGGCATCGTGGCCTATTTCGAGCGCAACCCGCCGCTGGCGCGCCGGCGCGAGGTTTGAGGCCGCACACCGCCACAAGCTCCCGTTCCACCCGGCCCCAATCGGTTATGATGCAGGCCCGTTGACCGAGTGCAACGGGCTGCGCGGGCGTCGTTCAATGGCAGGACCTGAGCTTCCCAAGCTCAAGACGTGGGTTCGATTCCCATCGCCCGCTCCAGTTGCGCGCAGTGGCCATCTTGCCCTGCTGCCCCACCGCCATGCACCAAAGCCGTTTGAACAGCCCCTTGGGCGAATTGCTCTTGGCCGCGCGCGCCGACCGCTTGGCGGGCTTGTGGTTTGCCGACCAGACCGCCATTCCGGCTTGGGCCACGGATGCAACGCCCAGCCCCGATCAGCCGCTGCTGCGGCAAGCTGCGACCCAACTGGACGAATACTTTGGCGGCATGCGCCAGCGCTTCGAGCTGGCGCTCGACTGGAGCCGTGGCAGCGCCTTTGAACAGGCGGTCTGGGGCGCCTTGGCGGGCATCGCGCCGGGCCAAACGTGCTGCTATCAGGATATCGCCAACGCCATCGGGCGGCCCCGGGCCGCGCGTGCCGTGGGCGGCGCGCTGGGGCGCAACCCGCTCGGCATCGTGCTGCCCTGCCACCGCGTGCTGGGCCGCAAGGGTCAGCTCACCGGCTACACCGGCGGGCTTGCACGCAAGCAGGCTTTGCTGGACTTGGAAGCGCGCTGGGCGTTGGCCTGAGCAGCCCCCTGAAAGGGGCTTGGGCGCATCCTAAGCGTCTGACCCGTCGTCGTCGGATACCCGCCCCGACTGCACCGCCTCCTTGAGCTTGGGGCTGGCGTGGAAGGTCACCACACGCCGCGCCGCAATGGCCACCGCTTCGCCGGTGCGCGGGTTGCGGCCAGGCCGGGGGGCTTTGGTGCGCACCTGAAAATTGCCAAAACCCGACAATTTCACGTCGTCACCCTGAATCAGGCGTTCGGAAATCTGATCGAAAAAGGCATCCACCAAGTCTTTGGATTCGCGTTTGTTGAAGCCTATTTGTTGGTACAGCAGCTCGGCCAGTTGGGCTTTGGTCAAGGTGTCGGCGTCTGGCGCAGGCTCGCTCAGATCGGTGTCGGGCAGGGGGTGGCTTGGGCTCACAGCGAAGGTCTCCAACAGGGTGGGGGTATCAGGCGCGCAAGCGCGCTTGCAGCTGCGCCGACAGCGCAGCCAGCACGGCCTGCACCACCGACTCGATCTGCGCATCGGTGAGGTTGGCGTCGTCGCGCTCCAGCGTCAGGCGCAAGGCACAGCTTTTCTCGCCTTCGGCCACGCCGCTTGCACCCGCATTGTGCCCCAGCTTGGGGCGGTAAATGTCGAACAGGCAGACGTCTTTGAGCCAGCCCGAGCCGTCGGCAGCGCGCACCACGCCCAGCAATTCATCGTGCCCGACGCGCTCGGGCAGCACCACCGCCAAGTCGCGCTGCACCGGCTGGTGCCGTGGCACCGGCTGCGCCTGCACCAGCTCGCGCTGCAGCAGGGGGGCGAGATCGAGCTCGAACAACACCGGGGCCTGCTGCCAACCCTCTTGCTGGCGCCAGCGCGGGTGCAGCTCGCCGATATAGCCTATGGCCTGCCCGTCGAGCCACACCTGGGCGCAGCGGCCCGGGTGCAGCGCCGGGTGCGATGCCGGCTCGAAACGGGGTTGGCGCGGGGCCAGCAGGGCCTGCAAATCGCCTTTGAGGTCATAGAAATCGACGCTGCGCGCCGCCACGCCCCACTGCTGCGGTTGCGCATCGCCCCAAGCCAGCGCGGCCACGCGCAGGGGCTGCGCCACACCGGCCACGCTATAGGGGCCGTCGGGCACCGCCGCGTCGTGGGCAAACACACGCCCGAGCTCGAACACGCGCACGCGCTCGGCCTTGCGGTCGGTGTTGAATTTGAGCACCGCCAGCAAGCTGCCCATGAGCGAGGAACGCATCACGCTCATCTGGCTGGCGATGGGGTTGAGCAGGGCAATCGGCTCGGCGTTGCCGGCCCAGTCGCGCTCCCAGCGCTCTTGCACGAAGCTGAAGTTGATGGTTTCTTGGTAGCCCCGTTGCGCCAGTTGGCGCCGCAGCGCATAGGGCCCACGGCGGCGCTCCGGGCGCACCAGCGCCGTCACCGGGGCCTGTGGCGGGGTGTGCGGTAGGTTCTGGTAGCCGATCAGGCGCGCCACTTCTTCGATCAGGTCTTCTTCGATCTGCAAATCGAAGCGGTGCGGGGGCGGGGTCACGCTCAATGTGCCCTGCTCTTCGCTCACTTCCAGCCCCAGCCGGCGCAACGCCTGCGCGGACTGGGCTTGCGTGAGCGGCATACCGATCACCTTGGCTGCGCGCGCCACCCGCAGCGCGACAGGCTGCGGCTGCGGCACGTTGATGACCTGGTCGGCGATCGGGCCGGGCTGGCCGCCGCAGATCTGCACGATCAGCTCGGTGATGCGCTCCAGGTGCTGCACCGTGGTGGCGGGATCGACGCCGCGCTCGAAGCGGTGCCCGGCGTCGGTGCTGAAGTGGTAGCGGCGCGAGCGCCCGGCGATGGCCTGCGGCCACCAGAAGGCGGCCTCGACGAACACATCGCGCGTGGCCGCTCCCACCGCCGTCGCCGCCCCGCCCATGATGCCCGCCAGCGACTCCAGCGCCTGCGCGTCGGCGATCACACCCACCTGCTCATCCACCGCCACGGTCTGGCCGTTGAGCAGTTGCAGCGTCTCGCCGGCGCGGCCCCAGCGCACCTGCAAGCCGCCCTCGATCTGCGCCAGATCGAAGATGTGCGAGGGGCGGCCAAACTCGAACATCACGTAGTTGGAGATGTCCACCAGCGCCGAGACGCTGCGCTGGCCGCAACGCGCCAGCCGCTGCACCATCCAGCCCGGTGTGCGCGCCTGCGGGTCGATGCCGCGCACGATGCGGCCGCTGAAACGCCCGCACAGATCGGGGGCCTGCACCTGCACCGGCAGCACCTCGGTGTGGGTAGCCGCTACCTGCGGCCAGGCCGGAGTGTGCAGCGGCGCCCCGGTGAGCGCGGCCAGCTCGCGCGCCACGCCATAGACGCTCAGGCAATGCGCCAGGTTGGTGGTGAGCTTGAGGGTGAAAATTGCATCGTCGAGTTGCAGGTACTGGCGCACATCCTGCCCCACGGGGGCCTCGGCGGGCAGCTCCAGCAGGCCGGCGGCGTCGTCGGCTATGCCCAGCTCTTGCGCCGAGCACAGCATGCCGTGGCTGGGCACCCCGCGCAACTGCCCCAGCCCAATGTGCAACGGTTGGCCGTCGGCAGCAGGGGGCAGCACCGCCCCCACGAGGGCGCAAGGAGCCACCAAGCCGACGCGCGCATTGGGCGCCCCGCAAACGATTTGCAGCCGCTCAGCAGTGCCCACATCCACCTGGCAAACGCGCAGGCGCTCGGCCTGCGGGTGCGGCTCGATGTGCTCAATGCGCGCCACCACCACCCCGGTAAACGGCGGCGCGGCGGGGCGGCATTCTTCCACCTCCAGCCCGGCCATGGTCAGGGTGTCGGCCAGTTGCTGGCTGCTCAGCGGCGGGTTGCAAAACTCACGCAACCAGGATTCGGGAAATTGCATCGTGTGCTCTCGTGCGTAGGCGTGGCAGGGGTCAACGAATCAGGCGATGGGCTAGGCTCACTGGAACTGGCTCAAAAAACGCAGGTCGCCATCGAAAAACAGGCGCAGGTCGTTGACGCCGTAGCGCAGCATGGTGAGCCGGTCCGGCCCCATGCCAAAGGCAAAGCCCAGGTAGCGCTCGGGGCACAGGCCCATGTGGCGCAGCACATTGGGGTGCACCTGCCCGGAGCCCGCCACTTCGAGCCAGCGCCCGGCCAGCGGGCCGGACTGAAACTGGATGTCGATCTCGGCGCTGGGTTCGGTAAAGGGAAAGAAGCTGGGGCGAAAGCGCAGCACCAGATCGTCGGACTCAAAGAAGGTGCGGC
Source organism: Serpentinimonas barnesii (assembly GCF_000696225.1). GTDB lineage: Bacteria > Pseudomonadota > Gammaproteobacteria > Burkholderiales > Burkholderiaceae_C > Serpentinimonas > Serpentinimonas barnesii. Next base: position 61,171 of record NZ_BAWN01000005.1, on the reverse strand, counting down.
AAAAATCGGTGAACACGAACTTCAGGTCTTTGAAGCTCACGTTTTCGCCAATCCACAGCCCCTCGCACTGGTGAAACATGGGCGAGTGCGTGGCGTCGCTGTCCACGCGGTAGGTGCGCCCGGGGGCAATCACGCGAATTTCGGGCATGGGGCCATCAAACAACGCCGTGGCGCTGGCCCCCGCCTGCTGCTTGTGGCGCTGCACGTGTTGCAGCGCGTGGCGGATTTGCATCGGGCTGGTGTGGGTGCGCAGCAAATAGGGCTCGGGCTGCGTGCCGGCGCGCACGTAAAAGGTGTCGTGCATGGAGCGCGCCGGGTGGTCGGCGGGCGTGTTCAGGGCGGTGAAGTTGAACCAGTCGGACTCGATCTCGGGGCCGTCGGCCACCTCAAAGCCCATGGAGCCAAAAATCGCCTCAATGCGCTCAAGGGTGAGGCTCACCGGGTGCAGCCCACCGCCGCCGCTGTGGCGGCCGGGCAGTGTCACGTCCAGCGCCTCGGCCTGCAACTGGCGCTGCAACTCGGCCTCGGCCAGTTCGGCGCGGCGCTGGTTGAGCGCCGCCTCCACCGCCTGCTTGGCCACGTTGATGGCCGCGCCACGGGTTTTTTTCTCGTCCACGCTCAGGCTGGCCAGCCCCTTCATCAGCTCGGTCAGGCGGCCGTTTTTACCCAAGTACAGGGCCTTGGCGTTTTCCAGCTCGGCGGGGCTGTGGGCCTGCGCAAACTGCGCGCGCGCCGATTGCTCAAGGGAATCGAGTTCGTTCATCGAAATATCCGTTCCGAGGTGCGCGGGGCGGGCTGTGGACAAAATGGGGCCAAGCATAGGGCTTAAGCACATAAAACAAAAAGGGCCAGTGCCGTGCAGCGCTGGCCCTCAAGGGTCGGGGGCCGGATGGCGGCCTAAACGCCTCCATCCACCCCGACAACCCTCAGCTAGATCAGGCCGCCACCGGGGCAGCAGCCGCTGCCAAATGCGCGCGCGCCTGCTCGACGATGCGGCCAAAGGCTGCCTTGTCGTTCACGGCCAGATCGGCCAGCACCTTGCGGTCGATGGCAATGTTGGCTTTTTTCAGGCCGTTGGCAAACTGGCTGTAGCTCAGGCCCAGCTCGCGCGCACCGGCGTTGATGCGCGCAATCCAGAGCTGGCGGAACACCCGTTTGCGGGCGCGGCGGTCGCGGTAGGCGTACTGGCCGGCCTTCATCACCGCCTGTTTGGCGATGCGATAGACATTGCCGCGGCGGCCGCGGAAACCTTTGGCCAAAGCCAACACTTTTTTATGACGGGCACGTGCCGTTACACCACGTTTAACGCGAGGCATGGTTGATTCCTTGTTCGTCGGGTTGAATTACAGGCCAGCGTAGGGCAGCATCTGCGCCATGTGACCCATATTGGTCTCATGCACATTCACCGCACCGCGCAACTGGCGCTTGTTTTTGGTGGTCTTCTTGGTCAGGATGTGACGCTTGAAGGCCTGACCGCGCTTGACGGTGCCACCCGGACGAACGCGAAAACGCTTTTTCGCACTGCTCTTGGTCTTCATTTTGGGCATGGTGTGCTCCTTCTTGAATTGTGCTCGTGAGGCGCCGCGATACCCACCGCGGTCTTGCTGGCCCCGAGCCACGAATAAAGCCGTGCGGGCGACCCACCCACACAGCTTTTGCACCCCGTGCGGCGATTAAGCCGACTGGGCGACGGCAGCCGTTTCCGGTGCCGGTTTGGCGACCCCGGCCTTTTTGCGGCCAGGGGCTATCATCATGATCATCTGGCGCCCTTCGAGCTTGGGGAACTGCTCCACCACGATCAGGTCGCCGAGTTCTTCGCGGATGCGCTGCAACAGCGCCAGCCCGATTTCTTGGTGCGTGATCTCGCGGCCCCGAAAACGCAGCGTCACCTTGCACTTGTCGCCTTCTTCGAGGAAGCGGCGGATGTTGCGCATTTTGATGTGGTAGTCGCCGTCGTCGGTGCCAGGGCGGAACTTGATTTCCTTGACCTCGATGACTTTTTGCTTGGACTTGGCTTCAGCGGCCTTCTTCTGCTCCGCGTACTTGAACTTGCCGTAATCGATCAGGCGGCACACCGGCGGCTTGGCCACGGCTGCGATCTCGACCAGATCGACATCCATTTCGCCAGCCATGCGCAGCGCCTCTTGGATGCTGACGACGCCGATCGACTCGCCTTCGGGGCCCATCAGGCGCACTTCGGGAACCAGAATCTCGCGGTTCAGGCGGTGGGCGCGTTCTTCGCGGTGGCGGCGATCGCGAAAGTTCGGAGCAGTCGTAGCGATGGTGAAATCCTTTGGTTCAAACGAAATGGAGGCTTGCAAAAGCGCTGGCTTACTCGCCTAGGCACGGCCTAGGACTCAAGACTTGGTGTCAAGCTCTTGCTGCAAACGCTGGGCGAAATCTTCGAAGGCCATGACGCCCAAGTCTTGGTTGCCACGCGCTCGCACGGCAACCGTCCCGGCGGCCTTCTCTTTGTCGCCCACGACGATCAGGTAGGGCAGCTTTTGCAAGGAAAACTCTCGGATTTTATACGTGATTTTCTCGTTGCGCAAATCCAGCGCCACTCTAAAGCCCAAGTCCTCGAGTTTTTTGGCAATTTCGCGACAGGTATCGGCCTGCGCGTCGGTGATGTTGAGCACCGCCACCTGGCGCGGCGCCAGCCACAGCGGCAGCGCACCGGCGTGCTGCTCGATCAAGATGCCGATGAAGCGCTCCAGGCTGCCCACGATGGCGCGGTGCAAAATCACCGGCGCGCGGCGGCTGCCGTCTTCGGCCACGTACTCGGCGTCCAGCCGCTCGGCCAAGTTGAAATCAACCTGGATGGTGCCGCACTGCCACTCGCGCCCGATCGCGTCTTTGAGCGTGTACTCGATCTTGGGGCCGTAAAAAGCCCCCTCGCCGGGTGAGATCTGGAACTCGCAGCCAGCGTGGCGTAGGCTGTCGATCAGCGCCTGTTCGGCCTTGTCCCACTGCGCGTCGGAGCCGATGCGCGCCGCCGGGCGCGTCGAGACCTTGTACAAGATGTCGTGAAAGCCGAAATCGGCATAGACCTTGCGCAGCACCTGGGTGAAGGTGTCGCACTCGGCCAAAATCTGCTCTTCGGTGCAAAAAATGTGGCCGTCGTCTTGGGTGAAGCCGCGCACGCGCATGATGCCGTGCAGGCCGCCCGAGGGCTCGTTGCGGTGGCACTGGCCAAACTCGCCGTAGCGCAGCGGCAGGTCGCGGTAGCTCTTGAGGCCCTGTTTGTAGATCAGGATGTGGCCGGGGCAGTTCATGGGCTTGAGCGCATAGTCGCGCTTTTCGCTCTCGGTGATGAACATATTGTCGCGGTACTTGTCCCAGTGGCCGGTTTTCTCCCACAGGGTCTGCTCCAGTATCTGCGGCGCCTTGACCTCGTGGTAGCCGTGCTGGCGGTAGATGCGGCGCATGTACTGCTCCACTTGCTGCCACAGGGCCCAGCCCAGCGGGTGCCAGAACACCAGCCCGGGCGCGTGCTCGTCGATGTGGAACAAATCCAGCTCGCGCCCCAGGCGCCGGTGGTCGCGCCGCTCGGCTTCTTCGAGCCGCCGCAGGTAGGCTTGCAAGTCTTCCTTGCTGGCCCAGGCGGTGCCGTAGATGCGTTGCAGCATCTCGTTGCGGTGGTCGCCGCGCCAGTAGGCCCCGGCCACTTTCATGAGCTTGAAGTGCTTGAGGCGCCCGGTGCTGGGCACGTGCGGGCCGCGGCACAGGTCCTCAAACGCGCCTTCGCGGTACAGGCTCAGGCCCTCGTTGCTGGGAATGCCGGCGATGATCTCGGCCTTGTAGTGCTCGCCCATGCCCTTGAAGTGCGCCACGGCCTCGTCGCGGCCCAGCAGGCGGCGCTCGATTTTCTCGTCTTTGGCGGCGAGTTCGAGCATTTTTTTCTCGATCGCCTCCAGGTCTTCGGGCGTGAAGGGGCGTTTGTAGGCAAAGTCGTAATAAAACCCGTGCTCGATCACCGGGCCGATGGTCACTTGCGCGTCGGGGAACAGCGTTTTGACGGCGTAGGCCAGCAGGTGCGCGCTGGAGTGGCGGATCAGCTCCAGCCCCTCGGGGTCTTTGGCGGTGACGATGGCCAGTTGGGTGTCTTGCTCGATCAGGTAGGCGGTGTCAACCAGTTCGCCATTGACCTTGCCACCCAAAGCGGCCTTGGCCAGCCCGCTGCCGATGGAGGCGGCCACGTCGGCCACGGTGAGCGGGCCGGAGAACTGGCGCTGCGAGCCGTCTGGGAGGGTGATGTTGAGCATGACTATGTCCACAAAAACAAACGCGGCTCACCGCCGCTGTATCCATTTTCCCACAAAAAAAGCCCAAGGCGGCTGCCTTGGGCTTGGGCTCTCCCCTGCCTTGTTAGATCAGTGGCGCCCGGCCGCCCGAAGCCACTGATGCGCCCCCTCGGGGGGCAGCGAGCAACGCGAGCGTGGGGGCATTCTCATTTCAGTGGCGCCCGGCCGCCCGAAGCCACTGATGCGCCCCCTCGGGGGGCAGCGAGCAACGCGAGCGTGGGGGCACGTTCTTTTAGATTAATGAAACTGCTCTTCTTCGGTCGAGCCGGTGAGGGCCTTGACGCTGGAGGAGCCGCCCTGGATCACGGTGGTCACGTCGTCGAAGTAACCCGCGCCCACTTCCTGCTGGTGCGACACAAAGGTGTAGCCCTGCTGGCGCGCCGCGAACTCGGGCTCTTGCACCATGTTCACGTAGTGCTTCATGCCCTCGCCGCGCGCATAGGCGTGGGCGAACTGGAAGGTGTTGAACCAGTTGATGTGGATGCCCGCCAGCGTGATGAACTGGTACTTGTAGCCCAGCGCCGAGAGTTCTTCTTGGAACACGGCAATGGTCTTGTCGTCCAGGTTTTTCTTCCAGTTGAAGGAGGGCGAGCAGTTGTACGACAGCAGCTTGCCGGGGCAGGCGGCGTGTACGGCCTGCGCGAACTCGCGCGCAAAGCCGAGGTCGGGGGTGCCGGTTTCGCACCAGACCAGGTCGGCGTAGGGGGCGTAGGCCACGCCACGGCTGATGGCTTGCTCCAGGCCGTTCTTGACGCGGTAGAAGCCCTCTTGGGTGCGCTCACCGGTGAGGAAGGGCTGGTCGTTGGCGTCGTGGTTGCTGGTGATCAGGTTCGCGGCTTCGGCGTCGGTGCGCGCCAGAATGAGGGTGGGCACGCCCATGGTGTCGGCGGCGAAACGCGCGGCCAGCAGTTTCTCGATCGCCTCTTGCGTGGGCACCAGCACCTTGCCGCCCATGTGGCCGCATTTTTTCACGGCGGCCAACTGGTCTTCGAAGTGCACGCCGGCGGCCCCGGCGGCGATCATGTTCTTCATCAGCTCAAAGGCATTGAGCACGCCGCCAAAACCGGCTTCGGCGTCGGCCACGATGGGCAGGAAGTAGTCGATGAACTCGGGCGAACCGGGCTCGATGCCACGGCTCCACTGGATTTCGTCGGCGCGCTTGAAGGTGTTGTTGATGCGGCGCACCATGGTGGGCACCGAATCGTAGGCGTAGAGCGACTGGTCCGGGTACATGGTTTCGCTGGTGTTGCCGTCGGCCGCCACTTGCCAGCCCGACAGGTACACCGCTTCCAGCCCGGCCTTGGCCTGCTGCATCGCCTGCCCGGCGGTGATGGCGCCAAAGGCGTTCACATAGCCTTTTTTGGCGCCGCCGTTGACCTTTTCCCACAGGGTGCGGGCACCGTTTTGGGCCATGGTGTACTCGGGCTGCACGCTGCCGCGCAGGCGCACCACGTCGGCGGCGCTGTAGCCGCGCTTGACGCTTTTCCAGCGCGGGTTTTGTGCCCAGTCGAGTTCCAGCGCCTCGATTTGTTGCTGGCGGCTGAGTTGCTTGTTGATGGCAGAGGTCATGCTCACTCCTGAAGGTTAAAAAAAAGTCGGGGGCTTGGGTGCTACCGGTTTGGCACAGGACCGCTGGGGGCCTAGGGGACTCGGCTGCACATCCTTGAGCACTAGTGTACGCCCGAGCAACGGCCGTCGCCAATCTTATGTCTTATATAAGACAAAAATAATTTCAATAAAAATCAATCAGTTGCTTTTTCATTTCCACATTGCAAAATTTTGTTTTCAATATGAAAAAATTTATTGCAGCGCAACAAGTGTGCGTTTTATATTATGAAACTACACAGCCGGCATATAAAAAAGCCACCGGTTCGTCGCACCACAAACCCGTGGGGTGCGCCATGCCCATCCACAGCGCCACTCCCGAGACCAGCATCAGCGCCAGCCCCGCCAGCCGGATGCCCCAGCCGCCGCTGCGCCCGTCTTTGAGCTTGAGCAGCAGCCACGGCGCTGCGGTGAGCGAGACCATGGTGCCCAGCGCAAAAGCGGCCATGATGGCAGCCCCGTTGAGCGCATGGGCCGAGAGCGAGGCCACCAGCAAGGCCGAATACAGCAAGCCGCAGGGCATGAGCGCCCAGCCCACCCCGAGCACCGCCGGGGCCTTGGGGCCGAGCTTGTTAAGCACCGGGCGCGCGCGTCGCCACAGCCCTTGGGCCCAGCCATCGATGAAGGCCGGCTGGCGCGCTTGCAGCAGCAGCATCAGGCCCAAAAACAGCGCCGCCACGTGCATCAGGGTCCAGAGCGGGCGGATGATGGCGGTGTGCTGCCCCATCACAGCCAAGCCCTGCACGGTGCCCGCTGCCACGGCGCCCAACAGCGCATAGCCCAACATGCGGCTGAACTGGAAGGTGAGCAAGGCGCGCGCACGGTGCGGCTCGCCAGCGTGGGCAATGCCGGCACACGCGGCGCCACACATGGCGATGCAGTGCGGGCCACCCACCAGCCCCATCAGCAGGGCCGAGAGCAACATGGACTCAAACATAGGTCTTAGACTCTAACACCATGCTGGGGACATGCCCTAGGACAGGGGCAAGCACAGGGAACGCAGCCAAGCGACCGATGGGCCATCGGGCTCAAATGATCTTGGAAAAGCGCGCCCGATCCCGATCCAGCTGCAGATACTTGTCGAACACCATGGCGATGGCGCGCACCAAGTACCAGCCGCTGTCGCTGATTTCAATGCTGCCCTCGCTCAGGCGCAGCAAGCCCATGGCCTCGAACTCGTGCAGGCGCTCCAGTTCACGCGCGAAATACGACTTGAAATCGATCAGATGCGCCAGCCCGACGGACTCGAAATCGAGCCGCCCCTGGCACATCAGGGCCATGATGACGGCGCGGCGCAGCAGGTCGTCGCGGTTCAAGGCCAGCCCGCGCACGATCGGCAGCCGCCCTTGATCGAGGCTATCGTAGTACTCCTCCAGCGTCTTGGCATTCTGGCTGTACGTGGCCCCGATGCGGCCGATGGCCGACACACCGAGGGCGATCAGGTCGCAATCGGGCTGGGTGCTGTAGCCTTGAAAGTTGCGGTGCAGCCGCCCTTGGCGCTTGGCCACCGCCAGCGCGTCGTCGGGCAGGGCAAAGTGATCCATGCCCACGTACACATAGCCCGCTTGGTTGAACACATCGAGCGAGATCGCCAGCATGGCCAGCTTGTCGGCCGCGGGCGGCAGCTCGGCCGCTACGATGCGCCGCTGCGGCTTGAAGCGCGCCGGCAGGTGGGCGTAGGCGTAGAGCGCGATGCGGTCCGGGCGCAGCTCGCGCACGCGCTCCAGCGTGTGTCTAAAAGACTCGGGCGTTTGCTGCGGCAGGCCGTAGATCAGATCAACGTTGACCGACTCGAAGCCGATGCGCCGCGCCGCCGCCACCAGCTCGAACACCTGCTCGGCGGGCTGTATGCGGTGCACCGCCTTTTGCACCGTGGGATCGAAATCTTGCACCCCAAAGCTCAGGCGGTTAAAGCCGAGCCGGTGCAGGTGTTCCAGCCGTTGCGGCGTGACGGTGCGCGGATCGACCTCGATCGAGTATTCGCCCCCCGGCACCAAGGTGAAGTGGCGCTGCGCCATGGCCACCAGATCGGCCAGTTCCTCGTCGTTCATGAAGGTCGGGGTGCCGCCGCCTAGGTGCATCTGCGACACGGTGTGGCCTTGCCCCAGTTGCTGGGCCTGCAACTCAAGCTCGCGCGTGAGGTAGCGCAGGTACTCGGCCGACTTGCTGTGGTGCTTGGTGATGACCTTGTTACAGGCGCAGTAGTAGCACAGCGACTCGCAAAAGGGAATGTGGACGTAGATCGACAGCGGCAAGGCCAGCGAACCGGCTTGGCGCTGGCGCAGCGCCTGCAGATAATCCGGCTCGCCAAAGGCTTCCACGAAGCGATCGGCGGTGGGGTACGAGGTGTATCGGGGGCCGGGCACATCAAAGCGCCGCAGCAACCCCTCGTCGATCACATGTTTCACAAATGGCTCTCCTAGCGGTGGACTATGCACGGGTGCGCCCTCGACACCCTTGACTTGAGTCAAATCCGCAGCATTTTTCCCTATTTTTTGTGCCGACCAGGCCAGTACCGCACTTGGGTTAAGCTCAAGGCTTGTCTAGCTGCCTTTCTATGGATATCCAGAGCCTCAAAGTTGCCTGTTCCAGCTGCAATCTGCGCGAGCTGTGCCTGCCGATGGGCTTGAGTGCGCCCGAGATGCTGCGCCTCGAAGACGTGGTGTCGAACCGGCGCCGGGTCAAGCGTGGCGCGGCGTTGTTTACTGCCGGTGAACCGTTTACAGCCCTCTATGCCGTGCGCTCGGGCTTTTTCAAGACCTGCATCACCAGCATCGACGGACGCGATCAGGTCACGGGTTTTCAGATGATGGGCGAGATTATCGGCATGGACGGCATCGTGCACGACCAACACGCCTGCGACGCCGTGGCGCTTGAAGACGCCGAAGTCTGCGTGCTGCCCTTTAACCAAATCGAACAACTCTCGCGCGAGTTCAGCGCCCTGCAGCACCACGTACACAAGATCATGAGCCGCGAGATCGTGCGCGACCAGAGCGTGATGCTGCTGTTGGGCACCATGCGCGCCGAGGAACGGCTGGCGGCCTTTTTGCTCAACCTGGTGCAGCGCCTGCACGCGCGCGGCTTTTCTCAATCCGAGCTGGTGTTGCGCATGACGCGCGAAGAAATCGGCAGCTACCTGGGCATGAAACTCGAGACAGTGAGCCGCACCTTCTCGCGCTTCATGGATGAAGACATTATTGAAGTCAAGCAGCGCTATGTGCTGATCAAAAACACCCAAGCGCTGGAGGCGCTGGTCAACCCCCCCAATGGCCGCGAGGCCTTGCTTTAACGATCTAGGGACGGGGCGGAGGCATTTCCGGGCTGGCCGCGTGGTTGCGCGCCTCGCGCGCCGGGCGCAAGCTGGCTTCGTAAATGGCCCGTTGCTCGGGCGTGAGCACCCGCAGCTTGTGCGGATCGAGCTGCACCATGGGCACATCGCGGTCAAGCACTGGGTCGCGGTTGTTGACCGCGATGGTGACGAGCGTCAACGAGGTAACGATCGAGGTGGCTGGCAGACCAAACACCAACCACGTGAAGGGCTCGCGATACCACGGGCGCGACGGCTTGGCTGGAACTGACGAAGTGACTTGGGTCATGATGCGCTCAGTGTAGAGGAAGTTTGAAACAAACGCAATAAACGGGTGATTTGAACACCCAATGTATCAGCGCGGCACCATGAAAACCGAATCGGTTGTGGCACGTAAGGATGGATCGGCTTCGGCTTGCACCTCGATGCGAATGGGGTGCGCGCCCGCTGCGCTGCTGCCCGGTGGCACCCTCAAGGTGAGCGCCATGCTGCGCGCCGCAGTGGGCTCTAGGCTAAAGCGGCTTTCAGACTCAATCTGCACGCCTGGCAAGCCCTGCACCGTGATGCGGTAGTGCTGCACCTGCTCGGTGGCATTGAGCACGCGCAAGCGGAACACGTTTTCTATGTATCCTTGCTGCACCAAGCGCGACATGACACCGGAATCGCGCACCACATCGATCTTGAGCGGGGTGCGCATATACAAGCTCGCAAACAGGGCCACTGTCAGAAGCAACAATATGGCACTGTAGACCAAGACCCGGGGCCGCAGCACCCGGCGCCAGATCTGCCGCGAAGACCATCCCTGCTGCAAGCCGTTTTGGGTGGTGAAGCGCACCAGCCCCTTGGGGTAGCCCACCTTGTCCATGACCGCATCGCAGGCGTCGGCGCACACACCGCAGCCTATGCACTCGTACTGCAAGCCTTTGCGGATATCGATACCCGTTGGGCAAACCTGCACACACAAGGTGCAATCCACGCAATGCCCGAGCTTGAGCTGCGACAAGTCGGCCGTGCGCGAGCGCCCTCCCCTGGGTTCACCGCGCCCGGCGTCGTAGGTAACGATCAGGGTATCGCGGTCAAACATCGCGCTTTGGAAGCGCGCATAGGGGCACATGTATTTGCAGATTTTCTCGCGCAAAAACCCGGCGTTGCCATAAGTGGCAAAGCCATAAAACAAAATCCAGAAAGTTTGCCACGGCCCGAGCGAGGCTTGCAAAACCGCTTGCCCAAGCTGGTCGATGGGCGTGAAATAACCCACAAAGGTGAAGCCGGTCCACAGCCCAAAGCCCAGCCAAAGCAGGTGCTTGAGCGTTTTTTTGCCGAACTTCTGGAATGAATGCCCGGCTTGATCAAGCCGCATGCGGGCTTGGCGATCGCCTTCTACCAGCTTTTCCATCCACAGATAAATTTCGGTGTAAACCGTCTGAGGACAGGCAAAACCGCACCACAAACGCCCGGCTACGGCGGTAAACAAAAACAAGGAGAGCGCCGAAATGATCAGCAAGACCGTCAGGTAAATCAGGTCGTGCGGAAATAGAACGAGGTTGAAAAGATAAAAGGTTCGGACTTCGAGATCGAATAAAACCGCTTGGCGATTGTTCCATTCGACCCATGGCAGGCCATAAAAAATGATCTGGGTGACCCAAACCATGATCCAGCGCCAATTGGTAAAGACACCAGAAACCGAGCGCGGGTGAATTTTGTCTTCCGCCGCCACCACCGGGACCGGAAAAGGCTTGGTGGTAGCGACAGAAGATGCGCTTTTTTTATTGATGCTTGACTCAGTCAATGGAACACCGCAAAGGGCCCTGCTTAGTTAGGCGCTGGGTTGGACTTGGCCCAAACGTAGGCGGTCAACACATGAATCTGATCTTCAGACAGCAGCACGTTTTGCGGCGGCATGACGTTCATGATGCCCATGTTGATGCTGCGCACCACTGCATCGACCCCAAAGCCGTGCAACCACACGTCGTCGGTCAGGTTGGGTGCACCCATGGCGGTGTTGCCCTTGCCTTCGGCGCCGTGGCAGGCAATGCAGGTGGCGAAGTTGGCCTTGCCTGCGGCCGCACGCACGCTGTCGTGCGGCGCACCCGACAAGCTCATGACGTAATGGGCCACGTTGGTGACATCATCCGGCGTGCCCACCGCTTCGGCCAATGGCGGCATCACAGCCACACGTCCTTGGGTGATGGAAACCTTGATCGCCTCTGGATCGCCACCCCACAACCAATCGCCATCCGTTAGGTTGGGAAAGGTCAGGCTACCGCGCGCATCGACGGCGTGGCAAACCGCGCAATTGTTCATGAACAGGCTCTCACCGATTTGCAGCGCTGCGGGGTCGCGCGCCAATTGCTCGACCGGCATTTGGCTGAAAGCGGCAAACTTGGGCGCGACTTCAGCCAAGTTGGCTTCTTTTTCAGCCTGGTACTGGCCCGCAGAAGTCCAGTTCAACAAGCCCGGAAACTTGCCCAACATGGGATACAGCAGTGCGTAGATGAGGCCGAACAGCAAGGTAATGACGAACATATAAACCCACCACTTGGGCAGCGGGTTGTTCAGTTCGGTCATGTCTTCGTCCCAGACGTGGCCGGTGGAGTTGCCTTCGTTGGACTTGACATCGACTTTGCCGCTGTACCACAGCAGAAAGAAGCAGGCCAAGATACTGATCAGGGTCACACCGGCCACCCAGTAGTGCCAGAATTCGCTTGTGAAGTCGCTCATGATGATTCTCTAGTTAATGAGGTCGCGCGGCTCAATCTTCCTTGAAGGGCAGTTGGGCGGCGTCATCGAACTGCGCCTTGTTGCGCTTGGACCAAGCCCACCAAACGATGCCCAAAAACAGCACCAAGCTGATCACGGTCACGATGCTGCGGTAGTCGTTTACGTCCATATCCCATGCCCTCCCATTCAATCAGCGGACCGCTGTGCCCAAAATTTGCAGGTAAGCGATCAGGGCGTCCATCTCGGTTTTGCCCTCTACCGCCTGAGCCGCTCCGGTAACTTCCTCGTCGGTGTAGGGATGGCCCAAGAGTTGAAGCGCATTTAAGCGTGCCGGCATCGATTGGGCGTTCACCATCCGGTCAGCCAACCATGGGTAGGCCGGCATGTTCGAGTACGGGCGCAAAGTGCGCGGGTCCATCAGATGCTGGCGGTGCCATTCGTCAGAGTAGCGGCCACCGATGCGGTGCAGGTCGGGGCCGGTGCGCTTGGAACCCCACTGGAACGGCCGGTCGTAGACGAACTCACCCGCCAGCGAGAAATGCCCGTAGCGCATGGTCTCGGCGTGGAAGGGGCGAATCATCTGCGAGTGGCAGGTGAAGCAGCCTTCGCGGATGTACACATCGCGCCCGGCCAATTGCAAGGCGGTGTAGGGCTTGAGGCCATCGACCGGTTGCGTGGTGGATTTCTTGAAGAACAGCGGGACGATCTCGACCAAGCCGGCGACCGAGATCACCGCCAAGATGAGCACGATCATCAGGAAGCTGTTGGTCTCGATCTTGTCGTGCGAGCGCCCAATTCTGGAGCTCGGGCCAATCTTGGCGCTGGAATTGTTGCTATCAGCCATGTTGTGATTCTCCTCAAGCGTGAGCCGGGGCTACTGTGGGGATGCGAACTTGCGGCACCGGGCCGGCTTTCAGCCCCATGCGCACCGTCATCCAGACGTTCCAAGCCATGATGCACATGCCCGCAAAGTACATGGCACCGCCCACCAGCCGAATGGCGTAGAAGGGATAGGTGGCACGCACCGACTCGCTGAAGGTGTAGGCCAAGGTGCCGTCTTCGGCCAGGGCACGCCACATCAGGCCTTGGGTCACGCCGGCAATCCACATCGCGGCGATGTAGAGCACGATGCCCACGCAGGCAATCCAGAAGTGCAATTCGATGGCCGGCACCGAGTACATTTTCTTCTGGCCAAACAGGCGCGGAATCAGGAAGTACAGCGCACCCATGGAAATCAGGCCGACCCAGCCCAGCGCGCCGGAGTGCACGTGGCCAATGGTCCAGTCGGTGTAGTGGCTCAGGGCGTTGACGGTCTTGATGGACATCATCGGCCCTTCGAAGGTCGACATGCCGTAGAAGGACAGCGAGACGATCAGGAAGCGCAGGATCGGGTCGTCGCGCAGCTTGTGCCAAGCACCCGAGAGCGTCATGATGCCGTTGATCATGCCACCCCAAGAGGGGGCCAGCAGAATGAGCGAGAACACCATGCCGATGGATTGGGTCCAGTCGGGCAGCGCGGTGTAGTGCAGGTGGTGCGGGCCGGCCCACATGTAAGTGAAGATCAGGGCCCAGAAGTGGACGATCGAGAGCCGGTAGCTGTAGATCGGGCGCTCAGCCTGCTTCGGAATGAAGTAGTACATGATGCCCAAGAAGCCGGCTGTGAGGAAGAAGCCCACCGCGTTGTGGCCGTACCACCACTGAATCATGGCGTCTTGCACCCCGGCGTAGGCCGAGTAGGCGTGCCAGAAGCTGGTTGGGATCGCCGCGCTGTTGACCACGTGCAGCAGCGCCACCGCCAGAATGAAGGCCCCGAAGAACCAGTTGGCGACGTAGATGTGCTTGATCTTGCGCGTAGCCAAGGTGCCAAAGAACACCACCGCGTAGGAGACCCAGACCGCCGTGATGAGGATGTCGATCGGCCAGATCAGTTCGGCGTACTCTTTGCCAGAGGTCAGGCCCAGCGGCAGCGTGATGGCGGCCAGCACGATGACGAGCTGCCAACCCCAGAAGGTGAAAGCAGCCAGCGGGCCCAGAAAAAGCCGGGTTTGGCAGGTGCGCTGCACCACATAGTAACTGGTGGCAAACAGGACGCAGCCGCCAAAGGCGAAGATCACCGCGTTGGTGTGCAAGGGTCGCAAACGACCAAAGGAGAACCACTCCAGACCGAACTGCCCAAGGTTGAGTGCGGGCCAAATCATTTGGGCGGCGATGATCACGCCGACCAACATGCCCACCACACCCCAGACCACCGCCATCACGGAGAACTGTCGGACGACCTTGTCGTTGTAGATGCCGGTCTGGGCATCCGGTTGGGCCCTAGACAGGGCATCTGCCGTTATTGCACTCATGGTTACTCCTCTACTCTAAAAAACACACTGGGCGAGTGTCACCGCTGGGGGGACGCTGCCACTTGACTTAGATCAATCGTCCTTCAAAATCCGCTCGCCCTCGCGCTCGATGTTGTCGTACTGCCCGTTGTAGAGCGCCCACCAGAACAGGCCCATGATGGCCAGCACCAGCACCACCGACAAAGGGATGAGCAAAAACAAGGTTTCCATGGCTTTACCTCACAGAAAGGGCCGCAGCCGCAGCGGCTGGCTCGGGCACAGGCATGTCCGGCAAGCTAGACAGGCGCATGGCATTGCCAATAACCACAAATGAACTCAGGGCCATACCCAAACCGGCCAGCCAAGGAGGCACATAGCCTGCGATCGCCAGCGGAACCATGCTGGCATTGTATCCGCCGGCCCAGCACAAATTCTGTTTGAGGATGCGCAAAGTGCGGCGCGCCTGGCGCACGGTTTGCACCAATTCGGACAGCCGGCCGCTTTGCACCACAAAGTCGGACTGCGACTGCGTCAGCGGCGCCCCGTGGCCGAGGGCAAACGAGACCTGGGCACGCGCCAGCACAGGCCCATCGTTCATGCCGTCGCCGACCATGGCAATTTGCGCGCCCTGCTGCTGCAAGGCCGCGACCACTTCGAGCTTGCGCTCGGGGCTGGCACCGGCCACCACCTGCTCGATGCCGAGCTGTTGCGCCACCCGCTGCACCGCACCAATCCGGTCTCCCGAAAGCAAATGCACCGAAAAGCCCATGGCTCGCAGCTCGGCCACCGCAGCGGGCGCATCGGCGCGCACGCCTTCGTCCATGACGAAGGTGGCGACCCAGCCGTGCTCGTCGCACAGGTAAGCGCAGGGCGAATCGGATGCGCTGCGCCCCTGCGCCAGCAGTTGCGCCTCGTCGAGCCCGCACAGGGCCGCCGAACCGAGCCGCCACTCACCCCCGCCCGCACGCTCCAGCACCAGCCCTGCCCCGGGCCGCTCTTGCACCAGATCGACTGGCTCTGCGCTTGGCGTTGCACCAGGCCCGGCTGGATTGGGCGCGCTGACCAAGGGCTGCGCTTGCACCGCAATGGCGCGCGAGACCGGATGCAGCGAAGCCGAAGCCAGCGGCCATGCCATGCGCAGCGCCTGCTCGCGCGCCAAGCCGGGGCGCACGATCACTTCGCGCAGCACCACCCGATCCTGTGTGAGGGTGCCGGTTTTGTCGAACACCACGGTGTCGATCTTGCACAGGGCTTCAAAAGCCAGCAGGCGGCGCACCAAGATGCCGCGTTGCGCCAACGCCCCGGCTGAGGCCAGCATGGCCGAGGGTGTGGAGAGCGCCAAAGCGCAGGGACAGGTGACCACCAGCACCGCCACGGCGATCGGCACCGCCAGCGCCGGGTCGATCTGCCACCAATACCAAGCGCCAAACCCAGCACTCAACAACACCACGATCAAGAACGGGCCGGCGATGCGGTCGGCCAGCTTGACCAAATCGGGCTTTTCGGTCGAGGCCTGCTCCATGAGCGAGACGATCTGGCCAAAGCGGGTGTCGCGGCCGATTTTGTCTATGCGCACCAAGGCTGTTCCGGCCAGGTTGTAGCTGCCGGCGACCACGGTCTGGCCACGCAGGCGCGTGACGGGCTGCGACTCGCCAGTGAGCAGCGCCTCATCGACGGTGGCGCTCTCACCCAGCACGGTGGCGTCGCCGGGGAAGGCCTGGCCGGCCTGCACCCGCAGCACATCGCCCACGCGCAGCCGCTTGAGCGAGATGGTCTCGAAACCGCCGTCGGACAGTTGGCGCTCGCACTGCTCGGGCAGGCGGTTCATGAGCGCGTCGAGCGAGCCGGCGGTGCGGTCGCGCATGCGCGACTGCAGGTAGCGCCCGCCGAGCAGGAAGAACACGAACATGGTGAGCGAGTCGAACCAGATTTCGTGCCCCCAGACGCCGGTCGGGTCGAAGGTGGCGCCGGTGCTGGCAATAAAGGTGACCAAAATACCAATGGAAACCGGCATGTCCATGCCGATGCGCCCATGCCGCAGATCGCGCCACGCGCTCTGGAAAAAGGGCATGCTGGAAAACATCACCACCGGCACGCTCAGCATCCAGTTGGCCATGCGCAGCAACTGGTCGTAGACGGCCGGGATCTCGCCCGGTTCGGTGACGTAGAACGGCCACGAATACATCATGACCTGCATGGTGCAAAAGCCGGCCACGAACAGGCGCCACATGAGCATGCGGGTTTCGGCCAGGCGCTGCTCGACACTGAGCGCGTGGCGCATGGGCAGCAAGCGGTAGCCGGTTTGCCCCACGTCGCGCGCCAGCGCCGAGAGCAGGGTTAGCGCCGGATCCCAGCGCAGCGTGACGCGGCGCGTGGCCGCATGCACCAGCACCGACACCACGCCTTTGCGGCCTGCCAAGGCGGCCTCAACGGTTTCGGTGCAGGCCGGGCAGTACATGCCCTGCACCATCAGGACCGACTCTTGCAGCGGCCGGCCATCGACCTCCACCGCATGACTAAAGTCTTCCTGCTCCAGCGGGTCGTCGAGCACCAAAAAATCGTCATCGACCGTGAGCGGACCCCGGTGCTGGCCCAGCAGGCCCGACAAACCGGCCGGCGATTCGGGCCCAAGGGGGCCCGGTACCGCAAGCGCAACCTGACCAGCGACAGAAGAATTTGCCATGCAGTCGAGCATAACATTGCCCTGCGCTCTGCACGCTTGATTCATATCAAAGCAAGGGGAATTATGAACACCGCTGCGCTTCAATTCCGCCTCCAATGCAGGCACAATGGGCGCATGGCTTGCACTTAAAGGAGAAACTGCACCATGTACCAACGCATACTCGTCACCACCGACGGATCGGAACTGTCAGATCAGGCCGTGGCACACGCCCTTCAGTTGGCCAATGCCACCTGCGCCGAATTGATTGCGCTGCGGGTGGTGCCGCCCTACCCCAAAACCTACTTTGAGGGTGGCGTGGCTTTGGGCGAAGAAGAAATTGCACGCATCGAGCAACAATGGCACGAGGAGGCCATGAGCAGCCTGCACACCATTCAAGACCAAGGCCAGAAGCTCGATGTGAAGGTGCGGCCGGTGGCGATCAAATCGGACCTGATCGCTGAGGCCATCATCGCCGCCGCGCAGCAGCACAAGGCAGATTTGATCGTCATGGCCTCGCACGGGCGGCGCGGGCTCAAGCGGCTGCTGCTGGGCAGCGAAACCCAGCAGGTGCTGACGCACTCGCACACGCCGGTGCTGGTGCTGCGCTAAGCCAGAGCCTAGGGGGCTGGTGCCGCCCCCTCCTGCCCTCTGCGGTTTTTGACCACTCAGGTGGCGCTGCGTTGCTGCCGGTGTGCCCAGCCCCACAGGGCGGCCCCGGCCAGCACCATCGGCAGGCTCAGCCATTGGCCCATGCTCAGGCCCAGCCCGAGCAGGCCAAGGTGCGCGTCGGGCTCGCGGAAAAACTCGGCGATGAAGCGAAACGTGCCATAACCCATCAAAAACGCCGCCGACACCTCGCCTAGGCTGCGTGGCCCGCGCGCGTACAGCCACAGCAGCACGAATAGCAACAGCCCTTCGAGCAAGGCTTGGTAGAGCTGCGAGGGGTGGCGCGGCAAGTCGCCAGCGCCACGAAACACCATGCCCCAGGGCAGCGTAGGGTCGGCCACCCGGCCCCACAGTTCGCCGTTGATGAAGTTGCCGATGCGCCCGCTGGCCAGCCCGATGGGCACGCAGGGCGCAATGAAGTCGGTCACGCGCAGCCAGTTGACGCGCCTGCGGTAGGCAAACCAAGCCATGGCCAGCAGCACGCCGATGAAGCCGCCGTGAAAACTCAGGCCCCCTTCCCAGACCGCCACGATGCGCAGCGGATCGGCCAGAAACTCCAGCGGCCGGTAAAACAGCACATAGCCGAGCCGGCCGCCGATGATGATGCCCAGCACCCCAAAAAACAGCAAGTCTTCGACGTCGCGCCGGCCCCAGCCCAAGCTGGCGTAGGTGGGGTGCCGCAGGCGGCGCAGCGCCAGCAGAAAAAACAGCCCGAAGGCCACCAAGTAGGTCAGCCCGTACCAGTGGATGGACAGTGGCCCCAGTTGCAAGGCAACCGGGTCGATTTGCGGGTGAATCAGCATGGTGGTGGGCGGTGGCCGATCAGTCGAGCAGCGACAGGTCGCGCACCGCGCCCTTGTCGGCCGAGAGCACGAACTTGGCGTAGACCTTGAGCGCCGCCGAAACCTTGCGCGGGCGCGGCGCGGCCGGCTTCCAGCCCAGCGCGTCTTGCTGCAAGCGGCGCTGCGCCAGCTCCTCGTCGCTCACCAGCAACTCGATGCGGCGCTGCGCGATGTCGATGCGGATGCGGTCGCCCTCGCGCACCAGCCCGATCGTTCCGCCCGCAGCCGCTTCGGGCGAAGCGTGGCCGATCGACAGGCCCGAGGTGCCGCCCGAGAAGCGCCCGTCGGTGAGCAGCGCGCAGACCTTGCCCAGCCCCTTGGACTTGAGGTAGGAGGTGGGGTAGAGCATTTCCTGCATGCCAGGGCCGCCGCGCGGGCCTTCGTAGCGAATCACCACCACGTCGCCCGCGACGATGCGGTCGCCCAAAATCGCCTCGACCGCCGCGTCTTGGCTCTCGAACACGCGCGCCGGGCCTTCGAAAGCGCGCAGGGTCGAGGTCGGGACGCTGGTGGTGTAGCGCAACTGCTCGGCCTCGAACATGCTCTGATCAACCCCGGCTGTTTTGACGATGCAGCCATCCTGCGCCAGGTTGCCGTACAGCACCGCCAGCCCGCCGTCGCGCGAGTAGGCGTGTTCCAGGTTGCGGATGCAACCGCTGGCGCGGTCGGTGTCTAGGCTGGGCCAGCGCTGGCTCTGGCTGAAGGCGATTTGGGTGGGCACGCCACCGGGGGCGGCGCGGTAGAAGGTTTGCACCTCGGGCGCGGGGGCGCGGGCGATGTCCCACTGCGCCAGCGCCGCCGCCAGCGTGGGGCTGTGCACCGTGCCACAGTGGGCGTGCAGCAGCCCGGCGCGATCCAGTTCGCCCAAAATGGCCATGATGCCGCCGGCGCGGTGCACGTCTTCGATGTGGTAGCGGTCGGTGTTGGGGGCTACCTTGCACAGCGTGGGCACGCGGCGCGAGAGGCGGTCGATGTCGGCCATGGTGAAGTTCACCTCGGCCTCGCGCGCGGTGGCCAGCAGGTGCAGCACGGTGTTGGTCGAGCCGCCCATGGCGATGTCGAGCGCCACGGCGTTCTCAAACGCCTCGAAGGTGGCGATCGAGCGCGGCAGCACCGAGGCGTCGTCGCCCTCGTAGTGGCGCCGCGCCAGTTCCACGATCAGGCGCCCGGCGCGGCGGAACAACTGCTCGCGGTCGGCGTGCGTGGCCAGCACGGTGCCGTTGCCGGGCAGGCTCAGGCCCAGCGCTTCGGTTAGGCAGTTCATCGAGTTGGCGGTGAACATGCCGGAGCAGGAGCCGCAGGTGGGGCAGGCGTTGCGCTCGACTTCGGCCAGTTCGGCGTCCGACACCTGGTCGTTGGCGGCCATGACCATGGCATCGACCAGATCGAGCTTTTTGAACTCGATGGTCTGGCTGCCGGGGGCGCTGCGCTGCACCTTGCCCGCCTCCATCGGCCCGCCCGAAACGAACACCACCGGAATGTTGAGCCGCATGGCGGCCATCAGCATGCCGGGGGTGATTTTGTCGCAGTTGGAGATGCACACCAGCGCGTCGGCGCAGTGGGCGTTGACCATGTACTCGACGCTGTCGGCGATCACCTCGCGGCTGGGCAGCGAGTACAGCATGCCGTCGTGCCCCATGGCGATGCCGTCATCGACGGCGATGGTGTGAAACTCTTTGGCCACGCCACCGGCGGCCTCGATTTCGCGCGCCACCAGTTGGCCCAGGTCTTTGAGGTGCACATGACCGGGGACGAACTGGGTGAAGCTGTTGGCAATGGCGATGATGGGTTTGTCGAAATCGCCATCTTTCATGCCGGTGGCGCGCCAGAGCGCGCGCGCACCCGCCATGTTGCGGCCAGCGGTGGAGGTTTTGGAGCGGTAGGTGGGCATGGGAGGCGTCTGCAAAAAAGGGGGGAGCTCAGGGCAGTGGGCACTGGTTTGCACAGAGTTGGTGCGGCATTATCGCTTGCAAAAAGCGCAGCCGATGCGATTCAAAGCCTTTGGCACCAGCGCCCAAGGGCGCATCAAAGGGGCGGGGTTGGGTCGAAACGCAAGGAAAAATCCACCGCCTTGATGTCTTTGGTCAAGGCCCCGATGGAGATGCGATCGACCCCGGTTTCGGCCAGTGCGCGCACCGTGTCGAGGTTCACCCCGCCCGAAATCTCGAGCAGCGCCGGACCGCCCGGGTGGGTGGCATTGCAGCGCACGGCCTCGCGCAGGGTGGGCAAATCCATGTTGTCGAGCAAGACCATGCGCGCCCCGGCGGCAAGCGCTTGGTCGAGCTGGGCCAGCGTTTCGACCTCGATCTGCACGAAGCGTGCTGCGGCCTTGCCTGGCTGGACGGCCTGCTGCGCTTGGCGCAGTGCCAGCGTCACGCCCCCGGCGGCGGCAATGTGGTTTTCTTTGATCAGCACCGCGTCGTACAGACCCAGGCGGTGGTTGCTGCCACCGCCCACGCGCACCGCGTATTTTTGCGCCAGCCGCAAGCCCGGCAAGGTTTTGCGGGTGTCCACGATTTGCGCCCGCGTGCCTGCCACGCGCTCCACGTAGCGCGCGGTCTGGGTGGCCACGGCGCTCAGGGTCTGCAAAAAGTTGAGCGCGGTGCGCTCGGCGCTCAGCAGGGCGCGCGCTTGGCCTTCGATGCGCAGCACCACCTGGTTGGCGGCGCAGCGCTGGCCCTCGGGCACCAGCCAGTGCAACTGCGCCTCGGGGTCGAGCGCCTGCATGGCCGCCTGCACCCACGGCGCGCCGCAAAGCACGGCGGACTCGCGCGCCAGCAGGTGGGCGTGGGCGCGGCGCTCGGGGGCGATCAGGGCGGCGCTTAGGTCGCCATCGCCGAGGTCTTCGGCCAAGGCACGGGCCACGTCGGTGCGCGCCAGCTCGGCCACGGCGGCGGGGGTGAAGGGGTCGGGGTCGGGTGCAGAGGTGGGGGCGGGGTTTGGATGGCTCATGGTGCGCGAAATTTAACCCGGATTGTCCCTCAGAGCGCGCTGGGGGCGTCCTGGTAGCTTGTGCCCTGTGCCTTTGCGCAGCGCTGCTGCCTTGGCCCAAACCAGTAGGCGCATCGTGTGGCTCAGCACCTGTAGCTCAAACCGCGTAGCTCAGCCCGCAGGCGCAGATTAAACTCGCCCCCGCATCCACCGGGCCACCAGCCCGCCTGAGTCACAATCCGGGTCATCGCCCCCTACCGCCTCCAGCCACAGCCTTCAGCCGCACCCACACCATGAGCGAAGCCACCGCCAGCACCCCCTACGGCACCCTGCCCACCGCCTCGCCGCTGCCGCCGCGCAAGCCGGTGAGCCTGCCGCGCCTGCACGAGCTGCGCCAGCGCGGCGAAAAAATCACCATGCTCACCGCCTACGACGCCACCTTTGCCGCGGTGGCCGACAGCGCCGGGGTTGAGTGCCTGCTGGTGGGCGACTCGCTCGGCATGGTCTGCCAGGGCCTGAGCAGCACCGTGGGCGTGTCGCTCGAAACCATGTGCTACCACACCCAGAGCGTGACGCGCGGGCTGCGCCGCGTGCAGGGCACCGCCTGGGTGATTGGCGACTTGCCCTTTGGCAGCTACCAGGAGTCGCGCGAGCAAGCCATGCGCAGCGCCATCGCCCTGATGCACGCCGGCGCGCACATGGTCAAGCTCGAAGGCGGCGGCTGGACCGCTGAGGTGGTGCGCTTTTTGGTCGAGCGCGGCATCCCGGTCTGCGCGCACCTAGGCCTGACGCCGCAAACCGTACACGCCTTGGGCGGCTACCGGGTGCAGGGGCGCAGCGAGGCCGACGCCCAGCGCCTGCAAGCCCACGCGCTCGAACTGCAAGACGCCGGGGCCTCCATGCTGGTGCTCGAAATGGTGCCCGCCAGCTTGGCCAGCGCCATCACGGCGCAGTTGCCGCACTGCCACAGCATCGGCATCGGCTCGGGTGCTGGCACCGCTGGCCAGGTGCTGGTGATGCACGACATGCTGGGCGTCAATCTGGGCAAGGCACCCAAGTTTGTGCGCAACTTTATGGACGGGCACAGCAGCGTGGCCGCCGCCATGGCGGCCTACGTGCGCGCCGTGAAAGACGGCAGCTTCCCCGACCCGGCCCTGCACGCCTGGTGAGGAAGGGCGCTATGCACATCTTCCACCGCATCCCCGAACTGCGCGCGCACCTGGCGCGCTTTGACCGCCCCGCTTTCGTGCCCACCATGGGCAACCTGCACGCCGGCCATTTGGCGCTGGTGCAGCAGGCGCGCCCGCTGGGCGACGTCACGGTGGCCAGCATCTTTGTCAACCGCTTGCAATTTTTGCCGCACGAAGATTTCGACAGCTACCCGCGCACCTTCGAGGCCGACTGCGCCCAGCTCGAAGCCGCGGGCTGCCAGGTGCTGTTTGCGCCCTCGGAGCCCGAGCTGTACCCGCAGCCGCAGCGCTACCAGGTGCAGCCCCCGCCGGATCTGGCCGATATTCTGGAGGGCCAGTTTCGGCCCGGCTTTTTCACCGGCGTTTGCACCGTGGTGATGAAGCTGTTCCAGATCGTGTTTGGGCAGAGCAAGGGCGGCGGCCACGCCGTGTTTGGGCAAAAGGATTACCAGCAGTGGCTGGTGCTGCGCCAGATGGTGCAGCAGTTTGCGCTGCCGGTCACGGTGCATGGCGCACCCACCGAGCGCGCCCCCGATGGCTTGGCTTTAAGCTCGCGCAACGCCTATTTGTCGGCGGCCGAACGCGCCGAGGCGGTGCAATTAAACCAGGCGCTGCGCAGCTTGGCCGATGCCGTGATGGGCAGTGTGGGCGGCGCGATCGATCTGGCCGCACTGGAGCAGCAAACCGTAGCGCGCCTAAACGCACGCGGCTGGCAGACCGACTACCTCACGGTGCGCCGTTGCAGCGATTTGCAGCCGCCGACAGCCACGGAATTGGCGGGTGCAGGTGCGGGTGGGAGCCATCCCGGCCAGTTGCTCGCCCTCGGGGCCGCGCGGCTTGGACGCACGCGCCTGATCGACAACTGGGTGTTTTGAGCCTCAAGGCCGCTCGGGCGTGGGCTCGCGCCCCATCAGCTGCTGCACCGCCTGCGCCGGGCTGAGCTCGGCGTCGAGCAGCGCCACCACGGCTTGCGTGATGGGCATGTCCACGCCCAAGGTGCGGGCGCGGTGCGCCAGCGTGCGCGCGCAGTAAACCCCTTCGGCCACATGGCCCAGGGCATCGAGCGCTTGCGCCAGGCTCTGGCCCTGCGCCAGCCGCAGCCCCACTTGGCGGTTGCGGCTCAAGTCGCCCGTGGCGGTGAGCACCAGGTCGCCTAGGCCACTCAGGCCCATGAAGGTCTCGGCGCGCGCGCCCAGCGCCAGCCCGAGGCGCACGGTTTCAGCCAACCCGCGCGTGATCAGGGCCGCGCGCGCGTTGTGCCCCAGTTGCAGGCCGTCGCACAGGCCGGTGGCAATGGCCAGCACGTTTTTCACCGCGCCGCCCACTTCCACGCCCACCACGTCGTCGTTGGCATACACGCGCAGCGTGCGGCTGTGCAAGGCCTGCACCAGCCGCTGGCTCACGTGCGCATGCGCGCTGGCGGCCACCAGCGCGGTTGGGGCGGCGGCGGCCACCTCTTTGGCAAAGCTGGGGCCGCTGAGCACGCCCACGGCCAAGCCCGGGGCCTCTTGCAGCGCAATCTCGTGCCCGAGCAAGCCGGTGCGCTGCTCAAAGCCCTTGCACAACCAGACCACGGGCACCTGGAGCCCGCGCAAGCGGCGCAACAAGCCGCGCAGCGCCGCCATCGGGGTGCCCAGCACGATCAAATCTTCACCGGCGCACAGCGGCGCCAGCTCGGCCTCATCGGCCGCGCACAGCTCCAGCGCAGCGGGGAAGGGGCTGCCCGGCAGGTAGCGCTCGTTGCAGCGCGCGGCCTGCATGGCGGCCACCTGAAGCGGGTCGCGCGCCCACAGCCGCACGCGCTGCACCTGCTGCACGGAGTCGCCTGCAAGCGCCGCTGCGGCTTCTTGCGCAGCGCCGACGGCATCCGCACCCGGTGTGCGCGCCGCCGCAATCGCCAGCGCCGTGCCCCAGGCACCGGCCCCCAGCAGGGTGATCTTCATGCCCAAGCGCCGCGCCGTGCCTTACTGCACCGTGGGTGCAGCAGCGGCCGCCTCGCCTTCGCGCGGCAGTTGCTGGTCGTACATGCCTTGGAAGTTGATTTCGGCCAGGTGCACCGGCGGGAAGCCGCCGCGTTGGATCAGGTCGGCCACGTTGCCGCGCAAATAGGGGTAGATGATCTGCGGGCAGGCAATGCCCAGAATCGGGCCGATTTGCTCTTGCGGCAGGTTGCGCACTTCAAAAATACCGGCCTGCTTGGCCTCCACCAGATACAGGGTTTTGTCCTTGATCTTGGTCGTGACGGTGCAGGTCACGGTGACTTCGTACACACCCTCGGCCAGCGGCTCGGCCGCCACCCCGAGCTGAATATCCAGCGCGGGCTGCTCTTGCTGCAGCAGGATGTCGGGCGAATTGGGCTGCTCCAGCGAGGCCTCTTTGAGGTACACGCGCTGGATTTGAAACACCGGGGCGGCGGAGGTATCGGTCATGATGAATCTCTTGGTGACAAAAATAAACCCACTTGGGGCAAGCAAGCTAACGCGCGCCGGTTGCGCAACAGCGCTGGATTATCTCAGCAAGGGCAGCAGCCCCCCGCGCGCATCGAGCGCGTGCAAGTCGTCGCAGCCGCCGATGTGCTGCCCGGCTATAAAAATTTGCGGCACGCTGGTGCGCCCGGCGCGCTCGGTCATGGCGGCGCGCAGATCCGGCCGGCCATCGACCACGATTTCCTCCCACTCTTGCACTCCGCGCGCGCGCAGCAGCGCCTTGGCGCGGTGGCAGTAGGGGCAGTAGTCGCTGCTGTAGACCGTAATGTGTGCCATTTGCCAAGGCTCCCTGCGGCAGTGCTCAGTTTTTACCCGGCGGCCCTTTTTGCACCGGCAGGGCGGCAGCGCGCCAAGCACCCATGCCGCCAGCGAGCGAATGCACCTTTTCGTAGCCCAGCTTTTTGGCCACGCCCACGGCGCGCTTGGAGCGCATGCCCGCGGCGCAGACCATGATCAGCGGCGTGGCCTTGTTTTTCACCACCTGCGCCAGGCGCTTGTCCAGCTCATCGAGCGGCACGTGCTTGGCCTGCCCGATGTGCCCGGCGGTGTATTCGTCGGCCGAGCAGACATCGATCACGGCCGCCTTTTCGCGGTTAATCAGCTGCACCGCCTCGGCCGCCGTGAGGCTGCCCGCGCCGCCCCCGCCCGTGACCATAGGCCACAACAACAGCGCCAGCGCCGTCACGGCAATCAGCACCAGAACCCAATTTTGTACGATGAAATCCACGACTGTCCTCAAAAACACAAGCAGCCGGTATTTTAGAATCACATGTTCACCCTGCCCCGGCCCCTCAGCAGAAATTCCTTATGCACAAGCTTGTCCTGATCCGCCACGGCGAATCCACCTGGAACCTAGAAAACCGCTTCACCGGCTGGACCGATGTGGACCTCACCCCCACCGGCGTGGCGCAGGCGCTGTCGGCTGGGCAGTTGCTCAAAGCCGAAGGCTGGACGTTTGACTGCTGCCACACCAGCGTGCTCAAGCGCGCCATCCACACCCTGAACCACTGCCTGGATGCCATGGACTGCGCCTGGCTGCCGGTGCTCAAAGACTGGCGCCTCAACGAGCGCCACTACGGCGCCCTGCAAGGGCTGAACAAAGCCGAAACCGCGCGCCAGTACGGCGAGGCGCAGGTGCTGCTGTGGCGGCGCAGCTACGACACCCCACCCCCGCCCTTGGCCGCCAACGACGCGCGCAGCGAGCGCTCCGACCGCCGCTACGCCGCCTTGGCACCCAGCCAGGTGCCGCTCACCGAATGCCTGAAAGACACGGTGGCGCGCATGGTGCCCTACTGGGAGCAAACGCTGGCGCCGGCCATAGCCAGCGGGCAGCGGGTGCTGGTGTCGGCGCATGGCAACTCCATTCGCGCCCTGATCAAGCACCTCGACGGCGTGTCGGATTCCGACATCGTGCAACTCAACATCCCCAACGGCATTCCGCTGGTCTATGAGTTCGACGCCGCCCTGCGTCCGCTGCGGCGCTACTACCTGGGCGATGCCGCTGCAGCCGAGGCAGCCGCCGCCGCCGTGGCGCGCCAGAGCCGCGGTTGAACTCGGCTTGGGCGCACCAAAGCCTGACCCCCTGCTTGCGGACACGGTTTTTCTCGGAACGCCGCGCCCCCAAGGCCCTCCAAGCGCTATAGTGTGATGCAAATGGCCCGCTGCGGGCCGAGGTTGAGGCAATGGGATACAAATTGAAAGTTGCGGGCTGGGTCGCCATCGGGGCCTTGGCGGGCGCGCTGACCACCATGCAATTGCAAGCGGTCGCGCGCGGTGCCGTCACGCCGCTGCCACTGGAGCAGTTGCAGCAGTTGGCCGCCGTCTATGGCATCATCAAAAGCGATTACGTCGAGCCGGTTGACAGCGCCGAGCTGCTCAACGACGCCATGTCGGGCATGGTGGCGGGGCTCGATCCGCACTCGCAGTTCCTCGATCCGCGCCATTTCCGCGAATTCCGCGAAGGCACGGCGGGCCGCTTCGTCGGCGTCGGGATCGAAATCTCGATGGAAGACGGGCTGGTCAAAGTGGTCTCGCCCATTGAGGGCTCGCCCGCCTTTCGCGCCGGCCTGATGGCCAACGACCTCATCAGCCAGATTGACGACACCCCGGTGCGCGGCATGACCATCGGTGAGGCGGTGCGGCGCATGCGCGGCGCGCCCGACACGCAGGTGCGCCTGATGATCATGCGGCGCAGCGAAAACCGCAGCTTCAGCGTGACCATCACGCGCCAAGAAATTCGCACCCAAAGCGTGCGCAGCCGCATGGTCGAGCCCGGTTTTGCTTGGGTGCGGGTGTCGCAGTTCCAAGAGCGCACGATCGAGGACTTTGCGCGCCAGGTGCAGGCGCTGTATCAGCAAGACCCGCAGCTCAAGGGTTTTGTGCTCGATTTGCGCAACGACCCGGGCGGCCTGCTCGACGCAGCCGTGGCCATGTCGGCGGCTTTTCTGCCCGAAAATGCGGTGGTGGTCACCACCAACGGCCAGTTGCCCGAAAGCCGCGCCACCTTCCGCGCCGCGCCGCGCTACTATTTGCGCAGCGGCCCTGACCACATCCAGCGCCTGACCGAAGCCACCCAAGGCCGGCTGCGCACCGTGCCGCTGGTGGTGCTGGTCAACGAAGGCTCGGCCTCGGCGAGCGAGATCGTCGCCGGCGCGCTGCAAGACCACCGCCGCGCCACCATCATGGGCAGCCAGACCTTTGGCAAGGGTTCGGTGCAAACGGTGCGCCCGCTCGGCCCCGAAACCGCTGTGAAGCTCACCACCGCGCACTACTTCAGCCCCAGCGGGCGCTCGATTCAAGACCGTGGCGTCGTGCCCGATGTGTGGCTAGACGAAACCGCCGCCGGTGATGTGCTCGCCGCCCTGCGCCCGCGCCAGGCCGACATCAGCGCCGGCCGCAGCGACGCCCCGGCGCGCGAACTGAGCGAAGAAGAACGCGCCCGCGAACGCCAGCGCGAGCAAGAACGCGAAGCGGCGCGCCAGCGCTTGGAAGAGCAGCAGCGCCTCAACCCGGGTCAGCGCCTGCTGCCCGAGTTCGGCTCGGCCGACGATTTCCAACTGCGCCAGGCGCTGAACCACTTGCAAAACCTGCCGGTGCAAGTGAGCCAGACCGGGCGCGAGCGCCCCGCCCCTGAGCGCACCCGCAACTGACACGGCCGAGGCACCCCAGCGCCGCCGTGTCTGCCCTGCCCGATCTGAGCGACGCGCAACTGCTGCGCTACTCGCGCCACATCCTGCTGGAAGAACTCGGCATCGCCGGGCAGCAGCGGCTGCTGGCGGCGCACGCGGTGGTGGTGGGGGCCGGGGGCTTGGGCTCGCCGGTGGCGCTGTATCTGGCGGCAGCCGGCGTGGGGCGCATCACTTTGATCGACCACGACACGGTCGATGCCACCAACTTGCAGCGCCAGATCGCGCACACGCTGGCGCGCGTGGG
The DNA here is from genome assembly GCF_000696225.1 of Serpentinimonas barnesii. Taxonomy (GTDB): domain Bacteria; phylum Pseudomonadota; class Gammaproteobacteria; order Burkholderiales; family Burkholderiaceae_C; genus Serpentinimonas; species Serpentinimonas barnesii. The sequence continues at coordinate 32,698 of NZ_BAWN01000005.1, read as the reverse complement.
CCAACCCAAGGTGCATTCGGCGCAAACCGCCATGCTGGCCATCAACCCCGAGCCGCGCATCGAAGCGCTGGCGCAGCGCGCCGACGACGCCTTGCTCGACCGCTTGCTGCCCCGTGCCGACGTGCTGCTCGATTGCAGCGACAACTTTGCCACCCGCCACACCCTCAACCGCGCCAGCGTGCGGCACCGGGTGCCGCTGGTCTCGGGGGCGGCGATTCGCTTCGACGGCCAATTGGCGGTGTTCGACCCGCGCCAGCCCAGCTCACCCTGCTACGCATGCGTGTTCCCCGAAGCCCAAGCCCCCGAAGAAACGCGCTGCGCCACGCTCGGCGTGCTGGCACCGCTGGTGGGGCTGGTGGGCTCGCTGCAGGCGGCCGAGGCGCTCAAGCTGCTGGCCGGTATCGGCTCGGGCATGGTCGGGCGCCTGCTGCTATTCGACGCCCTGCGCACCGATTTTCAGCCGTTGCGGCTGGCGCGTGACCCGGCTTGCCTCGTGTGCGGGGCGTCGCCGATCAGGCCCGGCCTATGATGCAGGCGGTGGCCATGAGCTCTTCGAGCAGCGCCAGCGACACCCGGCCCGACATGCCGTACGGGTTGAACTCGGGTTTTTCGCAGTATTTGAGCACCACCGAGGTGTTGAGCCGGCTCAGGTTCACCTGCCCCATGGTCCAGCCCCCAAAGCGGCGCTCGGTGATTTCTTCGTAGTGCAGCAGCTCCACATCGGTGTGGCGCGCATCGGAGACGATCTGGCGGTAGAGGCGGTTCACCGCCACCCGCCCACCCTCGATGGCCTGCACGTAAATGCCACCGCCGTAGCACAGAATGCCGGTGATGCCGTTTTGCAGGTTGTGCAGCCGTGCGCTGGCCATAATGGACTCGATCGAGGCCTCGAGGTCGCGCTCACTGGCGCGGCTGACGTAGAGCAGGCGCACCAGCATTTACTTGCCCCTTGAAATGAGTGACAAAAACTCGCGCCGCAAGTTGCTGTCTTTAAGGAAAACGCCGCGCATGACCGAGTTGATCATGCGGCTGTCCATGTCTTTGACGCCGCGCCACGCCATGCAGTAGTGGCTGGCTTCCATCACCAGCGCCAGGCCGTCGGGCTGGGTTTTTTCTTGGATCAGGTCAGCCAGTTGCACCACCGCCTCCTCTTGGATTTGCGGCCGCCCCATCACCCATTCGGCCAAGCGGGCGTATTTGGACAGGCCAATCACGTTGGTGTGCTCGTTGGGCAGCACCCCGATCCAGATTTGGCCGATCACCGGGCACAGGTGGTGGCTGCAGGCGCTGCGCACCGTGATGGGGCCCACGATCATCAGCTCGTTGAGGTGCTCGGCATTGGGAAACTCGGTAATGCTCGGGGCTTTCACGTAGCGGCCCGCAAACACCTCTTTGAGGTACATTTTGGCCACGCGCCGCGCCGTTTGGTCGGTGTTGTGGTCGTGCACGGTGTCGATCACCAGGCTGTCGAGCACGCCCTGCATTTTGCCGGTCACTTCGTCGAGCAGGGCTTCGAGCTCGCCGGGTTGCACGAAGTCGGCGATGTTGTCGTTGGCATGAAAGCGCTTGCGGGCCGCCTGCAGGCGCTGGCGTATGACCACCGACATGGGCACGCCTTCATGGGCGGCGCGGTCGGCCTCGAGGTGGGGGGCTGGCATCAACATGTGCGGCATCCTATCACCATCGGCGCTGCGCCCGCGCCGCGCAGGCTGTGGGCGGCCCCACGTGGGCTGGGGCTATGTGCGGCCCTGTGCCAGGCACCCAAGGGCAATCTCAGTAGCGGTAGCCGCCCAAGTAGAGCATGGCACGCATGATGCCAAAGGCCAGCCGATCCAGCAAGCGCTGGCGCCACGGCCGGCTGGCCAACCGGTCGGCATCGACGCGTTCGCCGGCGCTGCCCAGCAGCTCGTGCAGGCGATTGCGCAGCAGGCGCGCAAAGGTGGGGTCGGTGGTCACCACATTGGCCTCGCGCGTGAGCAACAGGCTCACTGGGTCGAGGTTGCACGAGCCCACCGTGGCCCAGCGCCCATCGACCACCGCCACCTTGGCGTGCAGCGAGCTGGGGGCGTATTCGTAAATGTGCACCCCAGCGGCCAGCAATTGGTGATACACCGGGCGCGCGGCGTGGTATTGCAAAAAACGCTCGTACTTGCCGTGCAACAGCAGCCGCACCTGCACCCCACGCTGCGCCGCCCGCGCAAGCGCCGCCCAGGAATGAAGTAGGCGTTGGCCAGCACGATTTCGGTGCGTGCCTGGTCGATTGCGCCCAGGTAGGCGCGCTCGATCTCGTGCCGATGGCGCAGGTTGTCGCGCAACAAAAACGCGGCGGTGGCAGCCGCCACCGACTGCTCCAGCTGGGGCCGGCCCGGGTGCACCGCATGCTCCCACCACGGCCACGGCTCGGGGCTGGGCAGACCAGCGCGCAGCGCTTCCCAAGCGGCGCGAAATTCGCGCTGGCGCGCCGACCGCAGCGCCAGCATGCGCCACCAGAGCTGCTCCATGGCTTCGAGCATGTCGAGCACCAGCGGCCCACTCACTTGCAGCGCGTAATCCAGCCGCGGGGCAGCCAGGCGCCCGAGCACCACGTCGTCGCGGTCGTCGATCAGGTTGATGCCGCCGCAAAAGCCCAGCAGCCCATCGACCACGCACAGCTTGCGGTGCAAGCGGCGCCAGTTGCGCGGCAGCAGCAGCCCCACCCGGCCCAGCGGCCGGTAAAAGCGCCACTGCACCCCGGCGGCAGCAAAGCGCGCGCGCCACTCGGGCGGCACATCAGGAACCCCAAAGGCATCCAGCACCAGCCGCACCTGCACCCCGCGCTGGGCGGCGCGCTCGAGCGCCTCGGCCACCTGCAGCGCGTCGTGAGCAAACTCGAAAATATAGGTTTCCACATGCACCAGGTGCTGCGCGCGGTCGATGGCCTGCACCATGGCCGCAAACAGCGCCGTCCCGCCTTCGAGCAGGCGCAGGCGGTGGCCGGGTTGCAGCGCCCGTTTCATGTCCACCCCAGATGCGCGATCAGCGGCAGGTGGTCCGACATGCGCCGCCACGCAAGGCCATGCGGCACGTGCGCGTGCAGCAGGTGCAGGCCGCGCACATACACGCGGTCCAGGTGCAGCAGCGGCAGGCGCGAGGGGAAGGTGGGCAGCCGCAGGTCTTCAAACGTGCGCAGGCCGAACTCGGCCATGGGCCGGTGCAACTGCACCCCCCAGTCGTTGAAGTCGCCCGCCACCACCAGCGGCTCGGTCTCGGGCACATGGACCTGCAAAAAACGCCCCAGCGCCTGCACCTGGCGCGCACGGCTGGCGTGGATGAGGCTCAGGTGCAGCACCACCACGTGCACCGTGCGCTGCTGCACCTGCACCGTGGCGTGCAGCAGACCGCGGCGCTCGAAACGGTGGTCGGTCACGTCGTGGTGGCGGTGTTCGAGCACCGGCCAGCGGCTGAGCAAGGCGTTGCCGTGCTCGCCGTGGCGCGTCACCACGTTGCTGCGGTACACGGCTTCGTAGCCCTCGGGGGCCAGAAAATTGGCCTGCCCACCCGTGGGCCAATGAGAAAATAAGCGCTGCATCTTGCGATTCACGCCGCGCACCTCTTGCAGGCAAACAATGTCGGCGTCGAACTGCTCCACCGCATGCCCAAGGTTGTGGATTTCAAGCCGGCGCGCCGGCCCCAAGCCCTGCACGCCCTTGTGAATGTTGTAAGTGGCCACACGCAAGCTATCCATGGCCCGATCATGCCAGCCTCGCCGGGCATTTATCCGAAATTCGCTCCAAGCCGGGCTAAAGTTTTGCTGGGCACAACCGAAAACCTACATAACGGACTTGCACAAGGGTTCGTCGTCAAACCAGCATGGGGTTGGTTTTGACCCCCGGCCCAAGCCGGCGCTGTTTGCACCTGTTTGCTTCAAAGGAGCTTCATCATGGTCATGTCGATCAACACCAACGTCAACTCGCTCACCGCGCAGCGCAACGCGGCAGCCACGCAGAACTCGCTGGCCGTCTCGCTGCAGCGCCTCTCTTCGGGCCTGCGCGTCAACAGCGCCAAAGACGACGCCGCCGGCTTGGCGATTGCCGAGCGCATGAACACCCAAGTGCGCGGCATGAACGTGGCCATCCGCAACGCCAACGACGGCATCTCGCTGGCCCAGACTGCCGAAGGCGGCTTGGCCACCATTGGCGACATGCTGCAGCGCATGCGCGAGCTCTCGGTGCAGTCGATCAACTCGACCAACACCTCGGGCGACATCGCGGCACTGAACCAAGAATTCACCCAGTTGCGCGATGAAGTCAACCGCACTGTGAGCGCAGTGCAGTTTAACGGCACCTCGCTCTTTACCACCACCAACGACTTCAGCTTCCAAGTCGGGGCCAACAGCGGCCAGATCATCACCATTGCCGGCTCGGCCATGAACATCAACGCCGCCGCTGGCGGCATGTCGGGCGTGACACAGGCTGCGGGCGGTGCCTCCGGCCTCAACACCACCGCCAACTCCGCCAACGCCGCCGTGCTGGCGGCGCTCGACACCGCCATCGCCACCGTCAACGACACCCGCGCCACCTTGGGTGCGGTGCAGAGCCGGTTCGAGAACACCATCAACTTCCTGCGCACCTCGGTCGAGAACCAAGCCGCCGCCCGCGGACGCATCATGGACGCCGACTTTGCCTCTGAAACCGCCAACCTGAGCCGCAGCCAGATCCTACAACAGGCCGGCACGGCCATGATCGCGCAAGCCAACCAGTTGCCCCAAGGCGTGCTGGCCTTGCTGCGCTGACCGTTGCCCTTCGGCAGCGCAGGGCCGACCTCGAGGCCAACCCCGGCAACGGCTAGGGTTGGCCTTTGTGGTTTTTGGTCTGTGGCCGCTTGGCCGGCTTTTTTGGCTTTCAAAAAACCGCCGTTGCTGCTAGAGTAGCGCAAGTCCATTGGCAGCGCGCAGGCTGCGCAAACGCCCTTACCCGCAGGAGTGCACCATGGCCATTTCATCACCCGGCATCGGCAGCCAACTCGACGTCAACGCCATCGTGCGCCAGTTGGTGGACATTGAGCGGCGCCCGATTCAGCAGCTCGAATCCCAAGCCGGCAGCCTGCGCACCCAGCTCTCGGCCTTTGCGCGCGTGCGCTCCGACCTCTCCGGCCTGCAAGACGCGGCCGCGCGCCTGCTCGACCCCAGCCTGTGGGGCAGCCGCAACTTCAGCTCCAGCAACAGCGCCGCACTCACCGGCAGCGCCGGCAGCTCGGCCTTGGCCAGCAGCTTTTCGGTGCAAATCGCCCGGCTGGCGCAGTCGCAGGGGGCGGCTTCGGCCGGCCGCGCGGTCGATGCCCCCATCGGGGCCGCGGGCACGCTGGAATTTCGCGTCGGCACCTGGAGCGGCAACAGCTTTTCCGGCGGCACACCCGTGGCGGTGGCGGTGCAGGCCGGTGACACGCTCAGCACGCTGGCGGCGCGCATCAACGGGAGCAACGCCGGTGTGTCGGCGCTGGTGCTGCGCAGCGGCGGGCAAGAGCAGCTCATGTTGCGCGGCAGCAACACCGGCGCGGCGGCGGGCTTTGAGGTGCGCGCCCTCGATGGCGGCGGTGCCCCCATCACCGATTCCAGCAGCGCCTTGGGTAGCCTAAACCACTTCCACAACGGCACCGCCATAGTCGGCATGGGGCGCACCCAAGAGGCGCTGGATGCGCAGTTCACCGTCGATGGCGTGGCCCTGAGCTCACCCACCAACACCGTGAGCAATGTGGTGCCGGGCCTGACGCTCAACCTGCAGCAAAGCACCACCGCCACCCTGCCCGGCAGCCCGGCCACGGCGGTGCAGGTGTCGGTGCAGCAAAACAACACCGTGGTGCGCGATGCCATCGAAGCCTTCCGGGTCGCCTACAACCGCATCAACACCACCTTGTCGGAGCTCACCCGCGCCGACCCCACCGGCAACGCCGACGGCCCGCTGCAGGGTGACGGCACCGCCCGCCGGCTGCAAACGGCGCTGCGCCAGTTGCTCATGAGCGACGGCCCGAGCGGCTCGCCCTTGGGCCGCCTGAGCGATATGGGCCTGCAAGTGCAGCGCGACGGTTCGCTGGGCGTCAACACCACCCGGCTCGATGCCGCCATGGCCAACCAAGAGGGCATGCGCCGCTTGCTCGCCCACACCGGCAGCAACGGGGCCGATGTGGGTATTGCGCGGCGCCTGCGCGACTTCGCCTTGGCCGCCAACGGCACCGAGGGCGCGGTGAACAGCCGCAACGGCGCCATCCAAGCCGCCATCGAGCGCAAAAACGACCGCATCGAGCGGCTCGAAGACCGGCTGGTGCGCACCCAAGCCAGCCTGTTGGCCCAATACAGTCGGCTCGACGCCAATATGAGTGCCCTCAACGGCCTCGACAGCTTCGTGACGCAGCAACTGGCGCAGTGGAACCGCAGCAACAACTAGACCCGCCTCCTTTAAGCCTGTCAAGGCCACTAATGCCCCCGCAAAGCCCCGTTTATCGGGGCTTTGTCGTTGCAGCACCCATCTCACAATCTCCCCAACACCCGGTTCATCAGGTCAAACTTGGCGACCACAACGCAAACCGAGTGATTTGATCTGAACCCCCGATCCTTCAAGGAGATTGCACCATGGCCCTGACCATCAACACCAACGTGATGTCGCTCAACGCGCAGCGCAACACGGCCCAAACCCAGGGCCAGATGGCCGTTACCTTGCAGCGCCTCTCCTCGGGCTTGCGCGTCAACAGCGCCAAAGACGACGCCGCTGGGCTGGCCATCGCCGAGCGCATGAACACCCAAGTGCGCGGCATGAACGTGGCCATCCGCAACGCCAACGATGGCATCTCGCTGGCGCAGGTGGCCGAAGGCGGCTTGGCCACCATGAGCGACATGCTGCAGCGCATGCGCGAACTGGCGGTGCAGTCGATCAACTCCACCAACACCTCGGGCGACATCGTGGCCCTGAACCAAGAGTACACCCAGCTCAGCCAAGAAGTGGCGCGCACACTCAGCTCGGTGCAGTTCAATGGCCAATCCTTGTTTACCACCAACGCCGACTTCACCTTCCAAGTGGGTGCCAACAGCGGTCAGACCATCACCATTGCCAGCGCACAAATCAACCTGCAATCGGGCGCTGGCCTGTCGGGCGTCATTGCTGGTGGGGCCGTGGTGAGCGCCCTCGTTCCCAGCGCCAATCTGGAAAACGCGGCCAACCTGACGGCCTTGGATGCGGCCTTGGCCACCATCAACTCCACCCGCGCCAACCTTGGTGCGGTGCAGAGCCGGTTCGAGAACGCAATCAACTACCTGCGCACCGCAGTTGAAAACCAAGCCGCTGCGCGTGGGCGCATCATGGATGCCGACTTTGCTGCCGAAACCGCCAGCCTGAGCCGCAGCCAGATCCTGCAACAGGCTGGCACCGCCATGATCGCCCAAGCCAACCAGATTCCCCAAGGCGTGCTGCGCTTGCTGCAGGGCTAAACCCCTGCTGGCGAACCATCGCCGCGCTTACCACGGCGGGGCAGCAGCCTGCACCCGCCGCATAATCGCCTGCGCCATGCAACACCTCCTGCCCCAACTCCAAGCCCTGCGCACCGGCACCGGCGTTTATCGGCACACGACGCAGCCCTACTACATCGTGGCCCCGGCCTATGCCGAGCGCTCGGCTGGCGTGCGGCTGCTGCACCAGTTGTGCAGCCTGCTAAACCGGCTCGGCTTCGAGGCCTACGTGCAATCGCCCCAGACCAGTGGCGAACTCTGGACGCCGCAACTCACGCCGGGCATTCAATTGGCGCACTGGAAGGCCGGCAAGGTGCCGGTGGTGGTGTACCCAGAAGTGGCCGCCCGGCACGCGCTGGAACTGGGCCTGGCGGTGCGCTACCTGCTCTACTACCCCGGCGTGCACGGTGGCCCCAAGGCATTCGATCCCGACACGCTGGTGTTCAAACTCGCTGCCGATGTGCTCTACCCCGGCGGAGACAATTTGGAATTGCCGACCATTGACACCGCGTTGTTCCAGCCGCCCCCGGCAGGCACACCGCGCGACCGGGTGTTGTATTACTACAACCGCTACTCGGGCCTGCTGCGCGATTTCGGACCCGATGCGGTGGAGATCTCGCCCAAAAAACCCAAATCCTTGAGCGAAACCGCCGCCCTGTACCAGCGCGCGCGGGTTTTGTACGCTTACGAATACTCCACCGCCGCCCAAGAGGCGCGCCTGTGCGGCTGCCCGGTGGTCTATCTGCCCAACGAGGAACGCCTGCCCACACTCGACCGCCTGATCGGCTTTTGGGGCTTGGCCGGCCTGGCTTGGGGCGACGAGCCCGACCAGGTGCTGCAAGCCCAACGCAGCGTGGGCGACTTTCCCGAGCAATACGCGCAGAGCATGGCCCATTGGCGCGAAGACTTGATCGCTTTCATCGAAAAAACCCAGCAAGCCGCCACCGCCCTACCCTTCGAGCAAGCCTGGCCGCAGACCACCTTGGACAAATTGCCCGGGGTTTGCAACACCGCCGCCGAAAAGGCCGCCCGCGCCGACCGCCTGCTCTGGCAGCGCCTGCACACGCAATACGACCTGTGGCGCCAGCGCAGCACCCTGCGCGAGATCGATGCCGACATCTACGCCGGGCACTTGGTCGCAGGCCGGGTTGAGCCGCTCACCGTGCTGATCGACCAACGCGGTGCCCCGCTCGATGCGCTGGCCGACACGCTCGACAGCCTAGCCCAGTGCCTGGGGCAGCCGGTGCAGGTGCAGATTGTGTCCGACTCCAGCGCGCCCGAGGGCTTTGCAGAAGCGTCCGGCATCGTCTGGCACCAAGTGGCCGCAGGGCAGCCGTTGCAGGCGCTGCCTGCGCTGGCCCTGCCCACGGCCTGGGTGCTGCTGCTGACCAGCGGCACCACGCTGGCCCCACGCGCGCTCATGGAGTGGGGGCTGGCCGTGGCCGAGTTCCCGCAGGCGCGCCTGATCTACGCCGACGAAGACCTGCACCAGGGCGACTCCAAAGAGCGCTACCCGCACTTCAAGCCCGATGCCAACGTCGAGCTGCTGCGCTGCATGAACTACCTTGGCCCAGCCGTGGCCATGCAGGGCGCGCTCTGGCAGCAAATCGGCCAGCCGCTGCCGGGGGCCGAACTTTACGCCGCCGCGCTTGCGCTGCTGGCCCGGCATGGCCGGCCCGTGCTCGGGCACATCGACACCGTGCTGGTGCACGGCGGGCGCGGCATGGCCAGCGCCGCCGAGGCGCAAGAGTTCGACTTGGCGCAGCAGGTGCTGCAGCAGCAAGGCTTGGCCGAGCGCTTGCAGCCGCTGCCGCGCTGGGGCACCTGGCTGGTGCCACACCGCTTGCAGGGGCCGGCCCAGGTTTCGTTGGTGGTGCCCACGGGCCTGCAAACCGGTTATCTGCGCAGCCTCTTGCTGGCCGCCGAAAAGCTGAACGACTTGCCATTGGCCGAAGCCATCCTAGTCTGCCAGCCACAGCACGCCGAAGAAGTGCGCCTAGCCAGCGCCGACACTTTGAGCGCACCCGTGCACATCGTGCTGCTGCCCGAGGGCGAGTACAACCATGCCGCCGCGCTCAATGCCGGCATTGCGCGCGCCAGCGGCGAATTCGTGCTGGTCTGCGACGACGACACCGAGCCGCTGCACGCCGGCTGGCTGGAGCGCCTGGTGGCGATCGCCCAGCAAAGCGATGTGGGCTTGGTGGCCCCGCGCCTGCTCTCGTCCAAAGAGGCCGAACCCAAGGTGGTGGGCGGCCCGCTGCTGCTCGGGGTGCAGGGGCTGGCGGCGAGCTACTGCGGCGAAGAAGGCTGGCTCGACGAAGCCGGGGCTTATTCGCGCCTGCAACTCACGCAAGACACCAGCGCCGTGAGCGGCCACTGCTTTGTGCTGCGCAAAGCGCACTGGGAGCGCGTGGGCGGTTTGCGCGAGCAGCGCTACCCGCTGTTCTTGGGCGTGCTCGACCTGTGCCTGCGCCTGGGTGCGCTGGGCCTGCGCCACGTCTGGACGCCGCTGAGCAGCCTGGTACACCACGGCGGCAAAACGCTGCAGGTGCGCCGCAGCGAAATCCACGATCAGATACGCTTGGCCGATCAAGAACTGGAGGAGCGCCGCCAGATCATCGACGACTGGGCCGCCGAACTGGCCCAAGACCGCTGCTACAACCGCCAGCTCTCACTGCTGCGCCCTTTCGACATCGAAGCCGACATCGTGATCGACTGGAACCCGCGCCGGCACGACCGAGCGCGTGCGCTGGCGCTGCCGCTGCACAGCGGGGCCGGGCAGTACCGGGTGATTGAGCCGCTGCACGCCTTGCAGGATGTCGGACTGGTGCAAAGCTGCGTGGTGATGCCCATGGCGGGCGGGGCGCAGCGGGTGCTGCAGCCGCTGGAGTTGCGCCGCGCCCAGCCCGATGTGCTGGTGCTGCAACACGCCGTCGATGACGGGCAGCTTGGCCAGGTGCGGCACTACAAACGCGCCGCGCCCGCCACCCTGATCGTGCAAATGGTGGACGACCTGCTGGGCGAAGTGCCCGACAAGCACCCCAACCGCGAATTCCAGAGCCGCGAGGGGCACCGGCGCATGGTGCAGGCGCTGCGCGCCAGCGACCGCTTGATCGTCACCACCGACACCCTGCTGCAGCACTACCGCCAGTACGTGCCCGATGTGCGCTTGGTGCCCAACAGCCTGGACAGGCCTTGGTTTGCGCTCGACGTCAAGCGCGCGCCGGGGGAGCGCCTGCGCATTGGCTGGATCGGGGCCGGCCAGCACCAGGGCGACCTCGAACTCATTGCCCCGATCGTGGCCGAGTTCGCCGCCGAAGTCGATTGGGTGTTTATGGGCATGAGCATCGACGCCATCAAGCCGCACCTGAAGGAATTTCACTCCTTCGTCTCGATTGCCGACTACCCGGCCAAGATGGCCACCCTGAACCTCGACATCGCCATTGCGCCGCTGCAAGACAACCTGTTCAACCGCTGCAAAAGCAATCTGCGCCTGCTCGAATACGGCGCCATGGGCTGGCCGGTGGTGTGCTCTGATGTGTTCCCCTACCGCACCGACGATGCGCCGGTGCTGCGCTGCAACACCCCCGAAGCATGGCGCGCCGCGCTGCGCCGCCTGATTGACGATGCCGCCCTGCGCGCCCAACTCGGGCATCAGTTGCAGCAATGGGTGCAAGAGAAATACGCCCTGCAAGGGCTTACCCAGCGCTGGTTCGAGGCCATTTTTGCCCCCTCCCAACCCACGAGCCCGCCATGAAAGTCTGCCACTGCGACCGCCAGTATTTCTACCAGATTCTGGGCGTGGCCTTCAAGGCCCTCAAAGTGCGCCCGCGCGTGGCCGAACTCGGGGTGCTGCGCGGCGAAAACGCAGCCCGGCTGCAGCAGGCCCTGGAGCCGCAGACCCTATTGCTGGTCGACCCCTGGAGCAGCGCCGCCACGGCGCTGGCCACCCACCCCTTTGAGGACACCCTGCCGTGGATCGACCCGCCGCAGGCTTACCACAGCTACTACGGCGGCGACCTGGGCGAGCAAGCCACTTTCGACCGCCTGTACGAGGAATGCCGCCAGCGCTTCGCCGGGCACAGCAACGTCGAGATATTGCGCCAAAGCGCCGACGCCGCCCTGCGCACCCTGAAAAACCGCCACGAGCCGGCGCTGGACCTGATCTACATCGACGCCAACCACCAGTACGAGTGGATTTTGCGCGACCTGCTGCTGTGGAGCGAACTGTGCGCCCCCGACGGCATTCTGATGCTCAACGACTGCTGCCACAGCGCCGCCGGCATCCGGCAGAACCTGGGCGTGCTCGAAGCCGTGGGCTCCTTCGTCAAGCGCAGCGACTTCATCCCCGTGCTGCTGACCCACACCGACTGGTCAGACCTGATCCTGTGCCGCAAGGCCGGCGTGATGGAGCTGCTGCTCGATCAAGTGATCTCCAACATCGACCTGCGCTACGTCGAGGTGCCGCACCAGTTGCTGCCCGCAGCGCGTGTGGTTCAATGCGTCAATGGCTACAACATCAGCTTCAAGTGATGCCTCCGCGCACCCGCCGTGGGCGCGCCCAACGCCGTGGGACGCGGCAGTGCTGGGGCAGCCCAGCTTTGAATTGAACGACACCAGTGAGCAGGCCCTGCAATGGGCTGTGAAGAACCGTGGGCACCACACCGTTCGCGTCGATCCGTTGGCCTGTACCCGCGCCCTGCACGCACATGGCTTTTACTACTGCGACACCCTGGTCGAGCCCTATTGCCAAGCCGCATGGTTCATCGAACACCCGCATCCGGCGGTGGCCTTGCACGCATCGCCCGCGCTGGCCGAGCTGGAAGCCATCGCGAGCGGGGCCTTTGTGCATGGCCGTTTTCACCGCGACCCGCATGTCCCTCGTGAGCAGGCCGAGCAGCGCTACCGGCAATGGCTGGAGCAGTTGCACGCCGCCGGCCAGGTCTGGGGCATCTCGATGCAGCAGCAGGTGCAGGGCTTCGTCGCCTTCGAAGGCAACCAGTTGGTGTTGCACGCGCTAGCCGAGGGCGCGCGCGGCCGTGGCTGGGCCAAGTATTTCTGGTCACCGCTGTGCCGCCTGCTGTTCGAGCAGGGGCACACCGAGCTGCGCAGCTCGATTTCAGCCAGCAACCTGGCGGTGCTCAACCTGTACGCCTCGCTTGGCTTCAAGTTTCGCCACGCCCAAGACATCTACCACCGCCTGAGCCCATGAACATCCCCTTCAACAAGCCCTACATGACGGGCAAGGAACTGTTCCACATTGCCGAGGCGCACTTCAATGGCAAGCTGGCCGGCGACGGCCCCTTCACCCAGCGCTGCCACCAGTGGCTGGAGCAGCGCACAGGCACCCGCAAGGCGCTGCTCACCCACTCGTGCACGGCGGCGCTGGAAATGGCGGCGCTGCTGCTCGATTTGGGCCCGGGTGACGAAGTCATTATGCCGTCCTACACCTTCGTCTCGACCGCCAACGCCTTCGTGCTGCGCGGGGCCACGCCGGTGTTCGTTGACATTCGGGCCGATACGCTCAACATCGACGAGACGTTGATTGAGGCCGCCATCACCCCGCGCACCAAGGCCATCGTAGTGGTGCACTACGCCGGCGTGGGTTGCGAAATGGATGCGATCATGGCACTGGCGCACCGGCACGGCCTGTTCGTGGTGGAAGACGCGGCGCAAGGCCTGATGGCCAGCTACCGCGGCCGCCCCTTGGGGTCGATCGGGCACCTAGGCTGCCTGAGCTTTCACGAGACCAAAAACATCATCGCGGGCGAAGGCGGTGCGCTGCTGGTGAACGACGCGCGCTGGGTCGAACGCGCCGAAATCCTGCGCGAAAAAGGCACCAACCGCAGCCAGTTCTTTCGTGGCGAGGTGGACAAATACACTTGGTGCGACGTGGGTTCGAGCTTTTTGCCGGGCGAACTGGTGGCGGCCTTTCTGTGGGCGCAAATGCAGGAGGCCGACCGCATCACGCAGCAGCGGCTGGAGCTGTGGCAGCGCTACGACCGCTTTTTTGCCGCCGCCAGCCGCTCGCAGCGCTTTCAGCGCCCTGCAGCGCCAGTCCATTGCCAGCACAACGCCCACATGTACGCCATCCGTCTGCACGATTTGGCGCAGCGCAGCGCCTTTATCGCACACCTCAAAAGCCACGGCATCCACAGCGTGTTCCATTACGTGCCGCTGCATTCGGCCCCGCAGGGCAAGCGGCTTGGGCGCTGCCACGGCATCTTGGCCGTGACCGAGCGCGAGGCCGAGCGGCTGGTGCGGCTGCCGCTGTGGCTGGGGCTGGAGGCGCATCTGGAGCACGTGCAGGCGGCGATCGATGGCTTTGTGCCAAGCCGACCGCAGGCCGCGCAATCAAAGCCTTCAAACTTGCCCCGCCCTGACCGATAATGATGCAGCACCCCTTGTTTGCCAGCACCCCACCATGATTCCACCCGCCAACCGTTCCGCCCGCGCCTACGCCTCTGTGGCCCTCGACAGCCGCGCCGATGGCAGCGGCCCGCGCGAGGTCGTCATGCTGCTGTTTGAAGGCCTGCTGGAGCGCATTGCGCTGGGTCGGCTGGCAATCGAGCAGCGCGACGTCAACAACAAAATTCGTCACCTCGACAAGGCGCTGCAAATTTTGGGTGAGGGCCTGCGCACCCACCTCGACACCAAGGCCGGGGGCGAACTGGCCTTGCAGCTCGACGGCTTGTACGCCTATTGCTCGGTGCGCCTGCTGCACGCCAACGCCCACAGCGACACGGCCGCCCTCGATGAGGTGCATGGCCTGATCAAACAGGTGGCCGACGCGTGGCGCGAAACGCGCCCGTAAGCGCAGGCCTTGCTACTCTGAAACTTTGCCGCGCCCGAGTTTGACCGACGACCGTTGCGCCTTGCCCTCGAGGCGGCGCTGCTGGGAGCCGTAGGTGGGCTTGGTGGGTTTGCGGGGCTTGGGCACGTGCGCGGCGCGCTCGATGAGCGCGTGCAGACGGGCCATGGCCTCGGCCTTGTTGCTCTCCAGGCTGCGCGAGCCCTGCGCCTTGATCACCAGCACCCCATCGGCAGAGATCCGGCTATCGGAACGGGCCAGCAGCCGTTCTTTCAGCTCAGCGGGCAGTGAGGAGGCCGCAATGTTGAAGCGCAGATGCACGGCCGTGGAGGCCTTGTTGACGTGCTGCCCACCCGGGCCCTGCGCACGGATGGCGCTGAACTCGACTTCGGCTTCGGGGATGGGGTGGTGGGGCATGGGGGATCAGGGTCAAGGCAGCGCCCGCTGCGCAAGCAAAACGTGAACCATCCAATTTCCCCTCATCGGCTCCGCCCAGCGTCTATCCATCGCTGTGTCATGCCACGGGCAAGGTTGTAGCGGGCGCAGTTGTGCTGTTCCAGTTGATCGAGTTCGGTGTTCGCGATGAGGCGCAGCGCCGAGATGTCCGGGGCATCGACGTACACCTCGGCAAATGCGGCCTCCAGCGTGCGGCCATGGAAGACAACGAATTGCATCAGCTCGTTCAAGGTCTGCCGGTACTTGGTCCGAATCGGGTCGGGCGCCGACAGAGCGGCGCGCAGCACGCTGTACTTCTGCATCGAGCGACGGTAGATGAACTCGAACAAGTCCACCGCCGCCGCCACGTTGCGGTGCTCGTAAACACCGAGCATGGCGGTCGCGTAGTCCGAGCGCTCCACATCCAGAAAGGACAGCGGCGCGCAGTTGTAGAGCATGAGCGGCATATTTGCGCACAGCCGACTAGTGCGTTTGTTGCCGTCCGCAAAGGGCTGTAGGTAGGCCAAGTTGAGCCACAGGAAGAAAGCGGCCTCAACCGGATTGCGGATGTTGCGCACCTTGTCGACAATGGCCTTCAGCGTCTCTTCTAGGAGCGTGGGGATGTGGCTGGGGCTGTAAACCGAGCCGTCGATGTTCACCACGCGCCGACGGATGCTGCCGATGTCCCGCGAGTCGCGAAGAAGGTCCCGCATCAGCTTGGCCTGCAGATCGACGATGACGGCTACGGTAATGCCCTCCGTGGGCACCGCATCGACCATGAACTCGATGGCGCTTTTGTGATTGAGCAGCATCAGCGTGTCGTCATCGAGCGGCCCGGCTTGTTGGCCGAGCTCGAAGAGTGCCCTGGTGTCGAGCAAGCTTTTGTTGTTGCCCTCAAGGCGCGATGACGACCAGGACAGGTCGATGAGCAACTGCTCAAGCACCTCGCGCGCGTAAGTTCCAGCGGGTTGCTGGTCTGGGCTGCGGCCAGCGTGGTACAAGTCCGTGGCCAGTTGGGGCGGCAGCAAGCTGGACTGATTTGGGATGTAGCTGCTCACAAACCCGCTGTCGTAGCCTACGGGGGTGCGGGTGCCCAAGGGTGCGCCCAGCGCCTCCACAAGGCGCTGCGCAGATGCTGACCACTGAAGGGCTGCAGACCGAAGCGGTGTTTGGAAGCCTGGAGGCAAAAAGCGCAGCGCCACCACGGCCGCTTCGGTGGCCAGGTATCGAGTCGAGCGGCCATCCCCCTGCTTCTTCAGAAAACCGGCGGCAAGAAGGTTGCGCAAGTCCCGGTTGAGGGTGGGCCGAGAGACTTGGAGAGCGTGCTCCAGGGCGCTTGGCGCAACGGGCTTGCCTGCGACAAGGACTTGGCGCAGCAGCGCCTCATGGCGGGGCGACAGCGTGGGATGTGTCATGGCGCAGCGAATTTTGGCGATCTCGTCAATCTCGTCACACGATAAGAATAATCCGTAATCTTATCTAAAAAACGCTGGATTGATAGGGTTTTGACGAAATTAAGCTCTGCGTGACAAGAATCATCCGGGAGCAGGATGGCGCTGATTAGCCCTATCTGTTCCATGATAGCCGGGCCAAATTTTCAGCTACCGCTGGCTTGGTGTCCCACTGCACTTTGAGAAAAACTGGCTCGCGGCTCAGGCCAAGCAAGCCAATTCGTGACTCGGCTATGGGATATGGATTCTAGGGGCATGGTCACCCCAGGCAACAAAAAAGGCCAGTCCGAAAACTGGCCTAAGTTGTTGATTTTACTGGTAGGTCGTGCAGGATTCGAACCTGCGACCAACGGATTAAAAGTCCGCTGCTCTACCAACTGAGCTAACGACCCACTTTGCACCGACAACGCCAACAAGCAGCGCTGCGAAGCCTTGAATTATAGCTTGGTTTTTTATCTCAAGTGGCGCGTTTTGGCACCGTCTGCGATTTTTTTGGGACGGCAGCCGTGGCGATGCGCTCCAGCACCCACCCTGCTGCCACCATGCCAAAACCCGCCGTCACCGCCACGCTGGAGCCGTAGCCGTGGCAATTGAGGCTGCCGTCGCCAGCGCCTGGCACGGCGCAGGAAGGGTCGGGGCTGGCCACGGGTTCGCGGCTGAACACGCAAGCCAGCCCCATCGGCCCGCGCGCCGCAGCGGCATGGGCTTGGCGCAGGCGGGCCCGCAGGCGGGCCAGCAGCGGGTCGTGGGTGGTGCTGGACAAATCGGCAACCTCAATCCGGTGCGCCTGCCGCTTGCCCCCGGCTGCGCCGCAGGTGATGAAGTGCAGCGGGGCTTGCAAGGCCCATGCCGCCAGCGTTTCCTTGGCGCTGCGCTGGTCGCAGGCATCGATCAGGGCCAGTGGGCTGCCATTGCAGGCCTCAATCTGCTGCATCAGAGCGCCCCAGTTGGCAGGGGTCACGAATTCGTCCAGCGCGTGCACCTGCGCGGCCGGGTTGATCTGCGCAATGCGCTGCTGCATGGCCAAGACCTTGGATTGCCCTAGGGTATCAGTCAAGGCGTGCAGTTGGCGGTTTATGTTGGATTCGGCCAGATGATCGAGGTCGATCAGCGTCAGGCGCCCGACCCCGCTGCGCGCCAGCGCCTCGGCCGCCCACGAACCCACGCCCCCGATGCCGACCACCACCACATGGGCGTCAAAAATGCGCTGCGCCCCCACGCTGCCATAAAGGCGCCGCAAGCCGCCAAAGCGGCGCTCGAAGCCCTCAAAAGGCTCTTGCGCAGAATCGGCGGTGGACGGTGGCGCAGCCTCAAGCACGCTCGAGCAGCCAGATTTGCAAGCGCAGCGCCGCCACCGCCCCCAAGCCGATGCCCGCCACCGCGATCAGGCTGCCCAGGCTTAGGGTGGAGAGGCCCGAGAGGCCCTGCCCGATGGTGCAGCCCATGGCGGTGACGCCCCCGACGCCCATGCAAACGGCCCCGATCAGGTGCAAGGCCGTGTCTTGGGTGCTGCCAAAACCTTCCCAGTGAAAGCTGCGGCTGAGCAGGGCGTAAACCAATGAACCCAGCACCACCCCCAACACCGACACCACACCGATGGTCAGCACCTTGGAAGCGTCGCTAAAAAAAATCAGCCACTCCAGCGCATAGGCCATGGGCGCGGTGAAGGTGAGCGATTCCATCACGCCGGTGTCGGTGGTGAGGAACACCGCCTCCAGCGTTTCTGGGTGTTCGGGGACGAAGGCCAGCACGCCCGTGACCCACCACAGCGCCACCACCGTGGCCCCGATGCCAATGCCGGCCAGCCAGTTGTCGATCGAGGCGCGAAAATCGCGGCTTGCCAGCGCCCAGACGACCAAGGCCAAGCCGACCAAACCCGCCAGCCCGAGGGCGGCACCCGGCACACCCCACTGCCCAGCCAACCACAGCGGCAAGGCTGCACTGGAATCGAGGTGCAGCACCACCTGATCGACGCTGCGGTCGCGCAGCACCGCCGTTACGCCGCTGAGGGTGGCATAGGCCGCCAAGCCCATGACGACAAACACCACCAGCGATTTGAGGTTGCCGGCGCCGATGCGCACCAGGGTTTTGCTCCCGCAACCCGAGGCCAGCACCATGCCAAAACCAAACAACGCCCCCCCCAACAGAGCCGAGAGCCAGAGCACCCGGCTGCCGCTGTAGATGGTCTGCATCGGGTCGATCCAGCCCAGCGCGGCCATGCCATAAAAACCCAGCATGGCCACACCGGCGGCCATGCCCCACATGCGCAGCCGCGTCCAGTCGCCCATGTTGACGACGTCGCTGATGGCACCCATGGTGCAAAAATGGGTGCGCTGCGCCAGCGCGCCAAACACCAAGGCCACCACGAAGGCGGCCCACAGCACGAGCGTGGTTTGCGCTTGGATTTCGGTCATTTCCATGGCGAGCAATTGTAGCGGCCCCAGCATTTGGATGCCGGGTTTTGGTTACCGGTCCAAGCCGCAGCGCACGGCCCTCAAAGGCAAGCGCTCAGCGCAGCCGCGTTAGCCGCTCACGCGCCACCGCAGCGGCTTCGGTGTTGGGGTGCGCCTGGATCAGCTCTTGCAAGGCGGCGCGCGCGGCGCGGTTGTCGCGCTGCTCGATGTGGGCGTTGGCAATGCCGAGCAGCGCATCGGGCACCCGGGGGTGGCGCGGCGATGCGGCGATCATGCGCCTAAAGGTTTCGACGGCTGCGGGGTGCTGGCGCGCCGCGTACTGCGCGTTGCCTTGCCAGTAAAGGGCCGGGGCCACGTAGCCGCTGCGCGGGAATTGGGCCACCAGCTCGCCAAACAGGCGCGCCGCGCGCACGAAGTCGGAGGCGCGCAAGGCCACCATGGCGGCATCGAAAGCCTGCACTTCGTCGGGCCGGGCCTGAAACTCGACCCCCTCGACCGTGACCGTGAGCGGCTCCAGCGGGCGCAGGCGCTGGTCGAGTTGTGCCTGCCAGTCGCGCTGCAAATCGCGCTGCTGGCGCTGCAACTCGGCCACCAGATGCGCCAGCCTTTCGTTGTGGCCGCGCAGATCGGCCAATTCGCGGCGCAAGGCGTCGTTCTGCGCCCCAAGCTCGACCAGACTGCGGCGCAGGCCCAGCAGATCTTCGTCGAGGCGTCGGGTAAGTTCGGCATCTTGCTGCTGCAGGGCTTGGTTGGCTTGCTCGGCCGCGCTGCGGTTGGCCTCGACGCGCTCGCGCAGCTCGATGATGGCGCGCCGCGCCTGGTCGTCGCCACCAAACAACTGCGCCTGCACCGGCAGCGCCCACGCCGCCAGCGCCAGCAGCAACAGGCCCAACACACCGCGGCGGACCAAACCGAAAGCAGAAAGGGCTTGCATCAGCGATAGACCAGTTCAACGCGCCGGTTTTGGCTGTGCGCCGCCTCGTCGGCGCCGGCGTTGGCGGGTTTTTCCTCGCCAAAGCTGACCGCCTCCATCTGCGCGTCTTGCACCCCCATCAGGGCCAGCGAACGGCGCACCGCCTCGGCGCGCTTTTGACCCAGCGCGAGGTTGTATTCGCGGCCACCGCGTTCGTCGGTGTGACCCTCGAGCGCCAAGCGGCGCTGGCGGTCGGCAGCCAAAAAGCGCGCATGCCCTTCCAGCAAAGGAACGAACTCGGGGCGCACGGTGTATTCGTCGAAGTCAAAAAAGACCAGCCGCGCTAGGTGCGCAGGCGGCTGCCCCATGACGGTGGTGCCGGCCTGCACCGGGGCCACGGCGCGCTGGTCCACCGCCCCTGCAGCGGCTCCCGCTGCGGCCGGGGCAGGCGCGACACCGATAGGCTGCACCGGCACCGCCGTGCGGTCCTGCACCGGCACGTCTTGGGCCAGGTTGACGTTGGAGCCGCAGGCCGCCAAGAGCAGCGCCGCGCACAGCACGGTGGCGGCTTGGAGGGCGCGTGACACCGGAAGGGCAAAAGTGCCGCGGCGCTTGCGAACGGTGCTGGGTTGGGCTTGCATGGTGGTGTTACAAATGAAAAAAGGTCAATCCACTGTCTTTAACGCTGAAACGGGCCCCAATCCGGCTCGCGGATGCCACCCGGGAGGTTGGCCAGCCGGGTTTTGATGCGGCCATCGAGCGTGGTGGTCATCAGCGTCTCGCGCCCCTGCATTTGGGTGGCGTACAGGATCAGGCGGCTGTTGGGGGCAAAGCTGGGGCTCTCGTCGGCGCTGGTGTCGGTCAAGACCGTGATGCGGCCATTGGCCAGCTCCATCGCACACACCCTAAAGGCCCCGTTGATGCGCGACACATAAGCCAACCAACGGCCATCGGGGCTGACGGTGGGCGAGATGTTGTAGTTGCCCTCGAAAGTGACGCGCACGACATCGGCGCCACCGGGGCTCATGCGGTAGATCTGCGGCGAGCCGCCCCGGTCGCTGACGAAATACACCTGGCGCCCGTCGGGGGTGAAGGCGGGCTCGGTTTCGATGCCGCTGGTCTGGGTGATGCGCTGCGGCTGGCCGCCGCCCGCGGCGTCGATGGCAAAAATCTGCGACGCGCCACCGAAGGTGAGCGTAGCCAGCAGCCGCCGCCCATCGGGCGACCAAGCCGGCGCGCTGTTGGAGCCACGAAAACTGGCCAGCAAACGGCGCCGCCCGGTGGCCACTTCGTGGGCGTAAATGACGGGTCGGCGCGCCTCGAACGACACGTAGGCCAGTTGTTGCCCGTTGGGCGACCAGGCTGGCGAGATGATGGGCTCGCCGCTGGCCAAGGCGGTTTGGGCGTTTTCGCCGTCGGCATCGGCCACCCACAGGTGGTGGCGTTCGCCGTGGCGCGAGACGTAGGCGATGCGGGTGGCAAACACGCCCGGGTCGCCGGTCAGGCGCTCGAACACATAGTCTGACAGGCGGTGCGCGGCCAGCCGCAGGTCGCTGGCGGGCACCGGGAAGCTCAAGCCCCCAAGGTCTTGCGCCCGCACCACGTCCCAGAGCCTGAAGCGCACATCGAAGCGGCCATCGGCCAGGCGCATGGCGCTGCCGGTGATGAGCGCATCGACGCCGGCGGCGCGCCACGGCGCCAGATCGGGCCGCGCCGTTTCATCGAGCACGGCGCTGCCCCCGGGCAAAGCGCGCAACTGGCCGCTTCGTTCGAGGTTGGCGCGCACGATGGCGGGCACGTCTTGGGGCAGACCCGGGCTGAGCCTGAAAGGCGCAATGGCAAAGGGAATTTGTTGCAAGCCGACCCCGGTCACCTCGACCCGGAACTGCGCCTGCGCGGCGCCCCAAGCCCCCAAGCCCAAACCTGCCCCACCGAGCGCAGCCCATGCGTGGAAGCGGCGCCGCGTTAGGGCGGGCATTGGGGGCAATGCGGTCTGAAAGGGCAATTGGTGCATGAAGAAACAAAGGCAAACAGAAAAGACGGCAAGTCGGATCTGACCAGCAGCAAGCGCCCCTGCCGCCGACCCGACAGACCGATAATAGCGGATGCGCTGTGCCCCGTGCCACCGCAGCGCTTGAGGCCCACTGTTTTTTCCGAATCGACCTTGTACGACCGCCCCGCCCCCGAAGCCGCCAGCGCTCCCGCCGCCACCGACCCCCGCACCTTGGGTCAGCGCCTGCTGCGGGTCTGGCCCTATTTTCGCTCGCACAAGGGCGCCTTGGGGCTGGCCTTTCTGGGTGCCTTGATCGCCGCCCTGACCGAACCGGCCATTCCGGCGCTGTTGCAAATCTTGCTCGATGAGGGCTTTGTGGCGGGCAGTTTTCCGCTCTGGATGGTGCCGGTGGCGCTGATGGGGCTGTTTGCAGTGCGCGGGCTGGCCACTTTTGCCGCCAAATACGCGCTCAGCTACGTGGCGGCCGGGGCCATGGTGCAACTGCGCCGCGCCATGTTTGAGCGCCTCAACGACGCCGATCTGTCGCTTTTTGGCGAGCAAAGTGCCAGCAAACTCTCCAACACCCTGGTCTATGAGGTGCAAACCGGGGCCCTGATGCTGGTCAACAGCGTGCTCACGCTGGTGCGCGATGTGCTCACCGTGATCGCCCTGCTGGCCTATTTGCTGTTTTTGAACTGGCAACTGACGCTGATCGTGCTGGCCGTTTTTCCACCGCTGGCCTGGGTGATGCGGGTGCTCTCCAAGCGCCTGTACCGCCTCACGCGCAGCAGCCAACTGGCCACCGACGAGCTGGCCTATGTGGTGGAAGAAAACGCGCTGGCGCACCGCGTGGTGCGGCTGCATGGGGCGCAGGCGCAGCAGACGCAGCGTTTTGACCGACTCAACCTGGTGCTGCGCCGGCTGGCGCTCAAAGCCACCGTGGCCGGCGCCGCCGTGGCCCCGCTGACGCAGATGCTGGCCGCCGCCGCGCTCTCGACCGTGGTCATGATTGCGCTCTGGCAAAGCACCACCAGCGGCGTGACAGTGGGCAGCTTCGTGGGCTTCGTCACCGCCATGCTGATGCTGATCAGCCCGATCCGCCAACTGGCCGACCTCGTGACCCCGATCACGCGCGGGCTGGCGGCGCTGGAGCGCGGGCTGGAGCTGATCGAGCAGACCCCGATCCAGCGCGGTGGCACGCACCAGGCCGAGCGCGCCGTGGGCCGCTTGAGCCTGGAGCAGGTCTGGGTGCAGTACGACAGCAAAGGCGACGCAGCGCTGCGCGGCATCAGCTTGGAGGTGGCGGCGGGCGAGGTGCTGGCGCTGGTGGGCCCATCGGGCTCGGGCAAAACCACCTTGGCCAACCTGCTGCCGCGCTTTGTCGAGGCCAGCGGCGGCGTGCTGCGGCTCGACGGCGTGGCCCTGCCCGACTGGGACCTGGCCAATCTGCGGCGCCAGTTTGCCATGGTCAGCCAAGACGTGGTGATGTTCAACGACACCCTGGCCGCCAACGTGGCCCTAGGGTCCGAGTTCGACGAGGCTCGGGTGCGCCAAGCGCTGGAATTTGCCAACTTGGGCGAGCTGCTGCAAACCCTGCCCCAAGGCCTGCACACCCCCGTGGGGCACAACGCGACCGAGCTGTCGGGCGGCCAGCGCCAGCGGCTGGCGATTGCGCGCGCCATCTACAAAGATGCGCCCATTTTGATCTTGGACGAAGCCACTTCGGCGCTCGACAACGAATCGGAGCGGCTGGTGCAAGAGGCGCTGCAGCGGCTCATGCGCGGGCGCACCACGCTGGTGATCGCGCACCGGCTCTCGACCATCGAACACGCCGACCGGGTGCTGGTGCTGGCCCAAGGCCAGATCGTCGAGCAGGGACGCCACGACGAGCTGCTGGCGGCCAACGGCGTGTATGCGCGGCTGCACGCGCTCAGCCTGGGGGGCAGGCTGTCGGAATGAGAGGCCGCGCCCGCCGCAGGGCGACGCAGCTTAAAGCAGCACGATGTCGTACTGGTCCGGGCGCAGCGCGGCCTCGCTTTGCAGCGAGATCGGCTTGCCGATGAACTCGCTCAAACCGGCCAGGTGCGCGCTTTCTTCGTCCAACAGCAGCTCGATCACCGGCGCCGCCGCCACGATGCGAAACTCGCGTGGGCTGAAGGCGCGCGCCTCGCGCAAGATCTCGCGCAAGATGTCGTAGCAGACGCTGCGCGCGGTTTTCACCCGGCCGCTGCCGCTGCAGGTTGGGCAGGTTTGGCTCAGCAGTTGCGCCAGCGACTCGCGGTTGCGCTTGCGCGTCATCTCCAGCAGCCCGAGCTGCGAAAACGCGCCGGTGGTGGTTTTTACGCGGTCGCGCGCCAGTTGTTTGCGCAACTCGGCCAACACCGCCTCGCGGTGCGCCTCGCGCAGCATGTCGATAAAGTCCACGATCACGATGCCGCCCAAGTTGCGCAACCGCAACTGGCGCGCAATCACCTGCGTGGCCTCTAGGTTGGTGCGAAAGATGGTGTCGTCGAAGTTGCGCGCCCCCACGAAGCCGCCGGTGTTGACGTCGATGGTGGTGAGCGCCTCGGTCTGGTCGATCACCAGGTAGCCGCCCGACTTGAGCTCGACCCGGCGCCCGAGTGCGCGCGCGATTTCTTCGTCGATTTGATACAAATCGAAAATCGGGCGCTCGCCCCGGTAGTGGCTGATGCGCTCCAGCGTGGCCGGCATGTACTCGCGCGCAAACTGCTGCAAGCGTGCAAACTGCTCTTGGGAATCGACCTGGATGCTTTGCGTCTGGGCGCTGACGAGGTCGCGCAGCACGCGCTGCAGCAGGCTCACATCCTGCTGCAGCAGGCTCGGGGCGGGCAGGCGCGCGGCCGCGCTTTTGATGTGGGCCCAGCTTTTGCGCAGGTAGGCCACGTCCTCGGCCAGCTCTTCGTCGCTGGCGTCTTCGGCGTTGGTGCGCAAAATGAAACCGCCGCCCTCGCCCGCCGTGAGCGCTTGCAGGCGCTGGCGCAAGGCCTCGCGCTGCGCCGGCGGGATTTTCTGCGACACCCCGAGGTGCTGATCCTGCGGCAAAAACACCAGTTGCCGGCCCGCGATGCTGATCTGCGCTGTCAGGCGCGCGCCCTTGGAGCCGATCGGGTCTTTGAGCACCTGCACCAGCAGCGCCTGGCCCTCGAACAACTGGCGCTCGATGGGCAAGGCGCTGGCGGCCTGCCCGTTGCCTGCTGGCATCGGGGTCGTGCTTTTCGGGCTATCCGCGCCACCCGTGTTGGCCGG
Organism: Serpentinimonas barnesii; assembly: GCF_000696225.1. Taxonomy (GTDB): domain Bacteria; phylum Pseudomonadota; class Gammaproteobacteria; order Burkholderiales; family Burkholderiaceae_C; genus Serpentinimonas; species Serpentinimonas barnesii. The sequence goes on along the minus strand of NZ_BAWN01000005.1, from coordinate 7,940 downwards.
GTTTTGCGCGCCTTGCGGGTCGGCTTCGACCGGTGCCAGCGGGCTGGCAGCGGGCACCGTGCTGGACCGCTCCGTCGCCGGGGCACCCCCATTGGACTCGGCCTCACCGGCAGGCAAAGGTGCCAGCGCCTGGGGCCGCTCTTTGGCGGCAAAGCGGGCGTTGATATTGGGCAGCAGGTCGGCCACGTGCAAAAAGGCGGCGCGTTCGAGCCCGATGTCGATAAAGGCCGACTGCATGCCCGGCAGCACGCGCGCGACCTTGCCCAGATAGACGTTGCCGACCAGCCCGCGCTCAAGCGCGCGCTCGATGTGCACCTCTTGCACCGCACCGTGCTCCACCACCGCCACCCGCGTTTCTTGCGGCGACCAGTTGATCAGGATGTCTTGGCTCATGGGGCTTTGGGGTAGAAAGGGGCTTAGGGCTGCGCCAGACCGGCGGCGCGCAGCAGTTGCGCCGTCTCGTAGGCTGGCAGCCCGACGATGCCGCTGTGGCTGCCGCTGATGCGCCGTATCCACTGGCTGGCGCGCCCCTGGATGGCGTAGGCCCCGGCCTTGCCCAGCGGCTCGCCGCTGGCCACGTAGCGCTCGATCTCGGCCGCGCCCCAAGGGGCGAACTCGACCGTGGAGCGGCTCAGCGCCTGCCAGACTTGACCCTGGTGCGCCAGCGCCACGGCGGTGAGCACCTGGTGGCGCTGCCCGGCCAGGCTTTGCAGTATCTGCACGGCATGGGCGGCGTCGGCGGGTTTGCCAAAAATTTTGCGCCCAAGCGCCACCGTGGTGTCGGCGCACAACACCGGGCCCGGTGGCCAACCGCGCCGCTCCAGGCGTGGCAACGCCGCTTGCAGCTTGAGCCGGGTCACGCGCTGCACGTAACGCGCCGGGGCTTCGTGGGGGCGCGCCTGCTCCAGCGCCTCCAGGGCGTGCAAATCTTCGTCGGCCTCGGGCAGCAGCAGCTCCACGCGCCAGCCCCACTGCGCCAGCAGCTCGCGCCGGCGCGGGCTCTGCGAAGCCAAATACAGCCAAGGGGCTTGGGCGCTGCTGTCGTGCATCGGCTTTTACTCGCGGTGATACGGGTGCCCGGCGTTGAGCGACCAGGCCCGGTACAGTTGCTCGATCAGCAGCAGCCGGGCCAGCGCGTGCGGCAGCGTGAAGTCCGACAGGCGCAGGCTCTGCTGCGCGGCGGCCTTGAGCGCTGGATCGAGGCCATCGGGGCCGCCGATGAGCAGGGCCACGTCGTCGCCCTGCTGCTGCCATTGCAGCCACTGGCGCGCCAGCGCGGCCGTGGTGAGGGTGCTGCCGCGCTCATCCAAAACCACCAGCCGCGCCCCTTTGGGCAGGGCGGCTTCGATGCGCTCGCGCTCGGCCGCACGCAAGGCCGCCACGGTCTTGTGGCCGCGTGGTTCGGCCTTGACGGTGCGCAGTTCGAAGCGCGCGTCGGGCGGCAGCCGCTTGGCAAAATCGTCGCAGGCGGTCTGCGCCCAATCGGGCAGGCGCTGCCCGACGGCGACGAGAACCAGCTTCATGCGGCAGGTTTGGGCTTGGGGCTGGTGCGGGGGCGTGCTGGACGCTGCTTGGCGGGCGTGGCGGCGGCTGGCTCGATCGCGCTGGCTTTGGCCGGCTTGACGGGCTTGGCTCTGGCTGCAGCAGGCCTGACCGCCTTGGCCCGAGCTGGAGCCGCCTGGGCTTCGTCATACTTGGCTGGCTTGGCTGGCTTGGCTCTGGCTGCAGCAGGCTTGGCCTTGGCGCTGGGCAAGGTTGCGGCTTGGTCAGCTTTGGCGGGCTTGGCCTTGGCCTTGCCCACGGCGGCTGCTGGGCGCACTTGGGTGGGAGCCGGGGCACCGAGCTTCAAGCGCACCGGCTTGCTGCCCCAGATTTCTTCCAGCCGGTAATACTGTCGGATAGTGGGCTGCATCACGTGCACCACCACCGGCCCGCAGTCGACGACGATCCATTCGCCGTTGTCTTCACCCTCCACGCGGGGTTTGTCAAAGCCGGCTTCGCGCACCGCGTCGCAGACGCTGGCCGCCAGCGCCTTGGTCTGGCGGTTGGAGCTGCCGCTGGCAATGATGACGCGCTCGAACAGCGCCGACAGCGCCTCGGTGTTGAAGACTCGGATGTCTTGCGCCTTCACGTCTTCCAGCCCATCGACGGCGGCGCGCTGCAGCTTTTGGGTGTTGCGCTTGGCCGTGGTCTCGCTCTGGGGGCCACCCGCAGGGGCTGCCTGCGCCCCTTGGGGCCCTTGGGCCGCCTCGGCGCTGGAGGGGTTCGGGCCGCTGGCTGGGGGGCGGGGTGCGTTGCTGGGCTGACTGCTCATTCTGGCTGGTGGTAAAGGTGATGGTCTGAAATATACCGCGCCACGGCGGCGGGCACCAGCAAATCGAGCGCTGGTGCTGCCGTGGAACATTCGCTAGGGCCGACTACTGGGCCGCCCGCGCCCCGCACCCGCGCGCGCACCGCCGTGGCGCTGACTGGGTGCAGCGGCATGTGCAGGCGCTCGAAGGGCAGGTCGATGCCGCTCAGGTCGGGCTCGGCCACCGGGCCAGCGGCGGCGCTGCCGTCGGCGTGCAGGGGCCGGTTGGCCACCGCCAGCGTGGCGTGGCGCAGCACCTCCGGCCAGCGCTGCCAGGTTTGGAAGGCGAGCAACTGGTCGGCCCCCAGCACCAGGTAAAGCTGCGCCCCTGGGTGCTCGGCGGCCAGCTCTTGCAAGGTGTCGGCGGTGTAGCTGGGGCCGGGGCGCTGGGTTTCGCGCGCATCGATTTGCAGCCGGGGCAGCCCTTCGAAGGCCAGCCGGCACATCGCCAGCCGGTGCGGCGCGGGCGAGAGCACCCGGCTCTTGTGCCAGGCCTGACCGGTGGGCAAAATGAGCAGCGCGTCGAGCCCGAGTTGCGCCAGCGCCGCTTCGGCCAGCGCCCGGTGTGCCCGATGCGGCGGGTCGAAAGCCCCGCCAAACACGCCGATGCGCTGCACGGCCGCAGGCGTGGCGCTCACAGCCAGTCCCGCCGCGGCAGGAATTCGCTCGTCAGGCGGTATTCGGGTGTGCCCACGGCGGGCTGCTCTTGATAGGCCCAGCGCACCAGCGGCGGCATCGAGAGCAAAATGGACTCGCTGCGCCCGCCCGATTGCAGGCCGAAGTGGGTGCCGCGGTCCCACACCAGGTTGAATTCGACGTAGCGGCCGCGCCGATAAAGCTGGAACTGGCGCTCGCGCTCGCCGTAGGGGGCCTCGCGGCGCCGCTGCACGATCGGCAGGTAGGCGTGCAAAAAGGCGTCGCCCACCGCCTGCGTGAGCGCCAAGCCGCCCTCGTTGCCGAGTTCGGACAGGTCGTCGTAAAAGATGCCGCCGATGCCGCGCGCCTCGTTGCGGTGCTTGAGGAAAAAGTAGTCGTCGCACCAGGCTTTAAAACGCGGGTATTTGTCGGGCCCGAAAGGGGCCAGCGCGGCGGCGCAGGTGCGGTGAAAGTGCTGCGCGTCTTCTTCGAAGCCGTAGTAGGGCGTGAGGTCCATGCCGCCGCCAAACCAGCTCACTGGCGCGCCACCGTCGAGCGGCAGCGCGCTGATCTGGCGCACGTTCATGTGCACGGTGGGCACGTAGGGGTTGCGCGGATGAAACACCAGCGAGACACCGAGCGCCTCGAACGGGGCCCCGGCCAGTTCGGGCCGGTGCTGCGTGGCCGAAGGCGGCAGGCGCTGGCCTTGCACATGCGAAAAGCCGCAACCGGCGCGCTCGAACACCGCGCCGCCTTCCAGAATTTGCGTCACGCCGTTGCCTTGCAAGGGCTCGCCGGGGGCTTTTTCCCAGGCGTCGGAGACAAAGCTCTGGCCGTCGATTTCGGTGATGGCCGAGGTGATGCGCTGCTGCAAGCCGAGCAGGTAGTCGCGCATGGCGGCGCCGGGCGTGCCGCTCATGCTGGCAAGGCCCGGTAGCCGATGTCTTTGCGGTACTGCATGCCGTCAAAGTGTACGCCTTGCAGCAATTCATAGGCACGGCGTTGCGCCTGCGCCACATCGCTGCCCAGGGCGGTTGCGCAAAGCACGCGCCCACCGGTGCTGCGCAGTTGCCCTTGCTGCAGCGCGGTGCCGGCGTGAAACAGCACGGCGTCGGGCCCTTGGGCCAAGGCCGCAGGCTGCAGCTCGATCGCATCGCCCTTGCGCGGGTCGTGGGGGTAGCCGTGCGCGGCCAGTACCACCCCGAGCGCCACCCGCTCATCCCATTGCAGTTCGATTTGGTGCAGGCGCTGCTCGGTCGCGGCCAGCAGCACCTCGGCCAAGTCACTTTGCAGGCGCAGCAGGATGGGTTGCGTTTCGGGGTCGCCCAAGCGGCAGTTGAATTCGAGCGTGCGCACGCTGCCGTCGCGGCCGATCATGAGCCCGGCGTAGAGGAATCCGGTGTAGGGGATGCCGTCGGCCGCCATGCCGCGCACCGTGGGCCAGATCACTTCATCCAGGGCGCGCTGGTGCACCTCGGGCGTGACCACCGGGGCCGGTGAGTAGGCGCCCATGCCGCCGGTGTTGGGGCCTAGGTCGGCGTCGAGCAGGCGTTTGTGGTCTTGGCTGGTCGCCAGCGCCAGCACCTGCTGGCCGTCGCAGAGCACGATGAAGCTGGCTTCTTCGCCCTCCAGAAAGGCTTCGATCACCACCCGCGCCCCGCCGGCGTTGTGGGCCAGCCCCGGCGCATTGCCTTGCAGCATGAAGTCGATGGCGGCATGCGCCTCGGCCAGCGTCTGCGCCACCACCACGCCCTTGCCGGCAGCCAGCCCGTCGGCCTTGACCACAATCGGCGCGCCCATCTGCTCCACGTAGGCGTGGGCGGCGGCGGCGTCGGTAAAAGCCTGGTAGGCCGCAGTCGGGATGCCGTGGCGCTGCATGAAGGCTTTGGAGAAGGCCTTGGAGCTTTCCAGTTGCGCCGCCGCCTGCGTGGGACCAAAAATGCGCAAGCCCCGAGCGCGAAAGGCATCGACGATGCCCGCCGCCAGCGGTGCCTCGGGGCCCACCACCGTCAGGGCTATGCCCTGCTGCAGCGCCCAGCGCGCCAGCTCAGTCACATCGCTGATCGGCACATTGATTAAAGCGGGGTCGAGCGCGGTGCCGCCGTTGCCCGGCGCCACGAACACCTGCGCCACCCGGCTCGATTGCTTGAGCTTCCAGGCCAGCGCGTGTTCGCGTCCGCCACCGCCCACCACCAGCACCTTCATCTTCGCGTTCATGGGTTGAGTTCTGCGTTGTGATAGACGTTTTGCACGTCGTCGAGGTCTTCCAGCGCGTCGAGCAGCTTTTGCATGCGCGCAGCGTCCTCGCCATTTAAAGTGACCGGGTTGTCGGCGCGCAGCGTGATTTCAGCCAGCTCGGGGCGCAGGCCCGCGGCTTGCAAGGCCTGCTGCACCGCTTCGAAATCGGCCACGGCGGTGAGCACCTCGAAGGCGCCGTCGTCGCTGCCGAGCACGTCCTCGGCCCCGGCCTCTAGGGCGCGCTCGAACAGGCGCTCTTCGTCCACACCGGGCGCAAAAACAAGCTGGCCGCAGTGCTTAAACTGAAACGCCACCGAACCCTCGGTGCCCAGGTTGCCGCCATGCTTGCTGAAGGCGTGGCGCACCTCGGCCACCGTGCGCACGCGGTTGTCGGTCATGGTTTCCACAATCACCGCCGCGCCAGCTATGCCATAGCCCTCGTAGCGGATTTCTTCGTATTGCACGCCTTCGAGGTTGCCCGTGGCCTTGTCGATGTTGCGCTTGATGGTGTCGGCCGGCATATTGGCCGCCTTGGCCTTGTCGATCGCCAGCCGCAGGCGCGGGTTGGCGCTCGCGTCGCCGCCGCCCTGGCGCGCCGCCACCATGATTTCGCGGATCACGCGGGTCCAGACCCGGCCGCGTTTTTCATCTTGGCGGCCTTTGCGGTGCTGGATGTTGGCCCATTTGGAATGCCCTGCCATGGCTAAAGCCTCGCGTATCGAATTTGAATAACCCTCCATTGTACGGTGCCGGCCACCGCACCCCAGCCCCCTTGCCGCCAGCGCCCTGCGCCGGCGTGACCCGGGGGCGGGTTCAGAGGGTCTCGGCCAGGCTCTGCGCGTAGTCGTGCAACTCGCCCAAAATGGCTTCGGCGCGCTCGTCGCCGCGCTCCATGGCCTGCTCGGCCAGTTCGTCGATGCGGGCCATCTGGCGCTCCAGCGTCAGCGCGCCACCCTGCCCATGCAGCAGCCGCGCCTGGCAGTGTGCCAGCCAGCGCGCCTGCTCGTCCGCGCTGAGCTGCTCGGGGAAGTTGCGCGCCCGGTAGCGCCACACCAGTTCGCCCAAGCGCTCGTCCTCAAACTGCGTGCGCAGCCAAGCCGGGTCGGCAGGAGGGCGCTCGCGCAGCTCCAGCAGGCGCAGGCGGTCGGCATCGCCCACGAAGCCGCCGTACAAATCCTGCTCGGGGTCGGGTTCGGGCTCGGCGTTGCGGCTGCCTCCGTTGCGCTCATAGACGGCGCGCCAAAGTGCGCTCAAATCGGGCAGCGCGGCGGCGCGCTCGGCATGCAGCAGCCCCTGCTCCAGATCAATGCCCCAGCGCTGCGCCAGCTCCGGGCGCAGGGCGCGCAGATTGGCCACCACCATCGGCGATTTGTTCAGGTGCACGCTCTTGAGCGGCAGGCGCTTGACCCCGACGGGCAGATCCTCTTGGCGCACAAACAGCCGGGCCCGCACCTCGGCGGCGTTGAGCGTGGCCAGCTCGGCCGGGTCGTGCGCCAGGTCCCAAGCCAGCAGCTCGTTGCGGTTGCTGGGATGGCTGGCCAGCGGCCACATCAGCCCCAGGCAGCCGCGCTCGGGCGGGAAAAACCCCGACACGTGCAAAAATGGCTTGGCCTGCTGCGGCGTGGTCGGCAAGCCCAGCTCGGCCGCCACCCGCTCTTTTTTGTGCAAGCCAAAAGCGAAGTCGAACAAGCGTGGTTGGCGCTGGCGCAGCAGCCGCGCCAGGCCCAGCGTGGCGTACACATCGGACAAGGCATCGTGCGCCGCCCTGTGCTCGATGCCGTTGGCGCGCGCCAGGTCTTCGAGCTTGAAGCTGGGCCGGCCATCGGCCTTGAGCGGCCACTCCAGCCCCTCCGGGCGCAGGGCGTAGCACAGGCGCAGCACGTCGAGCAAGTCCCAGCGGCCGCAGCCGTTTTTCCACTCGCGCGCGTAGGGTTCGAGCAGGTTGCGCCAGAGCAGGAAGCGGGTGAATTCGTCGTCGAAGCGGATGGTGTTGTAGCCCACGCCCACGGTGCCGGGCTGCCCCAGCTCGGCCTCGATGCGCCGGGCAAACTCGTGCTCGGGCAGGCCGTGCTGCAAACACTGCTGCGGCGTGATGCCGGTGATGAGGCAGCTCTCGGGGTCGGGCAGGTAGTCGGGTGCCGGGCGGCAGTAGAACATCAGCGGCGCGCCGATGGGATTGAGCTCGGCGTCAGTACGCACGGCCCCAAACTGCGCCGGCCGGTCCAGCCGCGCCTTGGCGCCAAAGGTTTCGTAGTCGTGCCAGAGAAAGGTATGGGGCTGCATGGGATGCTGGCAAAGGTGAAGCAGGGGCTTGGAGCCGGCGCAAATTGCAGGTTTAAGGGCGGCCGCGGCAAAAAATGCAAAAGGGGCGACCCCAGAGCCACGCTAGTTGCTCAGTGGTCAACAAAAACCTCGGCCAGCGTGCGCGCATCGAGTATGCGGTCGGCCCACGCCTCCAACTGCATGGCCGTTGCGCTGTCCAGCCGAGCACGGGTGCTCGGTGTGATAGGGCCAAAGCGCCGGGCGAGCTGGCGCTCCAAAAGTGCGGCTTCGCCTTCGAGCTTGCCTTCGGCCATGGCTTCAGCGGCGGCGCGCTTGATCAGGCGTTTAATATTGGTTTCGAGCATGTGGGTGATCTCCAGCAGGTTGTCGGATTGGGCCAGTTCGGACAGTTGGGGCAAGGTGTGGCCGCTGCGGTGGCGCAGCCATTCGATCA
>NZ_BAWN01000006.1 GCF_000696225.1 Serpentinimonas barnesii | reverse complement strand
CGGTTAACCTCAACGTTAGGCCTCGCTCTGGCTTCTGCGGCTCCACTTCCTCGCGCTCCGGCAGTGCCCGTTTGCTGCCCTGCTGCTCGGCCTTCGTGGAACGGAACAGGCTCACCGCGCTTGCTTTCCTGCAAGGCCCCGGCCATAATCTCCGGCAACGCCGCAGCGTTCCAAGGCCACAGCACCCTTCCCTCCAGCGCCCAGCCTGCGGCTTAACTCGAACGTTAAATTTCACCTTGCGCTTCAGTATTTTGTAGATACAATCAAGCATGCTCACATGGGACGAACCAAAGCGCAAGTTGAACATCAAGAACCACGGGCTTGACTTCGTTGGATGCGATGCAATCTGGGACCACTTCACAGTGACCCGCGAGCACAAACGGCAAGACTACGGCGAAGAGCGCTTGGTCTGCTTCGGTCTTCTGGAGTCAGATGTGGTTGTGATGGTTTACACCGAGCGCCCCAAAGGGCCTCACGTGATCTCGCTGCGAATGGCAGAAAAACATGAAGCTAGCTACTACCGCCAAGTTGCCAAAGAAAACCTCGGCTAAGGTCAACGACCCGGACAATCCAGCATGGACTGAGGATATGTTGGGTGCGCCAGTACTGAAGCGTGGACGTGGGCCGCAAGCCACTCCAACGAAGGTGCTTACTTCTGTTCGTTTGGATGCGGACATTTTGGAGTTCTTCAAGTCGAAAGGGGCTGGCTATCAGTCTCGAATCAACGCAGCGCTTCGCATGGAAGTGGAGCGAAATTTAACTAGCCGTCCAAGAGCGACAACGCGTAAGCGAGTCGCGGCTTGACTCGAACGTTAGGTCTTGGCTGGGTCTCGGCGCTCCATGCCCCCGCGCTCCGGCGGCGCTGCTTGGTTGCTGGCATGCTGCTCGTCCTTCGTGAAACGAAACAGGCGCATCGAGCTTGCTTTCCTGCACATCCACAGCCATAATCTCCGGCAACGCCGCAGCGTTCCAAGGCCGGAACACCCTTCCCTCCAGCGCCTAACCGGCGGTTCAACTCGGACGAGCGTTGCAGCCCGCCGGTTAACCTCAACGCCAGGCCTCGCTCTGGCTTCTGCGGCTCCACCTCCGCGCGCTCCGGCGACGCTGCCCGGTTGCTGACCTGCTGCTCCCCGGTCTGACCACCGTCACCCAGCGCACTGCGCAGTCTTCATGAAGCTTAGGCCTCGCAAGCACACCTATCCGGTACAGTCTGATCATGCCGCCCACCGTAGTCCGCGACGGCCCGTTCCGTGTGCGGCCCAGCACCTTGCGCCAGGCGCCCGCGACGAGGATGCTTTGCCATTCACGCCACAGGCTGGCATCAGGAACCCGGGTGGGCTGCAGAGGGCGACCATCACCGCTCCACGTGCTCGGGCGTCGGGGTAGCACATGTCCCGGCCTACGAGGCAGACAGGGTGCATGTGGCGGCGGGCTTCGGGCTTGTGCGTCATGCCACCACTTGGGCACGCTTTTTCAGCCAGGCTGGCACCGCCGCTTGCGTGCAACGCTGCAAGCCACACAGCACATCGTGGTCCGCGTGGCGTATACCGTGCCGTTCGCACAGGTCGTGCTGGATGCGCCCGAGCAGTGCGGCGGTGACCTGGGCATCGGACAGGGCCCGGTGCGCCTTGCCTTCGCGGGGCAGCCGCAAGTGTTCGGCCAAGGTGCCGAGCTTGTGGTTGAGCGCTTGGGGGTAGAGCCGGCGCGACAGCAGCATGGTGCAGGCAAAGGCGTGGTCGCTGTACAGCCCCAAGCGGGCCAGCTCGGCCTGCCAGAACTTGCGGTCGAATGAGGCGTTGTGCGCCACCAAGGGCGCGTTGCCGACAAAACGGGCGGCTTGGGCCATCACGGCATCGGTACTGGGGGCCGATCGCACCATGGCGTTGCTGATGCCGGTGAGCTGGCTGATGAAGCTGGGAATGGAAATGCCGGGGTTCATCAGGCTCTGGAAGTGCTCCAGCACCCGGCCCTGCTCGGTCAGCACGATGGCTACTTCGGTGGGCCGGTCACCGCAGGGGGGCGACATGCCGGTGGTTTCGAAGTCGATGACGGCGATGCGGGTCATGGGGAATTGTAGTCAGGCGATCCATCCAGCTTCAGCACTTTGATCACGCTCAGGCTCTCCAGCGCACCTCCAGCCAGCCCCACGTCTTGCGCCGTCGGCACCTCGGCTTCGGTCGGGTTGATGCGAATGAGCCGCCCACCCCAAGATTTCACGACCTGGTGGCTGAAATGCCGAACAGTGGCCACCGATGTGCCCGCACCGATTTCAATCACCAAGGGCCGCTCCACTTTGGCCAGCCATGCCTGCAGAAGTTTCAACTGCAAGGCTTGCCGTTGTTCGATCCAGCCAGCAGGATGCCGAAGCCCGCATGGGGAACGGTGTTTCGGTAGAGGGCCAGCCTGTGGCCATAGAAGCCCCAGGCCAGTCGTGGGTCACGTTGGAAGGTGTGTGGAGCAGCGACTTAATAGAAGTTCAAACCGGCTCGGCCCAGTGCGGGATAGGCTTTCAAGAACCCTTCATTGCCCCGGAAGTCGGGCAAACCGGAATCCACACCCATCCCAGCACCGGCCGCGATGATCAGGCCATCGGACTGTTCCAGCAATTCGGCTGCGTGTTGCAGCGATGCCGCGTTCAGACGCATTCCTGCACCGCTGGGCCGCGGTTCATCAGCCAGTCACACATATCCAGCGAGACGGAGGTGTAGTGGTTTGTGCAGATGCCGGGCATCCACAGAAACAATTCAAGGCCCGCAGGGCCTTGATTATTAATTGAAAATTTGGGGTGGCTGATGGGACTCGAACCCACGACGACAGGAATCACAATCCTGGACTCTACCAACTGAGCTACAGCCACCGCAAGCCTTAGATTATAGCCGGATTTGCGGGCGAAAAATACAGAAAGAGGGCTTAGGACGCGGCGGCGGCTGCAGCCGGGCGCGGCTGCAGGATTTCGACCTCGAAGCGCGCACGCAACAGCCGCAGATAGGCCTGGGTTTCGGCTTGCGCCCACAACTGGGCGAGCTGGTTGCGCTCCAAGCCGGCCCGCGTGGCGTCGGGGGGGGCGCGCTCGAGCACGCGGTTGATGCGGATCACGGCGTAGCCATCGGGGCCCATGTCAACCCCAACCCAAGTTGGCGCGTCGGCGGCGGGCGCGGCTGCACTCAGGACGGCGCGCAGCACATCGGGAGGGGCCCCTTGCGGTTCGGTGCGCGAGAGGGCCACTGCGGGCGACAAACGGCCTTGGGCTGCATCGGGGTTTTGGCGCCAAGCCGCCAGGCGGGCTTGCCCTTCGGTGCGCGCCGCCTCGAGCGCGCGGCGCTGCAGCAATTGCTCACGCGCCTGGGGCCGCACGGCGTCCAGGGCTTGCAGTTGCGCCGGCCGGTGCGCGAGCACCCGCGCCGACACCAGTTGTTGCCCGGCCCTGATTTCAATGGTTTCGGTGTTGCGCTTGAGCGTGAGCGAATCGCTGGCAAACAGGGCCTGCAGCAGCCGTTCATTGCTCAAGGCGGGCGCAAGGCCGGCGGGCTGGGTGCCGCCGCTGCGCACCACGGCCTGGGCGCGCCTGACCGTCAGGCCCAGTGCCTGCGCGGCGGGTGCCAGCGAGTCGGCTTGCTCGTAGACGAGGTTGGAGAAGGACTCGGCCGCTTCGGCAAAGCGCAGTTGCGCCTGTTGCTGGCGCAGCTCAGTCGCCAAACGCTCGCGCACCGCCTCAAAAGGCTCGGCCGGCGGCTGGCGCACCTCGACCAACTGGATGATGTGAAAGCCGAAATCGGTCTGGACCAAATCGGAAATGGCGCCGCGTTGCAGCGCAAACACCGCCTGCTCAAACGGGGGCACCATGGCACCACGGGCAAAAAAGCCCAGATCGCCCCCCCGGGTGGCGGAGCCAGGGTCTTGCGAGTGCGCCTGCGCCAGTTCGGCAAAACGGGCCGGGTTTTGGCGCAGCTGGGTCAGCAGTTCTTCGGCCCGCGCACGCACCTGGGCTTGCTGTTCGGGGCTGGCGCCGGGCTCCAGCGTGAGCAGGATGTGGCTGGCGCGGCGTTCTTCTTTGGCCGCGAGCTGGGCGCGGGTTTGCTCGTAGTGGGCGCGCAAATCGGCATCGCTGAGGGTGATGCGCTGCGCCACCGTTTCAAGGTCGAGCACCAAGTATTCGACATCGACTTGTTCGGCCGACTGGAACAGGTTCGGATTTTGCTCGTAGAAGGCCTGCAGGTCGGCATCGGAAATGGCGACCCCGGCGCGGAACGCATCGGGCCGAAACACGGTGAACTGGATTTCCCGGCGTTGCAAAAAGGGCTGCAAAGCCTGCTCAGCCAATTTGGGGGGCGCGAAAGCGGTCACGCCCAGGCCCTCGATCAACTGGCGACGGATCAGGTCGGCCCGCACCGATTCCTCGAACTGCTCGGGGGTCAGGCCCTGCCCTGCCAGCAGTTGGCGGTAACGCTCCAGGTCGAGCGTGCCATCGGGGCGGCGCAGTTGGGCGATGGTGGGGTCTTGCGCCAGCGTGGCGGCGAGTTGTTGGTCGGTGACCAGAAAACGGCCTTCTTGGGCTGCGAGCAGGAGCAGTTGCTCGTCGATCATGCGCTCCAGCGTGGCAAAGCGGCTGGCTTCGGTGTCGAGCTGGGCCCGCTGCAGGCCCGGCGTTCGCTCCAGCAGTTGATCGATCTGGTTGCGGTGCCGCTCTTCCCACTGGTTGCGCGTGATGTCGGTGCCACCGACGCGCGCCACGGCGTTGGGGTCGTCGCCCAAGTTGCCATAGCCTTCGACGCCCACCAGCACAAAGGCCGGAACGATCAGCAACATCAGGACCGCCATCAGGAACTTGATGTTGTTGCGGAAAAAATCAAACATGTGGGCGCTGCCTGCAACGTGGGATTGACCGCCGGGCTCTGCGGCGTGGGGCTGTGGTGGTGGTGGGTGCTGACGGGTTCGAACCGCCGACCTACGCCTTGTAAGGGCGCCGCTCTACCAACTGAGCTAAGCACCCCACCGGGAAACCCCTGATGTTAGCCGAATGCACCAAGGTGCGCTGGGCCAGATTGACTTGCGAATTGTAACGGTGGTTGGGATGGGTCTGGGGAGGCCTCAGGCGCTTGGGGCGATGGCGGCACCGTGCAAGCGGGCTGGCAGCGCACCGCGCAGGGCGTTGCAAACCACGATGGCCTCGGCCCGCTGCAGGTCGGACCGGGTCAGGCGCGCCTCGCTGGCGGCCCAGGCCGGGTCGGCCAGCAGCACGCTGCGCTGGATGCCGGGCAGCGCACCGCAGGATACGGGCGGGGTGAACCAGCGCCCGCCCAGGCGCAAGAAGACGTTGCTGCGCCCGCCCTCGACCAGCTCGTCGGCGCTGTTGAAAAACAAGCTGTCGAAGGCGCCTGCGCGCTCGGCGGCGCGAATGCCGGCGTCGTAATGGCTGCGCCGCGTGGTCTTGTGCGCAGCCAGCGGGTCGTGCAGCGGCAGCGGCTCGGGGTGCAGCAACAGCGTGACGACACCGGGCGCAAGCGCCGCCAAGGGGGCGTGCACCAGGCTGAGCCGGCCGTTGTGCGAAAGCGCCAGCCGCACCCTGGCCGGGCAATCGCTGGGCAGCCCACCTGCGCTTTGCTGCAAAAGCGCCAGCGCCGCGTCGGGGTCAAAGGCAAAACCCAGCGTGCGCGCGCTCGCCGCCAGGCGCGCCAAGTGCAGCCCAAGGTGCTGCAAACCGTGGCCGGGCAGGTGCAACAGGGTCTCGAACAAATCGAAACCCGGGTCGAGGTCGGTTAGGAAGCGGGCCTTGAGGCGGCACTCGGCCAGCTCGTCGGCGGCCACGCTGTCATAGACGATGCCGGCGCCGATCCCCAAGCGCAGCGGCCGCTTGCCCTGGTGCGGTGCCCCGAGCGTGAGCGTGCGGATGGCGACCGAGAGGCAGAAATCGCCCACGCGCTGGCCGGCTGGCGCGGCGTCGATCCACCCGATGGCGCCGCAATAGGGGCCGCGCGGGGTGTTTTCGAGGGCGCGGATGAGCTGCATGGTGCGGTGCTTGGGCGCCCCCGTGACCGATCCACAAGGAAAGGTGGCGCGCAACAGCTCGGGCCAACCCACTTCGGGCCGCAACCGGGCCTGCACGGTGGAGGTCATCTGGTGCACGGTGGCGTAGGATTCGATTTCGAACAGAGCCGGCACCTGCACGCTGCCGGTGCGCGCGATGCGCCCAATGTCGTTGCGCAGCAGGTCCACGATCATCACGTTTTCGGCCCGGCTCTTGCGGTCTGCCTGCAGGTGGCGGGCTTGGTCGAGGTCGTCGTCGCCCCTGCCCCCGCCACCGTTTGCGGCCGGCTGGCTGCGCGCTGCGGTGCCTTTCATGGGCCGTGCGCTCAGCAGCCCGTCTTGATGGCGCAAGAACAGCTCGGGCGAGCAAGACAGCAGCCAGCGCTGCTCCGGCAACTGCAGCAGCGCCCCAAAGGGCACCGGTTGGCGCGCGCGCAAGGCCGCGTACAGCGCCACCGGCTCGCCCCAGGCGTGGCCTTGCAGGCGGTAGCTGAAATTCACTTGGTAGGTTTCGCCGGCGCGTATGGCCGCATGGATGCGCTCGACCGCCGCATGAAAATCCGCCGCGCTGAGGTTTTCCTCGAGCCCGAGCGTGCCCGCACCCGCGCCCACCCCCGGCAGGGTTTGCAGCCAGGCGTCCACCTCGGCGCGCGCCAGCTGCTGCACCTGGCTGAACATCAGCAGGCGCAGCGCTGCCCCGGGGTCGGCCACTGAGGGGTGCCCGAGCACCAACGCTTCGCCCCATTCGTAGTCGGCCAGCAGCAGCGCGTGCAGGCCGGCGCGCTGGTCGGCTTGCACCGCTTCCCAGAGGGCGGGCAGCGCAGCCGGGTCGGTGCAGCGGTGTTCGCGCACAAACCCGGTGTAGAGCCGGCTGCTGGGCCGCGCGGCGCTGGCGTCGCAGTCGTCGAGCAGAGCAAAAACCATGCTTACAGCGCCGCAGCGATGGCCCGCCCCAGATCGGCCGTGCTGGCCTGGCCACCCAGGTCGGGCGTGCGCGGGGCGGCGCTGCCTGCGGCCAGCACGGTTTCGATGGCTTGCAGCACCGCATCGTGCGCGGCGCGGTGGCCCAAAAAGTCGAGCATCATGGCCCCGCACCAAATCTGGCCGATCGGGTTGGCAATGCCGCGCCCGGCGATGTCGGGGGCCGAGCCGTGCACCGGCTCGAACAGCGAGGGGAAGCGCCGCTCGGGGTTGAGGTTGGCGCTGGGCGCGATGCCGATGGTGCCGGTGCAGGCCGGCCCAAGGTCGCTCAAAATGTCGCCAAACAGGTTGCTGGCCACCACCACGTCGAAATGGTCGGGGCGCTGCACAAAGTGGGCGCACAGAATGTCGATGTGGAACTGGTCCACCCGCACCCCAGGGTATTGCTGCGCCATGGCGGCCACGCGCTCGTCCCAGTAGGGCATGGTGATGGCGATGCCGTTGCTCTTGGTGGCGCTGGTGAGGTGTTGCTTGGGGCGGCTTTGCGCCAGCTCGAAGGCAAACTTGAGCACCCGATCGACGCCGTGGCGGCTCATCACGGTTTCTTGCAGCACGATTTCGCGCTCGCTGCCCTCAAACATGCGCCCGCCCACGCTGGAGTATTCGCCCTCGGTGTTTTCGCGCACGATCCACATATCGATCTCGCCCGGCTGGCGCGGCGAGCCGTCGCGGCGCACCACCGGCGCGGTGATGCCGGGCATCAGGCGCGCCGGGCGCAGGTTCACGTATTGGTCAAACTCGCGCCTAAAGCGCAGCAGCGAACCCCAGAGCGAGATGTGGTCGGGGATTTTCTCGGGCCAGCCGACGGCCCCAAAATAGATCGCGTCGTGGCCGCCGATCTGCGCCTTCCAATCGTCGGGCAGCATTTTGCCGTGGCGCTCGTAATAGGGCCAGCAGGCGAAATCGAAGTGGTCGAACTGCAGGCCGATGCCGAAGCGGCTGGCGGCGGCCTCCAGCACGCGCAGCCCCTCGGGCATGACTTCTTGGCCGATGCCGTCGCCAGCGATGACGGCGATGCGATGCGTTTTCATGGTTGGGTGCTTGCTTGGGTGTTTGGCAGCCCCCGATGGTACAGCGCAGCCGTCTGGCCGTATCCTAAGCGGCCTACACCAGCACCTGCATACCGAGCACCTTGGCCGCTTTTTTTAGTCGCGTATCAAAGCAAGCAAAGCACAAGGCGCCGCTGGTGGCAGTCTGAACCTGGTGTGCAGCCGCCAGTTGCACACTGTCGTAACCGCGCAGAGCAAAGGTGTCGGCAAATTCCCCGGCCTGCTCCACCAGCGTTTGGGTGATTTCGACCATGGCAAAGGCCGGCCAATCGTGGCGCATGCGGGTGCGCAGGGTTTCAATGGCCGGGGCATCAACGGGGTGTTCGCGCACGCGCCGCGCCAACGCCGCCATCATTTCTGCCCAGGCGATGCGCGCCACGACCACCCCCTTGGAGGCTGCCGCCAGCGCCTGCACCTCGGCACTGTGCGCTTCCTTGAGGTAGAGTTTGATCAAGGCCGATGTGTCGCAAAACAGGATCACCCCCTATCCTCCAGCACCATTTGGCTGACCGATGTGCCGCCCGCAACCAGCTCCAAAGGGGGGGCGAACTGCGGCTTGCCGCCGGCCCACGACAGCGCGCCCGTGGCAATCAAGCGGCGCAGGCCCTCATCGGCCTGAGGCGGTATGCCCACAATGCGGGCGATGGGTTTGTGGTGCGACCGGACTTCAATCACCTCCCCACCCTGAGCCAGCGCCAAAACCCGCGAGAGACTGGCTTTGAGTTCACGAACGGCAATATGCATGACCGAGGCCCAAATTTAAAATAAGACCACATTTTAAGCGCGTTGTTTTAAATTGTGGCCCCAAAAATGAGTGGAAATTGGGGGCAGACAACGGCTTGCGGTGCTTCTGGCGCTCCTGCCGGCGCATACGCTGACCGGTTTTTCGATCGAAGACGCGCCCTGCCCTCACCTTGCAGGCATTTGCCATGCGGGGCGGGCAAGCGGGTGCCACCCTAGAGACGATTGGGGGGCCTCTAGGCACGCATCAGCTAGGCACGCTTCAGGCTTTGGGGCTGGGGCTGCGCACCACCAGACTCACGCCAAGCGCGGTCAGGGCCACGCCGGCCACGGTGAGGGCGGTGATGGGCTCGTCGAACAGCAGCCAAGCCAGCACGGCGGTGCACGGCGGCACCAGGTACATCAGGCTGGCCACCGAGGCGGCCGCGCCGCGCTGGATCAGCAGATACAGCAAGGAGCTGGCCCCCAGCGTGAGCGCCAGCACCGACCACGCCAACGCACCGGCCAGTTCGGCGTTCCAGTTCATGCCACCGGGCTCCAGCAGCGCCAGCGGCAGCGTGATGGCCAGCGCCGCCAACAACTGCACCGTGTTGGCGCTGCGCACATCGCAGGGCTGCACGTAGCGCTTTTGGTACAGGGTGCCGGCGGTGATGCTCAACAGCGCCAGCACGGCCAGCGAGACATTGAACCAGGTGGCCCCGATCTGGCCCGTGGTGGCTCCGACGGCCTGCTCCACCTCGGCCGGCACGAACTGGTGCCACAGCACCAGCACCAATCCGGCCAGGCCCAGCAACAACCCCAGCCACTGGCGCCGCGTCACCGCAAGGCCGTGCGACGAGGCCACGGCCGAGAGCCAGATCGCGGTCAACAGCGGTTGCAACCCCACCAACAGCGCCACCAGGCCCGCGCCCATGCCGGCCTTCACCGCCGCCCACACGCCGCCCAGGTAACCGGCGTGCATCAGCAAGCCCAGCACCGCCAAGTGCCCCCACTGCGTGCGGCTGTGCGGCCACGCCACCCGCGCCCACCAGACCCAGAGCAGGAACAGCGCAATCGACAAGGCATAGCGCCAGGCCAGAAAGGTGAATGGCGGGGCGTGTGGCATGCCGTAGCGCGCCACAATGAAGCCGGTGCTCCAGATCAGCACAAACACCCACGGCATGGCGCGCAGCCAAGCGTCGTGATGGGCGTGGGTGGGCATGCGGGAAGCCGGGGGGGGGTGGCCTTAGCGCGACTTGGCGCGGATTTCGGGCAGCGCTTTTTGCAGGTAATAAATCATGGACCAGACCGTGAGGACGGCCGAGATCCAGATCAGCACCGTGCCCCAAAGCCGGGTGTCGATCACCCCCAGCAGCGTGGCGTCGTAGAGCAAAAAGGCAATCGCCACCATCTGCACCGCGGTTTTGAGCTTGCCCACCACGTGCACCGCCACGCTGCGCACCGCGCCGATGGTCGCCATCCACTCGCGCAGCGCCGAAATGGCGATCTCGCGCCCGATGATAATGAGTGCGACGAACACATCGGCCCGATCAAGCTGCACCAGCACCAGCAGGCAGGCGCAGACCAGAAACTTGTCGGCCACCGGGTCCAAGAAAGCGCCAAAGGCCGAAGTCTGGTTGAGGCGGCGCGCCAGCCAGCCGTCGGCCCAGTCGGTGAGCGCAAACAGCACGAACAGCACCGTTCCCACCAGGTTTTGCGTGCTTTGCTCCAGCCCAGGCCAGTAAAACACCGCCACGATGAGCGGAATGGAGACAATGCGCGCCCAAGTGAGCGAAGTTGGCAAGTTGAAAAACATGGGCCCGATTATGCGAGGGTTTGCCCGAATGCGTGTGCGGCGCAGCGGGCTGTTAGCGCAAGGCGCGGTAGATTTGCTGCGCCAACTCGGTCGAAATGCCCTCCACACCGGCCAGATCGGCCACGCTGGCCGCCGCCACCCCGCGCAAGCCGCCAAAGCGCTGCAACAGGCGCGCGCGCCGCTTGGGGCCGACGCCGGGAATGTCTTCGAGCTGGCTGCTGCCGGTGCGGGTGCGCGCGCGCTGGGCGCGCATGCCGGTCAGGGCAAAGCGGTGCGCCTCGTCGCGGATTTGCGCCACCAGCATGAGCGCGGCCGAATCGGCCCCGAGGCTGATTTTGTCGCGTCCATCGGCAAACACCAGCTCTTCCAGCCCCACCTTGCGCCCAGTGCCCTTTTCCACCCCGACGAGGCGGCCCACGTCGGCCCCGAGCTGCTCAAACACCTGGCGCGCCACGCCCACCTGGCCCACGCCGCCGTCGATCAGCACCAGATCGGGCCAGCGCGCACGGCCCGCTTCGGATTCGGGGCCGGGATCAACCGCGCCCGGGTCTTGGGCTGGCCCCAGCTTGCCGTAGCGGCGCAGCAGCACCTGGCGCATGGCGGCGTAGTCGTCGCCGGGGGTGATGCCCTCGATGCGGTAGCGCCGGTACTGGGCGCTTTGCATTTTGTGGCCCTCGAACACCACGCACGAGGCCATGGTCGCCTCGCCGGCGCTGTGCGACACATCGAAACACTCGATGCGCAGCCGCTCCAGCGCGTCTTCGGGCAGGTCCAGCGCCTGCGCCAAGGCGCGCGTGCGCGCTTGCTGCGAACCTTCTTCGGACAGCAAACGCGCCAGTTGCAAGTCGGCGTTTTGCTGCGCCATTTCCAGCCAGACGCGGCGCTGCTCGCGCGGCTGCCAGACCGCATGGATTTTGTGCGCGCTGGCCTGAATCAGCAAATCGATCAGGTGCGCGCTCACTGGTGCCCCCAAAATCAGCAGCGGCGGCGGGCTGTGGACGCTGTAGTGCTGCGCGATGAAGGCCTCCAGCACCCGCGCTTCCAGGCTTTGGGGCGGCTGCTCCGTACTCTCTTGCACACCGCCCTCGCCATCCTCATCTGCGCCCTCGTCCAATGCCGCCAGCAGCGCGCCGTCGGCCACTTGGGCCGGGAAAAAGGGCCGGTCGCCCAAGTGGCGCCCACCGCGCACCATCGCCAAATTCACGCAGGCGCGCCCGCCCTGCACTTTCACCGCCAGAATGTCGGCCTCCTGGTCGCGCACGTTTTCCATTGCCTGCTGCTGCAGCACCTGCGCCAGGCTGCTGATTTGGTTGCGCACCTCGGCCGCTTGTTCAAACGCCAGTTGCTCGGCAAAGTCCAGCATGCGCCGCTCCAGATCGGATTGCAGCGCCTGGGTCTGGCCGCGCAAAAAAGCGCTGGCGTCTTGCACGTCGCGTGCGTAATCGGCCGCGCTCACCAGCCCCACGCAGGGGCCGCTGCAGCGCTTGATCTGGTACAGCAGACAGGGGCGGCTGCGGTGCTGGAACACCGTGTCTTCGCAGGTGCGCAGCCGAAACACCTTTTGCAGCAGCTCGATGCTCTGCTTGACCGCCCAGCCGTTGGGGTAAGGGCCAAAATACTGGCTGCGCGCATCCACTGCGCCACGGTAGTAGGACAGGCGCGGAAATTCTGGCGGCTGCGCCGGCCCGGCAGCCGACGCGCCCGAGCGCCCCGCGCCGCTCCCCAAACGCAGATAGGGGTAGCTTTTGTCGTCGCGAAACAAGATGTTGTAGCGCGGCTGGCTGGATTTGATGAGGTTGTTTTCCAGCAGCAGCGCCTCGGCCTCGGAGCGCACCACGGTGCTCTCCAGGCGCTCGATCTGGCCCACCATGTGGCCGATGCGGGTGCCGTCGTGGCGGCGGCTGAAGTAACTGGCCACGCGCTTTTTCAGGTGCCGCGCCTTGCCCACGTAGAGCAACTGCCCGGTGGCGTCGAAAAACCGATACACCCCCGGCAGCCCCGGCAAGGCCGCCACGGCGTGCAGCAGCGCCTCGGGGAAGGGGGATTGGGCTGATTCGGGGGCGGGTTCGGCTTCGCTCATGGGGCAAGATTGTGTCACCTAGGGTACCGACCCGTTGTGAAGGCCAGCTAGGCGCTGCAACATCTGCGCCGTGCGTGGCGCTGCCGTGCGTGATGTGGGACAGCCCCTTGAGCCAGCGACAATCCTGTGCCATGAGCCCTGCTGAATCTTTGCATGCAACCCTAGCCGCACCTACCCGGCCGCCAGAGCCCCCCTGCGCTCCCCTGCTCTGGGACATTTTTTGCCACGTGATCGACAACTGGGGCGATTTGGGCGTGTGTTGGCGGCTGGCGCGCCAGTTGGCGCAGCGCGGCCAGCGCGTGCGGCTGTGGGCCGACGACGCCTCGGCACTGGCCTGGATGGCCCCCAGGGCGCTGCAAAGCCCAAGCCATGGCCAGCCCGGCGGCCACCTCCTGGGCCAGGGCGAGCTGGCGGGCCTGCGCGTGTACCCGTGGCCGCGCCAGCAGCCCGATGCGCCAGCGCCAGCCGTCGAACCCGGCGACGTGCTGATCGAAGCCTTTGGCTGCCACATCGAGCCGCATTGGGTGCAGGCGCTGCAGCCCGAAGGCCGCGCTGGCCAGGTCTGGCTCAACCTCGAGTATCTGAGCGCCGAGCCCTGGGCCGAGCGTTGCCACGGCCTGCCCTCCCCGGTGTTGAGCGGGCCGCTGGTCGGGCGCTGCAAGTGGTTTTACTACCCCGGCTTCACTGCGGGCAGCGGCGGGTTGCTGCGCGAAATAGCCAATTGCCCCGCGCCTGAAGCAACACCCTCCTCCGAGCCCTCCGAGCCCTCTGCACCAGACATCACCCGTTTGCAGATCCTCTTGTTCTGTTACCAAGCCCCGGCCCTGCCCGCGTTGCTGGCCGACCCGGCGCTGGCGCAGGCGCATTGGTTGCTTACCGCTGGGCGCGCCCAAGCCGCTTGGCAGGCCGCATGGTCAGGCCAGCCCGACAGCCCAGCCCAGACCACCGCCACCGATGCAAACACCAATCCACCCCCATTCCCAGCCCACAGCCCACCCACACCCCAAACCACCCTGCTGCCCCTGCTGGCACAAACCGAATTCGACGCCCTGCTGCGCACCTGCCACCTCAACCTGGTGCGCGGCGAAGACTCGCTGGTGAGCGCGCTCTGGGCCGGCCAGCCGCTGCTGTGGCAACTCTACCCGCAGCACGATGGTGCACACCTCGCCAAGCTCGACGCCTTTCTGGACTGGCTAGACGCCCCGCCCTGCTTGCGCCAGTGGCACCGGGTCTGGAACGGGGTGCCGTCCGGCGCCGCCCTACCCCCTTTAACGGTGCAGCGCCTGCAAACTTGGCGGCACTGCATCCTAGCCGCGCGCCAGCGCCTGTTGCAGCAAGCCGACTTGGTTAGCCAACTGCTGGGCTTCGTCGCCGAAAAAAGGTAGAATCTGCGGTTTGCTTTTGGGCTAGGCGGCCAGGCTGGCGTTAGCGTCTAGCTGCCTTGTGATCAGGCATCCAAACCTTCACGTCGCCTGAGTCGCACTCCAAATCTGCACCCTGAATCCGCATTTGCGCCCCCCACCATGAAAATCGCCCAAGAAATCCGCGCCGGCAACGTCATCATGCACGGCAAAGACCCGATGATCGTCCTCAAAACCGAATACGCCCGCGGCGGCCGCGGTGCCGCCACGGTGCGCATGAAGCTCAAGGCGCTGCTGAGCAATATGGGCACCGAAGTGGTGTTCAAGGCCGACGACAAGATCGACAACGTCATCCTCGACAAAAAAGAGTGCACCTACTCCTACTTTGCCGACCCGATGTACGTCTGCATGGACACCGACTACAACCAGTACGAAGTCGAAGCCAGCAACATGGGCGATGCGCTCAACTACCTGGCCGATGGCATGTCGGTTGAAGTGGTGTTCTACGACGGCAAGGCCATTTCGGTCGAAGTGCCCACCAGCGTCGAGCGCGAAATCACCTGGACCGAGCCCGCCGTCAAGGGCGACACCTCGGGCAAGGTCTTGAAACCCGCCAAAATCGCCACCGGCTTTGAAGTTTCGGTGCCGCTGTTCGTCGAGCAAGGCGACCGCATCGAGATCGACACCCGCACCGGCGAATACCGCCGCCGCGTCTGATCGGCTAGGCATAGGCTCGGCAAAGGCCAGACAGCCCCAGCCCAGCCATCCCCACCAATGGGAAACCCGCAAGACTTGCGCGTCAACCGCTTGGCGCATGCCTGGGCCGAGCTGCAGACCCAGGCCGCTGGTGGTGTGGAGCTTGAGCCCGATGCGCACCGGCTAGCCTTTGCCGACCCGGAATTTTTGCTGCGACGCGAGTCGCGCGGCATTCGCATGCAGCTCGAACTGCTCAAACCCGAGTTGCAAATGCAGGAACTGGGCATCGAGCACACCGTGGTGGTGTTTGGCAGCGCGCGCTTTCGATCGCCCGAAGTGGCGGCCGAGTTGCTGGCCCAGGCACAAGCCAGCGGCGATGCGCAGGCGCTGGCCGAAGCCCAGATGTTGCAGCGCAACGCCCACTACTACGAACAGGCGCGCCGTTTTGCTCGCTTGGTGGCCGAATACAGCCTGCACTGCCCGGCGCCAGACCGCCTCTACATCGCCACCGGTGGCGGGCCCGGCATCATGGAGGCGGCCAACCGGGGCGCGCACGAGGCGGGGGCGCTCAACCTTGGGCTCAACATCACGCTGCCGCACGAGCAGATTTCCAACCCTTACGTCAGCCCCGAACTGAACTTCAAGTTCCACTATTTTGCGCTGCGCAAAATGCATTTTTTGATGCGCGCCAAGGCGCTGGTGGCGTTTCCGGGCGGTTTTGGCACCCTAGACGAGCTGTTTGAAGTGCTCACCCTGGTGCAATGCCACAAGGCCAAACCGCTGCCGATCTTCCTCTTTGGCAGCGACTACTGGCAGCGCCTGATCCGGCTGGAGGTGCTGGTGGAAGAAGGGGCGATCAGCGCCAGCGATCTGGATTTGTTCCAGACCGTGGACACCCCCGAGGCCGCTTGGGAGGGCATTCGGCGCTTTTACAACCTGCCCGATAGCGGCTGCGCTGCGCCGGTTTGAGGGGGCGGGGGTCGAGGGGTCAGCTGCGGCTGCCCGGCTTACTGGCTTGCGCCGGGTCGTCGCCAATCAGGCGCACCTGGCTGGCATCCGGCACCAAGTTGGATTCGCGCACCGCGGCGCGCGCCAGCAGGTGCGAGGCCACCGGCAGCGTGGCCAGCAAAAAGCCCAAAATGAGCAGGATGCGCCAGCTCCAGGCCCAGTCGAGCGCAAACAGCATGGCCCCGATGCAGACCATTGCCAGCGCAAAGGTGCCGGCCTTGGTGGCGGCGTGCTGGCGCGACAACGCATCGGGCAGCGCCACCACGCCCCAGGCAGCAATCAGCAGCAGCACCCCGCCGGCGAGCAGAAAAACCGAAACCAGCGCGTCGAGCATCATTGATCGGCCCCTTGTTGATCCGCCCCTTTGTCCACCACCCGGGCCCAGCCCACGGTGGCCACGAAACCGACCAGCGCCAGCCCGATCGCCACATCCAGAAACACGGTGCGCGCGGTATAGATCGAGGCCGCCACGCACAAGCCCACGGCGGCCGCCAGCATGATGTCGAGCGCCACCACCCGGTCGGCGTGGGTGGGGCCTTGCACGATGCGCCAAGTGGCCAGGCCGCAGGCGCCCAGCGCACACAAAACCAGCAAGGTGGTGGCCAACCAGAGCATCATGCGCGCACCCCAAACAGCGGCACCAGGCCGGACTCGAAGTCGTCGCGGATGCCTTGCACGATGGCGTCGGTGTCAGAGGCGTCGAGCACGTGCATCAAAATTATGCGGTTTTCCATGTCGATATCCAGCGTGGTGGTGCCGGGCGTGAGGGTGATCATGCAACCCAACAGCGAAGCGCCCATCGGGCTCATGGGGGCGAAGTGGACGCGCAAAAAGGCCGCTGGCGGTGGCGTGCGCTGGCCGAAACTGGCGCGCAAAATCACCTGCACGGTCTGGATGCCCGAGAGCACCACGGCCTTGAGGAAACGCGCCAGCAGCACGACGGCGGCAATGGGTTTGAACCGCATCATGGTCAGGGGGCCCCCAGGGTTTTGGCGGCCGCTTGGGCGTATTCGATCAGCGGCTGCGGATACAAGGAAATAACCAGCATCAGCACAGCCAAACCCAAGCTGGCAATCCAAGCTGGCCCAAGTTGGGTGACTTT
This sequence comes from Serpentinimonas barnesii, assembly GCF_000696225.1. Lineage (GTDB taxonomy): Bacteria > Pseudomonadota > Gammaproteobacteria > Burkholderiales > Burkholderiaceae_C > Serpentinimonas > Serpentinimonas barnesii. The sequence goes on along the minus strand of NZ_BAWN01000006.1, from coordinate 142,262 downwards.
CGGTGGGCGCCACGCCGGATTCGGGTGCGGCTTCCAAAAAGCCTCCATCCAGATCTTGGCCATTGAGTAAAGCGTCAACATGCCGACCAACAGCGCAAAGAAAGTCCAAGCAATCTGACCTTGGGCAATGGTTTCTTGCACCACCATCACCTTGGCCCAAAAACCGGTAAAGGGCGGAATCCCAACCAGCGACATGGCCATGATGAAGAACAGCACAGCCAGCAAGGGCTGGGTTTTGTACAACCCACCGATGCGGCGCAGATCGTAGTCGCCGCTCAAGCGCCAGATGATGGCAGCGATCAAGAACAGATTGGCTTTGACGATGCTGTGGTGCAAAATGTAGAACAATGCTGCTGCATGGCCCGCTTGGCTGGCAAGCGCCACGGCCAGCAAAATGTAGCCTATCTGGCTCACGCTGTGAAAAGCCAGAATGCGCCGCATGTCCCAGTGGTAAGCGGCACCAATCACGCCAAACACCATCGAGCCCACGGCGATCCAGCCCAGCACCACGTAGATGAAATCGGGTGCGCCCACAAAAATGTCGCCCAAGGTGCGCAGCACCGCATAGACGCCCACCTTGGTCAAGACGGCAGCAAACAGCGCCAGCACCGGGGCCGGCAAGGTATGGTAGGAGGCCGGCAACCAAGCAAAGACCGGGAAAGCCGCCGATTTGATGAGAAAAGACAGCAGCAAACCCACCGCCAGCAAGGTCATCATGCCCGTTGACAGATAGGGGATGGCTTGGGCCACCGCCGTATAGTTTAGATGCCCGGTCGCGGCATAAACCATGGCGACGGCGATCAGGAAAAACAGGGTGCCAAAAATGTTGAGCACGTAGTACTTGAAAGTGGCATCGAGCTGGTCAACTCGGCCCCCCAGTGCAAACAGGCCCATGGCCGCCACCAGCATGACCTCGAACCAGACGTACAGGTTGAACAAGTCGGCCGTGGCAAAAGCCCCACCCGCACCGCACAGCACCCCATGCAGGAGCGGCAACACCATGGGGTGGCGCGAACCGGTGTCGGCGTCGCTGAGCATAAAGATCAGGCAAACCGTGCCCATGAAGGCCGCCATCAAGACCATGGCGGCACTGAGCCGGTCGATGGCAAACTCGATGCCGTAGGGCGCTCCCCAGTCGCCAAACACGGTCTGCGCTGCCTGGTCTTGATGCGCCACCGCCACCAAGGCGAGCGCGCAAACCAGAAAAGCCAGAGCACCCAGCAAGCTAATTGCGGCTTGCAGGCGCGGGTTTTTGTACGCCAGCGCCGTGGCCACCATGGTGACCATGGGCACCAGCACCGGCGTCGCAGCAAGCCAAGTCATGCCACCCCCTCCAGCTTGGTCGCGCTGGCGGCAGGGGTTGCAGCAGGCTGTGCAGGTTCGTGCTCGGCCCCGTTGTAGGGCGGCTTGATGGGGTCGGTCGGGATGGGTTCAGACATGCGCAGGGCCAGTGTGTCGTCGGTGTCGGCACGCTGAATCAGGCGCAGCGCCACAACGACAGAAAAACAGATCAGGGCAAAGCCGATCACGATCGCGGTCAGAGCCAACGCTTGGCTCAACGGGTTGGCGGCGTCGCGCAGCACGGTTTCGCCCAAGGGGATCACGGCCGGTTGCACACTGCCCAAACGACCGGAGGCAAACAAAACCAAAATGGCTGCGCTACCCAATATGCCCAAGCCAAACACGCAGCGAAACACATCACGCGACAGCGCCAAATAAATACCTGCGGTGACGGTGATCCAGATGGTGAGGGCCAGCAACCAGATCATGCGCGCAGCTCCTGGGCCGCATCGGCCGCTGTGTCGTCGTGGGCGTCGGGCTCGTCCATGCCGAGCAGCTCGATGGCGTAACCGGCCAAACCGCCCCAGACCGCCAGATAGACGCCGAGGTCGAAAATGATCACGGTCGAAACCTTGAGCTCGGTAAAACCGAGTGGGATATGGCCCCACAGGTGCGTTAGGTAGGGCAAGCCCAGCAGCAGCGCCGGAATGCCCGAGAGCACGCCGATGCCAATGCCGATCACGGTCAGGCGCATCGCACTGCCGTAGGGCAGGCGCGCAGTGGCCGCCACACGCCCGTGCGCCACCGCCCACAGCACCGATGCGGTCACGGCCAGCAAGCCGCCGATGAAGCCGCCGCCGGGCTCGTTGTGCCCGCGCAGCAGCACCCAGAGCGAGGCCAGCAGGATCGTCACATACAAGGGGCCGGCAATCGACTCCAGAATCACCACGCGCCGGTTCATGCGGCACCTCCGGCTTTGGTTTTGTCTAGTGCGCGTTGGCGCTTAGCGTGCCCACGCACCGCCTGCAGCAGCGCGATGGCGGCCAAGAACGAGAGCGTGACCACCACGATTTCACCTAGGGTGTCGAGGGCGCGGAAATCGACCAGCACCACGTTCACCACGTTGCGCCCATGCGCTTCGGGCACGCTCACCTGGCCAAAGAATTGGTGCAGTTGCGGATTGAACTCCACCCCCGAAACCACCAGCAGCCACACCGCGATCACGCCGCCAAACACCAGCGCCACCGGCAGCGCCCCGCGCATCGAGTGCGTCTGCTCCAGCCCTTGGCCACGGCCGCGCTGGCGCAGCTTGAGCAGCACCGAAGCCACCACGATCACAAACACCGACTCGACCGCGAACTGGGTGTAAGCCACATCCGGCGCGCCCGCGTAGAGGTAGAACACGCCGCTGCCAAAACCCACCAGCCCAGTGGACAGCAACAGCACCAGCCGATCGCGCTGAAACAGCGCCAGCAGTGCCCCAGATGCAATCAGCACACAGGCGCCGATGAAGCCGGCTGAAGGCATGACCCAAGCCGGCCACAACCACTGGCTCCAGCCCGCCACCAAGGCAGCCCCCATGAAAACACCCACAAAGGACACCAACACCAAGCTGTACTGGCTCAGATCGCCGCCCTGCAACCAGCGGGTGGAATGCGCCGCCAACACCGGAATGCCGTTGATGAAGCGCTCGTACTGCGCCAGCGAACCGGAGCGATCGAACTTGGCCAAGATGCGGTCGAAGCGCCGGTGCAGCGGGTCCCAGTAAATGAACACCAACGCCCCGATGGCCAAGGTGGTGGCCAGCGAGAGCAAAGCCGCCGGGCCGAATTCGAGCGCAAAATGCACCGCCATCGCCTCGGCGCGCGGTGTCATGGCGTGCGCGGCCAGGCTCATCAGCCCGTCGGCCAAGAAGGGAAAGACCCCGAGCACGATGCCGATGCCCGCCAGCACCAGCGGCGGCCCGTACAGCGCCAGACCACCCTCGTGGGCGTCGGGCGGGGTCAGGTTGTGGCCCGGGTGGCGCCAGAACACCCGCACCGCCGCCACCGCCGCCACCGCCACCGCCACCGCGGCGAAAATGGTGTTGGCAAACTTGACCAATTCCGATATGGCGCCCAGCGCCCCGGCCTGCCCCACCACGTCTTTGACCACGTAGCCAAAGGAGAGCGGAATGCCGGCCATCGACAAACCGGCCAGCAAGGCCGCAGCCGCCGTCCAGGGCATGGCGTGGCGCAGGTTGCCTAGGCGGTCGATGATGCGGGTGCCGGTGCCGTGGTCCACGTTGCCAGCGACGAAAAACAGCGGCGCCTTGTAGAGCGCGTGCGCCAGCAGCAGCGCACTGACCGCCACCGTGGCCCCGTGTCCGGTCTTGCCCACCAGCATCACCAGCGTGCCCAGCGTAGCCACGGTGGACCAGGCCAGGATGCGTTTCAAATCGCGCTCGCGCAGCGCCAGCAGCATGCCCCAGGCGGCGGTGAGCGAACCGACGAGTTGCAGCGTCCACTGCCACATCATCCAGTCGCCAAAACCCGGGTCGAGCCGCGCCAGCAGGTACACACCGAGCTTGACCATGGTGGCCGAGTGCAGGTAGGCCGACACCGGCGTCGGGGCCGACATGGCGTTGGGCAGCCAGAAGTGAAATGGAAACTGCGCGCTCTTGGTGAAGGCACCCAACAAAATCAGCACCAGCGCGGTCGTCAGGGCCGGGGTGATCTCGGTGTTGGGCAGCGCGGTGATGATCTCTTGGATCGAGTAGGTGCCCATGATCTGGCCGAGCAAAATCGCCCCGGCCAGCAGCGCCAGACCGCCGCCGCCCGTCACCACCAGCGCCTGCTGCGCCGATTTGCGGCTCTTGGGGTCTTCGTGATTGAAGCCCACCAGCAGGAACGAGAGCAGGCTGGTCGCCTCCCAGAATAGGAACAGCACGATCAGGTTGTCGGCCATGACGGTGCCGATCATGGCGAACATGAACAGCGTCAGCAAAATATAGAGCTGGTTTTGCTGCGGATGCCCGGCCAAGTAGCCACCGGCATAGATGAACACGGCGATGCCGATGCCTGTGATCAGCAGCAGCATGAGCAGCGTCAGGCCGTCGATGTGAAAGTCCAGCTCCACCCCCAGCGCCGGAATCCAGGGCAGGGTGATGTCCAGCGGCAGCGGCTGCGTGGCCGCCGTCCACAGCACCGCAAGAAAAGCCAGCAGCGGAACCAGCACAAAGGCCGTGCGCGCGCCCAAGCTCATGGCGTTGGCCGGGTGTTCGTGAGGGGAAGTTTGCGCCATGGGGGCTGAGTGTAATAATTTTTTGTCTCAAAACACCTGACGGTGGCCCCGCATCCGCCGATAAATGCAGATGAAACGCGGCCAGCCTGCCCTACCCCGACGCATCACAAGCGGGCCGGCCTCCGAGATCGTGCCAAGCCGGGCTCAAAATTGCCCTTGTGTCCACATCTCGGGCGCGAAGCGCAGCACCCGGTTGCGCCCCTGCTCCTTGGCTTGGTAGAGCGCCACGTCGGCGTACTTGATGGCCTGCCAGAAGCCGTCGGTGTCACCAGGAAACTCCGCCACCCCGACCGAAATGGTTTTGCTCAGCGTCTCACCGTTGATGTTGACACGCATTTTCTCGACCGCGAGGCGGATTTTCTCGGCCACCTGTTGCGCCCGCCCCGCTTCGGTGTCGAGCAACAGCACCAGAAATTCTTCGCCGCCAAAGCGGATCACCACATCGGATTCGCGGACAGAACTGCGCAAAATGATTGAAACCTCTTTGAGCAACAGGTCGCCAGCATCGTGTCCGTAGGTGTCGTTGACTTGTTTGAAGTAGTCCAGGTCGCACAGCAGCAGCCCAATCTGGCTTTTGCGCCGCAGCACGCCGCTGATGAGCTGTTGCGTATGCTCCTGCAAAAAACGCCGGTTGTAGAGCCCCGTGAGCGGATCGATGGTGGCCGATTCGCGCAGGGTTTGCATCAGGCGCTTGGCCTCGATCACCGAAACCGATTGCTCGATGTAGGTGCCGACGTTGAACAGTTTTTGTGGCATTTCGGGCTCCAGCGCCGCGCCCTGTGCCCCCATGGGGAAGCGCAACTGCACCACGCCGCTGGTATGCCCGCCCGTTAGCAGGGGGATGCACACATGGCCCATCCCTTGCGGGCCCGCATAGCGGCGGCAAACCCCGGGAAATTCGAATGAGGACACCCGATGCCCGGTCTTGGCGGCGCGGCATTGGGTGCAGTCGCTCAGGATGTCGGGCTCGCAATGCATGTGCTCATCGCCGACCAGTGGCGGATAGACCACGGCCATCTCGCGCTTGGGCTCATTGACTTCGTACAGGGTGTATTGGCCACTGCCCAGCTCGCGCTCGAACATCTGGCCCATCCGACGATACACATCCTCCAGCGAGGCGTCTTCTTCGATCACCTTCTTGTAGATCGTCATGCCATAGACGCGCTCGACCAAGGCATTGAATTTTTTGGACAAGTCTCCGATTTCATCGAGCGATTTGATGGACACCTTCTGGGCCGAATCAAACTCACCGGCGCTCAGGGAGTCAATCTGGCGGATCATGGCGCCAATGGGTTGCTGGAAGGCGGTGATGATCCAATAGATAAAAAGCAGCAACAAGGCGCTGGCAAGCACGAGCAACAGCATCACGGTGTGCACCGCGTAGCGAATCACCTCGACTATGTTTTCTTGCGCCTGCTGGTAGGCGCCCTGCATCGATTGGGCGTGCTGCTGCGTCAAGGCCTTGGCATTGGCCAAGGCGGCCTCAAGCGCCTGCATCTGGCTGGCCAGCGCCGCAGACTCCTGCGGCACCGTGGGCAGTCGGTTGAGCGCTTGCTCGATCTGGCCCATTGCAGCCAGACTGTTTTGTATGTAATCGGCGTGCTGCGTTGCATCGGCAGCCAACGCCCGCACGATGTCCTCGACCAGTGTGCCATCGCCTTGGGTGGCCTGCAGGTTCAAGCCAGTCTGAATGCCGCGCACCACCTGCAGCCGTTCGCGCACCGCTTGCGCCGCCACCGGATCCAGCGCCCCGTCGGGGCTGGGCAGCGCCACCAATTCACGCTCCAAGCCCTGCAATTGCTCCAGCACCTGGGTGGCAGCCTGTTGGTGGGGCAACAGCCCCTGCGCCACCTTGTGGAACTGGTAGTGCAGCAGCGTCAGCGCTCCCACCGCGACCAGCGCCAAGGCAAGAAACCAGAACAGGGTTCCGGCTGCCAGCAACAAAAACTTGTGACGAATCGGCAAATCGACAAAAGCCAGCACGCGCAACAAACGGTGCAACCAATTTTGGTCGCCATTCAGATCTTTGGCCTCTACGCTCTGCAATGGAAGCTCCTTGGTGGGCATGCACAAGCTGCGCGGGTGCGGCGTGGTTGGCCCGAGGTCCAACACGCCTTAGGTTTTATGATTTCATGAAAATCAGCAACTCTAGCAATAGCATGAGCATATTCAAAGGGATGGGCTTGGGCTGGCTTTGATCGGCGTCAAGAGTTGACCGCGCTGGTGGTGTGCAATCAAGTTGTCGGCCGCCAGCAGCGCCATGCCCAAACGGGTGCCCCGGGTGGCGCTGGCGATGTGGGGCGTGAGCACCACGTTGCTCAGAGCCAGCAGTTCGGGCCGCACCTGCGGTTCGCCCTCGAACACATCGAGGCCAGCGGCGGCGATCTGGCCGCTTTGCAGCGCCTGCGCCAGCGCCAGCTCATCGACGATGCCGCCACGCGCCAAGTTGACCAAGGTGGCGCTGGGTTTCATCTGCGCCAGCTCGGCCGCACCAACAATGTGGTGGTTGGCCGGCGTGTAGGGCAACACCAGCAGCAGGTGGTCGGCTTGGCGCAGCAGCTCGGCTTTGCTCACGTAGCGGGCGGCGCAGGCGCGCTCGGTGGCGGCATCGAGCGGGCTGCGGTTGTGGTAGATCACCTGCATGGAAAAACCATGCGCGGCGCGGCGCGCAATGGCCTGCCCGATGCGCCCCATGCCCAAAATGCCGAGCGTGCTGTGGTGCACCTCGGCCCCCAAGAGCATGTCGGCGGCCCACTTGTGCCAGCGCCCGGCGCGCAGGTAGCGCTCGCCCTCGGTGATGCGCCGCGCCGTGGCCAGCAGCAGCGCCAGGCCGAAGTCGGCCGTGCTTTCGGTCAGCACGTCGGGGGTGTTGCTGGCTTGCACGCCGTGGCGCGCCAGCGCGTCAAGGTCGAGGTTGTTGTAGCCGACCGCCATGTTGGCGACCACGCGCAGATCGGGGCAAGCGGCCAGCACGCTGGCGTCGATGCGGTCGCCCTGGGTGGCCAGCACGCCCCACTGGCCTTGCAGGCGCTCAATCAGCTCGGCGGGGCTCCAAACCACATCGTCCGGGTTGTCGCGCAGCTGGAAGTGCTCACCCAGGCGCTGCAGCACCTCGGGGAACAGGCGGCGTGTGATCAGCACGCCGGGCCGGGGCGCGCTCATTCGAGCCAGGTGGTGAACTCGGACACCGGCAGGCGCGGGGTGCGGAAGGTGTTGATGATGTCGCTTGGGTCGGCGTAGCCCAGCGCCACGCCACACACCAGCATTTCGTTCTCCCCTGCCCCCAGGTGCGGCAGCACGATGCTGGCGTAGCCGTTCCAGGCCGCTTGGGCGCAGGCGTCAAGCCCGTGCGCGCGCGCCGCCAGCGTGAGGTTTTGCAAAAACATGCCGGTGTCGAGCAAGGAGCCGCCGCCCATGGCCTTGTCGATGGTCACGAACAGGCCCACGGGCGCATCAAAGAAGCGGTAGTTGCGCTGCCACTGGGCGTGCATGCGGTCTTTGTCGGCCTTGCCGATGCCCAGCAGGGTGTAGAGGCTGAGTCCGTTTTCGCGCCGGCGCTCGATGTAGGGGCTGATCCACTGCTTGGGGTAGTAGTCGTAGGACTCGCGGTACTGCTCGGCCAGCGCTGGGTTGGCGCGCACGGCGTCGTGGGCGGCGCAGACTTTTTGCACCAGCGCGTCGCGGCTGGCCCCTTGCACCACATAGACCTTCCACGGCTGGGTGTTGGTGCCCGAAGGGGCGCGGCTGGCCAGCGCCAGCAGGCGCTCCAGCAGCGGGCGCGGCACCGGCGTGGGCAAAAAAGCGCGCACCGACTGGCGGCTCTCGATCGCTGCCTCGACGCTGGCGGGGTCGTTCACGGTGGGGCGCACGGTGGCGGTGGATGCAGGGGTTGGTGTCATGCGGGGGGCTCCGTGGGTCTGCGGGTTGAATTGACGGGTGCGTCAATTATGGCGGGTACTTGAGCCGCCTTCAAAGGCCGCCCTCAAAGCAAGCCGGTCAGCACCGCCTGCAAATCGGCCGGCAGCGGCACCGGCCGGCGCGAGGCCCGGTCCACATAGACGTGCACAAAGTGCCCGGCGGCCGCACACCGATCCGAGCCGCGCGCAAACAGGCCGACCTGGTAGCGCACGCTGGAGCGCCCCAGATGCGCCACTCGCAAACCGGCCTCTACGGCCTCGGGGAAGGCCAGCGGGGCAAAGTAGTTGCACTGGGTTTCGATCACCAGCCCGATCACCGCCCCGGCGTGGATGTCGAGCACCCCGCGCTCGATCAGGTAGCCGTTGACCGCCGTGTCGAACCAGCTGTAATAGACCACGTTGTTGGCGTGACCATAGATGTCGTTGTCCATCCAGCGCGTCTGGATCGGGACGAAGTGGCGGAATTCGGTGCGCGCCAGCGGGGCGGGCCGGGTCGGGGTGGTGGTGGCATCAGCCATGGTAGCCGCCCTCTTGCGCCATGCTCTCGAAGCGCGTGAGCACGTTGAGGAAGGTGAGCTTGACGGTGCCAGTGGGGCCGTTGCGCTGTTTACCAATGATGATTTCGGCCACGCCGGGCTCCTTGCAGGCGTCTTTGGTGTAGTACTCGTCGCGGTAGATGAACATGATGATGTCGGCGTCTTGCTCGATGGCGCCGGACTCGCGCAAGTCGCTCATCATGGGGCGCTTGTCGGTGCGCGTCTCGACCGAGCGGTTGAGCTGCGAGAGCGCAATCACCGGACATTGCAGCTCTTTGGCCAGCATTTTGAGGCCGCGCGAGATTTCGCCCAGCTCGGTGGCGCGGTTTTCGTCGCCCGAAGAGCTGCCGCTCATCAGTTGCAAGTAGTCCACCACGATCAGCCCCAGCTTGCCGCACTGGCGCGCCAGCCGGCGTGCGTTGGCGCGCAGCTCGGAGGGCGTCAGACCTGCCGTCTCATCGATGTGCAAGGACACCTGGCGCAGCTTCTCGATCGCTTCGGTCAGGCGCGGCCACTCCTCGTCGGTGAGCTTGCCGGTGCGCAGCCGCCCCTGGTGGATGCGCCCGATCGAGCCGACGATGCGCACCGCCAACTGCGCCGCCCCCATCTCCATCGAAAACACCGCCACCGGCAGCCCCTCGTGCAGGGCCACGTGTTCGGCGATGTTGATGGCCAGGGCGGTTTTGCCCATCGAGGGCCTTGCAGCCAGCACCACCAGATCGCCCGCCTGCAAGCCCGAGGTCATGCGGTCAAGGTCGATGAAGCCGGTCGGCACGCCGGTGATGTCGTTCGGGTTGTCGGCCATTTCCTGCACCCGGTCCAGCAGGTTGACCACCAGCGTATCGAGCGACTGAAAACCCTGCTTGAGGCGCGAGCCTTCTTCACCGATGTGAAAAATCTTTTGCTCGGCCTCGTCCAGAATGGTGGCTACCGGCCGCCCCTTGGGGTTGAAGGCGCTGCTGGCGATGTCGTCGCTGGCGCCGATGAGTTTGCGCAAAATCGCGCGCTCGCGCACGATTTCGGCGTAGCGGCGGATGTTGCCGGCGCTGGGCACGTACTGCGCCAGCGAGTTGAGGTAGGCCAGACCCCCCACCTCATCCGAGCGCCCCTGGCTGCTCAGGTGCTCGAACACGGTGATCACATCGGCCGGCTTGCCGGCGTTGACCAAGGTCGCAATGGCCGCATAGATGAGCTGGTGCTCGCGCCGGTAGCAGTCGGATTCGCCGATTAGGTCGGCCACCCGGTCCCAGGCGCCGTTGTCGAGCAGCAAGCCCCCCAGCACACTGGACTCGGCCTCGATCGAGTGTGGCGGCACGCGCAGTTGCGCCACTTGGGCGTCCGGGAAAGCCCCCGGCGGCAGATCATCAAGAGCAAACACGGCTGACATGGATTTCCTTTCAGGCCGGCGATCTTAACCAGTGCGCCGCTTGCCTGCGCCGCAGCGCTGGGCCCGCAGCAATGCACCCGCATGGCGTTGCTTGCGTGCAACCCATCGAAGCACTATCGATTCCAGTCGGTCTTGCTGGCGGCGAGCAATGCACCCCAGTCATCGGGAGGACGGCCAGACTTGAGCATTTTCTGGAACACCACGTAAGGGTCGGTTTTGGCACCTGATGAGCGCAAGGTGTGCTCGTCATTGACCCAAGCGAAGATGATAATCCGGGCCTTGGTGTCAAAGCGGAAGAACAAACGAAAGCGGCGGCCGATCTTGGCTCGTCGCCAGTGGCGAAACGCAGGCCCCATGGTGTTGCCTTGCCGGTACTCGTCTCGGCTCGGATCGCTTGGGACGGCCTCCAGGATCAAAGTCGCCAAAGCGTCAAACAGTTTGACGTTGGCGTTGGACTCGAAACCCTCTGGGTCTTGCGCCTTGGCACGCGACGCGGCTGCATCCAGTTTCCGTAGCTGCTCGATCAGGCAATCGTGAAAGAGCAGATTCCATCCATGACGCTCAATCACAGCGCCACGTCGCCTTGGATGTCTTCGTTCAGATCGACCTGCTTGCCTAGCCTGGCGAGCATGGAGCGCGCCAGCTCGTCGGGCAGCGCTGTGATGTGCAGCCCGGACTGTATGTCTTTTTCCAGCAGGGCGAGAAAGCTGCCGATGGCCGGATCTTCGTGATCTTCATCGGTCACGCGGGTGACGATGACGCGGCCACCCTTCAAATCAAAGGCCACCTTACCACCCGCATCCACGCCCAGCGCCTGTCGGATGGGTTTGGGCAGGGTGATCTGCCCCTTCGATGTGAGGGTGGCGACTTCGTGAATGGCGGGCATGGCGGCCTCCTGTGAATCTGGACCGGCTTCGATGGTAAGGAATAATCCTTACTCTGTCAAGGTGCATCCACACCCCTCAGGTCAAGCCCGTATCCACCTCGCGCCGCGCCAGCGCCAAATAGGCTTTGCTCTGCATTTCGTTTAGGCGCGAGACGGTGCGCGGGAATTCGTGCGCCAGCGGGCCTTCGGTGTAGAGCTGCTCGGGCGGCACGGCGGCCGAGACGATGAGCTTGACGCGCCGGTCGTACAGCACATCGACCAGCCAAGTGAAGCGGCGCGCCTGCGCGGCCATGTTCACCGGCAGGTGCGGCACGTTGCTCAGCAGCACGGTGTGGAACTGGGTGGCGAGTTCGAGGTAGTCGTTTTGCGAGCGCGGTCCGCCGCAGAGGGTGCGAAAATCGAACCATACCACGCCGCCGGCGCGGCGAATGGCGCGGATTTCGCGTGCCTCGATCTGCAACTGCGGCGCCTCGTCGTGGGCTTCGGCCAAGCGCTCAAAGGCCGATTCCATCTGCGCCTCGGCCTCGGGCCCGAGCGGGCACAGGTAGAGCGGCAACTGCTCCAGCGTGCGCTGGCGGTAGTCGATGCCGTGATCGACGTTGAGCACATCCATGCTTTGCTTGAGCCCCTCGATGGCGGGCAGAATGCGGTCGCGGTGCAGGCCGTCGGGGTAGAGGCCGTCGGGGTGGAAGTTGCTGGTGGTGACGATGCCGATGCCGTATTTGCGCATGGCGTCGAGCACGCGGTGCAAGATCATGGCGTCGGTCACATCGGCCACGTGGAATTCGTCGAAGCACACCAGCCGATAGCGCACGGCCATGCGACGGCCCATTTCGTCCAGCGGATTCACGGTGCCTTGCAGCTCGGCCAACTGGCGGTGCACCTCGCGCATGAATTCGTGAAAATGCAGCCGCGTCTTGCGCCGCAAGGGCACCGCGTTGTAAAAGCAGTCCATCAAAAAGCTCTTGCCGCGCCCCACGCCGCCGTACAAATACACCCCGCGCGGGATGGGCAAGCGGTTGATGAACTTTTTCAGGGCGTTGGAGCGGCGCTGCTTGAAGTGCGTCCACTCGGCGGCACAGCGCTCCAGCGCCTCGACGGCGCGCAGTTGCGCCGGGTCGCTCTGGTAGCCGCGTGCGCGCAGTTCGGCTTCATAGAGTGCGCGCACAGGCCCGTAGCCCGACTCGGGCAAAGGAATCTGCTCGGGCATGGCGGGCCGCGCTGCGCTGGGCTTAGAAGTTGAGCGCGCGCTTATCGACCGCCAGCGCCGCTTCTTTGGTGGCTTCGCTCAGGCTCGGGTGGGCGTGGCAGATGCGCGCAATGTCTTCGGCGCTGGCCTTGAATTCCATTGCCAGCACGGCCTCGGCGATCAGCTCGCTGGCCATGGGCCCGACGATGTGTACGCCCAAGATTTGATCGGTGGCGGCATCGGCCAGCATTTTCACCATGCCAGTGGTGTCGCCCAGCGCGCGCGCGCGGCCATTGGCCAGGAAGGGAAAGGTGCCCACGCGGTAGGCCACGCCGTCGGCCTTGAGCTGCTGCTCGGTGCGCCCGACCCAGGCGATTTCGGGGCTGGTGTAGATCACCCAGGGAATGGTGTCAAAGTTCACGTGCCCGTGCTGGCCGGCGATGCGCTCGGCCACCGCCACGCCCTCTTCCTCGGCCTTGTGCGCCAGCATGGGGCCGCGCACCACGTCGCCCACGGCCCACACGCCGGGCAGGTTGCTGCGGCAGTCGGCATCGACCACAATGGCCCCGCGCTCGTCGAGTTGCAGCCCAACCGCTTGCGCGTTGAGCCCGTTCGTATTCGGCACCCGGCCAATGGAGACGATGAGCTTGTCGGCCTCCAGCGTCTGCGGCTCGCCTTTGGCGTTGGTGTAGGCAATCGAGACGCCTTTTTTGAGCGCCTTGATCTCACCCACCTGCACCCCGAGCTCGATTTTCAGGCCCTGCTTGTCAAACGCCTTTTTGGCCTCGCGGGCAATTTGCTCATCGACCGCACCCAAGAACACCGGCAACCCTTCGAGCACGGTCACATCGGCCCCGAGGCGGCGCCAGACCGAGCCGAGTTCGAGCCCGATCACGCCCGAGCCGATTACCGCGAGCCGCTTGGGCACTGCGCCCAGGCGCAAGCCGCCGTCGTTGGAGAGCACGTTGACCTCGTCGAAAGGCACCCCCGGCAGGGCGCGCGCGCTGGAGCCGGTGGCCACGATCACTTGCTTGGCGGCCAAGGTTTGCGGCTCTGCACCCGCTGCACCCGCTGCACCCGCCGCCACGGCGATCTCGTAGCCGCCCTCGAAGGCGCGCACAAAGCTGCCCCGGCCGTGGAAAAACGCCACCTTGTTCTTTTTGAACAGGTACAAAATGCCGTCGTTGTTTTGCTTGACCACCGTGTTTTTGCGGCCCAGCATTTGGCCCACGTCGATCTTGACCGCGCCGGTGCTGATGCCGTGCTCGGCAAAGTGCAGCCGTGCGTGCTCGAAGTGCTCGGACGATTGCAGCAGCGCCTTGGAGGGGATGCAGCCCACGTTGGTGCAGGTGCCGCCTGGGGCCGGGCCGCCGTCGGCGTTGCTCCATTCGTCTATGCACGCCACCTTGAAGCCAAGTTGGGCGGCGCGGATGGCCGCCACGTAGCCGCCGGGGCCGGCACCGATGACGATCACGTCAAATGTTTGCTGTGTCATGGTAGGGCGCTTTCGGCTCAGAGGTTGAACAGCAGGCGCGATGGGTCTTCGAGCGCTTCTTTCATGGCCACCAGGCTCAATACGGCTTCGCGGCCGTCGATGATGCGGTGGTCGTAGCTCAGCGCCAGGTAGTTGATCGGGCGGATCACGATCTGGCCGTTTTCCACCACAGCGCGGTCTTTGGTGGCGTGCACGCCCAAAATGGCCGACTGCGGCGGGTTGATGATCGGGGTCGAGAGCATGGAGCCGAAGGTGCCACCGTTGGAGATGGAGAAGGTGCCGCCGCTCATTTCCTCGATGCCGAGCTTGCCGGCTTGGGCTTTTTGGCCAAATTCGGCGATCTTTTTCTCGATCTCGGCAAAACCGAGCTGGTCGGCGTTGCGGATGATGGGCACCACCAGGCCACGCGGCGAGCCGACCGCGATGCCGATGTCGAAATAGCCGTGGTAGACGATGTCGTTGCCATCGACCGAGGCGTTGACGACCGGGAATTTTTTCAGCGCATGCACCGCCGCCTTGACGAAGAAGCTCATGAAGCCGAGCTTGACGCCGTGCTCTTTCTCGAAGCGCTCCTGGAAGCGCTTGCGCATTTCCATCACCGGTGCCATATTGACCTCGTTGAAGGTGGTCAGGATGGCGTTGCTGGCTTGCGATTGCAGCAGCCGCTCGGCCACGCGGGCGCGCAATCGGCTCATGGGCACGCGCTGCTCGGGGCGCTGGCCGAGGTCGAGGCTGGGCGCGGCCACTTGCGGCAGGGCTTGGGTGGGCACGCCGGTGGGGATGGCGGTGGCTGCGGCTGGCGCTTTGGCCGGGGCAGCGGCACCGGCGGCCACGGCGGCCAGCACATCGCCCTTGAGCACGCGGCCGTCTTTGCCCGTGCCGCTCACGCTGCCAGCAGCCAGCTGGTGCTCGGCCAGCAATTTGGCAGCGGCGGGCATGGCCACCTGGGCTTTGGAGGCGCTGGCGGCAGGGGCCGCTGCGGCGGCAGCGCTGGCTAGGCTGGTGGCGGCGATGGGGGCTGCGGCAGCCACTTTGCCCTCGGTGTCGATGCGCGCGATGAGCTGCTCGGCCAAAACGGTGGCGCCGTCGGCCACGACGATCTCGGCCAAGACCCCGGCAACCGGCGCCGGGACTTCGAGCACCACCTTGTCGGTCTCGACTTCGATCAGGATCTGGTCGGCGGCCACCGCCTCACCCACTTTTTTCTTCCACTGCAACAGGGTGGCTTCGGCCACGGATTCCGACAACTGCGGGACTTTGACTTCTACGAGTGCCATGATGATTGCTATCCTTGAATGCGTATGAGCTGGGCCTGAATTGCGTAATTTCAGGGTTTATTTGCTTAGGATGAAACCCTTGAGCTTGCCAAAAGCGGCTTCGATCAGGGATTTTTGCTGATCCTGGTGCAAGTGCGCGTAGCCCACCGCCGGCGAAGCGGAAGCGGCGCGGCCGGCATAGCCCAGGCGCTGGCCATCGAGCATGTTGTCGTGGATGTTGTGCTGCACAAAGAACCAAGCCCCCTGGTTTTGTGGCTCATCTTGGCACCAGACGATCTCGGTCGCGTTCGGGTAGCGCTTGAGCTCGGTTGCAAAAGCCTTGTGTGGGAAGGGGTAGAGCTGCTCGACGCGGATGATGGCCACATCGTGCGCGCCCTTTTCTTCGCGCTTTTTCACCAGGTCGTAGTAGACCTTGCCCGAGCAGGCCACCACGCGCTTGACGGCGCTGGCGTTTTTTGCCACCTCGGCGCTGTGCTCGGGGATCACGGTCTGGAAGCCGCCCTTGGTGAACTCGCTCAGGGGCGAGGTGGCGTCTTTGTTGCGCAGCAGGCTCTTGGGGGTGAAGATCACCAGCGGCTTGCGCAACGAGCGCACCATTTGGCGCCGCAGCACGTGGAAAATTTGGCTGGCCGTGGTGGGTTGCACCAGTTGCATATTGGTGTCGGCCGCCAGTTGCAAAAAGCGCTCCACGCGTGCCGAGCTGTGCTCCGGGCCTTGGCCTTCGTAGCCGTGCGGCAGCATCAGGGTGATGCCGTTGACGCGGCCCCACTTCACCTCGCCCGAAGCAATGAACTGGTCGATCACCACCTGGGCGCCGTTGACAAAGTCGCCAAACTGCGCTTCCCAGATTACCAGCGTGTTGGGGTCGTTGGAGGCGTAGCCGTATTCGAAGCCCAGCACCGCTTCTTCAGACAGGATGGAGTCGATGACCACGAACGGGGCCTGGTTGTCGGCCACGTTTTGCAGCGGGATGTAGGTGCCTACGTCCCACTTCTCGCGGTTTTGGTCGTGGATCACGGCATGCCGGTGCGTGAAGGTGCCACGGCCGCAGTCTTCGCCCGACAGGCGCACCGCATAGCCACTGGCCACCAGCGACGCGAAGGCCATGTGCTCGCCCATGCCCCAATCGACGTTGAGCTCGCCGCGCCCCATCTCGGCCCGGTCGGCATAGACTTTTTTGACCAGTTGATGCGGGGTCACGCTGGCAGGCAGGGTGGTGATGCGCTCGGCCAGCCGCTTCCACTCGGACAGCGGAATGGCGGTGTCGGCCGCATCGCTCCACTTTTTGCCTAGGAACGGGGCCCAGTCCACGGCAAACTTGCTCTTGAAGTTGGTCAGCACCGGGTCCACCGTGTGCCGGCCTTCGTCGAGGGCGGCCCGGTAGGCCTTGATCATGTCGTCGCCCAAGGTTTCGCCCAAGCCTTGCGCCGCCAGCTTGTCGGCGTAGAGCTTGCGCGTGCCGGGGTGTTGGGCGATTTTCTTGTACATCAGCGGCTGGGTGAGGGCCGGGGTGTCTTGCTCGTTGTGGCCGAGCTTGCGAAAGCAGACGATGTCGATCACCACATCCTTGGAGAAGGTCATGCGGTATTCGATTGCCAGTTGCGCCGCCAGTGCCACGGCTTCCGGGTCGTCGCCGTTGACGTGCAGCACCGGCGCTTCGATCATCTTGACGATGTCGGTGCAGTACAGGGTCGAGCGGGCGTCGCGCGGGTCGGAGGTGGTGAAACCAATCTGGTTGTTGATGACGATGTGCACCGTGCCGCCGGTGGAGTAGCCGCGCGTTTGCGCCAGCGCCAGCGTTTCTTGCACCACGCCCTGGCCGGCGATGGCGGCGTCGCCGTGCACCAGAATGGGCAGCACCTGCTGGCCCTTGGTGTCGCCGCGGCGGTCCATGCGCGCGCGCACCGAGCCCTCGACCACCGGGTTGACGATTTCCAGGTGCGAGGGGTTGAAAGCCAGGCTCAAATGCACCGGGCCGCCGGGGGTGGAGACGTCGGAGCTAAAGCCTTGGTGGTACTTCACGTCGCCCGCGGGCAGGTCTTCGGGGGCGGTGTGGTCGAATTCGGCAAACAAATCTTTGGGCATTTTGCCCAAGGTGTTGACCAGCACATTGAGGCGGCCGCGGTGCGCCATGCCGATCACGATCTCTTGCACGCCCTTGGCCCCGGCCTGCTGGATGACCCGGTCGATGGCCACGATGAAGCTCTCGCCGCCTTCGAGCGAGAAGCGTTTTTGGCCCACGTATTTGGTGTGCAGGAAGCGCTCAAGGCCTTCGGCAGCGGTGAGCCGGTCGAGGATGTGTTTTTTCTCGTCGGCGCTGAAATTGGGCTTGCTGCGGATGCCCTCGAGCCGCTCTTGCCACCAGCGCTTTTGCGTCTGGTCGGTGAGGTACATGAACTCGGCTCCGATGGAGCCGCAGTAGGTTTCGCGCAGCGCGTTGAGCAGCTCGCGCAGCGGCATGGTCTCGCGCCGGAAAAAGGTGTTGTTGGTGCTAAAAACCGTTTCCTGGTCGGCGTCGGTGAAGCCGTAGAAGGCCGGATCGAGGTCGGGGATGGCTTCGCGCTCGGCGCGTTTGAGCGGATCGAGGTCGGCCCAGCGCTGGCCCACATTGCGGTAGGCGGCAATAAGCTGCTGCGAGAACACCTGCTTGCGCGCCAGTTCTGGGCTGGCGCCGGAGGCCACCACCACCTGCGTCACACCCTGCTTGGCGCGCTCGGCAAAAGCGTTGATGACGGGCAAGTGTGGCACGTCGCGCGCATCGGTGCCATCAAGTGCGGGCACGTGCTGGAGGGCGTCGAAGTAGCCGCGCCACGAGTCGGGCACCGAGGTCGGGTCGGCGAGGTAGTTTTCGTACATCTCCTCGACATAGGGCGCGTTGCCGCCGAACAGGTACGAATTGCCTTGATAGGCTTGGTAGACGCCAGAGGTCTGATTCATGAGATCGCTCGCCTTCGGTTTCCCTGCAGGAAACACAAGTGGGTTGAAAACCTTCCGCGACACGGCTGCACCGATTGGCGGATGCGACACGGGCCAAAATGGCCTGTGCAGCCTCCTATTGTGCCACCGTTAGCGGGCTTTAGGGAAAAATTTGTGCTTGTCTCCTGGATCTTGGGGTGCTGCCGGACACCGTCCCTCAGGGGGCTTGGTGTCGCCCTGAATGAGCGCAATAACAGCCAGTCAACCTAATTTTGGGGTGCAGTGTCGGACGATTGCTTGACAGGAAGCTGACCGCTGGTGCCCACGTTGACACTGCCCACCCCCACCGAAACCCCCACGCCCACGCCCACCCGCCCGTCGCTGCCCACACCCACCCCCACCGAGGCGCCGCGCCCCAGGGGCACCGACACCCCGAGGTTGACGCTGGCGCAAGCCGTCAACAGCAGCGCGCTCACAAGCAAGGTCAAGGCCCGCAGCGCAGCGGGAAAGCGCGAAACCGTAAAACCGTTCATGTAAACCCCGTGAAGTGCGAAATGGGCATAGTTTGGCAGCCGCAGCGGTTTTTGACTAGGCCGGGTTTTACCTCAAGCCAGCGCCGCAATCACCTCCGGCGGCGCCTGCACCAGCTCGATCAGCACGCCTTCGCCGGAAAATGGGAACTCGGCACTGGCCTTGGGGTGCATGAAGCAGATGTCGAAGCCGGCCGCGCCTTTGCGGATGCCACCGGGGGCAAAACGCACGCCCTGCGCCGTGAGCCACTCGACGGCGCGCGGCAAATCGTCCACCCACAGCCCGATGTGGTTGAGCGGCGTGGTGTGCACCGCCGGTTTGGCCTGCGCGTCGATGGGCTGCATCAGATCGACTTCCACCGCGTGCACCCCGCGGCCGATGGTGCAGATGTCTTCCTCGACGTTTTCGCGCTCGCTGCGAAAGTGGCCCGTGACCGGCAGGCCCAGCAGCTGCACCCACAGGGTGTGCAGGCGCTGCTTGTCGGGCGCGCCGATGGCGATTTGCTGCACGCCCAGCACCTTGAAGGGGCGGCCCTCCTCGGGGGGCAGCGGTGCAGCGTGGGGGCTCAGGTCCGGCGCCGGGCCGCCCCAAGCCGGATCAGCCCCCTCGGGGGGCAGCGAACCGCGCAGCGGTGTAGCGTGGGGGTTCATTTCTCGAACTCCACGATCGGCTGGTCCACCACCAGGCTCTCGCCCTTGGCCGCCAGCACCTTGGCCACCACGCCGTCGGCGGCGGCAAACAGCACGTTTTCCATTTTCATGGCCTCGATCACCGCCACCCGCTCGCCCGCCTGCACCTTCTGGCCCGGCTGCACCGCCACGTCCACCAGCAGCCCCGGCATGGGCGAGAGCACGAAGCGGCTCATGTCGGGCGGCTGCTTGAAGGGCATGATCCGGTGCAGCTCGGCCATGCGCGGCGACACCACCATCGCCTGCAGCCGGGTGCCGTTGTGCTGCAACACCAGCGCCAGCGGGTTGTTCGACGCGCCGCGCTCAATCTGCGCCGTGAAAGGCTGGCGGTTGCATTGGCCGCTGACGACAATGTCGTTCAAGCGCGAAGGCGAGTGGATCTGGTAGTGCCGCGCGCCCACGTGCACCGAGGCGTAGCCGGTTTCACCCACAAACTCGTCCACGTGCACCGGGGTGTAGCGGTGCGCGCCATCGGCCGCCAGGCTGATGACCACGTAATCTTGCCCCACCTTCACGCCATAGCCCGGCAACTGGCCCGAAATGCCGGTCGCGCGCTCGCGGCTCTTGCGGCGCACGAAGGCGGCCAGAGCGATCAGAAAATCCGGGTCGGGGTGCGGCACATCCTCGGCGCGAAAACCCTGGGCGTAGTGCTGCGCGATGAAGCCGGTGTTGAACTGCCCCGAGACGAAATCCGGGTGCGCCAGCAGGGCCGACTGGAACGGGATGTTGCTGTTGATGCCGCGTATCACAAAGCCATTGAGCGCCTCGCGCATGCGCGCAATCGCGTCGGCGCGGTCGCGGCCGTGCACGATCAGCTTGGCGATCATCGAGTCGTAATACATCGGGATTTCGCCGCCCTCGAACACCCCAGTGTCAACGCGCACGCCGCCAAAGGCTGCTGGCTCTTGCCCGGCTGCAGGCTCAGAGCCCGCGCGATTTTGGGGCTGTGCGGGCCCCGCCGCAAACAGCGTCTGCTCGGGCGGGTTAAAGCGCACCAGCCGCCCGGTCGAGGGCAGGAAGTTGCGAAACGGGTCTTCGGCGTTGATGCGGCACTCAATCGCCCAGCCCTGGCGCTGCACCTGCGCTTGCGTCAGGGGCAGCGGCTCGCCCGCGGCGACGCGGATCATCAGCTCCACCAGATCGAGCCCAGTGATGCACTCCGTCACCGGGTGCTCCACCTGCAAGCGGGTGTTCATTTCGAGGAAATAAAAATCCTGCTCCTTGCCCACCACAAACTCCACCGTGCCCGCGCTCTGGTACTGCACCGCCTGCGCCAGCGCCACCGCCTGCTCGCCCATGGCGCGCCGCGTGGCCTCGCTGATAAAGGGCGAAGGCGCCTCCTCGATCACCTTTTGGTGCCGGCGCTGGATCGAGCATTCGCGCTCGCCCAGGTAGATCACGTGGCCGTGCGCATCGCCCAGCACCTGGATTTCGATGTGGCGCGGCTCTTGCACAAATTTTTCGATGAAGATGCGGTCGTCGCCAAAGCTGTTGCGCGCCTCGTTTTGGCAGGCCACAAAGCCTTCCAGCGCCTCTTGGTCGGAGTAGGCCACGCGCAGCCCCTTGCCGCCGCCACCGGCGCTGGCCTTGATCATGACGGGATAGCCAATGCCGCGCGCGATCTGCACCGCCTGCTGCGGGCTTTCGATCACGTCGTTGTAACCGGGGATGGTGCTCACGCCCGCCGCCTGCGCCAGCTTTTTGGAGGCGATCTTGTCGCCCATGGCGGCGATGTTGTGCGCCTTGGGGCCGATGAACACAATGCCCTCGGCCTCGCAGCGGCGCGCAAAGTCTTCGTTTTCGCTCAAAAAGCCGTAGCCGGGGTGTATGGCCTGCGCCCCCGTGGCCTTGGCGGCGGCGATGAGCTTGTCGGCCACCAGATACGATTCCCGGCTCGGGGCCGGGCCCAACAACACCGCCTCGTCGGCCAGCTTGACGTGGCGCGCCTCGCGGTCGGCCTCGGAATACACCGCCACCGTGGCAATGCCCATTTTGCGCGCCGTCGCGATGACGCGGCAGGCGATTTCACCTCGATTGGCGATCAATATCTTGTTAAACATGGTTGACACCTCTTGCGTACAAATTGTTATCTTGATAGCATTGGCTTATGCCAAGCACTCCAAGCCTCCACCCCAAGCAGGTGCTGCTGCGCCTGCCCGATGAGCTCGCCGTCCGGCTGGCGCGGGCGGTTGCACCACGGCAGCGCAACCGGTTTTTGGTCGATCTGGTGCGCCAGGCGCTGGACCGGGAGGAGGCGCAACTGCTGGCGGCCTGCGCATACATGAACCAGATGGAGGCCACGCACCCCGTTTTGGCGCGTGAGGGCGAGGAATGGGTGCGCAGCGGGCTCACGCCAGCGGTCGAACTGGCAGACCCCGACTTTGATCGGGCCACCTTTGAGCGCGAGTTTTGCGCCGCCCAGGCCGAACTCGACACGCCAGCGGCCCCGCCCCAAGCCCAGCGGTGACGCAGGCCGACGCGCTCGAACGCGGCACGGTGTACTGGGTTGAGCTCGATCCGGTGCGCGGCAGCGAAATCGCCAAAACCCGGCCCTGCGTGCTGCTGTCGCTGGGCAGCATCAACCGCAGCCGGCGCACCGTCGTTGTCGTGCCCCTGACTTCCACCCCCGAGGCAGCGCGCTTTCCCTTGCTGGTCGCAGTGCCCTCGGCGGGCAGCAATTCCAAGGCGCGCATCGAACACATCCGCTGTGTGGACAAAAGCCGCTTGCAGCGCCGCATCGGGCACTTGAGCCCCAACGATCTGGACGCCATCGGGCGCGCGCTGCTGCGCGTGCTGGGCATGGGTTAGATCGGAAAACATCGTCTCACAGCGGAATATTGCCGTGCTTGCGCCACGGGTTGTCGATTTTTTTGTCTTTGAGCATGACCAGCGAGCGGCACAGGCGCTGGCGCGTTTCGTGCGGCAGGATCACGTCGTCGATATAGCCGCGCTCGGCCGCCACGAAGGGGTTGGCAAAGCGGCGCTTGTATTCGGCTTCGCGCTCGGCCAGCTTGGCGGGGTCTTTCTTTTCTTCGCGAAAGATGATCTCCACCGCGCCCTTGGCCCCCATGACGGCGATCTCGGCGTTGGGCCAGGCCAGGTTCACGTCGCCGCGCAGGTGCTTGGAGGCCATCACGTCGTAGGCACCGCCGTA
The DNA here is from genome assembly GCF_000696225.1 of Serpentinimonas barnesii. GTDB lineage: Bacteria > Pseudomonadota > Gammaproteobacteria > Burkholderiales > Burkholderiaceae_C > Serpentinimonas > Serpentinimonas barnesii. The sequence goes on along the minus strand of NZ_BAWN01000006.1, from coordinate 119,722 downwards.
GGCCTTGCGCGTGATCACGGTGATTTTGGGCACCGTGGCTTCGGCGTAGGCGTAGAGCAGCTTGGCCCCGTGTTTGATGATGCCGCCGTATTCTTGCGAGGTGCCGGGCATGAAGCCGGGCACATCGACAAAGGTGATGACCGGGATGTTGAAGGCGTCGCAAAAACGCACGAAGCGCGCCGCCTTGATGCTGCTTTTGATGTCCAGGCAGCCTGCCAGCACCAGCGGCTGGTTGGCCACAATGCCCACCGTCTGGCCATCGAGGCGGGCAAAGCCTACCAGGATGTTTTTGGCGTAGTCGGGCTGCAACTCGAAAAAGTCGCCGTCGTCCACCGTTTTGACGATCAGTTCCTTCATGTCGTAGGCTTTGTTGGGGTTGTCGGGCACCAGCGTGTCGAGGCTGCGCTCGACGCGCCCGATCGGGTCGCCGCTGGGGCGCCGGGGCGCTTTTTCGCGGTTGTTGAGCGGCAGGTAGTTGTAGAGGCGGCGCAGCATCAGCAGCGCCTGCACGTCGTCGTTGCAAGCCAGATCGGCCACCCCGCTGCGCGAGGTGTGGGTCACGGCACCGCCCAGCTCCTCGGCCGTCACTTCCTCGTGCGTGACGGTTTTCACCACCTCGGGGCCGGTGACGAACATATAGCTCGAATCCTTGACCATCACAATGAAGTCGGTCATGGCCGGCGAATAGACCGCGCCGCCCGCGCACGGCCCCATGATCAGGCTGATCTGCGGAATCACGCCACTGGCCATGACGTTGCGCTGAAACACCTCGGCGTAGCCACCCAGCGAGGCCACGCCCTCCTGGATGCGCGCCCCGCCCGAATCGTTGAGGCCGATCACCGGCGCCCCCACCTTCATGGCCTGGTCCATCACCTTGCAGATTTTTTCGGCGTGCGCCTCGCTCAGGGCCCCGCCAAAAACGGTGAAATCCTGGCTGAAAACGAACACAAGGCGGCCGTTGATCATGCCGTAGCCGGTCACCACGCCATCGCCGGGCGTGCGCTGCTCGGCCATGCCAAAGTCGGTGCAGCGGTGTTCGACGAACATATCCCACTCCTCGAAGGTGCCTTCGTCGAGCAGGATTTCGAGGCGTTCGCGCGCCGTCAGCTTGCCTTTGGCGTGTTGCGCGTCAATGCGCTTTTGCCCCCCACCCAGCCGGGCAGCGGCGCGCTTTTGTTCCAATTGGTCGAGGATTTCTTGCATGGTGTGGTGCGATCAAATGGTGGGGGGTTATCAAAGGGTGGGGATGATCAAATCACCGTTCGCCCTGACTTGTCGAAGGGCTCAGCCAGAACGGTGTGGGAATCGTCAACGGTGTGGGATTCGTAGGCAGACAGCAGCCGACGCGCCGCCACCGAAGCGGCCAAGCTGCCGTCGGCCACGGCGCGGGTGGTGGGTTCGAGGATTTGCTGCACAGCGGGATTGCGGTGCAAGGCCTGCTGCAAGCCGGCCTGCACCCGCTCCCACATCCAGGCCAGCGCCTGCTGCTGGCGCCGCGCCGCCAAGCGCCCGTCGGCGCTTTGCAGGCGCCGAAACTCGCTCACAGCGGCCCAGAACGCCTCCAGCCCTAGGGCGCGCAGGGCGCTCAGCTCCAGCACCTGGGGGTGCCAGTGGCTGGGGGCTGCGTGGGCGTCCTCGTGCGCCGCGCGCTCGTTCCAGCCCAGCAGGCGCAGAGCGGCCGAGATCTGCGCCCGGGCGCGGGTTGCGGCGGCGGGGTCGAGGTCGGCTTTGTTGATCAGCACCAGGTCGGCGCGCTCCATCACGCCGCGCTTGATGGCTTGCAGCTCGTCGCCCGCGTTGGGCAGTTGCAGCAGGCAAAACAGGTCGGTCATGTCGGCCACGGCGATCTCGCTCTGGCCCACGCCCACGGTTTCGACGATCACCACATCAAAGCCCGCCGCTTCGCACAGCAAGATGGTTTCGCGCGTTTTCTCGGCCACCCCGCCCAAGGTGCCGCTGCTGGGGCTGGGGCGGATGTAGGCGCGCTCGTGGTTGCTCAGGCGCTCCATGCGGGTTTTGTCGCCCAAGATTGAGCCGCCCGAGATGCTGCTCGACGGGTCCACCGCCAGCACCGCCACGCGCTGCCCCAAGCCGATCAGGTGCAAGCCCAGCGCCTCGATGAAGGTGCTCTTGCCCACGCCCGGCACGCCGCTGATGCCCAGCCTAAACGCGCGCCCCGTGTGCGGCAGCAGGGCCGTGAGCAACTCGTCGGCCTGGGCGCGGTGATCGGCGCGGGTCGATTCCAGCAGCGTGATGGCCTTGGCCAGCGCGCGGCGCTGGGCCATGGGGGTGCCGTGCAAGATGGCGTCAATCAAGGCGCACCCTCCAAAGCAACGAGGTAACGCACCTTCTGGCCTTCAACAAGCAAGACCTCGATGCGCTGCAGTTCAGACACCACCGCCGCAATCTCGGCATCGTTCAGACGCTCCAAAAAAACAGCTTTCATCAAAGTGTTGCTTAGGGTTTTGAGCGTCGCAGGCCGATTCTTGGGTCGCTCGAGCAGCCATCTGTGCACGGCTTGCGCCCGTTCGGGCACGGTATTGGCCAGCGAGCGCTGCAACAACGGCACATCCGACAGCGCGCTCCACTTCTCGGCACGTTTGCACGGTTCATTAATGTGCGCCAGCAAGGGATCGTAGTCACGGTCTTTGGCGATGACATGAAAATAGGCGCCAGGCATTTGATTGCATAACCGCCCAAGATGAAAGGCAATGTGCATATCGAGCGCGTCTTTACCGGCCAAGGCAACACGCACATATTCGGCTTTGCTGCAGAGTTTTTGCATCGCATCAACCAAAGCAAACGGCAGCTTCGCTTGCTGGGGTCCAACGAAAACCAGTACTTTCACATCCTCCAAGGCCAAGGCTGGAAGCACGTCAGGCTGCACGTTTTCGTAGTCGATGAGAAAAACCTGGGTTTTCATGCGCCGGCCCAATTCTCCAGCTTCAAACCCTCGATGCGCTCGAACTCGCGTGTGTTGTGGGTAACCAGCGTGGCGTTTTCGGCCAGCGTTTGGGCGGCAATCAGCAAGTCCATATGCCCTATGGGCTGCCCACTCTGGCGCAAGGCATGAAAATGCCTGGCGTAGTGCCACATGGCGCTGTGCGTCCAGGGCAGCACCCGCATTTCCAGCAGCAGTTGCTCCAACCGGGCACGGTTGCGGACCTGCTGTGCGCTTTTTTCTACACCATAGGCCAACTCGGCCACCACCAGCGCGGGCAGCGCCACCCGCTGCCGGCCAGCCGCCGCCAACCGCTCCTGCACGCCGGGCACGCCGCGCTGCAAGTAGATCACCGTGTTGGTATCGAGCAGGTACAGGGAGTCCATCAGTCCAGGCTCTCGATGTCATCGACGGCGGGCCGACGGTCGCGCTCAATCGCTTCGGGCATGCCCTCGAACCCCGCCAGGAGCGACTGCACCCGCGCCGCCCACGCGGCGTCGTCCTCGTGCTTGGGCCGCAGGATCACGGCTGTACCAACTTTTTCAATCGTCACCTCGTCGGTGTCGAAGCGGAACGCCTTGGGCAGGCGCACCGCTTGGCTGCGCCCCGTGGTGAAAATCTTGGCGGTGTGGGCAGATGTGTTCATCGGGCGGCTCCTTGAAGGTAGCTACCCATGATAGCTACCGTTTTGGATTCCTGCAAGCCCAGCTTCAACGCAGCGCCTTCTTGATTTGCTCCAGCACGTCCTTGGCGCTGGCTGGGATTGGGGTGCCGGGGCCGTAGATGCCCTTGACGCCAGCCTGGTACAAAAATTCGTAGTCTTGGCGCGGGATCACGCCGCCGACGAAGACGATGATGTCATCCGCCCCTTGGCGCTTGAGCTCTTCGATGATGGCCGGCACCAGCGTCTTGTGGCCGGCCGCCAGCGTGCTGATGCCCACCGCATGCACATCGTTTTCTATCGCCTGGCGCGCGCATTCTTCGGGGGTCTGGAACAGCGGCCCGATATCCACATCAAAGCCCAAGTCGGCAAAGGCCGTGGCCACCACCTTGGCGCCGCGGTCGTGCCCGTCTTGGCCGAGCTTGGCAATCAGCACGCGCGGCTGCCGGCCTTGCGCCTGGGCAAAGTCGGCAATCTCCTGCTGCAAGGCGGCCCAGCCTTGGGCACTGTCGTAAGCGGCGGCATACACCCCAGTCACCTTTTGTGTGTCGGCGCGGTGGCGCCCATAAACCTGCTCCAGCGCGTCCGACACCTCACCCACCGTGGCGCGCAGGCGCATGGCGCGAATCGAGAGATCCAATAAATTGCCCTGCCCCGATTGTGCCGCCGCCGTGAGGTCGGCCAGCGCGGCCTGCACCGCCGCCGTGTCGCGCTGGGCGCGCAACGCGTGCAAGCGCGCCACCTGCTGCTCGCGCACCTTGTGGTTGTCCACCTCCAGCGTGTCGATCGCGTCTTCTTGTGCCAGCTTGTATTTGTTCACGCCCACGATCACATCGCGCCCGCTGTCGATGCGCGCCTGCTTTTCGGCCGCGCTGGCCTCGATTTTGAGCTTGGCCCAGCCCGAATCCACGGCGCGCGTCATGCCGCCCAAGGCATCGACTTCTTCGATCAGGGCCCAGGCCTGGTCCGCCATGTCTTGTGTCAGGCGCTCCATCAGGTAGCTGCCGGCCCACGGGTCCACCACATTCGTGATGTGGGTTTCTTCTTGGATGATAAGCTGGGTGTTGCGCGCAATGCGCGAGGAAAACTCGGTCGGCAGCGCGATTGCTTCATCAAACGAGTTGGTGTGCAGGCTCTGCGTGCCGCCAAACACCGCCGCCATGGCCTCGATTGTGGTGCGCACCACGTTGTTGTAGGGGTCTTGCTCGGTCAGGCTCCAGCCGCTGGTCTGGCTGTGCGTGCGCAGCATCAGGCTCTTGTCTTTCTTGGCCCCAAAGCCCTTCATGATGCGGCACCAGAGCAGGCGCGCGGCGCGCATCTTGGCGATTTCGAGGTAGAAGTTCATCCCCACCGCCCAGAAAAAGCTCAGGCGGCCCGCAAACTCGTCCACATCCATGCCCTTGGCCAAGGCGGTTTTTACGTACTCGCGGCCATCGGCGAGCGTAAAAGCCAATTCCAGCGCCTGGTTGGCACCAGCCTCTTGCAAGTGGTAGCCGCTGATGCTGATCGAGTTGAACTTGGGCATCTGCTGCGCCGTGTACTCGATGATGTCGCCGATGATGCGCATCGAGGGCTCGGGCGGGTAGATGTAGGTGTTGCGCACCATGAATTCTTTGAGGATGTCGTTCTGGATGGTGCCGCTCAAAGCCGCCTGCGCCACCCCCTGCTCCTCGGCCGCCACCACATAGCCGGCCAGCACCGGCAGCACGGCGCCGTTCATGGTCATGCTCACGCTCACGCGCCCGAGGTCGATGCCGTCGAACAAGATTTTCATGTCCTCCACGCTGTCGATCGCCACCCCGGCCTTGCCGACGTCGCCAAACACGCGCGGATGGTCCGAGTCGTAGCCGCGGTGCGTGGCCAGGTCGAAGGCCACCGAGACCCCCTGCCCGCCCGCCGCCAGCGCCTGGCGGTAAAAGGCGTTGGATTCCTCGGCGGTCGAAAAACCAGCGTACTGGCGGATGGTCCAAGGTCGCACCGCGTACATGGTGGCCTGCGGGCCGCGGATGAAGGGCTCGAAGCCGGGCAGCGTGTCGGTGTGGGGCAGGCCCTGCAGATCGGCCGCGGTGTAGAGCGGCTTGATCACGATGCCCTCGGGCGTGCGCCAATTCAGCGACTCGGGCGCCGCACCTTTGAGCGACTGGGCGGCCGCCGCGCGCCAGTCGGCCAGCGTGGCGGTTTTGAATTCGGGGGGCAAGGGCGTGCCAGACACGGAACCAGGCTCGGGACTCGACATGGGGAACCTCTCTCAAAGCCCCGCAGGGCGTACAAGCTGTGGCTGGATTCTAGCGCATTTATAATTATTGATTCAAAATTTTAGCCAGGCTACAATCTGCGGCTTGCACAACCCAGCACCCCAACCCTCAAGCGCCTCTATTTTGAGCACTCCTTCCGCCCACCTGCGCCCGCGCGCCCTCTACCAAGAGGTGGCCGAGCGCCTGCGCCTGCGCATTTTCAGCCGCGAGCTGGCGCCGGGCAGTTGGATCGACGAGCTCAAAATTGCCGAAGAACTCGGCATCAGCCGCACCCCGCTGCGCGAAGCGCTCAAGGTGCTGGCGGCCGAGGGGCTGGTGACCATGAAGCTGCGCCGCGGCGCCTACGTGACCGAGGTCTCGGAGCAAGACCTGCGCGAGGTCTATGAACTGCTGGCGCTGCTGGAGGCCGACGCCGCCGCCGCCGCCTGCCGCCACGCCAGCGGCGAGCAAATGCAGCAACTGCAAGACTTGCACCAGCAGCTTGAAGACGCGGCGCAAGAAGTGGAAAAGCCCAGCACCGAACCCCGCACCGACACCCGTCCAAGCTCGCCCGAGCGCTTCCTGGCTGCCAACGAGGCCTTTCACCTGCAGTTGCTGCACCTAGCGGGCAATCGCTGGCGCATGCAGGTGGTGGCCGATCTGCGCAAGGTTATGAAGCTCAACCGCCACGGCTCGCTGCTGCGCCAAGGTCGCTTGCAGCAATCGCTGCAGGAGCACCGCGCCCTCATGGCGGCGCTGCAAGCGCGCGATGCCGAACAAGCGCGGCAACAGATGGCCGCGCACTTTGCCCAAGGCCTTCGAGCAGCCATCTGATTTCTATAATAAAATCGGTTCAATAGCCATAGAAAGACAGAAATGTCTAGGCAAAGAACCCCGACTTGAACGCCTCTGCCCCCAGCCAACTCGAGCTCGAATACCAAGCCATTTTGCAAAATGCTTGGGTCGGCATTCTGCTCACGCGCCGGCGCGTGGTCGAGCATTGCAACCCGCGCGCAGCCGAGCTTTTTGGCTGGCAGCAGGGCGAACTGATTGGCCAACCGGCCTCGGTGCTGTACTTTTCCGACTCCGATTACGCCGACATGGGGCAGCAGGCCTCGCATCTGCTGGCCGCAGGCCAATTGTTCGAGCAAGAGCGCCTGATGCGCCGGCGCGATGGCAGCGCCGTGCATTGCCACCTGCGCGCCAAAGCCATCAACCCAGATAACAGCGCCGACGGCACGATTTGGATTCTTGAAGACATCGGGGAGCGCAAGCGCTCTGAATCGCACTTGCGCCGTCTGCTGATACAGCAACAGGCCATACTCGAAAACGCCAGCGTGGGCATTTTGTTTACCTGCAACGGCCTGATCGAGCACTGCAACCCGCGCTTTGAAGAACTGCTGGGCTACGCCCCGGGTGAATTGCTGGGCAACAGCGCCGAGGTCTTTTTCAGCTCCGCCGACGACTACCAGCGCTTCGGCTTGGCCATCGGAGCCCGTCTGGCCGCCGGCGAGCGCATCGACATCGAGTGGCGCAACCGCCGCCGCGATGGCTCCTTGGTGTGGTTTCGACACCTGGCGCGCGCGCTGCCGCAGGCCGGCGAAGAAAAAATCACGATCTGGATCAGCGACGACATCAGCCAGCGCAAGGCGGTAGAGCTGGAGTTGGCCAGTGCCCACGCCGAGCTGGAGCGGCGCGTGACCGAACGCACCGAGGCCTTGCAGCGCGCCAACCAGCGCTTCGATGCCATGTTTCGCTGCGCCCCGCTGGCCATTTATACCCGCGACCGGCAAAACCAGGTGCTGAGCTGGAACCCGGCGGCCGAGGCCATGTTCGGCTGGCGGGCCGACGAAATCATGGGCCAGACACTGCCCATGGTGCCCGAGCACCTGCACGAGCAATGCCAGCAGCAGATCGATGCCGTGCTGGCTGGCCAGACCCTGTTGCAGTTTGAAACCGAACGCCATCGCCGCGACGGCAGCCGCTTCGAAGTGAGCCTGACCGTGGCCCCGATGCCCGATGAGCAAGGCCAAGTGCATGAATTTTTGACCTTGGCAAGCGACATCACTGAACGCCGATTGGCTGAACAACAGATTGCGCACCTGGCCTACCACGACGCCCTGACCGGACTGCCCAACCGCCTGCTGCTGCAGGACCGGCTGCAGCAGGCACTGGCGCAAGCCGAGCGCGAGCAACAGCACCTCGCCCTGCTCTGCCTCGACCTCGACAATTTCAAGCAAATTAACGACACGCTCGGCCATGCCGCTGGCGATGTGCTGCTGCAGCAAGTCACCCAGCGCTTGCTCGGCTGTCTGCGCGACACCGACACCCTGAGCCGCCAAGGGGGCGACGAGTTCATCGCCCTTTTAAGCCACTTGGTTGACCAGCACGCCACCTTGGCGGTGCTGGGCAAAATCACGGCTTGCATGGAGGCCCCCTTTGTGCTCGACTCGCACGAGCTGGTGCTGAGTTTTTCGATCGGGGTGGCACTCTTTCCCAGCGACGGGCGCGACTTCGACACCCTGCTGCGCAAAGCCGATATGGCGATGTACCGGGCCAAAGAGTCGGGCCGCAACAGCCACCACTTTTTTAACGACGAAATGGGTCAGCAGGCTGGCGAGCACTTGCGGCTGCGCAGCGGCCTGCGCCGGGCGCTTGAGCAAGGCGAGCTGCAATTGCACTACCAGCCCCAGTTCGATCTGCGCACTGGCGCCCTGATAGGGGCCGAGGCGCTGCTGCGCTGGCTACACCCCGAGCAGGGGCTGATCGCGCCGGCGCGCTTCATCCCGATCGCAGAAGAAAGCGGCCTGATCGTGCCCATCGGCGCCTGGGTGATTGAAGAGGTCTGCCGCCAAGGCCGTGCTTGGCTCGATGCCGGCCATCCGCCGCTGCTGCTGGCTGTCAACCTTTCGGCGGTGCAGTTCAAGCGCGGCGACCTCGAGGCCACGCTGCGCCAGGCGCTGCAACGCAGCGGCTTGCCCGCGCACCTGCTGGAGCTGGAACTCACCGAATCGCTGCTGCTGCACAACACCCAAGCCATGCTCGACCTGGTGCGCCGGCTCAAGGGCATGGGGGTGAAGCTCGCGATTGACGATTTTGGCACCGGCTACTCCAGCCTGTCCTACCTCAAGCGCTTTGCGGTGGACAAGCTCAAGATCGACCAGTCTTTTGTGCGCGACCTGCTCACCGACCCAGACGACGCCGCCATCGTGCGCGCCATCATCCAAATGGCCGCCAGCCTGGGGCTGCGCACCGTCGCCGAAGGGGTGGAAACGGCGGCGGTGGCCGAACGCATTGCCGCTTTGGGCTGCGACGAAGCCCAGGGCCACCACTACGCACGCCCCATGCCGGCGGCGGCGTTCACCGATTTCTTGCAGCGCACTGCTAAAATCAATCCCAATTTCCTCTGAGACCCCACGGCCCCTTGGCTTGCGCAAGTCTCGTTACCATGGCGGCACCACCCTCTGCCCGTAGCTCAGCTGGATAGAGCAACGGCCTTCTAAGCCGTAGGTCACAGGTTCGACCCCTGTCGGGCAGGCCATAAAAACAACAGATTAGCGAACTTTTCTAATGTCGCTGATATAGATCAGTATCTGACAAACTGCATAGCGGCTGCGGGCATGACGAACATCCGCCTGCTTTCAACGCCCTCGAGGGCAAGCACCATCCAAGATCGGCTAATGCACCGCTGCAGTTTGGGGTGGCCATCAGGGCATGGTAAATGCTTATTCCGAAGGCAGTGCGACCAGTGGGTCAGCGCAGGCCACGCCCAGCGGCTGGAAGTGTTTGAGGTTGCAGGTGAGCAGCAGCAGGCCCGCGTGTTGCGCCAGCGCCGCAATGGCTACGTCGGCAAAGCCGGGGTGGCGGCCCTGCGCGATGGCCGCATCGGAAATTTGCCCCGCCAGCCGCGCCGCTTGCGCATCCAGCGGCAAGATGCGCTCGGTGTAGCTGGCCAATAAGCCGTCCAACCAGCGGTCAAGCCGGTCGGCACGCTCGACGCTACCGGCGCGGCGCAGCTTGCCGATGCCTTGCGCGATTTCGGCAATGGCTATGGCGGGCAGAAACAGGGCTTGGTGATGCGCTTGCAGCCAGTCGCTCAAGGGGGTGGCAAGCAAGGCCGCGCGTCCGGGTGCCAGCAAAGACAGCACGCTGGTATCCAGCAGATAACCCTTAGTCAAAATCAACCCCTCGCAGCGGGGTGGTGTCGCGCTCGGTCTCCAGCGCTTCCAGTGGCTCGGGCAGTGCCAACAGATAGTTGGCTAGGTTGGGCATTTCCAGCGGGTAGAGGCGCGCGCCATCGGCCACCGGCACGATCATGGCACAGGGCTGACCGTGGCGGCTGACCAAGGTGGGGCGGCCTTGTTCAGCCGCGGCCACCAGCGCAGAAAAGCTGGCTTTGGCTTGACGAATTTGCAATGTTTCCATGATGAATCTCTATGTGACTACATGAGGTCATTTTAGACCTGCCCGGCCTTACAGTGCAAGCGAAAGCTGCGAATGCCCCAGCAGCTCGCGACGGGCCTTGGGCGACAGGCCCTCGCCACGGCAGCACACCCGGCGGCGCACCGCATCCGCCATGTATCATTGCGTTACTCCATTGCCATTTGTTTGCGCCACAGATGCGCCCAAAATCTCAGCAAAAACGCAAAAACCCGTTGTAAATCAATTTCCTATAAATGCCCGCAACCGCCTTCTAAGGCGTAGGTCACAGGTTCGACCCCTGTCGGGCGGGCCAATCGTCCCATTTTCATTCTTCCCATGACCGTCACCATCAAGGACGCAAGCGGCATCGAAGGCATGCGCCGCGCCGGGCGCCTGGCCAGCGAGGTGCTCGACTACCTCGGCCCATTCGTGCAAGCCGGCATCAACACCAACGAGCTCGACCGGCTGGCGCACGACTACATCGTTGGGGTACAGCAAGCCATCCCGGCCCCGCTCAACTACGCGCCCGGCGGTTATGCGCCCTACCCCAAGAGCATCTGCACCTCGGTCAACCAGGTGATCTGCCACGGTATCCCCAACGACAAGCCGCTCAAGCGCGGCGACATCGTCAACATCGACGTCACGGTCATCAAAGACGGCTGGCACGGCGACACCAGCCGCATGTTCGTGGTGGGTGCCGCGGCCCCGGCGGCGCTGCGCCTGTGCACCATCACCTACGAGGCGATGTGGAAGGGCATTGAGCGTGTGCGCCCAGGGGCGCGTTTGGGCGACATCGGGTACGCGATCCAGCAGCACGCCGAAGCCGCCGGCTACTCGGTGGTGCGCGAGTTCTGCGGCCACGGCATCGGGCAGCAATTCCACGAGGAGCCGCAGGTGCTGCACTATGGCCGCCCCGGCACCGGCATGGCGCTGCAAGCTGGCATGACCTTCACCATTGAGCCCATGATCAACCAGGGCCGGCGCGAAATCCGCGAAATGGGCGACGGCTGGACCATTGCCACCAAAGACCGCTCGCTCTCGGCGCAATGGGAGCACACCGTGTTGTGCACCGAAACCGGCTTCGAAATTCTGACGCTTTCGGCCGGCTCGCCGCCGCCACCGCCCACCGCGCTGCGCCTGCAGGCCTAAACCCAATCCGGCCGGCTGGCGAACTGGCTGCCGCAGCCACCTCGTTTTGCATGCCCCCCTATTCCATGCAAGCCACCCCTGCCGCCGATCCCGCAACTCTGCCGCTTGCCGCCCTGCGCCAGCGCTACCAAGGCGACCGGGCAGCCATTTTGGCGAGCATCGGCCACTGGGAAGGCACGGCGCGCGGCATCCACGCGCCCCTGCGGCGGCTGGCGCGCCTGGCCGACGAGGTGTTGCGCCAGCTCTGGCGCCAGGCCGCGCTGCCGCCGGGCTGCACGCTGGTGGCGGTGGGTGGCTACGGACGCGGCGAGCTGTTCCCGCATTCCGATATCGACGTGCTGCTGCTGCTGCCCGAGGCGCTCGATCTCGAGGCCCAACCGGCCGTCAAGGTGGCGTTGGAGGGTTTTATTGGTGCCTGCTGGGACATGGGGCTCAGCATCGGATCGAGCGTGCGCACGCAGGCGCAGTGCCTGCACGAGGCCTCCGCCGACGTTACGGTGCAAACCGCCTTGCTGGAAAGCCGCTGGCTGGCCGGGGCCCGCAAGCCGTTTGAGTCGCTGGTGTGCGCGCTGTTCGACGCCCTCGATGCGCGCGCCTTCATGCAGGCCAAGTTGCTGGAGCAGCGCCAGCGCCACCAGAAATTCGAAAACACCCCCTACGCGCTAGAGCCCAACTGCAAGGAGTCGCCCGGAGGCTTGCGCGACCTGCACACCATCCTCTGGCTGGCCAAGGCCGCTGGTTTGGGCCACTCGTGGGACGAGCTGGTGCAGCGCGGCCTGGCCACGGCCCTAGAGGGGCGCCAGCTCAAGGCCAACGAGGCGTTGCTGAGCCTGATTCGGGCCCGGCTGCACGTGCTGGCCGGGCGGCGCGAAGACCGGCTGGTGTTCGATTTGCAATCGGCGCTGGCGCAGGCCTTTGGCTACCGCGCCCAGCTCGAGGGCGATGAGGCACAAAGCCCCAAAGCCCTGCACGCCCGCGGCGCACGCCGCGCCAGCGAAGCCCTGATGCGGCGCTACTACTGGGCCGCCAAGGCCGTGACGCAGCTCAACGAGGTGCTGCTGCTCAACATCCAGGAGCGCATCGACGCCGACCAGCGCGGCAACGCGCCGCCCCTGCGCGCCCTGACCGAGCATTTTTTCGACAAAGACGGCATGCTCGAAATCGCCAGCGACGACCTGTACTGGCAGCACCCGCAAGCCATACTGGAAACCTTTTTGCTGCACCAGACCGCGCCCGGCATCACGGGGCTGTCGGCGCGCACCCTGCGCGCGCTCTACAACGCACGCGGGCTGATGAACGCGGCGTTTCGGCGCGACCCGCGCAACCGCGCCACCTTCATGCGCATTTTGCAGCAGCCCAGCGGCATCACGCACGCCTTCAGGCTCATGAACCAGACCTCGGTGCTGGGGCGCTACCTGTGGGCCTTTCGCAGCACCGTTGGGCAGATGCAGCACGACCTGTTTCACGTCTACACGGTCGATCAGCACATCCTGATGGTGCTGCGCAATGTGCGGCGCTTCTTTATTCCCGAACACGCGCACGAATACCCCTTTTGCGCGCGCCTGGCCGCAGGCTGGGACCAGCCCTGGCTGCTTTACGTGGCGGCCTTGTTTCACGACATCGGCAAGGGCCGCGGGGGCGACCACTCCGAGGTCGGTGCGCGCGAGGTGGCCAGCTTTGCGCGCCAGCACGGCATCGAGCGGGCCGACGCCGATCTGATCCGCTTCCTTGTGGCCGAGCACCTGAGCATGAGCCGGGTGGCGCAAAAAGAAGACTTGTCCGACCCCGACGTGATCGCCGCCTTTGCGCGCCGGGTGGGCAGCGAACGCCGCCTGACCGCGCTGTACCTGCTCACCGTGGCCGACATCCGCGGCACCAGCCCCAAGGTCTGGAACGCCTGGAAGGGCAAGCTGCTCGAAGACCTGTACCACGCCACTTTGCGCGTGCTCGGTGGCGGCGCCCCCGACCCGGCGGCCGAGATCGAAGCGCGCAAACGCGAGGCGCTGGCCCGGCTGGCGCTGCATGCGCTGCCACAGCTGGCGCACCAGCGCCTGTGGCAGCAGCTCGACGTGGGCTACTTCATGCGCCACTCGGCCGACGAAATCGCGTGGCACACGCGCCAGATCAGCAAGGTGCTGCACGAGCGCGCAACGGGCTTGGGTGCAAAACTGCGCGAGGCCGCGCCCAGCCCCTTGGTGCGTGTGCGCCAGTCGCCGATCGGGGAAGGGTTGCAGGTCTTGATCTACACCGCCGACCACGCCGAATTGTTCGTGCGCGCCTGCGCCTATTTTGATCGCGGTGGTTTTAGCATCCAAGACGCCAAGATCCACACCACCCTCGATGGTTTTGCGCTCGACACCTTCCAAGTGTTGCCGGCCAGCATGCCGGACCAGCACCGCGAGTGGATCGCGCAGGTGGAGAACGACTTGCCGCTGGCGCTGCAGCAGGGTGGCCCCCTGCCCGCGCCGGGCAAAGGGCGGCTATCGCGCCGTGTGAAAAGCTTTCCGATCCTGCCTCGCGTGGGCCTGCAACCCGACGAAAAGGGCCAGCGCTGGCTGCTCACCGTGTCGTCCAGCGACCGCATCGGGCTGCTGTACGCGATTGCGCGCGTGCTGGCGCAGCATCAGGTGGATGTGCAACTGGCCAAGATCAGCACGCTGGGCGAGCGCGTTGAGGACACCTTCCTGATTCGCGGCCCACACCTGCACCTGGCGCGGGCGCAGGCGCAGCTAAACCACGACCTGCTGCACGCGCTCGAATCAGACTAGAGCGGAGCCCCCACGCTTGCCGCTGATGCGGCTGCGCTGCCCCCCGAGGGGGCGCCAATCGCCTTGGGGCGGCCCGGCAGCGATTGGGTTGAGCCCCCACGCTTGCCGCTGATGCGGCTGCGCTGCCCCCCGAGGGGGCGCTCGCCAGCTTGGGGCGGCCCGGCGCTGGCTCGGAGGGCCAGCTTTAATCCGCCTCCGCTTTTAGCAGCGCGCGCAGCCCGGCTTCGTCGAGCACTGGCAGACCCAGTTCGCGCGCCCGCTCGAGCTTGGAGCCGGCCTCGCTGCCCGCCACCACGTAGGCCGTTTTCTTGCTCACCGAGCCGCTGACCTTGCCGCCAGCGGCCTCGATCAAGGCCTGTGCCTGCTCGCGCGACAGCGTGGGCAGGGTGCCGGTGAGCACCAGCGTTTGGCCAGCCAAAGGGAGCGCAGGCGCACCTTCACCCTCCCCTTCGCCCTCGCTCCAGTGCAGGCCACACTGGCGCAGTTGCTCCAGCAATTCGAGGTGCGGCGGCTGACGGAAAAAATCGTGCACGCTTTGCGCCACCACCGGCCCCACATCGGGCACTTGCAGCAACTCTTCTTCGCTGGCTTGTTGCAAGCGCTGCAAGCTGCCAAAGTGGCGCGCCAGGTCTTTGGCGGTGCGCTCGCCCACGTGGCGTATGCCCAGCGCGTACAGCAAGCGGGCCAGCGTGGTGCGCCTAGAGGCCTCGATCGCCTGCATTAAATTGAGCGCCGATTTGTCGGCCATGCGCTCCAGCCCAGCCAGATCGAGCGCGTTCAGGCGGTACAGATCGGGCAGGCTGCACACCTTGCCCGTATCCACCAGTTGCTCGATCAGCTTGTCGCCCAGGCCTTCGATGTTCAGCGCGCGCCGGCTGACGGCGTGCCACAGCGCCTGCTTGCGCTGGGCCGGGCAACTCAAGCCGGCACCGCAGCGCTGCTCTGGCGAGTCGGGCTCGCGCAGCAAGGCAGAGCCGCACACCGGGCAGGCCAGCGGCATCTGCCAGGCCGGGCCGCGCGCGGCGCCGCTCGCACCCAGGTCTGGCAGCACGCCTACCACCTCGGGGATCACGTCGCCGGCGCGGCGCACGATCACGGTGTCGCCCACGCGCACATCCTTGCGCTGCACCTCCTCGGCGTTGTGCAAGGTGGCGTTGGTGACGGTCACGCCGCCCACGAACACCGGGGCCAAGCGGGCCACCGGCGTGAGCTTGCCGGTGCGCCCGACCTGCACCTCGATCGCCAGCACCTGCGTGCTCTGCTCTTGCGCCGGGTATTTGTGCGCCAAGGCCCAGCGCGGCTCGCGCGTCACGTAGCCCAGGCGCTGCTGCAAATCGAGGCGATCGACCTTGTAGACCACGCCGTCGATGTCAAACGGCAGCGTGTCGCGCAAGGCCCCGATGCGCTGGTGGTACTGCACCAACTCTTGCGCCCCGCAGCAGCGCTGCACCAGTTCGAAAACCGGCAGCCCCCAGTCGCGCAGGGCCAGCAGGCCCTCGTGCTGGCTGGCAAAAGGGGGCGCTGAGGGCGCGCCAGCCTGCGCCGCCGCACCTACCTCACCTGCACCCACGCCTGCACCCGCACCCGCACCCGCACCCGCACCCGCAGCAGCAGCATCGGCTTGCCAGTCAATTTCACCCCAGCCGTAGGCAAAAAAACTCAGGCTCCGCTCGGCCGTGATGGCGGGGTCGAGTTGCCGCACCGCCCCGGCCGCCGCATTGCGCGGGTTGACAAAGGTTTTTTCGCCCTTGGCCCCGGCCGCGATGCGCTGGCGCTGGCGCTCGTTGAGGGCTTCAAAGTCGGCGCGGCGCATGAACACCTCGCCGCGCACCTCCAGCCGTGCCGGGGCCGGGCGCACGCGCTCGTCGAGCCGCAAGGGGATGGTGCTGATGGTGCGCACGCTGTGCGTTACGTCCTCGCCCGTGGCGCCGTCACCCCGGGTAGCGGCCTGCACCAGCAGGCCCGCCTCGTAGCGCAGGCTGATGGCCAGCCCGTCGAACTTGGGCTCGGCCAGGTAGGCCAGCTCGGGGTCGGTGGGCGACAGGCCGAGTTCTTTGCGCAGGCGCGCATCAAAGGCCAAGGCGCCGCTGGGCTGGGTGTCGGTTTCGGTGCGGATGCTCAGCATCGGCACCCGGTGCGCCACCGGCGCAAAACCCTCGCGTACCGGCGCCCCCACGCGCTGGCTGGGCGAGTCGGGCGCCACCCATTCGGGGTGCTGGGCTTCGAGCTGCAACAGTTCTAGCCACCAGGCGTCGTACTGGGCATCGGGCACCTCGGGCGCATCGAGCACGTGGTAGAGGTGCGCGTGCCGCTGCAACAAAGCGCGCAGGGCTTGCAGGCGTGCGCGGGGCGAATCGGAAGAATCGGGCGAATCGGGCGTATCAGGCATGGTCTGGATTGTCCCACTACCGCCCCGCCATCCCATCCAACCCAGCCAGCCAGAGCGCCGACCATAGCCCTATCGATGCGCTCGGAAAAGTCATCAATTTTTCACAATGCGCAGTGAAGATAGGTGCAGTCGGTTGCCCAAGAGCCGTTAAAAGCTCGCAGGCAAGCCGATCAGGGATTTTTTCACTTTGGAGATTCACATGCAAAGCAAACGTGCCTTTCTGGCCTTGTCCACTGCTGCCCTGCTGGGCGGTGTGGCCGCCTTCACGCCCGCTTGGGCGCAGCCCGCCACGGTGCGGGTGGACGGCTCCAGCACCCTGTTCCCCATCTCCGAGGCGGTGGCCGAGGAGTTTCAACGGGCCAACCGCAACGTGCGCGTCACGGTGGGCGTGTCGGGCACCGGCGGCGGCTTCGCCCGCTTTTGCCGGGGCGAGCTCGACGTGACCGGCGCCTCGCGCCCCGCCCGCGCCGCCGAAATCGAGGCCTGCCGCGCCGCCGGCATCCGCTTCATCGAACTGCCCGTGGCCTTCGACGCCCTTACCGTGGCCGTGCACCGCGACAACACCTGGGCGCGCCAGCTCACGGTGGCGCAACTGCGCACCATCTGGGAGCCCACCGCCACCGGTCGCATCACCAACTGGCGCCAGATCGATCCCGCCTTCCCCGACCAGGCCCTGACGCTGTTTGGCCCCGGCTCGGCTTCGGGCACTTTCGACTACTTCACCGAAGCCATCATGGGCCGCAGCGGCCAGAGCCGCACCGACTACATGGCGACCGAAGACGACAACGTGACCGTCATGGGCATTGCGCGCGACCGTGGCGCACTGGGCTACTTTGGCATGGCCTACTACGAAGCCAACCGGGAGCGGCTGCGCTCGGTCAGCATCGTCCCGGCGGCTGGCGGGGCCGCCGTGGCCCCAACCCTAGACAACGTGATCGCCGGCACCTACCAGCCGCTGGCGCGCCCGCTGTTCATCTACGTGGCCGAGCGCTCGTTGCAACGCCCCGAAGTGCGCCAGTTCGCCGAGTTCTTCCTGGCCCAAGGGGCGCGTTTGTCACGCGAAGTCGGCTTCGTGCCGCTGCCCGCCGAGGCCTACACCGTGGCGGCCGGGCACCTGCGCGACAACCGCTTGGGCACCCGTTTTGCCACTGGCGAGCCGGTGGTGGGCGTGCGCATCCAGGACGTGATGCGGCGCGAACCCCGGCAGTAAATTGGACTTGATCTCACTGGCCTATCCGAATAGTCGATGAATCCCACGCGCTCCCGCTTTAGCCCGCAACCCGCCCGCCACCTCAAGGAGCGCGTGGCCCATTCCCTGCTTTTTTTATCAGCCATGTCGGCCATCGCCATTACGCTGGCGGTGGTCTCGATTTTGGTGCTCGAATCGTTGAGCTTTTTTCGCGAGGTTTCGCTGCGCGAGTTTCTCACCGACACGCAATGGACGCCGCTGTTTGCCGACCCGCGCTACGGCGTCATGCCTTTGGTAGGGGCCACCTTGGTGGTGACTTCCATCGGCCTCTTGGTGGCCGTTCCCTTGGGCACCTTGGCCGCCCTTTATTTGGGTGAATTCGCCCCCAGCCGGGTGCGCGAAATCTTCAAGCCCGCGCTCGAAATGCTCAGCAGCGTACCCTCGGTGGTCTATGGCTACTTTGCGCTGCTGCTGGTCACGCCCTTGTTGCAACAAATCATCCCCGGTCTGCCCGGTTTCAACATGCTGTCGGCCGGTTTGGTGATCGGCATCAGCATCGTCCCCTTTATCAGCTCGATGAGCGAAGACGCCATGCGCGCCGTGCCCATGGACATCCGCGAAGGCTCCTACGCCATGGGCGCCACGCGCCTGCAAACCGCTTGGTACGTGGTGTTCCCGGCGGCGCTCTCGGGCATCGTGGCGGCCTACATTCTGGCCATGTCGGTGGCGCTGGGGCAAACCATGATCGTGGCCATTGCCGCTGGCCAGCAAGCCAACCTGACGCTGGACCCGACCCAGCCCGCCGCTACCCTCACCGCCTACATCGCCCAGGTTTCGATCGGTGACGTGGCGCACGGAACGATTGAATACCAAAGCATTTTTGCCGTCGGGCTGGTGCTGCTGCTCATGACGCTGGTGCTCAACATCTTGGGCCACTTCATGCGGCGCCGCTACCGCGAGAGCTATTGATCATGAGCCACCAAACCACGCAAGAAATCCAAGCGGTGCGCTCCATGATTTCAGCGCACAAGCGCTGGGACCACGTTTTTGCCTTAACCGCCCTGGCGGCCATGCTGTTTTGCGTGCTGGTGCTGCTGGCGCTGATCCTCTCTATGGTGGTGGACGGCTACCACCGCATTACGCCAGATTTTTTCACCTCCTTCCCCTCGCGCTCGGCCGAGCGTTCTGGCATTTTGTCGGCCTGGGTGGGCTCGATTCTGGTGATCTCGGTCACCGTCTTGGCGGCGGTGCCGGTGGGGGTGGCCGCTGGCATCTACCTCGAAATCTATTCCAAGCGCAACTGGCTCATGGACCTGATCGAGATCAACATCACCAACCTGGCCGGTGTGCCGCCCATCATCTACGGGCTGCTGGCGCTGAGCCTGTTCGTGCACATCTGGGGCCTGGGGGAGAGCATCCTCACCGCCGGGCTGACCATGGCGCTGATGATTCTGCCGGTGGTGATTATGAACACCCGCGAGGCCATCCGCTCGATCCCACAATCCATCCACGAAGCCGCCTACGCGCTCGGGGCCACCAAGGGCCAGGCCACGCGCGACCACCTGCTGCCCTACTCCAAGGGCGGCATCCTCACCGGCGTGATCATCGGCACCGCCACCGCCGTGGGCGAAACCGCGCCTTTGATCGTCATCGGCGCCTTGACCTTCATCGCCTTTTTGCCGCCTGCGCCCATCACCGACGCATTCCCCTTCGTCTCGTTCGCCTGGCTGTTCGACCCCTTTACCGTGATGCCGATCCAGATGTTCAACTGGGTGTCGCGCCCGCAACCGGCTTTTCACGAACTGGCCGCCGCCGCCGGTGTGGTGCTGATGTGCATCACCTTGGCCATGAATGCGCTGGCAATCTGGCTGCGCTACCGCTACCGCAAACGCATCCGCTGGTAAACCTACCCTATCATGCTCCATCCTGCATCTACTGCACCGAACTCGGCCCCTGGCTCGGAAAACTTTGCGCCCGCTGAAGTCAAGGCCGAGGCGCGCAAGCTGAACTTTTTTTACGCGGGCGGGGTGCAGGCGCTCAAGTCGATCAACCTGAGTCTGGCCGCCAACAGCGTCACGGCCCTGATCGGCCCCTCGGGCTGCGGCAAGAGCACCTTTTTGCGCTGCTTCAACCGCATGCACGACCTCTACCCCGGCAACCGCTACGAGGGTGAGATTGTGATCAACCCGGGTGGCATCAACATTCTGGGCGCCGACATCGACCCGATCGAGGTGCGCATGCGCATCTCGATGGTGTTTCAAAAGCCCAACCCCTTCCCCAAATCGATTTACGAAAACGTGGCCTACGGCCTGCGCGTGCGCGGCGTGCGCCAGCGCGCGCTGATCGATGAAAAGGTGGAGGAAGCGCTGCGCGGTGCCGCCCTGTGGGAGGAAGTGAAAGACCGCCTGCACCAACTGGCCTTCAACCTATCGGGCGGCCAGCAGCAGCGGCTGTGCATTGCGCGCGCCCTGGCCACCGACCCCGAAATCCTGCTCTTCGATGAGCCCACCTCGGCGCTGGACCCGATTGCCACCGACTCGATCGAGGACCTGATCGGCAAACTCAAATCCAAGGTGACGATCCTGATCGTGACCCACAACATGCACCAGGCGGCGCGGGTGTCGAACTGCACCGCCTTCATGCACATGGGCGAACTGGTGGAGTTTGGCGCCACCGACCTCATCTTCACCAACCCCAAGGTGAAGCGAACTGAAGATTACATCACTGGGCGCTACGGCTGAGTGGTTCTTAGCCCAGCGTGCACACAAACGCTGGGCGCCACAGGTGATTCAGCCACTTGACTCAGCGCAAGCTTGGGCGACATCTCAGGCCGATCCGGGGAACTCCACGGCGTTTTCGATACTAGGGTAAATACCCCTACATGTTTCTGTATTGAGCTGATCTTTTGCACCTGATTGGTGCTACAGTGCCTCAAAACAAAATGCACCACAGGGTATCCAACCAACCGGAGACAAAACCATGCCACTCTCACCGCTCGACCGGCGCACCCTGCTTGCAGGGTTGGCCGCCACCCCCTTGGCCGCTGCGCTGGCCAGCGCCTCCGAGCCCGCTCAGGCGCGGGTTCGCACCCAGGCCCATATCGTCATTGCTGGCAGCGGCGCTGGCGGCATTGCCATTGCCAACCGGCTCGCGCGCGGGCTCGAGGGCGCGCGCATCACCATCATCGACGGCCGCGAGCAGCACTTCTACCAGCCCGGCTGGACGCTGTTGGCCGGCGGCATCTGGCCAGCCGACCGCGCTGCCTTGGGCAACAACGGGCGCTACCACCCGCGTGGCATCGAGTGGGTCAAAGACTTCGTGGCCGAATTCGACCCCACCGCCAACACCGTCGTCACGCGCGGCGGGCAGCGCATCCGCTACGACTTTTTGGTCGTGGCCACCGGCTTGCAGCTCAACTACAAAGCCATCGAAGGCATGGACGAGGCGGCCTTGGGGCAAAACGGCTTGGCCTCGGTCTATGCCAGCCCAGAGTCTGCCGCCAGCACGTGGAAGCTGATCGACGCCTTTCGCAAGACCGGCGGGCGCGCCGTCATGACGGCCCCCAACACCCCCATGAAATGCGCCGGGGCGCCGGTCAAGGTCACCTTCTTGCTCGACGACCGCATGCGCGAAGTGGGCACGCGCGAGCGCGCCCAGATCAGCTACCGCACCGGCGGCGCGGCCTTGTTCGGCGTGGATGTGTATCACCAAGACATCGGGCGCCGTTTTGAAGCCCGCGGCATCGAGCACCACCTGCAGCAGCGCCTGACCGGCATCGACATCGGTGCCAAGCGCGCCACCTTCACCGGCCCCGGCCCGGAAGGCGCGAAAAGCACCGTGGATTACGACTTCATCCACGTGGTGCCACCCATGAGTGCCCCCGACGCGGTGCGCAACAGCGACCTGTCGTGGAAAGAAGGCCCCTTTGCCGGCGGTGGCTGGCTGGAAGTGAACCGCGAGACGCTGCAGCACCGGCGCTTCCCCAATGTGTTTGGCATCGGCGACATCAACGGCACGCCGCGCGGCAAAACCGCCGCCACCGTCAAGGGCGGGGCGCCGATCGTGGCCGGCCACCTAATCCGGGCCATCCAAAACCAAGCCCCTGACCAACAGTTCAACGGCTACACCTCCTGCCCGCTCATCACCCGCGTCGGCTCGGCGCTGCTGGTCGAGTTCGACCACGACGGCAACCTGGTGCCCTCGCTGCCCTTCATCGACCCGCTGCAAGACAGCTTTTTTGCCTGGACCATGAAGGTGCACCTGCTCAAACCCGCCTACGTCGCTGTGTTGCGCGGCCGCGCCTAAACCCTTTTTGGAGATATCCCTCATGCTGTACAACTTGTGGCTCGGCCTCAACATCGTTATCGTCATGCTGCTGCCCGTGCTGTGGCTGGTCGGGCTGCTGGCCTTGGCTTGGGGTGCCACACTGGTGCTGGCGCTGCTGCGCGCCCCCAAAGCCCAATGGCGCAAAGCCTTGCCCACCAGCGCCCTGATCGGTTTGGTCGGGATGGTGCTGGCTTTTGTTTTGTTCCCCACCTTGGTCGGTTCGAGCTTTGCCGATCTGGACCAATTCGCCGACTGGCTGTTTGCGATCGGCATCCCGGTGGGCGTGGGCGTGGTGCTTTGGGCGGCCACTTGGCCGGGCCTGACCTGCCTCAAAAAAGCCGCTTGATGGGTTTTTTGGCACCCTAGGACGGGAGTGGTCGGCGCTGTGGTTGGAACAAACCTCAGCGTCGATCCGCCAGCGCATGGGCGATGGTGCCCAAATCCACGTATTCCAATTCGCTACCCAGCGGCACGCCACGCGCCAGCCGGGTCACTTTGATGTCGCGCCCCTTGAGCGCCTGCGCAATCAGGTGCGCGGTGGCTTCGCCCTCGGCGGTGAAGCTGGTGGCCAGCACCAGCTCGCGCACGGCGGCGGCCTCGGGGCTGTGCAGGCGCTCCAGCAGGCGCTGCAGGCCGCTGTCTTGTGGCCCTGCGGGGGACAAGGGCCCCAGCTTGCCCATCAGCACGAAGTAGCGCCCCCGGTACACCCCGGTGCGCTCCAGCGCCGCTTGGTCGGCCGGGGTTTCGAGCACGCACAGCAAGCTGTCGTCGCGCTGTGGGTCGGCGCAGGTGGCGCACAACTCGGCGTCGGTAAAGGTGTAACAGCGCGAGCAGTGGCGCAGCTCGGCCAGCCCGCGCGTGAGCGCACGCGCCAGTTCCAGCGCAGCGGCGCGGTCGTGTTGCAGCAGATGAAACGCCATGCGCGAGGCCGTTTTGGCCCCCACCCCGGGCAGGCCTTGCAGCGCGCGCAGCAGCGCTTCCAGCGGTTGCGCCATGCTCTGCTGCTCCGTGCTGGGTGGGCTTAAAACGGCAGCTTGAGGCCGCCCGGCAGGCTCGGCATCCCGGCGCTGAGTTTGCCCAGCTTTTCCTGCGAGTTTTCTTCCACCCGGCGCACGGCGGCGTTGAAGGCGGCGGCGACCAGGTCTTCGAGCATGTCTTTGTCCTCGGCCAGCAGGCTGGGGTCGATGCTGACGCGGCGCACCGCGTGCTTGCCGTTCATCACCACCTTGACCAAGCCGGCGCCGGATTCGCCCGTGACCTCGAGCGTGGCCAGTTCGTCCTGGGCCTTTTTCATGTTTTCCTGCATCGCTTGCGCCTGCTTCATCAGGCCGGCCAGCTGTCCTTTGTTGAACATGGGTGTTGTCCTTTTGGGTTTGCTTATGAATGGATTGTGGCTTAAAGCGGGCTTGCTTAAAGCGCCTGCACGCTACCGGGCATGATTTTGCCGCCAAAGTCGCGCTTCATGGCCTGCACGAAGGGGTCTTGCTGCAAAAACGCGTGTGCGGCTTGCAGGCGCGCCTGCGCGACGGCGGTGGCGCGCTGGGCCGGGGTGTCGTGGGCGGGGGCGATTTCCAGCTCCAGCCGCACCGCGTACCCGGCCTGCGCCAGCGCGGCTTGCAGCCGTTCGCGCGCGCTGCCTTGGGCCAGTGCAGTCTGGGCTAGGCGCAGCGTCCAACAATCGGCATCGCGCCGCACCAGAACCGACTGCAGCGCCAGCTCGCGCGTGAGCGCCGTCACGGCCTCGCGCTGCACCAGCTCGCTCACCACGCTGTGCCAGAAATCGGGTAGTGTTTGGTCGGCGGTGACTTGCGGCTCTGGCTGGACAATTGGCTCTGGAGTGGGCGCTGGGGTTGACGCCAAGGTGGGCCCTAAGGATGTGGGCTTGGGTTCGGCGGGCTCAGGGGCTTTGAGCACAATCGGCTCGCTCACAGCCCGAGTGGGCGCAGGCATGGGATTGGATGCCTGAAACGGCGGCGACGGCTCGGCCACCGCCAAAGGCAGCGGAGTGGGCGCCAGTGCCGGTTCCGCTGCAGGCCTACCCGCCACGGCTGGCCTTGGCCGCAGCGGCTCAGCGTTTTTCAGGCTTTTTTTTTCCAGCCCCTCGGGCCAAAAAGCCAGCAGCCGCAGCAGCACCATATTGAGTGCCGCGTATTCGTCTGGGGCCAGCCCGAGTTCGGCGCGCCCGTGCAGGCACAGGCTGTAGAGCAGTTGCGTGAGGTCTGGCGGCAGCAAGCCGGCCAAGCGGGCGCAGTCGGCGTCTTCCGGGTCGTGCGGTTGCAACTGCGCCGGCACCGCCTGCAGCACCGCCATGCGCTGCAGCAGGCCCACCATCTCCTCCAGCGCCGACGCGGCGGCGTAGCCTTGCAGGCGCAGCTCCTGCACCGTCTGCACCACGGCCGCGCCGTCGCCCGCCGCCAGCGCCTCCAGCAGGTGCAACACATGGCCGCGCTCCACCGCGCCCAGCATCTGGCGCACGGGGGCCTCGAACACTTGGCCGGCGCCGAAGGCAATGGCCTGGTCGGTCAGGCTGAGCGCATCGCGCATGGAGCCGCGTGCACCCCGCGCCAGCAGCCGCAGCGCCCCGGCCTCAAAAGGGATCTGCTCGGCTTGCAACACCTGCTCCAGGTGCTGCTGCACCGTTTGCGGCGGCATGGGGCGCAGGTTGAACTGCAGGCAGCGGCTGAGCACCGTGACGGGCACCTTTTGCGGGTCGGTGGTGGCGAGCACGAACTTGAGGTAGGCGGGCGGCTCCTCCAGCGTTTTGAGCATGGCATTGAAGGCATGACCGGTGAGCATGTGCACCTCGTCGATCATGAACACCTTGAAGCGCCCCTGCACCGGCTTATAAACCGCCTGCTCCAGCAGCGCCTGCACCTCATCGACACCGCGGTTGGAGGCGGCGTCGAGCTCGGTGTAATCGACAAAGCGCCCAGCGTCGATCTCGCGGCAGGCCGGGCAGACGCCACAGGGCTCGGCCGTGATGCCACCCGCCCCATCGGGCCCGGTGCAGTTGAGCGACTTGGCCAAAATGCGCGACACCGTGGTCTTGCCCACCCCGCGCGTGCCGGTGAACAGGTAGGCGTGGTGCAGCCGCTGGCTGCGCAAGGCGTTGCCTAAAGCCTGCACCACGTGCTCTTGGCCAACCATCTGGGCAAAGTTCTGCGGCCGGTACTTGCGGGCCAAAACGAGGTAGGACATGCGGCCATTCTATCGGCCCAAGGGCGGGCAGGCTGCGGGGTCGGTCTTGCCACCCTTGGGCGCAGCAAGCGGGTATCATCCCGGCCATGGACGCCAAACTCCTCTCCCTGTTGGTCTGCCCCGTCACCAAGGGGCCGCTGGTCTATCTGCGCGAGCAGCAAGAGCTGATTTCGCGCAGCGCCCGGCTGGCCTACCCAATTCGCGACGGCATTCCGATCATGCTGGAAAACGAGGCACGCGCCATCAGCGCCGAAGAAGCGGCGCGGCCCGACCCCCCGGTCAACGCGCTTGGCAGCGCGCTTTGAAGCGCCCTTTCAAATCCCTTCCCGCGCCTTGAGCCCCGCCCCCTTTCACGTCCTGATTCCGGCCCGCTTGGGCTCGACCCGCTTGCCGCGCAAGCCCTTGGCCGACCTTGGCGGTGCGCCGATGGTGGTGCGGGTGGCGCAGCGGGCGCTGGCCAGCCAAGCGCTGTCGGTCACGGTGGCGGCCGACGACCCCGCCATCGTGCAGGCCTGCCAACTCCACGGCATAGCCGCGCTGTTGACGCGCCCCGACCACGCCAGCGGCAGCGACCGCCTGGCCGAGGCCTGCACCCTGCTGGGCTGGCCCGATGAGGCCTTGGTCGTCAACCTGCAGGGCGACGAACCGCTCATGGCCCCCGAACTGCTGCAAGCCGTGGCGCAGCAACTGCAACAGCGCCCCGACTGCGTCATGAGCACGGCCGCGCACCCCCTGCGCAGCGAGGCCGAGTTTTTGAACCCGAATGTGGTCAAAGTGGTGCTCGACGCCCAAGGGCGGGCGCTGTATTTCAGCCGCGCCCCGATTCCGCACTGGCGCGACCGGCCCGCTGCACCGCCTACCGATCCCGCCTGCGCGCAGCAGCCCGACACCCCGATGGCCGACCCCCTCCTCCTGCAGCCAGCGCCGCTGCGCCACATCGGCGTGTACGGCTACCGGGTCGGTTTTTTGCGCCGCTTCCCCTTGCTGCAGGCGGCCCCGCTGGAGCAGTGCGAGGCGCTGGAGCAGTTGCGCGTGCTCTGGCACGGTGAGCGCATTGCGGTCCATGTGACGCAGCAAGCCCCGGGGCCGGGCGTGGACACGCCCGCCGACCTGGAGCGGGCGCGTGCGCTGTGGCACGCTGCAAGCCCAGCCCCCCTGTAAGCTTGGCTCAAGCCGAGCCGTGCTATCCTCATCCATTGAGCTTTGTACGGCTAGGCTTGCGTGCGGCTATTGCGCAGCCCTGATTGATCCGCAACCACTTCAAAACAAAGGCAATCCATGAGACTGATCCTGTTGGGCGCCCCCGGTGCCGGCAAAGGCACCCAAGCCAGCTTCATCTGTCAGAAATTTGGCATCCCGCAAATTTCCACCGGCGACATGCTGCGCGCCGCCGTCAAGGCCGGCACCCCGCTCGGGCTGCAAGCCAAATCGGTGATGGAATCCGGCGGGCTGGTTTCGGACGATCTCATCATCGGCTTGGTCAAAGACCGGATTGCGCAGCCCGACTGCGCTCAGGGTTTCTTGTTCGATGGCTTTCCGCGCACCCTGCCACAGGCCGACGCCCTCAAGGCCGCTGGCGTGCGGCTCGACTACGTGCTCGAAATCGATGTGCCCTTCGAGGCCATCATTGAGCGCATGAGCGGGCGCCGCTCGCACCCGGCTTCGGGGCGCACCTACCACCTCAAGTTCAACCCGCCCAAGGTTGCCGGCCTCGATGACCTGACCGGCGAGCCGCTGGTGCAGCGCGCCGACGACCAAGAAGACACGGTGCGCAAGCGGCTCGAGGTCTACAGCGCCCAGACCCGCCCGTTGGTCGACTACTACTCGGCCTGGGCGGCCGCCGAACCGGCCTTGGCCCCGCGCTACCGCTCAATCAGCGGCACCGGTGCGGTGGAAGCAATCACGGCCCGCGCCTTGGCGGCATTGCAGGGCTAAATCGCCGCGCCGGCTGGACGCTACAGCAAATGCAGTTGCAAGGCCAGCCGCGCTTGCGCTGGCGCCAGCGTGGTCACAGGGAAGTCGGCCAACAGGGGCGCAGGCTGTTCGGCTGCTGGCGCGGCCGCAACTGCGCCACCGGCAGGCACGCCCAATGCGGCACCCACCCCATCGAGCAAAAACTGCGCCGCATCCGGCCCGCTCGGCACACAACTGCCGATGCGCGAACAGCGCCACACCACCACCCCGGCCTGCTCGGCTTGGCGCAGGGCCTGCGCCAGCGCAGAGTGAACTGTGGCGTTGCCGGTGCCGGCCACCAGCAGGCCGCGCAGCGGCGCCTCGGCGCCACCGGCTTGCGCGTGCTGCAGCAGCAGCGCCCGCACCACCGCCCCGCTCTGGGCGCCGTGGCTGCTGATCCACTCCACCCTCGGCCACGGCGCTGCAGCCAGCAGGCGCTGCAACAGGGTTGAAGGCTGCAAGGCTGGGCGGCAAGGGCTGGCTGGAGCGCATGGGTCGCCCCCCTCTCTTGGCGGCCGATGCTCGCCCGGCCACGGCCGCCAGCGCTGCAAGCGCCCACCCTCCAGCGCCGCCAAGGCACCGGCGTCGCCTGCGCCAAAGGCATCGAGCCGATGCGGATGCAGCTTGCGCACCTCGTGCCCGGCATAGACGCGGCCCGCGCAGGGCACCAGCACCCCGCAGGCACCGGGCACTGCGGCCAGCCACAGGGCGTCGGCCAGGTTTTGCGCGCCGTCGCTGAGCAAGGCCGTGCTCGGGCGCATGGCCCCCACCAGCAGCACCGGCTTGGCCGGCTGCAGCACCGTTTGCAGCAAAAAGGCGCTCTCTTCCAGCGTGTCGGTGCCATGGGTGACCAGCACCCCCTGCACCTGGGGCCGCTCGAGCTGCTGCTGCACCGCCTGCAGCAGGGCGCGCCAGTGCGCCTCGCTCACGTCCTTGCTGTCGATCTGAGCCAGTTGCTGCGCCTCGATGGCAAAACCGGGAGGCGGCTCCAGTGCGGCAAGCAAATCTTGCACCGGCAGCACGGCGGCTTGGTAATTGAGGGTGTCGCCTGGGCGCGGTGCGCAACCGGCGATGGTGCCGCCGGTGCCGATGACGGCGATGAGGGGTTGTTGTGCTGCCAACTAGAGTGCTCCTTTGGGCCGGCCACAAGGCCGCGCGCATCGGTGACAGCGCGCAAGACCATGCCACGATGATAATGGGCCACCCGCCACGGCAAGCCCAAAGCAAGCCGAAACCCGCCTCCTTGTCGCAAGCCACCCAGCCATGCTCAACCCCGAATCCTTCAACCAGCGCAGCCACGGGCACTTGCCCGGCTTGCTCGGCATCGTCGTCACGCACGTGGGCAGCGGCGAATTGCGCGCCCACCTCGACGTGCGCCCGGAACTGATGGCCCCGAACGGCTTTTTACACGCCGGCACGGTGGTGACCTTGGCCGACACCTGCGCCGGTTACGGCTGCATCGCCAGCTTGCCGCCCACAGCCACTGGCTTTACCACGCTCGAACTCAAATCCAACCACTTGGGCACGGCACGCCAAGGCCGCATCGACTGCGTGGCCAAAGCCGTGCACCTGGGCAAAACCACCCAAGTCTGGGACGCCACCGTGAGCCACGAGGGCAAAACCATTGCCCTTTTTCGCTGCACCCAGATGGTGCTCTACCCCAAGCCGGCCTGACTAGGCACGCGGGCTTGCACCTGCAAGTCAGCAGCAAGCGCAGCGCGGTGGCTCACTGAAAAACCAGCGCATCCATCGCTAGGTGGCTGTGCATCACCTCGCGCGTAAGGTAGTGCGGCTGCGCGGGTGGGGTGTCTGGCCCGCCGGGCTGGCCCCAAGCGGCGGCCCCAAGGGCAAAAAAGAGCGGCAGAAAATGCTCGTCGGTGGGGTGGGCGCGCGCGGCGTGCGGGGCCCGCTCGCGGTAGTGCAGCAGCGCCTCGCGCTCCTGCGCCAGCAGCCGCTGCTCGACCCAGCGCGCAAAGGCGGGCACGTAGTCGGCCGGCACGGCATCTTGCGCCGGGCGGGTGGTGAAAAATTCGTGCAGGTTGTGTGTCATGCTGCCCGAGCCGATCAGCCACACACCCTGCTGGCGCAAGGGGGCCAGCGCTTGCCCCATGGCATAGACCTCGGCCGGCCCATAGCCGTGCGGCAGGGCCACTTGCAGCACCGGCACATCGGCCTCGGGCAGCAGATAACGCAGCGGCACCCACGCCCCGTGGTCGAAGGGGCGCTCGGCATCGGCCCGCGCCGCAATGCCCGCCCCTTGCAACAGGTCCAGCACCTGCTGCGCCAGCGCCGGTGCGCCCGGGGCCGGGTACTGCAAGCGGTACAGCGGCTCGGGAAAACCGCCAAAGTCGTGCCAGGTGGCGGGCTGGGGGTGCGTCATCACGGCGGCGCATTCGGCCATCCAGTGCGGCGACAACACCAGCACGGCGCGGGGCCGCTGCTGCGCGCATTCGCTGCGCGCCCAAGCCGCCAGTGCCGGGCCGGTCTGGCCAGGCTCCAGCGCCAGCATGGGCGAGCCGTGCGAAATGAACAGCGCCGGGCTGAGGCGCTGAGCGGCGTGGGATGCAGCGGCAGTGGCCGGCTCGGGTTCGGGTGCAGATACAGCAGACATAGGGGATCAATGTAGCGCAAACCGGCTGTTTGGGCTTTGACGCTGCGATTCAAACCCAGCGCATCGGCGCCAATGCAGCATTTGCCACCCCCATAGGCCACAGCAAATCACACGCCAACCTAAGGGATGGATCCGTAGTCCGACCCCAATTTCCGCCAATTTTGTGCCCGTGAACTTACTCTGGGGCGCGGACCCAATTCTCTACCTCGAGCGCAGGAACGCGCGCAAATTCCGAAACGTTGTTGCTCACCAGAACCATCCCTTCACTGCGCGCGTGGCCGGCAATGTGCAGGTCATTCACCCCGATGGGTTGACCGAGTTTTTCCAAGGCGGCACGAATGGCGCCATAGTGCTGTGCGGCCTTGGCACCATAAGGCAATACGACCAGGCGGCTGCAGAAGTCATCGATGGCAGACAAGTTCTCGCTCACGCGGCTGCTTTTTTCGGCGCCGTGCAAAAGTTCGGCTAGGGTAATGGAAGAAATGGCCATGCGACTGGCATGGGCGTTGAAGGTCGACAGAACCTCGACCGGGCGTCGCTTCAAGACGTGGATGACGATGTTGGTGTCAAGCAGGTAGCGCAGCATCAGAGCACTTCCCGCTCCGACTGGTGTTGCGTGGCACGCTCAGGCAAGAAGTCGTCACTGACTTGGGGCGGGCCACCCAAGAAGAAGCTGTCCCACGTTTGCCCCAAGGGCGCGATGATGCGCTCATTGCCCTTGGCCCGGATTGCTACCTTGTGGACACCCTCGGGCAGGCGAACGTCCAATGGGAGGCGCACAGCTTGGGTGCGGTTATTGACAAACACAGTGCCGATAGACATGCCCATCTCCTAGTCACGAATATATGGCAATTGTATATGGCAACGGATGAAAGGGGTCATGGGAAAGAGGGGGAAGGGTGTCAGACCACGGCTTCTGA
Organism: Serpentinimonas barnesii; assembly: GCF_000696225.1. Classification (GTDB taxonomy): domain Bacteria; phylum Pseudomonadota; class Gammaproteobacteria; order Burkholderiales; family Burkholderiaceae_C; genus Serpentinimonas; species Serpentinimonas barnesii. The sequence continues at coordinate 88,961 of NZ_BAWN01000006.1, read as the reverse complement.
GGCTCAATGTAGCGCCAACCCGCTACTTTGGCTGAGCGCGGCCAGAGCGCGGCCCAGCGCATCGGCGACAATGCGGCGTTTGCCTGAACGCCGAATCCACCCTTTTTACCCGCCCCGCATGGACCGCTACGCCGTCATTGGCCACCCCATAGGCCACAGCAAATCGCCCGTCATCCACAGCGCCTTTGCCGCCGCCACCGGCCAGCGCTTGAGCTACGAGGCGATCGAAGCCCCCTTGGAGGCGGGCCAGTTTGCCGCCACCGTGGAGCGCTTTCGCTCCGAGGGCGGGCGCGGCGTGAACGTGACGCTGCCCTTCAAGCCCGAGGCCTGCGCCTACGCCACCCACCTGGCCGAGAGCGCACGCTGCGCCGGGGCCGCCAACGCGCTCAAGTTCGAGGGCGATCGCTGCCTAGCCGAAAACTTCGACGGCAGCGGCCTGGTGCGCGACCTCAGCCACAACTTGGGCCAGCGTTTGGCCGGGCGCACGGTGCTGCTGCTCGGGGCCGGCGGGGCCAGCCGGGGCGCCATCCTGCCGCTGCTGCGCACCCAAGCGGGGCTGCTGCTGGTCGTCAACCGCAACGCGGCCAAAGCCCAAGCGCTGGTGGCAGAGTTCATCGCCCAAGGGGCCAGTGCCAACACATTGGCCGCCTGCGGCTACGACGAGATCGGATCGCAGCGCTTCGACTTGGTGCTCAACGCCACCTCGGCCAGCCTGAGCGCCGAAGGGCTGCCCCTGCCCGCACGCGCCTTCAAGCCCGATGGCCTGGCCTACGACATGGTCTATGGCAAGGGCCTGACGCCCTTTTTGCGCCAGGCCCAGCAAGCCGGGGTGCACCAGCTTGCCGACGGCGTGGGCATGCTGGTCGAGCAAGCCGCCGAAGCCTTTGCCTGGTGGCGCGGCGTGCGCCCGGACACCGCCGAGGTGATCCACCGCCTGAGCCTGCCCCTCATCTAACCAGCCAGCCACTTAAGCACCATCCCCACCATGAACCAACTCGAGGCCCTCAAGCAGCACAGCACCGTGGTGGCCGACACCGGCGATTTTTTGCAACTGGCGCAGTTCCAGCCGCAGGATGCAACCACCAACCCCTCGCTGATCCTCAAATCGGTGCAAAAACCCGACTACGCCCCGCTGCTGGCGCAGACCGTGGCGCGCTTTGGCGCGCGCGACACCGACGAAATCGTGGACCGGCTGCTGGTGCGCTTTGGCTGCGAAATTCTGGCCCTGATTCCGGGCCGGGTTTCGACCGAAGTCGATGCCCGCCTGAGCTTCGACGCCGCCGCCACCATCACCCGCGCCGAGCGCCTGATCGAGCTCTACCAGGCCGAAGGCATACACATCGACCGGGTGCTGATCAAGATCGCCGCCACCTGGGAGGGCATAGCAGCGGCGGCGCACCTGGAGCGGCGCGGCATTCGCACCAACCTGACGCTGCTGTTCGCTTTTTGCCAGGCACTGGCCTGCGCCCAGGCCCGGGTGCAGCTTATCTCCCCCTTTGTGGGCCGCATTTACGACTGGCACAAAAAACAGGCCGGCAGCCAGTGGGATGAGGCCGCCCGCGCCGGCGCCCACGACCCCGGGGTGCAGTCGGTGCGGCGCATTTTCGAGTACTACAAGCGCTTTGGCATTGCCACCGAGATCATGGGGGCGAGCTTTCGCAACACCGGCCAGATCGTGGCGCTGGCTGGCTGCGACCTACTCACCATCAGCCCTGAACTGCTGGCGCAATTGGCGGCCAGCACCGAGCCGCTGCCGCGCGCGCTCGACCCGGCCGCCGCGCTGGCCCTCGATCTGCAAGCCGTGCAGCACGACCAGGCCAGCTTTCGCTTGGCCTTGAACGAGGACGCGCTGGCAACCGAAAAACTGGCCGAAGGCATCCGCGCCTTCTGCGCCGACTCGCTGCGGCTGGAGCAACTGATTGCGGCGCAGCAGGGGCGCTAGTCAAAGATGAACATGCCCCCACGCTCACTGCGTTCGCTGCCCCCCGAGGGGGCGCCTCAGTGGCTTCGGACGGCCGGGCGCCACTGAGTATGAACACGCCCCCACGCTCACTGCGTTCGCTGCCCCCCGAGGGGGCGCCTCAGTGGCTTCGGACGGCCGGGCGCCACTGAGATGCTCGACCGCATCCAAGCCAGCCTGCCCTCGCTCTCGGCGGCCGAGCGCCGGGTGGCGGAATTGGTGCTGCAAGATCCGCAGCGCTTCTCGCTCCTGCCCGTGGGCGCGCTGGCCGAACTGGCGCAAGTGAGCAAACCGACGGTGGTGCGCTTTTGCCGCAGCCTGGGCTACAAGGGCTTGATCGACTTCAAGCTCAAGCTGGCGGGCACTTTGAACGATGGCGTGCCCTACATCCACCGCAGCGTGGATGAACGCGACGCGGTGCCCGAGCTCGCGCTCAAGGTGATCGACAACACCATGGCGGCCCTGTTGGCCTACCGCAAAACCCTGGCCGGTGCGGCGCTGGAGCAAGCGGTGCAGGCCATGCACCGGGCGCACCAGAACGGGCGCCGGATCGACTGCTACGGCGTGGGCAACTCGGGCATTGTGGCCCAAGATGCGCAACACAAGCTGTTTCGGCTCGGCATTCACACGCTGTCGCACTGCGACGGGCATTTGCAGGTCATGAGCGCAGCCCTACTCGGCCCGACCGATGTGGCGCTGATCATTTCAAACTCCGGCCGCACGCGCGACTTGCTCGATGCCGCACAAATCGCACGCCAGCGCGGTGCCACCACGGTCTCGATCACGGCCAGTGCCAGCCCCTTGGCAGAGCACACCGACATCCATCTGGCGGCCGACCACAGCGAGCGCTTCGAGCAAGACATCCCCATGACGTCGCGCCTGATTCACTTGCTGATCATCGACATTCTGGCCACCAGCCTGGCGCTGCGCATTGGCAGTGCGCGCTTGCAGCCGATGCTGATGGACATCAAGGCGCAGTTGCACGCCAAGCGCTACCACTGAGCCCCCTGTGCATCAAAGCCGCTCCAGCACCCGGGCTGCGCCGCGAAGGGCCGGCGACTGCTCGGCCACGATCACCCACACCGGTATCGATTCCAGATAAGCCCGAAAGCGCCCCTTGGCGACGAAGCGCTCGCGGAATGCGGACTGATCAAAAAACGCCCCGAGTTTGGGCACGATGCCCCCACCGATGTAGAGACCACCGCGCGCGCCCAAGGTCAGCGCCAGATTGCCCGCCACCGTTCCAAGGAAGGCGCAGAACAGCTCAAGCGCGGCGCGCGCCTGGGTGTGGCCTTGCAGGGCTGCAACGCTGATTTCCGCCGCCCCCCAGTCGTGCGGCTGGCTGGCCTCGGCCCGGCACAGGGCCTGGTACAAATCGACCAAGCCTGCGCCGCTGATGGCCCGCTCGGCCGACACGTGGCCGTGGCGCTGCTGCAAGGCCTCGAGCACCTGTTGTTCGCGGGCGTTGCTGGCCGCTAGCGTCACGTGCCCGCCTTCCCCCGCAATCGGCAGCCAGCCGCCGTTGGGCAAGGGCAGCAGGCCCGATACGCCCAAGCCGGTGCCGGCGCCGATCAGGGCCAGCGGGCCGTTTGCTCTGTTTGGGCCGTCCTGAACATCGGCGTCCGGGGCAGGGTTGCAACCCGCCAGCAAGCGCTTCTCGCTCGGCAACAGGTCGGGCAAGGCCAAGGCCAGCGCGGCAAAGTCGTTCAGCACCTCGAGCCGCTGCAAGCCCATGCGCTGGCGCAACTCGGCAATCGAAAACGACCAGTGGTGATTGGTCATGCGCACCCGGTCGCCGTGTACCGGGTTGGCAATCGCCAAAGCCGCCAACAAGGGGCGTGGCCGCTGCACCCGCTCCAGATAAGCCTGCATGGCCAGTTCCAGCGTGGCGTAGTCGGCACAGGGCAGCGTTTGCAGCGCCTCGGGCGTGGCACCCGAACCGGCCTGCCAAGCAAAGCGGGCATTGGTGCCGCCTATGTCGGCCAGCAGCCGCGGGGCGTGGGGGTCGTGTGACATCGGGTGCTTCCAGTCAAATTCATCGGGAGTCTTGCACAGATGGCGCCAGACCCGGCATCAGGAACCCGCTTGCCCGGCATGGGCTGACGACTGGCTGCCCCAACCGCGTTCGAGCCAGTCCATCACGCAGCGGGCCTGCTGCGCCGTCACCGGGGGCGCCGCCACGCGACCTGCCAGCGCCGCGCACACACCGGCGTAAAAATGGCGCCAGTCGCCCGCGCCTTCGGAAAGCGGCGCCGCCGCAGCCAGGGCGCCATCGGGCTGCGCCAGCGTAAGCGCCCCCGGTGCATCGCCCTGCCCCCAGCGCGCATCCAGCGCCGGCATGCGACCCGCCTTAAGGGCCTCTTCTTGCCCATCGCCTTGCTGGCGCAGGTAGCTGCCATGGGTGCCGTGCACGGTCCAGCGAGGTGCGGGCTGCGCGGCCAACACACTGGCATGCAAGACCATGCAATGCCGCGGATAGCGCAGCAGGGCGTGAAACCAGTCGTCGCACAAGGCGCCGTCGCGCTGGCGCTGGGTGTGGAGTTGGATCGATTCGGGCTCGCCAAACAACTGCAAGGCCTGATCGAGCAAGTGCGGCCCCAAGTCAAACCACAAGCCGGCCCCAGGCTGGGCGGATTCGCGCCAGCGCTCGCGCACCTGCGGCCGAAAGCGGTCTAGGTGCGATTCCACATGCGTCACCCGCCCCAGGCAGCCCTCGGCCAGCACCTGCTGCAACTCGATGAAATCGCTGTCCCAACGCCGGTTGTGAAACACCGTCAGCAGGCGCTGCGTGGCCTGCGCTTGCGCGATCAGGGCATCGGCCTGCGCCAAGGTGAGCGCAAAGGGCTTGTCGATCAGCACATGCTTGCCGGCCGCCAGCGCCATCTGGGCCAGCGGAAAATGGGTCTGGTTGGGGGTTGCCAGCACCACCAGTTGCACCTCGGGCAGCGCCAGCACAGACGCCAGATCGGGCAACCAAGCACAACCCGCAAGCGCCGCCGCAAGCGCGGGTGTCAGGGATGCAGGCGGGCCCGCGTGGCGGCTGCTCGCCACCGCCACCAGTTTGAGGCCGCTGGTGGCGGCAATCAGGGGGGCGTGCAGGGTGGCGCCGGCGTAGCCCCAGCCCACCAGAGCCACGCCGGTGGCGGCTGAATGCGACATGCCTTAAAGCACCAGCCGTTGGCCGCTGTGGCGGTCGAACAGGTGCGCCTCGCTTGGATCCCAACGCACGCACACGCGCTCGCCCACCCGGGCATTGAGCAAGCCCGGTACGCGCGCCGTGAGCAAGCCCACCGCGGTGTCCACCGTGGCGTAAGACTCTGGCCCGGTGGGCTCGATCATGGTCAGGGTGCCGGGCAAGCCGGACTCGGCAAAGCTGAGGTTTTCTGGGCGCAGCCCAAACACCAGTTCGCTGTTGGGGTGACGGCGCACGGCCTGGGCCTGTTGTGCATCGAGATCGAGCGTCACGCCACGAACAGTCAGTTGATCGCCCACGAAAGCGGCATCGACCATGTTCATGGCCGGTGAACCAATGAATTCGGCCACGAAGCGGTTGGCGGGCTGGCGATAAATTTGCGCCGGTGTGCCAAACTGCTGCACCAAGCCGTCTTTCATGACGGCGATGCGGTCGCCCAGCGTCATGGCCTCCACCTGATCGTGCGTCACGTACACCGTGGTGGTGCGGGTGCGCTGGTGCAATTGCTTGATCTCGGCGCGCATCTCGACGCGCAATTTGGCGTCGAGGTTGGACAGCGGTTCGTCAAAGAGAAACAACACCGGGTCGCGCGCCAAGGCACGCCCCATGGCCACGCGCTGGCGTTGCCCGCCCGAGAGCTGGCCCGGCTTGCGGTCCAGCAAATGCCCGATTTGCAGCATTTGCGCCACCCGCTGCACCGCCGCCTCGCGCTCGGCCTTGGGGATTTTGCGAATTTCCAGCCCAAAGGCAATGTTTCGGGCCACCGTCATGTTGGGGTACAGGGCGTAGCTCTGAAACACCATGGCAATGTCACGATCTTTGCTGGGCAGATCGGTGACATCGCGTTCACCGATATAGATGCGGCCAGAGGTGGGGGCATCAAGGCCGGCAATCATGCTAAGCAAGGTGGATTTGCCACAGCCCGAGGGCCCGACCAGAATCAGGAACTCACCCTTCTCGATCTCCAGATCGATGCCCTTTAGCACCTGCGTGGTGGCATTGAAGGATTTGTGAATTTGCTTAATGCTCAACGCACCCATGAATCAACCTTTCACCGCACCGGCGGTCAAACCGCGCAAAAAGAACTTGCCCGCCACAATGTAAATGATCAATGTCGGCAGCGCGGCAATCAGCGCCGCCGCCATTTCCACGTTGTACTCCTTGACCACGCCCGAAGTGTTGGCTAGGTTGTTGAGGCCCACCGTGACCGGCATGCTGCCGGAATCGGAAAACACCACGCCATACAAAAAATCATTCCAGATGTTGGTGAATTGCCAAATCAGCGTCACCACGATGATCGGGGTCGAGAGCGGCACCACAATAAGCCAGAAAATCTGCCAAAAGGTGGCCCCATCAAGCTGCGCCGCCTTGATCAGCTCATCCGGCAAGCCCACATAGTAGTTGCGGAAAAACAGGGTGGTGGTGGGAATGCCGGCCAGCACGTGCACCAGAATCAGGCCCCAGATCGAACTCGCCAGGCCCAGCCAGCCCAGCACCTGGCTCATGGGCAGCAGCACCACTTGCATCGGCATGAACACGCCAAACAGCATGAAAGCAAACAGCAACTCGCTGCCCCGAAAGCGCCATTTGCTCAGCACATAGCCATTGAGGGCACCTATGAAGGTGGAAATCAGCACCGCTGGCACCACCATCAGCACCGAGTTCCAGAAAAAGGGCTGCAAACCCTCGCACTGCACCCCGGTGCAGGCCGAACCCCAGGCCTTGAACCAGGCGTACAGGGTCGGGTCGGTCGGTAGGCTGAGCAAATTGCCGGCACGCAACTGCTCGGCGTCTTTGAGCGAGGTCACCAGCATCACATACAAAGGCGCCAAAAACCACAGCGCAAACACCAGCAGCAAAGTCCACAGCACGATGCGGTGGATCGAGAGGCGAATCGTCATCGCTTGCTCCTCAGTTCGGAATAGAGGTAGGGCACCACGATGGCGGCCACCACCGCCAACATGACCATGGCGCTGGCTGCGCCAAGCCCGATCTGACCGCGCGTAAAGGCGTGGGCATACATGAAAGTCGCCGGCAGGTCGGTGGCAAAGCCGGGGCCGCCGGCGGTAAGCGCCATCACGAGGTCGAAGCTCTTGATGGCCAAATGGCTGACCACGATAAAAGTGCTAAAAAACACCGGGCCTAGGCTGGGCAGGATGATGCTCCAGTAAATGCGCGGCAAGCTGGCGCCATCGACCTGCGCCGCTTTGATGATGGACTCATCGATACCACGCAAGGCGGCCAGAAACAGGGCCATGACGAAGCCAGCGCACTGCCATATGCCGGCAATTACGACGCAGTAAATCGCCATTTGGGGATCGACCAACCAACCAAAGCTGAAGTTCTCGAAGCCCCACTGGTGCATCAAATGCTCCAACCCCATGCCCGGATTGAGCATCCATTTCCAGGCCGTGCCGGTGACGATGAAAGAAATCGCCATCGGGTACAGGTAGATCGTGCGCAGCACACCCTCGGCGCGGATTTTTTGATCCAGCAAGATTGCCAGCAGCACCCCCAGCGCCATCGAACCGCCAATGAAAAGCACGCCAAAAACGGCCAGATTGCGCATGGCCACATGGAAGCGCTCGTTCACCCACAGGGCCTCGTAATTGGCCAGCCCGATGAACTCGTAGTTGGGCAGGATGCGCGAAGCGGTGAACGACAAATAGCCGTTCCACGCCATCAGGCCGTAAATAAACAGCAACGAGAGCAAAAAACTGGGGGCGACCACCAGCTTGGGCAACCAGACCGTTGCCTTGCTTTGGGGGGAACGAAACATGTGCCACTCCACTGGACAGCCTGGTAATCAGGCAGGCAGGCGGCACCCGGTTCGGGGTGCGCGCCTGCGCTTTCAAGACTGCAATATTGAAGCCAAATCAGCCACAAGGCTTCCGTCGTTCAGCGCGTTTGCGCCGCCCGGGCAAGCCGCTCTTGGGCGTTTTGCACCGTCACCCGGTCGTCGTTCCAGAATTGGCTCACCACATCTTGCATGGCGCCCGATGCCGCCGAACGCACCGCCATGCCGTGCGCGATCGAGGGCACCAGCGTGCCGCGGCGCGAGGTTTCAACGAAATCGCGCGAGCTCATGCGGGCGCATTCATCAAAGCGCTCCAGGTTCATGTTCAGCCGCACCGGGATCGAACCCTTGTTGAGGTTGAACACTTCCTGGAACTCCGGCGACAAAATGGCGTTGGCCAAATCGCGCTGGGCCCGGGTGTTGGCCTCGTTGCGCAGGCGGAACATGGCAAAGGAGTCGACGTTGAAGGTGAAGGCATTGGCGGTGCCGGGCGCTGCCACGCAGCCAAAATCACGCCCCGGCACCCGACCTGCGGCGATGAACTCGCCCTTGGCCCAGTCGCCCATCAGTTGCATGCCGGCTTCGCCCCGTATCACCATCGCCGTGGCCAGGTTCCAGTCGCGGCCGGGGGCGTTGCGGTCAGTGTGCGCCTTGACGCGGCGGAAGGTCTCGAGCACGCGCGTCATGGTTGCGCTGCGCAGCGCGGTTTGGTCCAGTTGCACCAGGGCACTGCGGTAAAAATCGGTGCCGCCCACGCCCAGCGCGACCGATTCAAACAAGGTGAAATCCTGCCAGTTTTGCCCGCCATGTGCCAGCGGAATCACGCCGGCACGGCGCAGCGCCTCGGCGGCGACAAAAAACTCATCCCAGTTGGTGGGTACGCGGGCACCGGCGCGGCGGAACACCTCGGGGTTGGTCCAGAGCCAGTTGACCCGGTGCACGTTGACCGGCACCGCAATCCAGTTGCCGTTGTGTTTCATGATGTCGCCAATCACGCGCGGCACCAGGTTGTCCCAGTTGCCGGCGCGGGCCACATCGTTCAGGTTGGTCAGCACCCCAAGCTCGCCCCACTCTTGCAGCGACGGCCCTTTGATCTGCGCCGCCGAGGGCGGGTTGCCCGCCATCACGCGCGATTTGAGCACCGTCATCGCGTTGTCGCCGCCGCCACCGGCCACGGCAAAATCGCGCCAGGTGTGGCCCTGCTGCTGCAACTGCTGCTTGAGCGCAGCCGCCGCGCGCGCCTCGCCGCCGCTGGTCCACCAGTGCAGCACCTCCACCTCACCGCCCGTGGTCTGGGCAAATGCGGTGGCGGTCAGCAGCACGGTGGCTGCGGCCACCAGCGTTTTCTTGATGTCTATGAGTTTGCGCATGATCGGATCGTCTCCTGAAGCTTGGGGGTTTTGAAGAGCGCTGCCTGCCCGAGGGTGGCTGAACCCGTTACCGGGCAGCGGCGAAATCTTAACAAACAATTAATTTATTAATACTAGGTTAAACCCTGAAGCCCAGGCCCGCTCTGGGTGCGCCGGGCTGGGGCCAAGCACGGCACAATGAAGGGCCTGCATCGGGGCGCGCCAAGCTGGCCCATACGCCAGCCGCATCCGCCATGCCCCATCTCGATGCGCCGTTGATTCCATCGCACCCAATCCCATGAAGCTCCTGCTGGCCGAAGACGACCCCCTCCTAGCAGACGCCCTGCTGCAACAACTCGGCCGCGCGGGCTATGCGGTGCAGCACGCGCCCAATGGGGCAGTGGCCGATTACCTGCTCGAACACCAGCCGTTCGACATTGCGGTGCTCGACCTTGGCCTGCCCATGGTCGATGGCCTGACCGTGTTGCAGCGCTTGCGGCGCAACAATCCGGGTCTGCCGGTGCTGCTGCTGTCGGCACGCGATGCGCTGGATGATCGGGTGGCCGGCTTTGAAGCCGGGGCCGACGACTACGTGACCAAACCTTTTGACTGGCCCGAATTGCAGGCCCGCTTGCAAGCCTTGCTGCGGCGCAGCCTGCCCCAGCAAACGGCGCTGCAATGGCAAGGGCTGGTGCTGGAACCCGAGCGCCGGCGCGCCACCCTCAACGGCGCGGCGCTCGAACTCAGCGGGCGCGAATGGTCGTTGCTCAATCTGCTGATCGAGCAACGCGGCAAGGTGGTCACCAAAGACCAGATTGCCGCCACCTGGTCGGGCGAAGGTGCCGAAAGCGGGCCCGGCAACACGATCGAGGTTTATATCCACCGCTTGCGGCGCAAGCTCGAAGGCGCGGGCGTGCTGATACGCACCGTGCGCGGATTGGGCTATCTGATGGAGGCCGAAACCCCTTGAGCGCCCCCGCTTCATCCACTGCCCCAGCCGCTGCAAAGCCGCCCCTCAAGGGGCACCGTTTGCGCTTGTCGCGCCAGTTGCTGCTGTGGCTGCTGCTGCCGCAAATCGTGCTCTGGGCTGCGGGTGGAGCTGCGGCCTATCGGCTGGCCGCCAGCTACGTCGATCAGGCGCTCGACATGGGGCTGGCGCAATCCAGCCGGGCCTTGGCGCGTCAGCTCAAACCGCTGGGCGATGGCTTGCTGATCGATTTTCCGCGGGCCGCGCAGGCCATACTCGAAGCCGACCCGCAAGACCGCCAGTTTTATGTAGTGAGCTCGCCCCCGGGCAGCTTCATCTTGGGCAACCACACCTTGCCGCCACCGCCGCCCGAAGTGCAGGCCAATTCGCAGCCGGATCTGCCCTTTTTCTACGACGGCCTGATGCCCTCCATGCCCGGCAGCGACACCCTGGTGCAGGTGCGCGTGGTGGCCTTGTACCAGTTGCTCGATGCCGAGTTCGGGGCCGCCCCGCAGCAGGTGCTGATTCAGGTGGCACGCAGCAAAACCACGCGTGAGCAACTGGTGGAGCGCATTTTGATCGACATGCTGCTGCCCCTGTCGACCCTGATGGTCTTGATGAGCCTGATCGTTTGGTTCGGGATTCAGGCCGGCTTGGCCCCGATCCGGCGCCTGAGGCAGCAAGTTGAGGGCCGAGCCGCCAGCAAACTCGATCCCATCGAGCTCGACGGCGCGCCGCTGGAGCTGCACGCGCTGGCGCAGGCGCTCAACACCCTGCTGGCCGATGCGCGCCAGCATCTGGAGCAGCAGCGGCGCTTCATCGGAGACGCCGCACACCAGTTGCGAACGCCCTTGGCGGGCCTGAAGGCGCAGACCGAACTGGCGTTGCAACAACTCGAAACCAGCGAGCGCGCCGAATTGCGCCAGCGCCTGGCCAAGGTGCACGAGAGCGCCGCCCGCAGCGCCCACCTCGTGAACCAGCTGTTGAGCTTGGCGCGCTCCGAACCCGGCGCCCCGCTGCCCCAAATGCAGCGCACCGACTTGCAGGCGCTGCTGCAAACCGTGGTGGCCGATTGGGTGCCCAAAGCCTTGCGCGCCCAAATCGACCTCGGCTGGGAACACCGCGACGGCCCCGCCGCTTGGGTATGGGCCGAACCCACGCTGCTGCGTGAGGCCATATCCAACCTGATCGACAACGCCATTTTGTACGCGGGCACGGGGGCCGAAATCACGGTCGGGCTCGACTCGGCCTCTGACCCACTGCAAATCTGGGTGCGCGACAACGGGCCCGGCATCGCGCCCGAACTGCGCGAGCGCGCCTTCGAGCGTTTTTTTAGGGGCACCCAGCAAGGCAATGGCTGCGGCTTGGGGCTGGCCATCGTGCGCGACATCGTGCGCCGCCACGGCGGTGAGGTGGCGTTGCGGCACCCACCCGAAGGCGGGCTGGAGGTGCGCATCAGCTTGCCGGCAATGCCACCGCAAGCGCTCAGCACGGCTTAATAACGCCGAGCGCTGGTTTTTTTGCCTTACCCGGATTTAAATTACAGCCAACTGTGTCAATAACCCGCATTTTTGTAATTTAGTTACAATCCTGCGATCCAACCTCATCCCCAACCCAAAACCGGAATGCCTCCATGACCGCAGCAACCGAACGAGCGCTCGATCTGCTCATATTTGGCGGGGCCGGCGACCTCTCATGGCGCAAGCTGCTGCCGGCGCTGTACATGGCGCATGCACACCAGCGGCTGCCAACGGCCACCCGCATCATCGCGCTGGGCCGCCAGGCGTGGAGCACGGCTCAGTACGTGGAATTTGTGCAAGGGGGCAGCATCAAGCACATCGACGCCAATGAAATGCAGCCCGAAGTGTGGCAAGCGTTTTTGCAACGGCTCGAATACGTATCGCTCGATGCCACCCAAGCCGCCGACTACGCGCGGCTGGCCGCCTGCCTGACGCCGCAGGCACAACGCGTGTTCTACCTTGCCACCGCCCCGACCCTGTTTACCCAAATTTGCCAGCACTTGGACAGCGCCGGACTGGTGGATGCGCAGGCGCGGGTGGTGCTGGAAAAACCGCTCGGCCACGACCTGCCCTCGGCCAAGGTGATCAACGAAGCGGTGGCGCGCCACTTTGGCGAGCAGCAAATCTACCGCATCGACCACTATTTGGGCAAGGAAACGGTGCAAAACCTGATGGTGCTGCGCTTTGGCAACGCCATTTTCGAACCGCTGTGGCGCGCGCCCAGCATCCGCAGCGTGCAAATCACGGTGGCCGAATCGGTGGGCGTGGGCAGTCGGGCCGGCTTTTACGACCAGACCGGGGCCTTGCGCGACATGGTGCAAAACCACCTGTTGCAACTGCTGTGCATCGTCGCCATGGAGCCCCCCATATCGCTCGACCCCGACGACGTGCGCGACGAAAAACTCAAGGTCTTGCGCAGCCTGCAACGGCTCGATGCCGCCGCCCTGCGCCAGCACACCGTGCGCGGCCAGTACATTGCCGGGGCGGCACAGGGCGAATCGGTGTGCGGCTACCTCGATGAGGCCAACGTCCCGCCCGGCAGCCAAACCGAAACCTTTGTGGCGCTGCGCACCCACATCAACAACGCGCGCTGGGCCGGGGTGCCGTTTTTTTTGCGCACCGGCAAGCGGCTGCAAACGCGGCGCTCGCAGATCGTGATCGATTTTGCGCAACCGCCCTTTTCCATCTTCGGCGCCCAGCCGCCCAACGAACACCCGAATCGGCTCATCATCACCTTGCAGCCCGAGGAGTCAATCCAGTTGCAGATGATGGCCAAAATCCCCGGTTCGGGCCTGAACATGAAACCGGTGTTCCTCGACCTCGACCTCGAATCCGCCTTGGCGGGCCGGCGCGCCGACGCCTACGAGCGGCTGCTGGTGGACGTGATCAAGGGGCGGTTGACCCACTTCATGCGGCGCGATGAACTCGAAGCCGCCTGGAAGTGGGTTGACCCGATCTTGCAGGGCTGGCAGGCGCTGGGCGAAAAGCCGCGCCCCTACACCGCCGGCACTTGGGGCCCGGCCGCGTCCTCGGCCCTGATGGCCCGCGAGGGCTGTAGCTGGTTCGAGGAATCATGAGCGCCGCCAACCCCCCTCCCCTTGCCGCGCCGGATCCGGCCGTTGCGCGCCCACCGGGTGTGCGCGAACACCACTGCGCCTGCCCGGCTTCCATGGCCTTGGCGCAGGCGCAGTGCATAGCCGGGCAGTTGCAGGCGGCCATCGCGCAGCGCGGCCAAGCCACGCTGGCGGTTTCGGGAGGGCGTTCGCCCATTGCCTTGTTCGAGCAATTGCGCCTGCAAGACGTGGATTGGGCGCGGGTGCAACTCACGCTGGTCGATGAGCGCTGCGTGCCCGAACAGCACCCCGACAGCAACGCCCTTTTGGTGCGCACGCACTTGCTGCAAGGCGCGGCGGCGCAGGCGCGCTTCACGGCTTGGCTCGACCCGCCCTGGCCCGTGGCCTTGACCGAACAGCCTGCGGACGATGCAGACCCTGTGGCAACTGCGCTCCGGGCCGGCCCCGCCTTGGCAGAACGCGCCAGCCAGCGCCTGCGGGCGCTGGGGGACGTGCTCGACGTGCTGCTGCTGGGCATGGGCGACGACGGCCACACCGCCTCGTGGTTCCCCGACAGCCCCGGCTTGCCCGAGGCGCTGCACGGCACGCAGCCGGTGGTGTGCACACAGCCGCGCACGGCAGCGCATCCGCGCCTGACCCTCACGCGCGCCTGGGTGCTGGCCGCACGCCAGCGCCACTTGGCCTTGGCCGGCGCGGCCAAGCTGGCGGTGTACCAGCGCGCCCTAGAAGCCCCTTCGCCCGCTTGGCCGGTCTCGTTTGTGTTGGAGCGGGCCGCTGGCCCGATCGATATTTGGATAGCCCCCTGATCATGAAACCCACCCCACCCTTGCACGACACGCTGGTGCGCGTCACGCAGCGCATCATCGAACGCAGCCGCGCCACCCGCGCCACCTATTTACAAACCACGGCGGCCTCAAAACGCCCGCAGCGCTACCGCGCCGGCATGGGTTGCGCCAACGTCGCGCACGCCTTTGCCGCCATGCCCGCATCCGACAAACTGGTGCTGCACCAAGAGCGCCAGCCCAACGTGGGCATCATCACCGCCTACAACGACATGCTGTCGGCGCACCAGCCCTACGAAAACTACCCAGCCCAGTTGCGGGCGTGGGCGCGCGAGCTGGGCGCCACGGCGCAGGTTGCGGGTGGCGTGCCCGCCATGTGCGACGGCGTCACCCAAGGCTGCGAAGGCATGGAGTTGTCGCTCTTTTCGCGCGACGTGATCGCGCTGGGCACCGCCGTGGGCCTGACGCACAGCGTCTATGACGGCGCCTTGTTGCTGGGCATTTGCGACAAGATCGTGCCCGGCCTGTTGATCGGGGCCTTGCAGTTTGGGCATTTGCCGATGCTGTTCGTGCCCGCTGGCCCCATGAGTTCGGGCCTGGCCAACGACGAAAAAGCCAAGGTGCGCCAGCAGCACGCCCAAGGTCTGGTGGACCGGGCCACCTTGCTGGCAGCCGAAGAAGCTGCCTACCACGGCCCCGGCACCTGCACCTTCTACGGCACCGCCAACTCCAACCAGATGCTGCTCGAGGTCATGGGCCTGCAATTGCCCGGCTCCTCGTTCGTGCATCCGGGCACCGAACTGCGCCAAGCCCTAAACCGCCATGCCGTGCAGCGCGTACTGGAGCTGGCGCGCGCCGAAGCGCCGCAGACGCTGGCCGACATCGTGAGCGAAAAAACGGTGGTCAACGGCATCATCGGGCTGCTGGCCACCGGTGGCTCGACCAACCACACAATCCACTTGGTGGCCATGGCACGGGCCGCCGGCATCCTCATCAACTGGGACGATTTTGCCGACCTCTCAAGCGCCATTCCGCTGCTGACGCGCATCTACCCCAACGGCAAGGCCGACGTGAACCACTTTCACGCCGCGGGCGGCATGGGTTTTTTGATCGACCAACTGCTCGGCGCCGGGCTGCTGCACGAGGACGTGCAAACCGTCATGGGGCCGGGCCTGCACCGCTGCACCCAAGAGCCCTGGATCGACGCCGGCCAACTGGCGTGGCGGGCGCCGGCGCAGCAATCGGCCGACGAGCAGGTGCTGCGCCCGGTCAGCCGACCCTTCAGTCCCGACGGCGGGATCAAGCTGTTGCAGGGCAACTTGGGCCGCTCGGTGGTCAAGTACTCGGCGGTGGCGCCCGAACACCGGCGCGTGCGCGCCCCGGCGCTGGTGCTCGACAGCCAACAGGCGCTGCTCGATTTGTTCAAGGCCGGGCAGTTGGAGCGCGACTTTGTGGCCGTGCTGCGCTTTCAGGGCCCGCAGGCCAATGGCATGCCCGAGCTGCACAAGCTCACCCCGGTGCTGGGCAGCCTGCTGGACCGGGGCTTCAAGGTGGCGCTGGTCACCGACGGCCGCATGTCGGGCGCTTCGGGCAAGGTGCCCGCAGCCATCCACCTCAGCCCCGAAGCGCTGCTCGATGGCCCGATCGCCAAGGTGCGCGACGGCGACATGGTGCTGTTCGACTGCGAAGCGGGCCTGCTGCAAGTCGAGGTCGAAGCCGAGCAATGGAGCGCCCGCAGCGGCCAGCGCATCGACTTGGGCGCCAACGAGCACGGCTTTGGGCGCGAGCTGTTTGCGCTCTTTAGGCGCCACGCCGGCTTGCCCGAGTGCGGTGGCTCGGCCTTGTTTGGCAACCACTGAACGCCAGCGCGTTTTGCCACCCCCGTCCAGCCCCCTGCCCTCAACCCAGCCACCTCCAGCCAATGACCACCGCCCCATCCGCAGCGCCCCATGCGCCCGAGCCGCAGCGCAGCCAACTGCCCCCCTTTCGTACCCGCGTGTTGCCCGTGGTGGCCTTGGCCCGCGCCGACTCTGCGGTCCGGCTGGCCCATGCGCTGCTCGAGGGCGGGATCGATGCGATCGAGATCACCCTGCGCACGCCGGCGGCGCTGGCCGCCATCGAAACGCTGGCGCGCCAGGTGCCCGAGCTGGTGGTGGGGGCAGGCACCGTGTTGCGCCCGGCCGATCTGGCGGCGGTGCGCGACGCCGGTGCCCGCTTTGCCCTTGCGCCGGGTTGCACCCCGACCCTGCTGGCGGCGGCAGCGGCCATGCGGCTGCCTTTCATTCCCGGCGTGGCCAGCGCCAGCGAGGCCATGCTGGCGCACGAGGCCGGTTTTGGGCTGCTCAAGTGCTTCCCAGCCGTCCCGCTGGGCGGCGTGGAGCTGCTCAAGGCATGGGCCGGCCCCTTGCCCGAGCTGCGCTTTTGCCCCACCGGCGGTATCGGCTTGGAGCAACTCGGGGCCTTTCTGTCCCTGCCCAACGTGGCGCTGGTGGGCGGCTCCTGGATCACCCCAGCGGCAGCGCTAGACTTGGGCGACTGGGCCCGTATCACCACGCTGGCGCGCCAAGCCTGCGCCGTGGCAGCGGCAGCGCCCTTGGGCACGGCACAGGCCTGATCGCCAAACTTGGCTTTTGATCCGGGAACCACCTCCTTGACCTCCTTCACCCTCCCCTTTTCTGCTGCCGCACCCACGCGGCACCGCAGTTGGCAGCGCCTGCAAGCCCTGGCCGCACAAGGCCAGCCGCATCTGCGTGAGCTGCTGCACGCCGATGCCGATGCCTCCACACTGTCCCCCAACACCGGGCGCAGCCAGCGCTTGCAACTGCGGGCCGCCGGCTTGCGCCTCGACGCCCGGCACCAGGCCGTGACGCCCGAGGTGCTCGACGCCTTGCTCGACCTGGCAGCCGATTGCCAAATCGGCACCCAAGCCCAGGCCCTGTGCCGGGGCGAGCCAGTTAACGCCACCGAAGGCCGTGCCGTGCTGCACCCTGCCCTGCGCGCGGGCGCCATGGCCAATCCGCCCTGGGGGGCCGAGCTGGCGCAGCGCATCGAGGCCGAATTGGGCCGTTTTTTGGCGGCCGCCGAACGCATCCGCAGCGGCCACTGGCTGGGCCACAGCGGGCAGCGCATCACCGACGTGGTCAACCTCGGCATCGGCGGCTCCGACCTCGGGCCGCGCATGGCGGTGACTGCGCTGGAAAGCCATGTCACCGGCCCGGTGCGGGTGCACTTTGTCTCCAACCCCGACGCCTGGGCCCTGCACCGGGTGTTGCGCCCGCTCGATGCGGCGCGCACCGTCTTCATCGTCCAGAGCAAAACCTTCACCACCCAAGAGACGCTCACGCTGGCCGCCTCGGCGCGGCGCTGGCTGCACGGGCATGGGCTGCAAACCCCGGCACAGCAGGCGCCCCATCTGATTGCCGTCACCGCAGCGCCCGCCATGGCGGCGCAGCAGGGCTACCGCAGCGATCACACCTTCGGTTTTTGGGACTGGGTGGGCGGACGCTATTCGGTCTGGTCGGCCATCGGCCTGCCGCTGGCGATTGCAATTGGGCCACAGGCGTTTCGTGAGTTTTTGCAGGGCGGCCACGCCATGGACCAGCACTTTTGGAGCGCCCAGGCGGCGCACAACATGCCGCTGCTGATGGCGTTGCTGGGCATCTGGAACCGCAACTTCCTGCATTGCCCCACCCACATGCTGGCCCCTTACCCGAGCCAGCTCGATTCCTTTACCCGCTTTGTGCAGCAACTGGACATGGAATCGAACGGCAAATCCACCCACCTCAGCGGCGAGGCGGCGCAGGTACCCACCGGGCCAATCGTCTGGGGCGGATTGGGCATCGACGGCCAACACGCCTACTTTCAACTGCTGCACCAAGGCTGCCACCGGGTGCCGGTGGATTTCATCGGGGTCGAACAGGAAGACACCCCGCTGCCCCTGGCGGCCGAACACCACCGGGTGGTGCTGCTCAACCTGCGCGCCCAGGCGCTGGCGCTGGCCGTAGGGCGCGACCGGGCCGACACCGAAGCCGAATTGCGCGCCAGCGGCCTGCCTGAACCCCAGGTGCAGGCTCTGTGGCCACACCGCCGCTTTGCTGGCAACGTGCCCAACAGCACCCTGTGGTTGCCCGCACTCACGCCGCACGCACTGGGGGCGCTGGTGGCGCTGTACGAACACAAAGTCTTTTGCCAGGCCGCCATCTGGGGCATTAACGCCTATGATCAATGGGGCGTGGAACTGGGCAAAACCTTGGCCAAAACCATGGAGCAAAGCCACAGCCCCGCCTGACCTCCGTCCCCGCCCCCTCACGAGCGTGTGCTGGCGTTGCACACCCGAAACCCGATGGCCAAAAAAGACCAGCCCCTGATCGACGACATCCGCCTGCTCGGCCGCCTGCTCGGCGACGTAATCCGCGAGCAAGAAGGCGACCCGATTTTTGAGCTCATCGAGCAGATCCGCCAATTGGCGGTGGCCTTCCGGCGCGACGCCGACCAGTCTGCCGAGCGCCAGCTCAAGCGCCTACTGCAAGGCCTGAGCGATGACCAGGCGGTGAGCGTGATCCGCGCCTTCACCTACTTCAGCCACCTGGCGAACCTGGCCGAAGACCGGCACCACATCCGCCGCCGCGCCGTACACGAGCAGGCCGGGCGCATCCAGCCCGGCAGCCTGGCGCACACCTGGGGCCGCTTGCAGCAGGCCGGCGTGGGCCGTGCGCAGTGGGCGCAGGCGCTGCAAAGCGCGCACGTGGCGCCGGTGCTCACCGCGCACCCGACCGAGGTGCAGCGCAAGAGCATTCTGGACGCGGAACGCGAACTGGCGCGCCTGCTGGCCCAGCGCGACGGCCTGGCGCTGGCGCGCAACCGGGACGAAAACGAAGCGCAGATGCGCGCCCGCATCTTGCAGCTCTGGCACACCCGCTTGCTGCGTTTCACCAAGCTCACCGTGGCCGACGAGATCGAAAACGCGCTCGGCTACTACCACAGCACCTTCATCCCCGAGCTGCCCCGGCTCTACCGCAGCCTGGAGGCGGCGCTCCAAGGCCAGCCGGTGCCACCATTTTTGCGCATGGGCCAGTGGATCGGGGGCGACCGCGACGGCAACCCCCACGTCACGGCCGACACGCTGCGGCTGGCGCTGCAGCGCCAAGCCGACCTGATCTTGCGCCACCACCTAACCGAGGTGCACTGGCTGGGCAGCGAGCTCTCGCTCTCGGCCATGCTGCTGCCGGTGCCCCCCGCCATGCAGGCGCTGGCCGAGCGCTCGCCCGACACCAACGCGCACCGCCAAGACGAACCCTACCGGCGCGCCCTCACCGGCATCTATGCCCGCCTAGCCGCCACCCTGACCGAGCTCACCGGCGGCCAGGCCACGCGCCACGCCGTCGCCCCGCAAGACCCCTACCCCAGCGCCCAAGCCTTTTTGGCCGATCTGCGCCTGCTCGACTCCGCCTTGAGTGAACAAGCTTGCTCCGCCCTGGCCGAGGCGCGCCTGCGCCCGCTGCTGCGCGCCGTCGAGGTATTCGGCTTTCATCTGGCCACGCTGGACTTGCGCCAAAGCTCGGATCGGCACGAGGCGGCGCTGGCCGACTTGCTGGCGCAGGCGCGCATCGAAGCCGATTACAGCGGCCTGGATGAAGCCGCCAAGCAGGCGCTGCTGCTGCGCCAGCTCAACGACGTGCGGCCGCTGCGCATCCCCGAAGCCAGCTACCAGCCGCACACCCTGAGCGAGCTGGCCATCTTCGAGACCGCACGCCAGGCGCGCCAACGCTTTGGGGCGGCCGCCATCCGGCACGCCATCATCAGCCACACCGAGAGCGTGAGCGACCTGCTCGAAGTGCTGCTGCTGCAAAAAGAGGCCGGGCTGCTGCACGGCACGCTTGACGGGGCCGCGCGCGCCGAGCTGATCGTGGTGCCGCTGTTCGAGACCATCGACGACCTGCGCCAGGCCAGCGCCATCATGGAGGCCTATTTGCGCCTGCCCGGCATCGAGCCCATGCTGCGCCGCGCCGGTGCGCTGGAGTACGGCGAGCAGGAAATCATGCTGGGCTACTCCGACAGCAACAAAGACGGCGGCATCATCACCAGCAACTGGGAGCTGTACCAGGCCGAAACGGCGCTGGCGGCGCTGTTTGACCGGCTCGGCAGCGAGTTCGGCCAGCCCATCGGCCTGCGCCTGTTTCATGGCCGTGGCGGCACCGTGGGGCGCGGCGGCGGCCCGAGCTACCAGGCCATCCTGGCGCAACCGCCGGGCACGGTGCGCGGCCAGATCCGCCTGACCGAACAAGGCGAGGTGATCGGCTCCAAATACGCCAACCCCGACATCGGGCGGCGCAACCTCGAAACGCTGGTGGCCGCCACGCTGGAGGCCACCCTGCTGCCGCCGGGGCAGGCGGTGCCGCCCAGGTTTTTGCGCGCCGCCCAGCGCCTGTCCGAAACCAGCATGGCGGCCTACCGCGAGCTGGTCTATGAGACGCCGGGTTTTGCCGATTATTTTTTCAGCGCCACCCCGATCCGCGAAATCGCCGAGCTCAACATCGGCTCGCGCCCGGCCTCGCGCAAAGCCAACCAGCGCATCGAAGACCTGCGCGCCATCCCCTGGAGCTTCAGTTGGGGCCAGTGCCGCCTCACGCTGCCGGGCTGGTATGGGCTGGGCAGCGCCGTCGAGGCCTTGGGCGCCGAACTTGGGCGCGAGCGCGCCGAGCGCCTGCTGCGCCAGATGCACCGCAACTGGCCGTTTTTTAGCACCCTGGTCTCCAACATCGACATGGTGCTGGCCAAAAGCGATTTGTCGCTGGCGCGCCGCTACGCCGAACTGCTGCCCGAGGCCGCGCTGCGCCAGCGCATCTTTGGCCGCATCGAGGCCGAATGGCAGCGCACCCAAGCCGCCCTCACGCTCATCACCGGGCAGCGCGAGCGGCTGGCCGACAACCCGGCGCTGGCGCGCTCGATCGAGCAGCGCTTCCCCTACATCGACCCGCTGCACCACCTGCAAGTCGAGCTGATCGCGCGCCACCGCAGCGGCAACACGGCCGAAAAGGTCAAGCGCGGCATCCACCTGACCATCAACGGCATCGCCGCCGGGCTGCGCAACACGGGCTGAAGCGAAAACCTCATCCTGCAACAAATTGCGCCAATTCGGCTCAAAATCAAGCCATTTGCCTGCAAATAAGCCAGATTCGCATCCTTTACCCCTTTAGCCAGAGCCGCCCATGAACCCCCTTGCCCCCGCCCCCAGCGCACCCCCAAACGCAGCGCCAGCCGACCCCCACACCCAGCCGCTGGTGCTGCACCACCTGGAGCAGTCGCGCTCGCAGCGTGTGCTCTGGCTGCTGGAGGAAATGGGCCTGCCCTACGAGCTCAAAACCTATGCCCGCCAGCGCAGCAACCGGCTGGCGCCGCCCGAGCTCAAGGCGGTGCACCCGCTGGGCAAGTCGCCGGTGCTGGGCCACGGCGAGCTGGTGCTGGCCGAATCGGGTGCCATTCTGGAATACCTGGCCGAGACCTTCCCCGAGCGCGCCACGGGCGATCTGGCGCAACTGCTGCCCGCGCCCGGCACGCCCGAGCACCGGCGCTGCCGCTTCTGGCTGCACTACGCCGAAGGCTCGCTGATGCCGTGGCTGCTCATGAAGCTGGTGTTCCAGATGCTGCCGCGCCAGCCCATGCCCTTTTTCGTGCGCCCCGTGGTGCAGCCGATCGTGCATTACGTCTGCCAGCAGGTGCAGCACAAGCTGATCGACCCGAACCTACAAACCGCCCTGCCCTATATCGAGCAAGAGCTGGCGCAGCGCCCGTGGTTTGCCGGCGCGCACCTGAGCCTGGCCGATTTTCAGATGAGCTACCCCCTAGAGGCCGCGCTCTCGCGTTTGGGTGGCGCACCCGGCAGCGCAGCCCGCAAATGGCCCCACATCCACGCTTGGCTGGAGCGGGTGCAGGCGCGCCCGGCCTACCAGCGCGCCTTGGCCAAGGGCGGGCCGGTGATGTGGTAAATGACGGGGTGCTAGGAAAGCAGCGGTGGCGTCACGCACACCGCAGCCAGCCTATCGCCCATTGCATGTTGCCGACCCATGCCCTGGCCTCAGCCCGCCTGCAACTGCCGCTCCAACTGCTGCAGCACCCGGTAGCAGGGCAGCACCTGGGCCACGCTGGATCGGGGTTCGCGGCCTTCGCGGATGGCGGCGAAGAACTCGCGGTCTTGCAGCTCGATGCCGTTCATGGACACATCGACCTGGCTTACGTCGATCTGCTGCTCTTTGCCGTTGAACAGGTCGTCGTAGCGCGCTAGGTAGGTGGCGCTGTCGCCGATGTAGCGGAAAAAGGTGCCCAGCGGGCCGTCGTTGTTAAAACTCAGTGACAGCGTGCAAATGGCGCCGTTGGCGGCCTGGAGCTGGATGCTCATGTCCATCGCAATGCCCAGCCCGGGGTGGATGGGGCCTTGCAGGGCGTTGGCCTTGACGATGGGCGAGCCGCACTGCCACGCGAACAGGTCCACCGTGTGTGCGGCGTGGTGCCAGAGCAGGTGGTCGGTCCAACTGCGCGGCTGGCCGAGCGCGTTCATGTTGCTGCGCCGGAAAAAATAGGTCTGCACATCCATTTGCTGGATGTGGAATTCGCCCGCCGTGATTTTTTGGTGCACGTACTGGTGGCTGGGGTTGAAGCGGCGCGTGTGGCCGCACATCGCCACCAAGCCGGTTTGCTGTTGCAGCGCCACCACGGCCTCGGCGCCCTGGAGGCTGTCGGCCAGCGGGATTTCCACCTGCACGTGCTTGCCCGCTTGCAGGCAGGCCAGGGTTTGCGCGGCGTGCATCTGCGTGGGGGTGCACAGGATGACGGCATCCACCTCCTTCATGGCCAGGCTGTCGGCCAGTTCGGTGCTCACGTGCCCGATGCCGTACTGCGCGGCCACTTGGCGCGTTTTTTCCAGGTCGCGGCTGATGAGCGAGACCACTTCGACCTGATCGATTTTGGCGATGGCGTCGAGGTGCTTGATGCCGAAAGCACCGGCACCGGCTAGGGCAACTTTGAGGGTCATGGGGGTTCTTCCTTCAGGCGGGTTCGAGAATCAAATGGCCGACGGCGGTGTTGCTGGCGGGCACATGGTAGAAGCGGTGCTTGACGACGGGCGCAGGCCCCTGCACCTTGCCATCGACGATGTCGGGCATGGCGCCGCGGGCGATCAGCCACATCACGAGTTCGATGCCCTCGCTGCCGGCCTCGCGCACGTAATCGATGTGTGGCCTGGCGGCGCAGACGGCCGGGTCGGCGATCATCTGGTCCAGCCAGGCATTGTCCCACTCGCGGTTGATGAGGCCGGCGCGCGCGCCCTGCAGCTGGTGGCTCATGCCGCCGGTGCCCCAGATGTGCACGTTCAGGTTGTCGTCGTAGCTCTCGACCGCCTTGCGGATGGCCTGGCCGAGCGCAAAGCAGCGCCGGCCCGAGGGCACCGGGTACTGCACCACGTTGACGGCAAACGGGATCACCGGGCAGGGCCAGGCGCCTTGGAGCGGGTCGCGCTCGCCGCACAGCAGCGACAGCGGCACCGTTAGGCCGTGGTCCACGTCCATCTTGTTGACGAGGGTGAGATCGAAGTCTTGCTGGATGACCGACTGCGCGATGTGCGCTGCCAGCTCCGGGTGGCCCTTGACAACCGGCACCGGGCGCGGCCCCCAGCCCTCGTCGGCGGGCCGGAATTCGGCCCCGGTGCCAATGGCGAAGGTGGGGATGAGGTCGAGGCTGAAGGCGGTGGCGTGGTCGTTGTAGACCAGAAAAATCACGTCGGGCGGGTTCTCTTGCAGCCACTGCTTGGAGTAGTCGTAGCCCGCGAACACGGGCTTCCAGTAGTCTTCCTGGGTTTTGTGCTGGTCGATGGCCACGCCGATGGCGGGCACGTGCGAGGTATAGACCGAGGCGGTGATGCGGGCCATGTTCAGCTTTCCGGGTTGGGGTGGTGGCGGGCCGCGCCCTGGGGCTGGCGGTGTGGCTGCGCGTCGCCGTCTTCGCCGAGGTAGCGGTTGCCTTGGATGGAGCGGCCGCCTTGGATCATCATGTCGCGGTACTCCTGCTCGCTCATGCCGGTCATGGAGCCGGCCATTTGCTGGAAGCTCTTGCCGTCGGTGGCGCCGATCTTGGCCAAGAAGTAGATGTTGCCGCCGGTGCGCATGCACCAGTTGAGGTCGCGCGCCAGCACGGCCTGCTTTTGCTCCTCGGTCATGGGCCATTCATCGAGGTAGGCGCGCTCGTCGGCCTTGAAGCGGGCGCGGTTGGCGGCCTGCATGAGCGACATGCAAAACTGGTTCAGCCAATAGCCCTTGCGGCTTTGCTCGGCGTCGAAGATGATGGTGCCGGGTACGTCGAGGTAGGGTTTGTTGAGCGGCATCAGAGTAACTCCAGGAAGTTAACCAATCGCCGCCGGGCCGCCCCAAGGCGATTGGCGCCCCCTCGGGGGGCAGCGCAGGCGCGCAGCGACAAGCGTGGGGGCTTCATTCCTTGGGCCAATACAGGCGCATCGGGTTGTCCACCAGCAGCTTGCGCTGCAACTCGGGCGTGGGCGCGATGTGGGCGATGAAATCGACCAGCAGGCCGTCGTCGGGCATGTGGTCTTTGAGGTTGGGGTGCGGCCAGTCGGTGCCCCACAGCACGCGGTCGGGGAACAGCTCGACCACGCGGCGCGCAAAGGGCAGCACGTCGCGGTAGGGGGCGGTCTGGCCATTGAGCGCGGGCGGGCCAGCCAGCGAGAGCCGCTCCGGGCACGAGACCTTGCACCAGACGTGCGGGTGCTGGCGCATGAATTTTAAAAACAGCCCGAACCCAGGGCCATCGAGGGGCTGACTCACATCCGGGCGGCCCATGTGGTCCACCACCACCGGGGTGGGCAGGGCGCTAAAAAATTCCCACAAATCGGGCAGGTCGGCGGCCTCAAAGTACACCACGACGTGCCAGCCCAGCGCCTGGATGCGCTGCGCGATCTCCAGCAACTCCTCTTTGGGGGTGAAGTCCACCAGCCGCTTGACGAAGTTGAAGCGCACCCCGCGCACCCCGGCGGCGTGCAGCGCCTGCAGCTCGGCGTCGCTGACGCTGCGCCGCACCGTGGCCACCCCGCGCGCTCGGCCGCCGCTGGCCAAGCAGGCATCGACCAAGGCCCGGTTGTCGGCCCCGTGGCAGGTGGCCTGCACGATCACGTTGCGCGCAAACCCTAGGTGGTCGCGCAGGGCAAATAGCTGCTCTTTGCTGGCATCGCAGGGGGTGTATTTGCGCTCGGGGGCGTAGGGAAATTGCGCCCCCGGCCCGAACACATGGCAGTGCGCATCCACCGCGCCGGGGGGTAACTGGAAGCTGGGCTTGGACGGGCCGGTGTACCAGTCCAGCCAACCCGGGGTTTTGGTGAAGTCACCGGAAACGGGTTTGCTCATGGTGTGGATCTCTGTGCTGGCTTACCCAGGCTGGCTTTGAATAATCCAGTGCCCCGTGTGCGGTCAGTCGACATAGCGCAGGCCCTTGGCGGCCAGCGGCTCGCGCATGCGGTACATGTCCAGCCCCAGCACCCCGGCGGCCAACTGGGCGCGCTTGGCCCCTTCGTTGGCTTCGCGCTGGCGTGCGGCCTGCAGCGTGGCGGCGGCGCGCTCGCGCGGTACGCAGACCACGCCGTCGTCGTCGGCCACGATCACATCGCCGGGCCGAACCCACATGCCGGCGCACACCACCGGCACGTTGACCGAGCCCAGCGTCTCTTTGATGCAGCCTTTGCTGGAAATGCACTTGCTCCAGACCGGAAAGCCCATTTCGGCGAGCGTGCGCACGTCGCGCACCCCGGCGTCGATCACCAGCGCCCGCGCCCCCCGCGCCTGGAAGCTGCTGGCGAGCAGGTCGCCAAAGTAGCCATCGGTGCATTCGGAGGTGAGGGCCGCGACCACCACATCGCCGGGCTGGATTTGTTCGGCCGCCACGTGCAGCATCCAGTTGTCGCCGGGGTGCAGCAGCACCGTGATGGCAGTGCCCGACACCGGCACGCCGGAATAGATTGGGCGCAGATAGGGCTTCATCAGCCCGACCCGGCCCATGGCCTCGTGCACGGTGGCGCTGCCCAATGGGGCCAGCGCATCGGCCACGGCGGCTTCGGTGCGCTCGATGTTTCGGTAAACCACGCCGAGTTCGTACATGGGAGGTGCCTTTTGCGGGTGTGGGGTGAAAGTTCGGAGAAAAAAACGGGGGCCGGAGATCAGCGCCCCTGCGCCTTCAGGGTGGCGTCGAGCCGGGGGAATACGCGGCGCGCATTGCCCTCAAACACCTGGAAGCGATCGGCCTCGTTCAGGTGCGGGGTGGCGAGCACGAAGCGCTTGGTGTCGTCGTAGGCGTGGCCGGTTTCGGGGTCGATGCCGCGCACGGCGCCGATCATCTCGCTGGCAAACAAGATGTTGGCCACCGGCAGCACGCGCGTGAGCAGGTCGATGCCCGGCTGGTGATAGACGCAGGTGTCGAAAAACACATTGCCCAGCAGGTGCTGTTGCAGCAGCGGTTTTTTGAGCTCCTGCGCCAGACCCCGGTAGCGGCCCCAGTGGTAGGGCGCGGCACCGCCGCCGTGCGGGATGAGGAACTTGAGGGTGGGGAAATCGGCAAACAGATCGCCCTGCAGCAGTTGCATGAAGGCGGTGGTGTCGGCGTTGATGTAGTGCGCGCCGGTGGTGTGAAAGCAGGCCTTGCAACTGGTGCTCACGTGGACCATGGCCGGGATGTCGTACTCGACCATTTTTTCGTAGATCGGGTACCAGTGGCGGTCGGTGAGCGGCGGGCTGTTCCAGTGCCCGCCGGAGGGGTCGGGGTTGAGGTTGAGGCCCACGCAGCCGTAGTCGCGCACGCAGCGCTCGAGCTCGGGGATGCAGGTGGCCGGATCGACGCCGGGCGACTGCGGCAGCATGGCCACCGGAACGAAGTGCTGCGGGTACAACTGGCTCACACGGGCGCACAGCTCGTTGCAGATCGCGGCCCAGTCGGACGAGGTACGGAAATCGCCGATGTGGTGCGCCATGAAGCTGGCGCGCGGGCTAAAGAGGGTGAGGTCGCTGCCACGCTCGCGCATTTTGGCCAGTTGGTTGCGCTCGATGGTGTCGCGGATTTCGTCGTCGCTGATGCGCAGGCTGCGCGGGTCGGGCCGCTGCTCGGGCTGCTGCAGCGCCGCCACCTGCAAATCGCGCCAAGCCCCGAGCGCGGGCGGGGCGGTGGTGTAGTGGCCGTGAACGTCGATGATCAAAGGTTGGCGCGCGGGGCTGGGGTTCATGGGCTGTGGCGGGTGTGGGGTGGGGTGGGGTGAAAAACCGTGGGGCTTAAACCACGGGGCTTAGAGCGCTGCCATGCCGTGGCGGCGTTTGCAGTCGGCGGTGGCGGGGGAGCGCAGAAAATCGAACCAAGCCCGCACCGCATCGGGCTGCGCGCTGGCCGTGCACAGGCCAGCAGAAAATACGGTTTCGATGGCGCAGCCCGGCGGCAGCGGACCCAGCAGCGCGATGCCCGGCAGCGCCAGCAGCTCGCTCAACTGCTGGAAACCCAGCTCCACCGCACCGCTGGCCACCAGGCTGCCCACCGGCACCCCCGGCGGCGGCATAACCAGGCGCGGGCGCAGCGCTTCGAGCACGCCCCAGCGCTCAAACAGTTGCAGCAAGGCGGTGCCACTGGGCCCGGTGGACACGCCTAGGCTGCGCGCCGCGCACACCGCCTGGCGCAGCGCCGCTTCGGTGCCGATGTCGGGCAGCGGCGCACCGGCGCGCACCGCCAAGGCCACCGGGCTGCGCACCCAGTCCACCCGGCTGCCGGCCTGCACCTGGCCGCTGGCGATCAGGCGCTCGATGGCGTCGGCGGCCAGCAGCACGGCGTCAAACACCTCTCCGGCCTGCACCCGGCGCGCTGCATCCACGCCACCGACCGATTCCAGCCGAACCTCCACGCCGGTTTTGGCGTGGTAGTCGTGCGCCAATTCGGCCAGCAGGGCTCGGGTGGCCATCGACGAAATCGCGTGCAGGGCGGGGGCCATATGGGGCAAAATATTAAATGATGAAATCAAGCCTGTCTGTGTTCGGCTTCGATTGTGTAGCGCCTAGAAGCGGCTGGCAAGTGGGCGCGCGGCTCTAGCAGTTATAAAAAATTTGCATTTCCGACCCCTTGCTATCTAAAATTCGCTGATGGACTTGAAACAACTGGGCTACTTCGTGCGCGTCGCAGAATTGGGCAGCTTCACCAAGGCGGCGGCGGCGCTGAACGTGGCGCAACCGGCGCTGAGCCGCCAGGTGCGGCTGCTCGAAGTGGAGCTGCGCCAAAACCTGCTGCTGCGCAACGGCCGCGGCGCCGTGCCCACCGAAGCCGGGCAACTGCTGCTCGAACACGGGCGCGGCATCTTGCACCAAGTGGAGCGGGCACGCGAAGAACTCGGCTTGGTGCGCGGCACCTTGGCCGGGCGGGTGGCCATCGGGCTGCCGCCTTCGCTGGCGCGCTTGGTCGCGGTGCCACTCACGCGCAGCTTTCGCCAGCAACTGCCGCAGGCGCGGCTGTCGATCACCGAGGGGCTTTCGGTGAGCATGCAAGACGCGCTGCTCAATGGCCGGCTGGATTTGGCGCTGCTCTACAACGCGCAGCCGCTGCCCGAGCTGGACTTGCAACCGCTGCTGGACGAAGAGCTGCTGCTGGTGCAAGCCCGCAGCGGCGCCGCAGCCCAAGCACCCGGCAGCGCCACGGCCCAGCGCCCGGCCCCGCTGCCGCTGGCCGAACTGGCGCAACTGCCGCTGCTCATTCCCACCCGGCCCAACGCGCTGCGCATGCACGTGGAGCTGGAGCTGGCCAAGCTCGGCCTGCGCCCGCGCATTGCGCTGGAGATCGACGGCGTGCCCGCCATCCTCGATTTGGTGGCAGAGGGCTTGGGCTGTGCGGTGCTGTCGCGCCATGCGGTGGCGGCATCTGGCCGGCCTGCGGCTTTTGCTGTGCGCCCGATCGGCCCGCCGGCGCTGCTGATCCAGGTCGCGCTGGCCAGCAGCGCGCAGCGCCCCACCACGCTGACCCAGCGCGCGGCACGCGACCTGATCCGCCAAGTCTGTGCGCAAACGCTGGGGCCAATCAAACCGCTGGCCGCAGCCGCTTGAGCGGGGCTTTAGCGTCTATGCGCATTTGGGCGCCCGTTTGCACCGGGTGGCAGGGCTCAACGTCCGACAAACAGCGCCGGCCGCCGCTGCGCAAAGGCGGCGCGGCCTTCGGCAAAATCGGCGCTGCCTTGGCTAAGGGCTTCGCGTGCGCGCCAGCCTTGCCAATTCGACTCGCCCAAGGCCATCTCTTGCAGGCTTTGCTTCATGCCTTGCAGGGCCAATGGGGCCAAGCGGCAGAGGTTTTGACACCAGCGCGCCACTTCGGCGGGCAAGGCCTCGGGTTCCACCAAGGCATCAAGGTAGCCCATGCGCAACAGTTCGTCGGCAGGCAGCGCTTGCGCCAGCAAAAACAGGCGCCGCGCACCCCCTAGCCCCAAGCGGGCCACGCAGCGCTGCAAACCGCCGGGGTAGTAGTGCAAGCCGAGCGCGGCAGCAGGCATGCGCAGCTCCATGCCTTGTACCCCTAAGCGAAAATCGCAGGCCAGCGCCAGATCGGTAGCCCCCCCATACACACTGCCGTTGAGCGCGCACAAGGTAACCGGGCGCAGGCGCGAGAGCGCCTCGCACACGCGCTCGAAACCTTGCGGCCCCTGGCTGGCATCGGCATCAAAGCCGCTCATATGGTAGCCGGCGCTGAACACCGCCGCCGCAGGGGCCAAGCGCGCCGTGAGCACCAGCACCCGCACAGCCGCATCGGCTTCGATCGCGGCCAGGTGCTGCGCCAGCTCCTGCAAGTCGGCGTCGCTCAGGCTGTTGCGTTGCGCCGGGCGGTTTAAGGTGAGGGTGGCCACGCCGGCGTCGAGGTGCAGCACAGGGCCGCTGGCAGGAGGCCAGTCAGTGGTGGGAGGATGGAGTGGCATGTGTCGGTATCCTGATGCGCTACGATCATAGGCTGATTTTTTCATCCCCCAGCCCTTGAAAGCACCGCCAGGCACCCCCACTCTGGGCCACTGAGCCTTTAGACCCCCTGCCCCGCCACCGCGCCGGGCGCACTTTCGTTTTTAGCCGCCATGTCCGCCCACCCAGACCCGACCTACCCCCGCCCCGACACCACCGATGCGCCGATCTCGCCCGAGGAGGCCGAAGCGGCTGCGGCGGCCGACGCCGCCTTGCAAGCCGATCTGTCGGACGAAGTGGCGCGCCTGCAAGCGCAGAACGCCGAACTGGCCGAGCAGTACCTGCGCGTCAAGGCCGAGATGGAAAACCTGCGCCGCCGCACCGACGAAGAAGTGAGCAAGGTGCGCAAATTTGCCGTGGAGGGCTTTGCCGAAAGCCTGGTGCCGGTGCTCGACAGCCTGGAAGCCGGGCTGGCGGTGCAAGAGGCCACGGCGCAGCAGATACGCGAAGGGGCCGAGGCCACGCTCAAGCAGTTGCAAAGCGCGCTGGCCCGCCACAAGGTGCAGCCCATCGCACCCGCAGCCGGCAGCCGCTTCGACCCGCACCAGCACCAGGCCATCGGCGTGGTG
This sequence comes from Serpentinimonas barnesii, assembly GCF_000696225.1. Taxonomy (GTDB): domain Bacteria; phylum Pseudomonadota; class Gammaproteobacteria; order Burkholderiales; family Burkholderiaceae_C; genus Serpentinimonas; species Serpentinimonas barnesii. Next base: position 58,237 of record NZ_BAWN01000006.1, on the reverse strand, counting down.
GCCGCACCCGGCCAAGAGCCCAATTCCGTGGTGATGGTGCTGCAAAAAGGCTACCTAATCGCCGAGCGCGTGCTGCGCCCAGCCATGGTCACGGTGACCGCACCCAAATAAGCCGCCCTTCAAACCCTCATCCCGGCGCTTGAAATCCGGCCCTGCAGCCGCATTTGCACCCCATTCGTTTTATTTGAACCTTAGGAGCCACTCATGGGCAAAATCATTGGCATCGACCTGGGCACCACCAACTCGTGCGTCTCGGTCATGGAAGGCAACACCACGCGCGTGATCGAAAACAGCGAGGGTGCGCGCACCACGCCCTCCATCATCGCTTACCAAGAGGATGGCGAAATCCTGGTCGGCGCCTCGGCCAAGCGCCAGGCCGTGACCAACCCGCGCAACACGCTGTACGCGGTCAAGCGCCTGATCGGGCGCAAGTTTGAAGAAAAAGAGGTGCAAAAGGACATCGATCTGATGCCCTACACCATTGCCCGCGCCGACAACGGCGACGCCTGGGTGGAAGTGCGCGGCAAAAAGCTGGCCCCGCCGCAGGTGAGCGCCGAGGTGCTGCGCAAGATGAAGAAAACCGCCGAAGACTACCTCGGCGAGGCCGTGACCGAGGCCGTGATCACCGTGCCCGCCTATTTCAACGACGCGCAGCGCCAAGCCACCAAAGACGCGGGCCGCATCGCCGGGCTGGAAGTCAAGCGCATCATCAACGAACCCACCGCCGCCGCGCTCGCCTTTGGGCTGGACAAGCACGGCAAGGGCGACCGCAAGATCGCGGTTTATGACCTCGGCGGCGGCACCTTTGACATTTCGATCATCGAAATTGCCGACCTCGACGGTGAAAAACAGTTCGAAGTGCTCTCCACCAACGGCGACACCTTCTTGGGCGGCGAAGACTTCGACCAGCGCATCATCGACTACATCGTGACCGAGTTCAAAAAAGAACAAGGCGTCGATCTGACCAAAGACGTGCTGGCCCTGCAACGCCTCAAGGAAGCGGCCGAAAAGGCCAAGATCGAGCTCTCCAACAGCACCCAGACCGACCTCAACCTGCCCTACATCACCGCCGACGCCAACGGTCCGCGCCACCTCAACATCAAGCTCACGCGCGCCAAGCTCGAAGCGCTGGTCGATGAGCTGATCGAGCGCACCATTGCGCCCTGCCGCACCGCCATCAAAGACGCCGGCGTGAGCGTGGGCCAGATCGACGACGTGATCTTGGTGGGCGGCATGACGCGCATGCCCCGGGTGCAAGAGAAGGTCAAAGAGTTCTTCGGCAAAGAGCCGCGCAAAGACGTCAACCCCGACGAGGCCGTGGCCGTGGGCGCGGCGATCCAAGGCCAGGTGCTCTCGGGCGAGCGCAAAGATGTGCTGCTGCTCGACGTGACCCCGCTCAGCCTAGGGATTGAGACCATGGGCGGCGTGATGACCAAGATGATCGCCAAGAACACCACCATCCCGACCAAGTTCGCGCAGGTGTTCTCGACCGCCGACGACAACCAGCCCGCCGTCACGATCAAGGTGTTCCAGGGCGAGCGCGAGATCGCCGCCGGCAACAAGCTGCTGGGCGAGTTCAACCTCGAGGGCATTCCGCCCGCGCCGCGCGGCCTGCCGCAGATCGAGGTCAGCTTTGACATCGACGCCAACGGCATTTTGCACGTGGGCGCCAAAGACAAGGGCACCGGCAAAGAGAACAAGATCACGATCAAGGCCAACTCGGGCCTGACCGAGGCCGAAATCCAGAACATGGTCAAAGACGCCGAGCTCAACGCCGCCGAAGACCACAAAAAAGTGGAGCTGGTGCAGGCGCGCAACCAGGCCGATGGCTTGGTGAGCTCGGTGCGCAAGAGCCTGAAAGAGTACGGCGACAAGCTCGACGCGGCCGAAAAAGAGAAAATCGAAGCCGCCATCAAGGCTGCTGAAGAAGCCGTCAAGGGCGAGGACAAGGCCGCCATCGAGGCCACCAGCGCCGAGCTGATGAGCGCCAGCCAAAAGCTGGGTGAGAAAATGTACGCCGATCAGCAGGCCAGCGCGGCGGCCGGTGCAGCGGGCGCTGCGGGCGGCTCGACAGCCGATGCCGGTGCCCGATCTGCCTCGGCCGACGATGTGGTCGATGCCGAAGTGAAAGAAGTCAAGAAGGACTGATGCTGCCAGTATTGCCGCGCCTTGTGCGCGCCTAAAGCACACGCGCCGCCGCGACCCGGGCCCCCTGCCGCCCGGGCGCGGCGTTTGCGCTGCACGACTAACCGGGTACCGATATGGCCAAACGCGACTTTTACGAAATCCTGGGCGTGCCCAAGAGCGCCAGCGACGAAGACATCAAAAAAGCCTACCGCAAGCTGGCGATGAAGCACCACCCGGACCGCAACCAGGGTGATGCGACCAAGGCTGCTGAAGAAAAATTCAAAGAGGCCAAAGAAGCCTACGAGATGCTGAGCGACCCGCAAAAGCGGGCTGCCTACGACCAGTACGGCCACGCCGGCGTCGATCCCAATATGCGTGGCCCTGGCGGCGCGGGCGGGGCCGATGGTTTTGGTGGCTTTTCCGAATCGTTCGGCGATATTTTTGGCGATATTTTTGGTGGCCAGCGCGGCGGTGCCGGACGCGGGCGCCAAGTCTATCGGGGCAGCGACCTGTCCTACGCGATGGAGATCTCGCTCGAAGAAGCCGCCGCGGGCAAAGAGTCCGAAATTCGCATCCCGAGCTGGGACAACTGCGGAACCTGCCACGGCAGCGGCGCCAAGCCGGGCACCAGCGTCAAAACCTGCCCGAGCTGCAACGGCGCCGGCGTGGTGCAGATGCGCCAAGGGTTTTTCAGTGTGCAGCAGACCTGCCCGCACTGCCACGGCAGCGGCAAGATCATCCCCGAGCCCTGCACCGCTTGCAACGGCCAAGGCAAGGTCAAGAAGCACAAAACGCTGGAAATCAAAATCCCGCCCGGCATCGACGACGGGATGCGCATCCGCTCCAGCGGCAACGGCGAGCCCGGCCGCAACGGCGGCCCGGCGGGCGATTTGTACATCGAGATCCGGCTGCGCAAGCACGATCTGTTCGAGCGCGAGGGCGACGACCTGCACTGCCACGTGCCGGTGAGCATCAGCACCGCGGCGCTGGGCGGCGAGATCGCCGTGCCCACGCTGGGCGGCAAAGCCACCATCGACATCCCCGAAGGCACCCAGCACGGCAAGACCTTCAGGCTGCGCGGGCGCGGCATCAAGGGTGTGCGTTCGAGCTACCCCGGCGACCTGTACTGCCACATCAACGTCGAAACCCCGGTCAAGCTCACCGAACACCAGCGCAAGCTGCTGCGCGAGCTGGAGGAATCGTTCCAAAAGGGCGGCAACAAACACAGCCCGAACGACAAGGGCTGGTTCGAGAAAGCGAAGGCGTTTTTCTTCTGATTTTGTGATCCAATGAGCGCATGAGCGTCCAAGTCACCTTTCTGGGCGGGGCCGGTACTGTCACCGGCTCCAAGTTTTTGGTGCGGCATGCGGGCAAGGGCCTGCTGGTCGATTGCGGCCTGTTCCAAGGCTACAAGCAGTTGCGGCTGCGCAACTGGTCCGCCCTGCCGGGCTTGGAAGGCGGCGGCATCGACGCCGTGGCGCTCACGCACGCGCACCTCGACCACAGCGGCTACCTGCCGCTGCTGGTGCGCCAGGGCTACCACGGCCCGGTCTGGTGCACGCCGGGCACGCGCGACCTGTGCCGCATCCTGCTGCCCGACAGCGGCCACATCCAGGAAGAAGACGCCCAGTTCGCCAACCGCAAGGGCTTTTCCAAACACCAGCCGGCGCTGCCGCTCTACACCGAACAAGACGCACGCAAGTGCCTCAAGCAATTGCACAGCGTGGCGCCGCTGCATTTGTTTGAGCCGCTGCCGGGCTGGCAGGCGCGCTTTCATGGGGCCGGGCACATTTTGGGTGCCTCCAGCCTCTACCTCGAAGTGGGCGGGCGGCGGCTGCTGTTTTCGGGCGACCTCGGGCGCTGCGACGACCTGCTCATGTTCCCGCCCGAAGCGCCGCCGGGGGCGGATGCGGTGTTCGTGGAATCCACCTACGGCAACCGCGAGCACCCGAGCGAGAACCTGATCGACGAACTGGCCGAACCGCTGCAGCGCGTTGCCGCCCGCAGCGGCACCGTGGTCGCGCCGGTGTTTGCGGTCGGGCGCGCACAGGCGCTGCTGCACGCCATTGCGGTGCTCAAGCAGCAGGGGCGCATCCCGCAGGCGCTGCCGGTGTTTCTGGACAGCCCAATGGCGATCGAGAGCACCGAGCTGTTCGCGCAACACCTAGGCCAGCACCGCCTGAGCGCCGCCGAGTGCAGCGCCATGGCGCGCACCGCCACCATGACGCGCAGCGCCGACCAGTCCAAAGCCATTGCGCGCCAGCACGGCCCCAAGGTGATTTTGTCGGCCAGCGGCATGGCCACCGGCGGCCGCGTGCTGCACCACCTGCAACTGTACCTGGGCGACCACCGCAACCTGGTGCTGCTCACCGGCTTTCAGGCTGCGGGCACGCGCGGGGCCACGCTCGCCAACGGCGGCGCCAGCCTGCGCATACACGGCCAAGACTGGCCGGTGCGCGCCGAGGTGCTGCAACTGCACTCCTCCTCGGCGCACGCCGACGCGCCGCAGCTTTTGAACTGGCTGCGCGCCATTCCGGGTCAGCCGCAGCGCGCCTTCGTCATCCACGGCGAACCCGAAGCCGCCGACACCCTGCGCCGCCGCATCGAAACCGAGCTGCGCTGGAGCGCCTTGGTGCCCGAGCACGGCTCGACTTGGGCGGTTTGAGACCTCCGGCCTGCGTTCAAGCAGACTGCAACGTTCGCTCCACCTCCACAACCATGAACGCCCCCTCCCCCCCGCTTGCCCCCACCAACGCCGCCCTGATGGCGCGCCGCCGCGCCGCCCTGCCCCGTGGCTTGGGCCAAACCTACGAGGTGTTCGTCGAGCGCGCCGACAACGCCGAAGTTTGGGACGTAGAAGGCCAGCGCTACATCGACTTTGCCGGCGGCATCGCGGTGCTCAACACCGGGCACCGGCACCCGCGCATCGTGCAGGCCGTCAAAGCGCAACTCGATCTGTACCACCACACCTGCTTCCAGGTGCTGGCCTACGAGCCCTACGTGGAGCTGGCCGAGCGCCTGCTGGCCAAGGCCCCGGGCGACTTTGCCAAGAAGGCGTTTTTCCTCTCCACCGGGGCCGAGGCGGTAGAAAACGCGGTCAAGATTGCGCGCGTCGCCACCGGGCGCTCCGCAGTGATCGCCTTTGGCGGCGGCTTTCATGGCCGCACCCTGCTTGGCATGGCGCTCACCGGCAAGGTTGCGCCCTACAAAAGCGGCTTTGGCCCCTTCCCGGCCGAGATCTACCACGCCGAATTCCCCAACCCGCTGCACGGCGTGAGCGTGGCCGACGCGCTGCGCTCGCTCGAACACCTGTTCAAGTACGACGTGGAGGCCAGCCGCGTGGCCGCCATCATTCTGGAACCGGTGCAGGGCGAAGGCGGCTTTTACGTGGCCCCACCCGAGTTTGCGCAGGCCTTGCGCGCCCTGTGCGACCGCCACGGCATCGTGCTGATTGCCGACGAAATCCAGACCGGCGCCGGCCGCACCGGCACCTGGCTGGCCTGCGAGCAGTGGGGGCCGCAGGCCTGCCCGGACCTCATCACCATGGCCAAATCGATGGCCGGCGGCTTTCCGCTGGCTGCCGTGATCGGCCGCGCCGAGCTCATGGACGCCCCCGGCCCCGGCGGCCTAGGCGGCACCTACGCCGGGCACCCGCTGGCTTGCGCCGCCGCGCTGGCTGTGCTCGATGTGTTCGAGCAAGAGCAGTTGCTGGCGCGTGCGCAGGCCGTGGGCGCGCGGCTGCGGGCTGGCTTGCAGGCGCTGGCGGCGCAACACCCCGAAATCGGCGACGTGCGCGGCCTTGGGGCCATGCTGGCAATCGAGTTATTCCAAGCCGGAAACCTGCAACAGCCCAACCCCGAGCTGACCCAGCGCGTCTGCGCCGAAGCGCTGGCGCGCGGGCTGGTGCTGCTCTCGTGCGGCCTGTACGCCAACGTGATCCGCATCCTGGTGCCCCTGACCGCCTCCGACGCCCTGCTCGACGAAGGGCTGGCGCTGCTGGGCGCGGCGCTGGCGGCGGCCAAACACGTGCCGAAGCCTCAGTAGCAGCCCGCTGGGGCGCTAAACTTGCCCAATCGGTGCGCCACTGGCGGCAGGCACCGCCCACCCTTGGGAGCCCCCATGACCTCCAGCCCCCGCTTCGATTGGTCCGACCCTTTTCTGCTCGACGACCAGCTCAGCGCCGATGAGCGCGCCGTGTGCGAGGCCGCACGCGACTACTGCCAGCAAGCCCTGCTGCCGCGCGTGCGCGATGCCTTTCGCAACGAACACACCGATCGCGCCATCTTCAACGAAATGGGCGCGCTGGGCCTGCTCGGCCCGACCCTGCCCGAAGCCTACGGTGGCGCCGGGCTCAATTACGTGAGCTACGGACTGGCGGCGCGCGAGGTCGAGCGCATCGACAGCGGCTACCGCTCCATGATGAGCGTGCAAAGCTCGCTGGTGATGGTGCCGATTTTTGAGTTTGGCAGCGAGTCGCAAAAGCAGCAGTACCTGCCCCGGCTGGCGCGCGGCGAATGGGTGGGCTGCTTTGGCCTGACCGAGCCCGACCACGGCTCCGACCCCGGCGGCCTGCGCAGCCGCGCCGTCAAAGTCCCCGGCGGCTACCGCCTGAGCGGCAGCAAAACCTGGATCACCAACGCCCCCATCGCCGACCTGTATCTGGTCTGGGCCAAAGACGAGGAAGGCCAGATTCGCGGTTTTTTGCTCGAGCGCGGCTGGGCCGGCCTGAGCGCCCCGGTGCTGCACGGAAAAGTGGGGCTGCGCACCAGCGTCACCGGGCAAATCCTGATGGATGAGGTGTTTTGCCCCGATGAAAACGCCCTGCCCGAGGTGCGCGGCCTCAAAGGCCCCTTCACCTGCCTCAACAGCGCCCGCTACGGCATCGCTTGGGGCGCGCTCGGTGCCGCCGAAGACTGCCTACAGCGCGCGCGCCAGTACGTGCTGGAACGCCAGCAGTTTGGCCGCCCCCTGGCCGCGAACCAACTGGTGCAGAAAAAACTGGCCGATATGGTGAGCGAGATCGCACTCGGCCTGCAAGGCTGTTTGCGCCTGGGGCGCCTGAAAGACCAAGGCAAGGCCGCGATCGAACTCACCAGCCTGCTCAAGCGCAACAACTGCGGTAAGGCGCTCGACATCGCCCGCTTGGCGCGCGACCTGCTGGGCGGCAACGGCATCAGCGACGAATACGGCGTGGCGCGCCACCTGGTCAACCTCGAAGTGGTCAACACCTACGAGGGCACGCACGACGTGCACGCCCTCATCTTGGGGCGCGCCATCACCGGCATTGCCGCCTTTGCCAACTGAGCCGCCCTCAGCCCTACCCACTTGCCCCGCACGCCGCCGCCTTCGCCCACCGCAGCCCACCCCCTCGCCGCGCGCCACACCGCCATGCCCCCACCCACCCCATTCCCCGCCGACCCCGCCGCCGCGCCCACACCCGCTGCACCACCGCGCCCGCTCGAAGGCGTGCGCGTGCTCGACCTCTCGCGCGTGCTCGCCGGCCCCTGGGCGGCGCAGATACTGGCCGACTACGGCGCCGACGTGATCAAGGTCGAGCGCCCCGGCTGCGGCGACGACACCCGCGCCTGGGGCCCGCCCTGGTGGGGCGAAGGCGAGCAGCGCCAATCGGCATACTTCATCTGCGCCAACCGCGGCAAGCGCTCGGTCGCCATCGACCTGACCCAGCCCGAAGGCATCGAGCGGGTGCGCGAGCTCGCGCGCGAGGCCGACGTGCTGATCGAAAACTACAAAGTTGGCCAACTGGCGCGCTACGGGCTCGATGCGCCCAACCTGCAAGCCCTCAACCCGCGCCTAATCTACTGCTCCATCACCGGCTACGGCCAGAGCGGGCCGTTGTCGCCCAATGCTGGATACGACTTCGCCATCCAAGCCGAAGGCGGGCTCATGAGCGTCACCGGCACGCCCGAGGGCGAGCCGCAAAAGGTCGGTGTGGCCGTGACCGACTTGCTCACCGGCGTCTATGCCTGCAGCGCCATTCTGGCCGCGCTGCACGAACGCGGTCGTACCGGGCGCGGGCGCGTGATCGACGCCGCCTTGTTCGACGTGCAAGTGGCCATGCTGGCCAACCAAGCCAGCAATCAGCTCATCGGCGCCACCCGGCCCAGCCGCATGGGCAACGCGCACCCCAACATCGTGCCCTACCAAGTCTTTGCCACCCGTGACGGCCACTTGGTGCTGGCCGTGGGCAACGACGCCCAGTTCAGCCGCCTGTGCGAGGCAATCGGCCAGCCGGCGCTGGCGCGCGATGCGCGCTTTAGCACCAACCCAGCGCGGGTGCAACACCGCCAAATGCTGATCGAGCTCATCAGCCCGGCGCTGCGCCAGCGCGACACCGCCGACTGGCGCCCCCTATTCGACACCTTGGGCATACCGTGCGCCCCCATACTGGACGTGGCGCAGGTGCTGGAGCATCCCCAAGTGGCGGCACGCGGCCTGATCCTTTCGGCCCAAGCGGGTGCCACCGAGGGCGCACCGGGCACCCCGCCCGCGCTGGCGCACCCGATCCTGCTCGACGGCCAGCGCCCCCGCGCCCCGCTGCCCCCGCCCGCGCTCGACTCCGGCCAAGCGCGCTGGAATCCGCTGCGCGATGGCTGAACAGACCCCCTAATCCACCCAAAGACGGGGCATTGCACCCATGCTTGCACTCTGCTAAAGTGCAGGCACTTGAAGCAGCAATGGGTTTTGCAAGATGCCATCCCTGACCGTCCGAAATGTGTCCGCCGAGGTGCATCGCGCCCTGCGCGTGCGGGCGGCGCTGCACGGCCGCAGCATCGAGGCCGAACTGCGCGACATGCTGGAAGCGGCCGTCAGGCCGCAGGGCCGGGTCAAGCTCGGTTCGCTGCTCACCGAGATCGGCCGCCAAGCCCAGCTCAGCGACGCAGAATTCGCCCTCTTTGAACGCACGCCCGGCACCTCCCCGGCCCGAGCCGCAGGCTTTGAATGATCCTGCTCGACACCAACGTGCTTTCGGAGCCGATGCGCCCTGCGCCCGCGACCCGCGTTGGGGCGTGGCTTGACGCGCAAGCGCTGGAAACGCTCTACCTGTCGGCCATGACCGTGGCCGAATTGCGCGCCGGTGTGGCCTTGCTGCCCACAGGAAAGCGCCGCACGGCCTTGCACGAGCAACTTGAACGGCAGGTGTTGCCACTGTTTGCGGGGCGCGTGCTGCCCTTCGACATGGCCTGCACCCAAGCCTATGCCGAATTGTTGGCTAGGGTCCGCAAGGCGGGCCAAGGCATCGATACCGCCGACGCCTTGATCGCCGCTGTCGCCCTGGCCAACGGATTGATGGTTGCCACGCGCGATACCGGCCCTTTTTTAGCCGCCGGCCTGCGCCTCATCAACCCCTGGGACTGACACTGCGCGCAGCTTGCCTCATGCCCCACGCCCTGTCCCACCCACCACACCCCAAAATCCAGCACCACCCATGCAAACCCCCACCTGCCCATTAAGCCTGCTGCGCGACCCCACCCTGCTCAAAACCGACGCCCTGATCGACGGCCGCTGGGTGCCGGGCAGCCAGCGTTTCGATGTCTTCGACCCGGCCACCGGCGCCAAGCTGGCCGATGTGGCCAACCTAGGGCCCGCCGAGGCGCAGCAGGCCATTGCCGCCGCCGAGGCCGCTTGGCCGGCTTGGCGCAGCCAGAGTGCCAAGCAGCGCAGCCAGATTTTGCGGCGCTGGTTCGATCTGCTGCTGGCCCACCAGGAAGACCTGGCGCGGCTCATGACCGCCGAGCAAGGCAAACCGCTGGCCGAAACGCGCGGCGAAGTCGCCTACGGGGCCAGCTTCGTCGAATGGTTTGCCGAAGAAGCCAAGCGCGTGAACGGCGAAACCCTGCCGCAATTCGACAACAACCGGCGCCTGCTGGTGCTCAAGCAACCCATCGGCGTCTGCGCCGCCATCACGCCGTGGAACTTTCCGCTGGCCATGATCACGCGCAAAGTGGCCCCGGCGCTGGCGGCCGGCTGCCCGGTGATCGTCAAACCGGCCGAACTCACGCCCCTGACCGCGCTCGCCGCTGCCGAACTGGCGCTGCGCGCCGGCCTGCCACCTGGCGTGCTCAATGTGCTCAGCGCCGACAGCGCCCAATCCATCGCCATCGGTAAAGTGCTGTGCGCCAGCGACGCGGTGCGCCACCTGAGCTTCACTGGCTCGACCGAAGTCGGGCGCATCCTGATGGCGCAGTGCGCCCCAACGGTAAAAAAACTCGCGCTCGAACTCGGCGGCAACGCACCGTTCATCGTCTTTGACGACGCCGACCTCGACAGCGCCGTCGAAGGCGCGCTGGCCAGCAAGTACCGCAACGCCGGCCAGACCTGCGTCTGCGCCAACCGGCTCTACGTGCAGGCCGGGGTCTATGAAGCGTTTTTGCAGAAATTCGCGGCCAAGGTGGGCGCGCTGCAAGTGGGCAACGGCTTTGCCGACGGCGTGAGCATCGGGCCGCTGATCGAGCCCGCCGCCCTCGACAAGGTGCAGCGCCACCTCGATGACGCGCTGGCCCAGGGGGCAAGGGTGTTGGTCGGTGGCCAGCGCCTGGGCGCGCTCGGCAGCGGGCAGTTTTTCGCCCCCACCGTGCTGGCCGACTGCCACGCCGCCATGCTGTGCGCGCGTGAAGAAACCTTCGGCCCGCTGGCCCCGGTGTTCAAGTTCCACACCGAAGCCGAGGCCATCGCCGCCGCCAACGCCACCGAATTTGGCCTGGCCAGCTACTTCTACAGCCGCGACGTGGGGCGCATCTGGCGCGTCAGCGAGGCGCTGGAATACGGCATGGTGGGCGTCAACGTAGGGATTTTGGCCACCGAGCACGTGCCCTTTGGCGGCGTCAAGCAATCCGGCTTGGGGCGCGAAGGCTCGCACCACGGGATCGACGAGTACCTAGAGATGAAGTACGTCTGCGTCGGCGATGTGCAGCGTTGAAGACACTGGCTGAACTGCAGCACCTGCAGGGCAGGCAAATCCAGCCACACGGCGCGTTCACTCTGGCAAATACCAACGAAGACACGCATCGACTCCTTGCAGCCCTTCGGTGCGAGGCTTGAGCCGGAGAGGGCATAGGTGAAAGCCGGTTGGTCGTGGTCTAATGCCGCTATGTGCTTGGTTTGCTTGAGGTCTCAGAATGTTGCCTGCTAGCGCTCATACCTCCGGACCGTTGCCGTGGCAAGGCAGCGCGCGGGGGGCCGTGCATGCGTGGTGGAGGCCTTGATGCAGACCTCGCCCACCGCCACCCACACCCCACTGGACCCGCTGACGCAAGACGCGGTGCGCCGCTTCAAGGGCTTGATCGAGCGCACGCACCACCCGCGGCAACTCATTGTGTTTGGCAGCCGGGCCCGTGGCACGCACCGACCAGACAGCGATGCCGACGTAGCTGTTGTGCTTGCCGGCGTGCACCAAGCTTTTTTGCCCACCAAACTCCAGCTTTCCGACGCCGCTTACGACGTGTTGCTAGACACCGGCATCAACATCTCCCCACTGCCCGTGTGGGAAGACGAATGGGAGCACCCCGAGCAGCACTTCAACCCGGCCTTGTTGGCCAATATCTTGCGCGAAGGGGTGCGGGTCGCATGAGGGGCAAGTCGGTCCATACGCTGATGGCCAAAGCAGAGCGTGCTCTGGCATCTGCCCAGTCCTTGCTTGATATGGGTGATGCCGATGGCGCGTGCAACCGCGCGTACTACGCGATGTTCGATGCTGCCCAAGCGGCATTGATGGCCACCGACGTACCCGCCGGTGAAGGTTTGGGGAAAACCCATCGAGGTCTGCTCAATACCTTCAGCGCACACTTGGTCAAAGCGGGGCGCGTCAGCAAGGAATTGGGCCGCCAACTCAAGCGCGCGGAGGAATCGCGCTGGGTGGCCGATTACGACGGTTCATCGATCGCGATGCCCGATGCCGCCGAACTGGTGCAACAGGCGCGCCAGTTCGTCGCGGCCATGCAAAAGCTGTTGGTGGCCGCTGGACAGGAGCCCGACCAGCCGAATTGATCGAAAGAACGCAAAGGGAGGCCGCTTAGCCGAAAGTGGCGTTGCGGCATTGGGCATCGGTCAGCATGGGCGTGCTCCCCGGATTGTTGCTCCGATAACGCTCTGGCTGTCAATGGCTGCCACTGTCCACCCTTGCACGGTAAGCCCTTCATTTGCCAATGAAAAAGGCCACCAAGGTTACGTCCTTGGTGGCCTTTGAATCAGTAAATGGTCGGCGTGGCGGGATTCGAACTCGCGACCCCTTGCACCCCATGCAAGTGCGCTACCAGGCTGCGCTACACGCCGAAGCCCGAATTCTAGCACGCCGTTTGATCGGATTCGCTCAAGGCGCCTGACCGCTTTGCACGCGCCCCAACCCGCATCAGGCCGATGGCTCCAGCAGGCGGCGAATCGCCATCAGCTCGGCGCGCACGGCGGCCCAGTCGTTGAGGGCGCCAGCCTCGCTGTCGTGCGGCTCCATGGCATCGTCTTCGTGCGCCAACTCGGCGGGGGCCAGGGTTGCGGCGCCGCTGCGGCGCTGCTCGCGCTCATGCTGCGCCAGCTCCTGCAAGCGGTTGCGCGCGCCTTGGATGGTAAAGCCCTGCTCGTACAACAGATCGCGGATGCGTCGGATCATCAGCACCTCGTGGTGCTGGTAGTAGCGCCGGTTGCCGCGCCGCTTCATGGGCCGCAGTTGCGTGAACTCCTGCTCCCAGTAGCGCAGCACATGCGGCTTGACGCCGCACAGTTCGCCCACCTCACCGATGGTGAAGTAGCGCTTGGCCGGGATGGGAGGCAGCTCCGTAGTCATGGTCACTAGGTTTTAAATCGTAGAGCAGCGAATCTACCCGAAGCGCAGCCAAATGCAAAGGCGGTTTGACCCAGTTAAACCCGCAAAGGCCTCAAAAACACCCAATTTCCCTTTTCTACTAATGGTTATACGAAATGTCTTGCCTGAAGGATTGCGAATGATTATCATCCACCTACATCCTTCAGGAGCCCTTCCATGATCGTCTGCGTGTGTCACCGGGTCAGCGACAAGACCATCGCCACCTGCGCCCAGCAGGGCGAGGGTTTCGATGCGATCCAGTTCGAGCACGGCGTGGGCACCCAGTGCGGCCAGTGCGAGCACGCGGCGCGGCGCATCTGGTCAGAATGCCACCCGAGCCAGCGCTTGCTGCACTTGCACCAAGAACTGGCTGTGGCGACTCCCCTTTGATGGAGCACCCCATGTGGATCGGCTTATTGCTCTCACTGGTGATCACGTGCGGGCTGGCGTGGTGGCTGCTGCGGCGTTAAATCTCAATCCGCTCCACCCAAACACCCAAACCGGATCGAATCAGGCCATCGGCCCCAGCGCCGCAGCCGACCTTGCCACTGCACGCTGAACATGCGGCGCCGGCATTAGTCAGCCACAACCCTCAGTTGCCCCTGCTCCAGCACCAGCACGCGCTGCGCCAAACGGCGCACCAGCGCCCGGTCGTGTGAGACCAGCAACACCGCCAGCCGATGTTCGGTCAGCACTTGACTCAAATCTTGCAACAGCGCCGCCGTGGTCACGCTATCAAGAGCCGAAAAAGGCTCGTCGAGCAACAACACCTGTGGCTCGGCCAGCAGAGCACGCGCCAACACCACGCGCTGGCACTGCCCACCCGAGAGCTGATGCGGCAAGCGCTGCATGTCGGATCGCGTCAAGCCCATGCGTTGCAGCATCTGCGCCGCCCGCTGGGGCCGCTCCAGCCGATCAGCCAGCCCAAAACCCTCCAGCGGTTCGGCCGCCGAGGCCATGGCGCTGCGGTAGGGGCTAAGCGCGCACTGCGGCTCCTGCCACACGTATTGGATGGCGCGCCGCTGGGGCAGGGTTCTGGCCGCCGTCAGCACCTGCCCGTTCAGACTCAAGCTGGCGCTGCTGGGCTGCAGCAGCCCGGCCAAGCAACGGGCCAGGGTCGATTTACCGCTACCGGAGCGGCCCACCAGACCCACCACCTCGCCTTGGTGCAGATCCAACCCCACGCAGTCGAGCACCGGTGGCTGCTGCGGCCCCCAGCGGTGGCTTAGGTCGGTTGCGCGCAGCCGCAGCACGGATTGGACTCGACCGGGCGCGCTCATGCAGCCTCTCCATCCAACCAGCGCGCCGCCTGCACCAGCGCCGCGCCGGCGCTGCTGGCTGGCGCAGACAAAAAACACGCTACCGGGGCTTGCTCGACGATACGGCCGCGCTCGAGCACCAGCACCCGCTGCGCGTGCTCGCGCACCAGGCGCAGGTCGTGGGTGATCAGCAGCAGCGCACAGCCTGTGGCTTGCTGCATGGCCCGCAGCGCGCACAGCACCTCTTGGGCGGTTGCATCGTCTAAGCTGCTGGTGGGTTCGTCGGCTATCACCAGTTGGGGCCGCAGCAACAACGCCATGGCGCACAGCACACGCTGCTTCATGCCCCCGCTCAACTGGTGCGCATGACGGCGCAGCACCAGCGCAGGCAGTTGCACCAACGCCAAGGCCTGCTCCACGGCTGCGGCTGGGCGCTGGGCACGCTGCGCCACCTGCCCAAGCTGATAACCCACGCTGAGCAAGGGATCCAGCAAAGCCCCTGGGCTCTGGAATATCAAAAAAATGCCAACGCCGCGCAGCGCGTGCCATTGTTTACGGGACAGCAGGCCCATTTCCTGGCCCTGCCACCGGATCGAGCCGGAGCGCCAGCACAGCGGCGGCGGCAGCAGCCCGAGCAGGCACTGGGCCAACACGGACTTGCCCGCGCCGCTGCCACCCAGCAGCGCCAGCCGTTCACCGGCAGCCAGATCGAACGCCAAGCGATCGAGCAACACCGGCCCACCCGCGGCTTGCACCGACAGCTCCCGAATTTGCAACAGCGGATCCGGCACGGCTTTGACCCTCACCAGCGCAACGGCAGCCGGGGTTCGAGCCGCTCGCGCAAACCTTCACCGACCAGATTGAAAGCCAGCGTGGCCCACAACACCGCCAGCCCCGGGGCCCACAGCAGGTGCGGTGCGGTCTGAAAGAAGGCGCGCGCTTCGTTGAGCATCACCCCCCACTCGGGTGTCGGAGGCTGCGCCCCCAAACCCAGAAAACTCAAGGTCGAGAGCGCCAAGATAACGCCCGCCGTCTCGAGGCTGGCCAGCGCAGCCAGCGGTGCCAGCAGTTGCGGCAGCACATGGCGCCAGACGATGCGCAGTTGCGACAAGCCGGCTGCGTGCGCGGCGGCGACGTAGTCGCGCTGCAGCGCTTGCAGCGCCAGGATGCGCACGATGCGCGCCAGCCCTGGCGTCCAAGCCACGATCAAGGCCAATAAAACGGTCAGCAACGAGGGCCCGAACACGCCGATGATGGCCAAGGCCAGCACCAAGGTCGGGAAGCCCAGCAGCACGTCGGCGCTGCGCATCAGCAGGGCATCGACAAGGCGCCAGCGCGCCGATTGCGCACACCATGCCGCCGTCACGCCCCAGAGCAAGGCCAGCGCCAGCAGCACCGCCGACGCCGCCAGCGCCGCACCCAGCGACAGCCGCGCCGCCGCCAGCACGCGCGACAGCACGCAGCGCCCCAGCACGTCGGTGCCCAGCCAGTAGGTGCTGGAGGGTGCCTCGAGGCGGCGCAGCAAATCCTGTGCCAGCGGGTCGTGCGGCAACCAGGCCGTCGGCCACAGCAGCAGCAGCAGCAACGGGGCGAGCAGGAACAGTCCGACCTGGGTCGTGCTCAAGCGGCGGCTCATTGCGGCCCCACGATGCCGGCGCGTATGCGCGGGTCGAGCCACGCTGCCAAGGCATCGGCGAGCAGATTGGCGCACACATAGACCACGCCCATCAGCAGCAAATAGGCTTGCAAAATGGGCAGATCGCGCTCGGCAATGGCTTGCAGCACCAGACGCCCAAGGCCAGGCCAGCCAAACACGGTCTCGATCACCACCGCGCCGCCCAGCAGCGCCCCGAAGGCATTGGCCCACAGGCTGATGCTCGGCACCAAGGTGCCCGGCAGGATGCGGGTCAGCACCAGCAACGCGGGCGACAAACCCTGCGCGAGGGCCAGGCGAAAGGGGGCCTCGCTCATCACCTGCAAGGCCCGATCCCGAATCAGGCGGCTCACCGGTGCCGCGATCAGCAGCGCCAACACCCCGGCGGGCAGCCACAGGTCGGCTGGCGCAGCCTGCCCAATCACCCGCGTCAGGCCCCAGTGGACGGCAAACAGGTACAAGGCCAGCAAGGCCAGCCAATAACCCGGCAGCGAAACCAGCAGCACCGCCAAGGCGCGCCAGCAAGCGGCCGCCCAGGCGCTGCGCACCAGCGCCGCCGCCAGCCCTGCCAGCAGCGCCAGCGGCACAGCCAGCGCAAAGGCGGTTGCCGCCAGCAGCAGCGTTGGCCCGGCGTGGGCGCCGAGCTCTTGCGCCACCGGTCGCCCGCTGGCGATCGAGCGCCCCAAGTCGCCCGATAAAGTGGCGCTCAACCAGCGCCCATAGCGCTCGGCCAAGCTGCCGTCGAGCCCGAGTTGGCGCTGCAAGGCGGCGTGGTTTTCGGGCGTCAGCGCGATGCCTTGGCGCAAGGCTTCGGTCAGCACCGGGTCGCCCGGGGCCGCCGCCACCAAAGCAAATGTCAGCACCGACATGGCCAGCAGCAGCAGCGGCAGCGCGAGCAAGCGTCGCAACAGCCATTGGCGCATCAGCCCCGCCCCAGCAACGGGCGCACCGCCCCGTAGTCGATCCAGTCGCGGTGCTCGAACATCGGCACCTCCAGCCCCGGACGGGCGAGCACAAACTGCGGCACGTGCAGCACCGCAATTGCTGCAATGGCTTCGTCCACGACAGCGCGGTGCGCACGCCGCACCGCCTCCAAGCGCTGCTGCGGGTCATCGGTGCGACGCGCTTCATCGAGGGCGGCATCCAGCGCCTTGCCCGCAGCCATGTGGCGGTAGCCGCGCCAAGGCGTTTGGCTGTGAAACAGGTTGTAGAGCAAAAACGTGGGGTCCAGATTGGTATTGCCGGCCAATTCCAGAAACAGATCGCCCGCCCCCGGCTCCAGGAAGCGTTGACCGTAGAGCGCGTCGTCCTCGACTGCCACGATGTCGATCCCGATGCCGACTTGGCGCACCATCTGTTGCAACAACTCGGGAAAGGGAGCCACCGCAGCCAGATTGGGAAAAGCCGCCACCAAGCGCAGCCGCAACACCTCGCCGGCGCGCGTGCGCAGGCCGTCGCGGCCGCGCAGCCAGCCGGCGGCATCGAGCAGGCGGCTGGCCTCGGCCAGGTCGTAGCCAAAACCCTGCACATGCGGGCCCAAACCAAACATCCAGTCCGGCAGCAGACCACGCGCCGCAATGCCCCGGCCGGCATACAGCACCCGCGCCACGGCGGCCCGGTCGATGCTCAGCGCCAGCGCGCGCCGCACCCTGGGGTCAGCCAGTCGGGTAAAAGGCGGCTGGCCGTGCAGGTTCACCAACAGCGCCAAGTACGACACTGGGCGCGAGGCGTGCAAGCGCACCGGCATCGAGTCGTTCAGGGCCAACAACATTTGCGGCGTCACCTCGGCGATCAGATCGACCTCGCCCGCCGCCAGCGCCAACAGGCGCGCCATGGGGTCGGGGACAAACTGGAAAACCATGCGTTCCTGCACCGCAGGCGGCCCCCAGTACTGCGGGTTGCGCACCAGTTCCAGGGCCCGGTTGGGCTCGTAGCGCACGAAGCGCCATGGGCCGGTGCCAGCCGGTGCCACGCGCCGGTCGCTGTGCTGCGAAAACAGCGAGGTGGCGCGGTGCGACATGTTCTCGATCACCAGGTTTGATCCGGTGCGCGAGCTGAATACAAAGTTGCGTGCATCGACGCGGCGCAGGCTGGCGGGGTCGATTTGCAGAAAATCAGACCGGCTCTGCCCGACCTGGCGCAAGGCAGCGATGGCCGCATCGCTGTCCAAGGCACTGCCGTCGTGGTGTCGCAGCTTGGCGCGCAAGGTGATGCGGTAGTGGCCTTGGCGCACTTGCCAGCGCTCAAACAGCAGCGGCGCGGGCCTAAAGTGTGCGTCGGGTCGCACCCCGGTTTCAGCGATCTGTGCGTGCGGGCCGCGCACGGTAAAGGTGAAGCGCTGCGGATCGACGTTGTAGCGGTCTGGCCCGACGGCCACGCGCAAACCCGCGAAACCGTGAGCCAGCGCAGGCCAAGCAAGCGCCGTGGCCCCTGTAACTCCCAGCAACTGGCGGCGTGTGAAGGCAAAGTTCATGGGACGCTGAAAGACAGGGTGGCAAAACGGCTGTTCCACGCTGCGCCAACAGGCGCCGGTGGCTGCAGCAAGGTGGTGGCGATCAATTGGCGGCCTCGGCAGCGCAGCGCCAGGGTTGCGCGACCTGCGGCATCGGTGCGCAGCAGCCGCTCGCCCTTGCGGTCAAACAGCCGCAACGCCGCATCCGGCACCGGCAGGCCGTGCTGGCGCAGTTCGACGCGCAAGCTCGAGCGCAGGCGCAGCCGGGTCGGGTCGCGCAAGGCCACGATTTCCAGCGTTTGACCGATTGCGCGAACTTTTTTCCAAGGCAAGCCGCCCGCACCGGCACGAAAATAGGCCTTGGCGTCTTTGGCATAGCGCTCCCGCCACGGCTGGGCGCGGGCGCGTTGGGCTTGCCAGGCTTGCAGCACCGTTGCAGCGGGCTGCACCTCGGCCAAGTAGGCATCGACCCCGGCAGGGGGGATTTCAATCAGGCTGGCCCGCGTGCTCAAGGCCGCGCAAGACAGACCCGGTG
Organism: Serpentinimonas barnesii; assembly: GCF_000696225.1. Classification (GTDB taxonomy): domain Bacteria; phylum Pseudomonadota; class Gammaproteobacteria; order Burkholderiales; family Burkholderiaceae_C; genus Serpentinimonas; species Serpentinimonas barnesii. The sequence continues at coordinate 39,397 of NZ_BAWN01000006.1, read as the reverse complement.
CGGTCAGTCCGAAGCGCACCCGCACCCGATTGCGCAAGCGCACCCACGCCACAGGCTGGCACGGGCGGCCGATCAGCCCGAGGCTGCGCAGGCGCCGCTTTTTGGGCGCGCTCAAGGGCTGCAAACCATGCCCGGCCGACAACTCCAACACCAGCGGCTGGGCCGGCAGCGGCCGCAGCGGCAGCGGCTGCACCCAGGTGTCGTGAGCCTGCGCCGCGCTCGCAGCGCACAGCAGCAGCATCAGCCCCAAAGACCGGAGGCGGCGCATCAGAAGTGCACCGTGTAAGACAGTTCGAGCGCGCGTGGCTCGCCCAGCAAAGCCTGCGCCCCGCCGCCGTAGGAGCGCGACAGATAGCGCTCATCAAACACATTGCGCAAGTGCAGCGCCCACTCGCCCTGACCGACCCACCAAGCCAGGCTGAGGTTCATGGTGGTGTAGCTGGGTAGCCAGACCGTGTTGGCATTATTGGCCGAGCGGGCCCCGACATGGCGCAGGCTGGCGTGCAGTTGAAGGGTGTCGGACGCTTGCCAGCGCGCATACAGCTTGGTGACGCTCTCGGGCGTATCGGGCGGCAGCAAACCGGCGCGCGACACCGCCGCCCCGCCCACGCTTTCGATGAAGCGATCAAACTGCGCATTGAGCCGGGTGCCATTGAGACCCAGCGTCAAGTGCGGGCTGAGCCGCCACAACAGATCGAACTCCATCCCCTGGCTGCTTTGTTGCCCAATCTGAATCGTCTGCCCGGGTTGCATGGGGTCGCGCGTCAGGATGTTGTTGCGCACGATGTCAAACAGTGCCAGCGTCACTTCGCCGCGCCCGTTGGGCAACTGGCCCTTGAAGCCAAGCTCGGTCTGGCGCGCTTGGGTGAGGTCGAAATGGCGCTGCGCCGGCGTCAGCGTCACCACCTGAGCCGGCGGCTCGAAGGCCCGCGCAACCTGGGCGTAGAGCGTCAAACCCGGTGACAGGTCCCACAACGTGCCGACGCGCCAAGAATTGGCGCTCCAGTGCCGATCGAAGTGGCTGCCCAGGCGCAAATCATAGGAGTCGAGGTCGATGCGGTCGTGCCGCGCCGACAGCGACAGCCTCCAGGTGTCGGTGAGCGAGAGCAGGTTCTCGGCAAACCAGGCTTGCTGATCGAGCACGGTGCGGCGCACCGGCAAAAAAGGCGAGGTGCTAACAAAAGGCGGCGGCTGCGGATGGAAAAAATCAACCGAGACGGCAGGGGCCGCAAAGGGCGTATTGCTGGCGCGCTGGTGTCGGTTGCGCGACCAGTCAAAGCCGAGCACGAACCGGTTGGGCAACCCCAGCAGCGGGTGTTCGGCGCTCAGTTCGGTGCGGTTGCCCAGCAAGGCTTGGTCGTGCACGATGTGCATAAAGTCCGACAAATCGACCCGCCCGGTCTGCGGGTTGAAGCGATGCACCTCGGCGTTGCGCCAACTGCGCCACTCCTCGTTGGCGTAGGTCTCGTTGCGCAAGCGCAGTTGCGAGCTGATGTCGTAATGCAGATTGAGGCGCAGCCATTCGGCCCGTTTGCGCATGTGGCTGTCGCTGACGTTGTAATTGCGCTCGCGCACCCGTTCGTCGAGCCGACCATCAACCAGCGGGGTGCCAAAATACCACTCGCCTTCGTCTTTCAGCTTCTGCGCCGACAGACTCAGGCGCAAGCGGGGGTTGATGCGCCAAGCCAGCTCCCCCACCGCGTGCACGTAGCGGTAAGCGGTGCGATCGACCCAACCCGAGGATCCGCGCTCGGCCTCGATGGCATTGAAATCAAAACGGTACGCCAGCTCCGGCGACCAAGCTCCACCCAGACCCAGCCCCAAGTTGTGGTTCTGCCAACTGTCGGTGGCAAGCAGCAATTGGCGCTCTTCTTGGCCATCGGCCGGCCTGGTGACGAAATTGACCGCCCCGGCCACCGAACCCAGGCCGTGCAGCACCGACGAGGGGCCCTTGATGACCTCGATGCGGTCATAGACAAAAGTGCCGCGCGGCGACATCGCCAAACCAGGGTAGCGCAGGCCGTCGAACAGGAAGGGGGTCTGCAGAGCACCGGAGAAACCGCGCAGCGAGACGCAAGTAAAGCCAAAGCACTGGCCACTGACCACGCCGGGCGCGCTCTCGAGCGCCTCCTGCGTGCTGCGTTGGCCCCGTTCCTGCATCTGTTCGCTGGTGAGCAGGTAGAGCGCGGCCGGGGTCTGCTGCGGCGTCAAACCCAAGCGGCTGCCCATGCCGGTTGGCAGATCGAGCGCCAGCGCGTCGGTGCGGCGCTCGGCTGGAGCCGTGACCAAAACCGGCTCGAGTTCATGCGCCTCAGTGGCTGCTGCGCTGGCAGCAAGCCCCACGCTCAACCCCAAGCACCAGCACCGGGCGGCCCTGACCGAGCGCCACGTTTGAGAGTCCATGCCTTGCCCCAAAATGGTATGAATTATGAGGATTTAATCTTATCTCATACCAGCGCAAGGCGGCAACTGTTTTTGACCCCGTAAAAACCCTAGGCCGCAAGGACGGGCCATCAACCCGGCCGTCAGATGGCGGCCGGCACCAGGTGCGGATGGCCGTGATCGTGGTGCAGCGTCATCGGCACCAGATGCAACTGACCGTGGCTGACCCCCGGCTGGGTGATGACGGACTGCGCAAATTCGCGCACGGCCGCCGCGCGGCCACGCAAGATCACGGCCTCGACACAATGGTCATGATCCAAGTGGGCGTGCATCGTCGAGACCGTCAGTTCGTGGTGCTCGTGTTGCAAATCGGTCAGGCGCGTTGAGAGCTGGCGCCGGTGGTGGTCGTACACATAAGTCAGGATGGCCACGCAGGGCTGCTCCGGGCTTTGCTGCAAGCGCACACTGCCCAAATCGTGGCGCAGCAGGTCGCGAAAGGCTTCGGACCGGTTTTCGTAGCCACGCTCGCGCACCAAGGCCTCGAAGGCCTCGGCCAGCTCATCGTCGAGCGACATGGTCAGGCGTTTCATGGCTGTGCGCTGCTGGACTCAAAGCCCCAGCGCCGCGATGCCCGCCTTGGCGATCTGCGCGTCTTCGGGCGACTTGACGCCGCTCACCCCCACCGCGCCCAGGCATTGCCCGTCTTTGAAAATCGGCACGCCGCCTTCGAGCATGCCTTGCAAGGTCGGGGCGCTCAGAAACGAGGTGCGGCCTTGGTTGATCACGTCCTCATAGGCCTTGCTTTCGCGCCGCCCGAGCGCGGCGGTGTGCGCCTTGGCGGTGGCGATCTGCGCCGAAATGGCGGGTGCGCCGTCTAGGCGCTGCAACCACAAGGCGTGTCCGCCGTCGTCCACGATGGCGATCGTGACGGCCCAGTGATTTTTGTGCGCCTCGGCTTCGGCGGCGGCGGCGATGGCCTTGATGTCTGTGAGTTCGAGCACGGGTTTGGTTTTCATGAACTTTCCTTGGGGTTGGTGTGTCTATCAGCAGCAAGCTGAAGATGGCTCTGCTTGGTCAGGTGCACATTATCGGCCCGCCGGCGCTAGAATCCGCTCTAGGCTTTACAAGGAGTTTTGCCAGATGAACCAACCCGCACAATCTTGGGGCCGCTTTGGCTCCACCACCGTTTCAGCACAGCAGCGCAATCGGGTGCTGCGCAACACCTATTGGCTGCTGGCCCTGAGCATGCTGCCCACCGTGCTGGGCGCTTGGGTCGGGGTAGCCACCGGCATCACCGCCTCACTCGGCGGCATGACGGGCCTAGTGGTGTTTTTGGCTGGGGCCTTTGGCTTCATGTACGCCATCCACAAGACCAAAGATTCGGCGCTCGGGGTGCCGCTGCTGCTGGCCTTCACCTTCTTCATGGGCCTGATGCTGTCGCGCCTGCTGGCGATGGTGCTGGGCATGCAAAACGGCACCAGCCTGGTGATGACGGCCTTTGCCGGCACCGCCGGGGTGTTTGTCGTCATGTCCAGCCTCTCGACCGTGATCAAGCGCGACCTTGAAGGCCTGGGCAAATGGCTGTTCATGGGCGTGCTGGTGCTGATCGTGGGCATGGTGATCAACATCTTCGTGGGCAGCCCGATCTGGATGGCCGCACTGAGCACGATGGCCATTGGCCTCTTTAGCGCGCTGCTGCTGGTGGACCTGAAACGCATCGTCGATGGCGGCGAGACCAACTACATCATGGCCACCATGGGCATCTACCTGAGCCTGTTCAACATCTTCCAGAGCCTGCTGATTTTGCTGGGCCTGATGGGCGACGAGTGAGCCGACCCCAAGGCCCGATCGTGCGGCCTTGAAACATGAATCTGGGGGGCCTGCGCCCCCCTTTTTCTTGACACGCCCACGGCGCTTTGAATCACAATGAGCCTCACCATGCCCTCCCGCCCTGCAAGCCTTCCCCTGTCCCGCTGGTGGCTGCTCGCTGCCCTGCCCGCTTTGTTGCTGCTTAGCGGCTGCGAGATGCTGGGGCTGGAAACCCCCGGCATGGCCACCCAACGCCAAGCAGCCGAGGCGCGGGCGGTGGGCGCGGCTTGCCGCCACGCGGTGCGCAGCATCGAGGATTGTTTTGCCTCGAACCCGCGCATGTCCAGGGCCGAGATGTTTGAAGGCTGGCGCGAGATGGACCAGCACATGCGCGACAACGACATCCAAGGCATGCCGCAGCAGCCTGCACCGGCCGCAGCGGCCCCGACGGAGCAGGTGTTGCCAGTGTCGCCGGCCGGAGTGGTGGCAGCACCCGCCCCAACGGCCCCAACGCCGGCGGCCACACCGGCCGCCCCAGCTACCACCCCCCGTGCCGCAGGGGCACCCGCCCCGACCCCGGCCACTCCCGCCGCACCGGCGGCCACCCCAGCCCCACGGCCTGCCGCGCCGGCCACCCCTCCGGGTGGGGCCACGCCGGGCACGGTGCCGCTGCCCCCGCGTCCGGGCTTGGCAACCCCTGCTCCAGCAGCCGCTCCCACGGCGCCCGCCCCAGCGCCCGCACGCTAGCGCGCCATTGGCAACAGTCGGCGCAAGGGCTGCTCTGGCCGCAGCAAAGGCTTGGGCAGCGGGTTAGCTTGCGTCGGCCCGCTCGAACACCGCCATGCTCTCCACATGCGCCGTGTGCGCGAACATGTTCACCACCCCCGCCGCTGCGCAGCGGTAGCCGGCCTGGTGCACCAGCAGCCCAGCATCGCGCGCCAGCGTGGCCGGGTTGCAGCTTACGTAAACGATGCGCTGCGGGGGGCGCCAATCCGTCGTGCCAAGTGTTGCGGCCTGGGGAGCGCCCTCTAGGCCGCCTTGGCCCTCTTGGCCGCCGTGGCCACCTTGGGCCTGCTGCCAATCGGCCAGCGCCTTGATCAGCGCAAAAGCACCCTCTCGCGGTGGGTCCACCAGCCACTTGTCGGCCAGCCCATCGGCGCACAACTGCTGCGGCGTGATCTCAAACAGGTTGCGCACCTCAAACCGCGTTGGCGCCAGCCCGCCGCGTTGGCGCTGGTTCTCGGCCCAGTTGTCCTGGGCCCGCGCCACCAAGGATGCGCTGCCCTCGATGCCCAGCACCTCACGCGCCCGGGTCGCCAAAGGCAGGGTGAAGTTGCCCAGGCCACAGAACCAGTCGATCACGCGCTCGTGGGCTTGTGGCGCCAGCAATCGCACCGCACGCCCCACCAGCACCCGGTTGATGTGGGGGTTGACTTGGGTGAAGTCGGTCGGCCTAAAAGGCATGCGCAGCCCGAACTCGCTCAGGGCATAGTCTAGGCAGGGCTGCCCCGCGCCAGCATCCAGCAAGTGCGCGGTGTCGGGGCCTTTGGGCTGCAACCACCACTGGATCGGGGCCTCGGCGCTGCTGTGGCTTTGCGCAAAGGCGCGCAAGCGGGCGCAATCGGCTTCGCTCAAGGGGTGCAAGTGGCGCAGCACCAGTGCCGTCACCGCATCGCCCACCGCCAGTTCGATCTGCGGACAGGTCTCGCGCGCGTCCATGCTGCCAAAGAGTTCGCGCAGCGGCAGCAGCAGCGCACTCACATGCGGCGGCAACACCGGGCAGACGCGCATATCGGCCACATAGCGGCTCTTGCGTTCGTGAAAGCCGATCAGCACCTGCCCCTTTTTGTGCACGTAGCGCACCGACAGCCGGGCCCGGTAGCGGTAGCCCCAGGCCGGGCCCGCAATGGCAGGCAGGATCGAGTCAGGGCGTACCTTGGCCAGGTGCCAGAGGTTGTCTTCCAGCACCCGCTGCTTAACCGCCACCTGGGCCGCCGCATCCAGGTGCTGCATCTTGCAGCCCCCGCAAGCCCCGGCGTGCAGGCCAAAGTGCGGGCAACGCGGTTGCACGCGCAAGGCCGATTCGCGGTGTATCGCGCTCAGATCGGCCTGTTCCCACTGGTTTTTGCTGCGCCGCGTCTGGGCGCTCACCCATTCGGTGGGCAGGGCGCCGTCGATGAACACCACCTTGCCATCGGCGCGCCGCGCCACCCCTTGGGCCTCGAGGTCCATGGCATCGACGCGCAGCCAACCCGCAGGTGGCAGGCTGGCGCACGGCAGGGCAACCGTTTCAGGGCAGGCGGCTGGCTCGGTGCAAACGGAAGCGTTGACAGGCTCGGAACATGCCGCTGGAGTTGCAGTGCTGGCCATCAACGCCGAGGCAAGAATGTGGCCGGATCGACCGGACGCCCTTGGCGCCGCACCTCAAAGTGCAGCTTGACGCGGTCGGCGTCGCTGCTGCCCATGTCGGCGATGCGTTGGCCTTGGCGCACCACCTGGTCTTCGCGCACCAGCAGCGCCTGGTTGTGCGCGTAGGCAGTAAGGAAGGTGTTGTTGTGCTTGATGATGACCAGATTGCCATAACCGCGCAGACCGGCTCCGGCGTACACCACCCGGCCCGCCGCCGCCGCCAGCACCGGGTCGCCGGCGCGGCCACCAATGCCGATGCCCTTGTTGCGCGACTCGTCAAAGGCGTCGATCACTGGGCCGGCAGCCGGCCAGATCAGGCTGATGGTGTCGGCGGCTGCCGCTGCCGGGGCCGGGGCCGCCGCAGCCGCTGCGGTGCCGGGCGCAGCACGGGCTGGCTCGGGCGCTGCCGCTGGCGGGGTGGTGTCGGTCAGCGCACGGCCTTGCACGCTGGGGGTGGCCACCGGTGCCGCCGTGGTGCCGGCCGCGCTTTGGGCTGGGGCCGCCCCTGCGGGCGCTGCGGCAACCGGGGCCGCAGCCACTGGGCGCGCAGCCACTGTGGTTTCGGGCGGCGCCACGCGCAGCACCTGCCCGACTTCGATCCGGTCTGGGTTTGTGATGCCGTTCCAAGCGGCGATGTCGCGCCAGCTTTGGCCTGTTTCTAGGCCGATGCGGATCAGGGTGTCGCCGGGGCGCACCGTGTAAAAGCCCGGCTGACCGGCGTTTTCTGCGCCGGGTGGCAAAGGCGCGGCGGCGGCCCGGGCTGCGGGCTGTGGGCTGCGCTCGGTCACCGGGGCCCGCTGCTGCGACGGTGCGGCGCAGCCCAGCAGCAGCAAGGCGCTCAGGGCCAAACCGCCCCAAAGGGCCGAGGAGCGGCCAACCCGCCCCTGGGTCAAGCCCAATTCAGCGCCTGCGGTGCACCCACCCAAACCCTGCCCCCCACTGGGCGCAAACCTTGCATCCATTCGATACCCCATCAATGATCCCATCCGGCCGGCACAGAGTCAGCCCACCCCAGATTTTAGGGGGACAAAGCGCACCGCATCGAGCACCTGCCGATTCCAACCCTGGGCCGTGCGCTCGATCAACACCAGATGCTGTTGCCCCGGCCTGAGTTCCGTCGGCGCCACCAAGCGACCCCCGATTTCCAATTGCTCCTGCCACACAGCGGGCAACTCTGGCCCGGCGGCAGCAGCGACGATGCCGGCATAGGGCGCACCGGCCGGGTAGCCGAGCATGCCGTCGCCCAGGATCAGGTGCAGATTGGGCAGCCGCAGCTCGCGCAGGTTGTCGCGCGCGCGCTCGTGCAGGCCGCGCAGGCGCTCAATGCTGTAGACCTCGCGGCACAGCAGGCTTAGCAGCGCCGCCTGGTAGCCGCAGCCGGTGCCGATCTCCAGCACCCGCCCCAGCGGCTGCGCTCGGCCTGCGCACAGCAGCTCCAGCATGCGCGCCACCGTGGTGGGTTGCGAAATGGTCTGCCCCAGCCCGATCGGCAGGCTGATGTCTTCGTAGGCTTGCGAGGCCAGCCCGGTATCGACGAAGCGGTGCCGCTCCACCGTGGCCATGGCACGCTCCACCGCCGGGTGCTGCAGGCCTTGCGCCACCAGCCGGCGCACCAGCGCCAGCCGCACCGCCTCGGAATCCAGCCCACTGCCCCGGGGTGCAGCCAAGGCCCCGACCAACCCACCCGCCCCGCCCGAACCAAGCGACTTGGCCGCTTGGGCTGCTGCCGCGCCGCGTGCCGCAGGCTGGGGGGGCCGCAAACCCGGTATCTGCGCCGGAAAGGCCGGGCGTGTGCCCGGGAGCTTGGCGCCCGCCGCTGCCGGAGCCGCTGCGGGCTTGGGGCGGTTCATGGCTGGGCGGGCTCCGCTGGGGGTCCGGGCACCGCCTCCGGCTGGGCCTCAGAGGCCTGCGGGCGGGGGGCGCGCGACCACTGCGCCACCGACTGGCCCCAGTAGGCCAGGCGTGCGTGGTCGGTCAAATCCACCTGCAGCGGTGTCACGGCAACAAAACCGTGCTCGGCGGCATGAAAATCGGTGCCTTCGGAATCGTCCTTGGCCGGGCCGGCGCTGCCGATCCAGTACATGGTGTCGCCGCGTGGGTTGACTTGGGTGATCACGCGCTCGGCCGCGTGGCGCCGCCCCAGCCGCACCACCTTGAAGCCGCGCAAGGCGTTCAAAGGCAGGCAGGGCACGTTGACGTTGAGCAGCCACGGCTCGGCCGGGTGTGGGTGCTCGGCCGTGCGCGGCTGCGCTGCGGCTTGCACCGAGGGCAGCAGGTGCCGCACCAGCTCCTGCGCCTTGGCGGCCGCCGCGTCCAGGTGCCGCCAGCCCTTTTCGGTTTGCGAAAAGGCAATGGCCGGGATGCCAAACAAATAGCCCTCCATGGCCGCCCCGACGGTGCCGGAGTAGATCGTGTCGTCGCCCATGTTGGCGCCGTTGTTGATGCCCGACACCACCAGATCGGGCGTGTAGCCCAGCAGCCCAGTAAGCGCAATGTGCACGCAGTCGGCCGGGGTGCCGTTGACGTAGCGAAAGCCGTTGGGGGCCGTGTGCACGTAGAGCGGCGAGTGCAAGGTGAGCGCGTTCGACTTGGCGCTGTTGTTGTGCTCGGGCGCCACCACCTCGACACTGGCAACCTCGCGCAGGGCCTCGTACAGGGCCACGATGCCCGCCGCCTGATAACCGTCGTCGTTGGACAAAAGGATCTTCATTGCGCAGGATTGTAGGCCGTCGCTGCCGAGACAGCGCGGCCCGCTGCCTGCGCGCCGCCAAACCTATGATGACCGCACCCCAACCCCTTGAGGAGACGAGCATGCACGCCTGGATTTGCGAGAACCCGACCGGCATCGACGCCCTGCGCTGGCAAGAGCAGCCCACCCCGCAAGCGCAAGCCGGGCAGGTGCTGATCGAAATTCGGGCCGCCAGCCTGAACTTCCCCGACCTGCTGATCGTCCAGAACAAATACCAGCTCAAACCCACCCCGCCCTTTGTGCCGGGGGCCGAGTACGCCGGCATCGTGCGCGCCGTGGGTGCGGGGGTGACGCACCTGCAAGTGGGTCAGGCAGTGGCCTGCCTGAGCGGCACCGGCGGCTTTGCCACCCACACGCTGGCCCCGGCGGCGCTGTGCCTGCCACTGCCCCCCGGCTTGGCCCTGAGCGACGCCGCCGCCTTCATCATGACCTACGCCACCTCCTACCACGCCCTGCTCGACCGGGCTGCCCTGCAGGCCGGCGAAACGGTGCTGGTGCTGGGGGCAGCGGGCGGGGTGGGCACGGCGGCCATACAAATCGCTCGCCAAGCCGGTGCCACGGTAGTGGCCGCCGCCTCCAGTGCCGAAAAGTGTGCCCTGTGCCAGCAAGTGGGGGCGCACCAGACCATCGACTACAGCGTGCACCGACCCGAGGGCAGCTTGCGCGAGGCCATCAAAGCCGCCTGCGGCGGCCGAGGGCCCGACGTGATTTACGACCCGGTCGGGGGCGATCTGGCCGAACCGGCGCTGCGCTCGATCGCTTGGCGTGGCCGCTACCTGGTGATCGGCTTTGCCGCTGGCCCGATTCCGAGCCTGCCGCTGAACCTGCCGCTGCTCAAAGGGGCTTCGGTGGTGGGCGTGTTCTGGGGCGAGTACGCCAAACGCGAACCCCAAGCCAACGCCGCCATGCTGCAAACCCTGGTGCAGTGGATGGCGCAAGGCCGGATCAAGCCGGTCATCGACCGCACCCTGCCCATGAGCGAACTGCCGCAGGCGCTGGCGCTGATGGGCCGGCGCCAGGTCATGGGCAAACTGGTGCTGCTCAACCCTGATTGAGCTGTTGTACCCGGCCCAATTCGGCGGCCGCCTTGATCTAGGTCAATGTTTTTGGTTCCTTCGGGGTTTACATTGGATGTAACAAATGTTTACCAACCCCGAAGGAGAGTGCTCCATGAAGATCAAAGCCATCGCCGCTGCCGTAGCGCTTGCCGCTGCAGGCTATGCCGTTGCCTCGTCCCCTGCGCCAGCGCGCAGCGGGCCCGCCGCCACCCCCACTGCAGCCCCTGCCGCTGCGGCCGCGCGCGGCGCCGCCCCGGCTGCGGCCCCTGCGGCCACTCGGGCGGCAGTGCCCCCCATTCCGCCCGCGCCGGCGGGAGCGGACGACCCGTTTCGCCACCTCTTTGCCCCGATCACCCCTCCACAGAGCATTAACATCGGCAAGGCCAACTTGGGCAAGATGATGTTCTTCGAGCCGCGCCTGTCGCGCTCGGGCTTCATCTCCTGCAACTCCTGCCACAACGTCAGCCGCGGCGGCTCCGACAACCTGCGCGTCTCCATCGGCGACCGCTGGCAAGCCGGCACGCTGAACTCGCCCACCGTGTTCAACGCCGCGCTCAACATCGCGCAGTTCTGGGACGGCCGCGCCGCCAACCTGCAGGCCCAAGCCGGTGGCCCGATCGCCAACCCGGCCGAAATGGCGTTCACCCACGAGCTGGCCATCGACATGCTGGAGTCGATCCCCGAGTACGTGCGCCAATTCCGGCTGGTGTTCGGGCAAGAGCGCATCACCATGGACCAGGTCACCGCCACCTTGGCCGAGTTCCAAAAAACCCTGCTCACGCCCAACTCGCGCTTTGACCGCTGGCTGCAGGGCGACACCACCGCGCTCAACGCCAACGAGCTGGCCGGCTACCGCCTGTTCAACCAAGCCGGTTGCATGGCCTGCCACAACGGCGTGAACTTGGGCGGCAACGCCTTCCAGAAAATGGGCGTGGTCGAGCCCTACCACAGCCTGGCCGGTGCCAGCGCGGTGGGCCGCGCCGCCGTCACCGGCAAAGACGCCGACCGCTTCAACTTCAAGGTGCCGACGCTGCGCAACGTGGACATGACCTACCCCTACTTCCACGACGGTGCCGCCAACACCCTGACGCAAGCCGTCGATGTGATGGGGCGGCTGCAACTCGGGCGGCGCTTTAGCGACCAAGAAAACGCGCAGATCGTGGCCTTCCTGAAAACCCTGACCGGCGACCAACCCACCTTCACCATTCCGCATCTGCCGCCATCGTCGGACCGCACCCCGCGGCCCAACCCCTTCAACTGAGTTGAGGCTGGCCGTGCGCACCCACTGGGTGTGCAGGCCACTTGCAAAGCCACCGCAGCCCCTTGCGGTGGCTTTTTTCATGGGGCAGGCCGCATTTCGTATAAAGTTGCGCCTGCCCCCATGACAACGTCGCACCCCAGCCAGAACCACTTGCTCGCCGCCCTTCCTGCGGCAGAATTTGAGCCCCTGCTGGCGCATCTGGAACGGGTCGAGCTGGCAGTCGGCGACACGCTCTACCAACCCGGCAGCCAACTCCAACACGCCTACTTTCCGACCAGCGCCATTGTCTCGCTGCACTACGTGATGGCATCCGGCGCCTCGGCCGAATCGGCCGGCGTGGGCAATGAAGGCGTGGTTGGCGTCTCGCTGTTCATGGGTGGCGACACCACGTCCAGCTCGGCCGTGGTGCAGACTGCGGGCCAGGCCTACCGCATGGCGTCTGCCACGCTGCGGCAGGAATTCAAGCGCGCCGGCCTGTTCCAGCGCTTGCTGCTGCGCTACACCCAGGCGCTGATGACGCAAATGGCACAAACCACGGTCTGCACGCGCCACCACTCGGTGGAGCAGCAACTGTGCCGCTGGCTGCTGCTGACGCTCGACCGCCTGCCGTCGAACCAGTTGCTTATGACGCAAGAGCTGATCGCCCACATGCTGGGCGTGCGCCGCGAAGGCATCACCGAGGCGGCTGGCCGGCTACAGCGTGCGGGCGTGATCAGCTACCGCCGCGGGCACATTGCGGTGCAGGACCGTGCCGGGCTGGAGGCCCGCGCCTGCGAGTGCTATGCCGTGGTGAAGACCGAACTCGAGCGCCTGCTGTGCGATGTGCGCTACCGGCAGGATGGCAACGACACCCCAACAGACGCCGCATCGAAATAACGCCGTGCGGCGCCACCTGCACGCAGCCTATGTGCGCCAGCAGACAGACAGCCATGCGGGCCGGCCCTATTCTTGGTGCATCGGAACCAGCATGCAGGCACCCTCTGCATCTTGCTCAGGCGCCCTGCCTTTGGCCCGATCCGCGTTTGCCTCATCAAGGAATCCTCATGAAAATCCTACAAAAATTTGCCATCGCCACGGCCGCCACCACCCTGCTGCTGGGCTTGAGCGGTTGCACCGGCCTGTCGTCGCAAGAAAGAAGCACCGTCATCGGTGCCGGGGCGGGTGCGATCGGCGGCGCCATCCTGACGGGCGGTAGCCCACTCGGCACCGTGGGTGGCGCAGCGGTCGGCGGCGTCATCGGCCACGAAGTGGGGAGATGATGTTGGCCGCTGCGCACCACGCCAAGACGGCGATGCAAGGCCGGCAGGCACCGCGACCATCCGAGCGCCTGGCGCTCCAACGACAAGCTTAAGGAACGCGACATGTTGTACACCATTGCAATCGTTTTGGGCATCCTCTGGCTGCTGGGCCTGGTAACCGCGCACACCTTGGGCGGCCTGATCCACCTCCTGCTGGTGATCGCGATCATCGTGATCCTGCTGCGCGTGATCCAGGGTCGCCGCCTTTAACCACTCTCCACCCGTGCTGTGCTCAGAGGCGCAGCCGGATCGGGGTGAGCCGCACTGGGTGCGCGTGCCAACGCGGGCCCCATGCATCCTGCTTCAATAGGTGAAAAATGATTAATGCAATCAAAATACTGGGTTTCGCCTTGATCGTGGCGGGTGCCCTCGGCCTGCTGTATGGCGGCTTCACCTACACCCAAGAGACGCATCAGGCCGTGCTGGGGCCGATCGGACTGACGGTGCAAGACAAGCAGACCGTGAACATTCCCATTTGGGCCAGCATCGGGGCGATTGTGGTGGGTGGATTGCTGGTGTTGGCGCGCATCAAGTAGGCTGCGGCTGCAGGACTGGCGATCGGCATCCGCCTGGCACGGTGCCGCAGGCGTGGCACGTGTGCGGCATGGGCTGTGTGGCGTCGACAAGCGCTGGCCTACAATTGGCCGCCAGAGCGAAAGCTCAGCGTAAGTTTCGAGACCAGCCCACCCGCACTCCCTCAGTCCAATCCACCCATGAAAACTCCCTCAGCGCTATTGGAGCAACACGGCCCCCGCGAAGCCATGGAATACGACGTGGTCGTCGTCGGCGGCGGCCCAGCCGGGCTGGCCTGCGCCATCCGCCTCAAGCAACTGGCAGCCGAAAAGGGGGCCGATCTGAGCGTGTGCGTGCTGGAAAAGGGCTCCGAGCCCGGCGCGCACATTTTGTCGGGCGCGGTGATGGACCCGCGCGCCCTAAACGAGCTGCTGCCCGACTGGAAAGAGCGCGGCGCCCCGCTGCACCAGCCTGTGAGCGGCGACGATGTGCTATTCCTGAAGGAAAAATCAGCCACGCGCACGCCGGACTGGCTGGTGCCGCGCAATTTTCACAACCAAGGCTGTTATGTGATCAGCCTCGGGGCGGTGTGCAAGTGGCTGGCCGAGCAGGCCGAGGCGCTGGGCGTGGAGATTTTCCCCGGCTTTGCCGCCGCCGAGGTGCTGTACCACGAATCCGGCGCGGTCAAGGGCGTGGCCACCGGCCACCTGGGGCTGGGCAAAGACGGGCAGCCGGGGCCAGACTTCCAGTTGGGCATGGAGCTGCACGCCAAATACACCGTGTTTGCCGAAGGTGCGCGCGGCCACCTGGGCAAGCAGTTGATCGAGCGCTTTGGGCTCGACGCCGGCAAAGACCCGCAAACCTACGGCATCGGCATCAAAGAGCTGTGGGAAATCCCGCCCGCGCAGGCCAAACCGGGCCTGGTGGTGCACACCGCCGGCTGGCCGCTCGACAGCCGCACCTATGGCGGCGGATTTTTGTACCACCTAGAGGGCAACAGGGTCACGCTGGGCTTCGTGGTGGGGCTCGATTACGCCAACCCGTGGCTGAGCCCCTTCGAGGAAATGCAGCGCTGGAAAACCCATCCCAGCATCTGCGCCCACATCCAGGGCGGCAAGCGCATCGGCTACGGCGCGCGCGCCATCACTGCCGGTGGCCTGCTGAGCCTGCCCAAAACGGTGTTTCCCGGCGGTGCCTTGGTGGGCTGTGAAGCGGGGTACCTGAACACGGCGCGCATCAAGGGCAGCCACGCCGCCCTCAAAACCGGCATGTTGTGCGCCGAGGCCGCCTTTGAGGCCGTGCAGGCTGGCCGCAGCGGCGACGAACTGAGCGCCTACCCGGCCGCCTTTGAGCAAAGCTGGCTCCACCAAGAACTGGATGAATCGCGCAACTTCAAAAGCTGGTTCAAAAAAGGCAACACCGTGGGCGCGCTCATGACCGGCGTCGAGCACTGGCTGCTGCCCAAAATCGGCCTCAAGCGCCCGCCCTGGACGCTGCACCGCCATGCCCCCGACCACGGTTATTTGCGCCCGGCGGCCGAGTGCGCGCGCATCGACTACCCCAAGCCCGACGGCAAGCTCACTTTCGACCGCCTCTCCAGCGTGTTTGTGAGCAACACCAACCACAACGAGCACCAGCCCGCGCACCTGACGCTGCGCGACGCCAGCGTGCCGGTGCAGACCAACCTGGCGCGCTACGCCGGGCCCGAGAGCCGCTACTGCCCGGCCGGGGTGTATGAGTTTGTCGATGCCGAGGGCGGCGGCCAGCGGCTGCAGATCAACGCCCAAAACTGCGTGCACTGCAAGACCTGCGACATCAAAGACCCGACGCAAAACATCGTCTGGGTCACGCCCGAGGGCGGCGGCGGACCAAATTACGCGGGGATGTGATAAGGGCGTAAAAATCCTGTGTTAGGGTACGCAACAGCTTGGGTTGGAGCGCCCCTTGGGGAACCCAACCCCGGCGCAATCGGTCAACCCCCTCATTGTTTTTCAACCCTCAGGAGCAAGCATGGATTTCTCTAAAGTTTTGGACAAGGCCTACAAAGGCCTGCCCTTGGCCGAAGTGGCCGACGCCCCGGTCGATGCGCTGCATGGCGTCTCGGCTGCCGACGCCCAAAAGCTGGAAGCGGCTTTTGGCATCAAGACCGTGCGCGATCTGGCCACCAACAAATACTTCCTCGCGGCCCAGGCCATCGTCGATGAGGCCGACGACCTTGAAGGCGAAGCCGACTGAGGCACCTTCACAAGCAAGCTCCAGCCATGGGCCGGATTTTGCGATTCGGCGCTTGCTGCTGAATGCGGGCCGCACCCCCTGTGGGTTGCGGCTTTTTTAACGGCAGTCTTTTTTGATAACAGACCATTTTTTGGCCCGCTGCTTGGGCCCGTTTTCTGCGCTACAGTCTGCGTCCATGAGCGCCCTTCAACCCAACTCAAAACCCGCAGCCGCTGCTGCCACCCCGCCCGCCCCGGCGCTGCAACGCACCCCGCTGCACGCGCTGCACCAAGAACTGGGCGCGCGCTTGGTGCCCTTTGCCGGCTACGAGTTGCCGGTGCAGTACCAAGGGCCGGGCCAGGGCCTGCTGGCCGAGCACCTGCACACCCGCGCCAGCGCCGCCTTGTTCGACGTCTCGCACATGGGGCAGGTGCGCCTGCACGGCCCCGACGCCGCCGCCGCCCTCGAAACCCTGCTGCCCATGGACGTGCTCGGTCTGGGTTTGAACCAGCAGCGCTACGGCCTGCTGCTCAACGACGCGGGCGGCATCATCGATGACCTGATGTTCGTCCGCTGCGACGCGCACTTGGGGCTGGTGCTCAACGGGGCCTGCAAGGCGGCCGATCTGGCGCACCTGCAGCAGCGCATCGGGTCGCGCTGCACGATTGAACCCTTGCCCGAGCAGGCGCTGCTGGCGCTGCAAGGCCCGCTGGCCGCTGTGGCGCTGCAGCGGCTGCTGCCGGGGGCTGAAAAGCTGATTTTTATGCAGGGTGCGGCACTGGCGTGGCAGGGCCACGACCTGTACCTCACGCGCAGCGGCTACAGCGGCGAAGACGGCTTTGAGATCTCGCTACCCGCGCCCGTGGCCGAAGCCTTTGCGCGTGCGCTGCTGGCGCAAGCCGAAGTGAAGCCGGCCGGCTTGGGGGCGCGCAACTCGCTGCGGCTCGAAGCCGGGCTGTGCCTGTATGGCCAAGACCTCGACCCCAGCACCACCCCGGCCGAAGCAGCACTGGGCTGGGCGGTACAAAAAGTGCGGCGCAGCGGCGGTGCCCGCGCCGGTGGCTTTCCGGCGGCCGAGCGCGTGCTGGCCGAACTCGAAGGCCGCCTGCCGCTGGCGCGCAAGCGCGTGGGGCTGATTGCCAGCGAGCGCGTGCCGGTGCGCGAACCGGCGCTGCTGCAAAGCCCCAGCGGCACGCCGGTTGGGCAGGTGAGCAGCGGGCTGCTCAGCCCGAGCCTGAACCAGCCCATCGCCATGGGCTACGTGGCCCCCGAATGCGCCGCCGTAGGCACCGTTCTGCACGCCGTGGTGCGCGGCAAGCCGGTGCCCATGACGGTGAGCGCCCTGCCCTTCGTTCCCACCCGCTACCATCGCGGGTAAACTGTTTGCGCGCTTGGCGCGCCCCACCCCCATGCAAGGAATAGACCGATGAGTTTGAAATTCACCCCCGACCACGAATGGGTGCGCGTCGAAGGCGACTGCGCCACCGTCGGCATCACGGCGCATGCGCAAGACGCGCTGGGCGACGTGGTGTTTGTGGAACTGCCCGAAATCGGCGCGGCGTTGGAGCAAAAAGCCGTGGCCGGCGTGGTCGAATCCGTGAAAGCGGCGTCCGACATTTATATGCCGCTCAGCGGCACCGTGCTCGAAGTCAACGAGGCGCTGCGCGCCGACCCGGCGCTGGCCAACTCCGACCCACTGGGCGCGGGCTGGTTTTTCAAAATCCGCTTCAGCCAACCGGCCGAACTGGATGCCTTGCTCGACGAAGCCGCCTACACCCAGTTGACGCAGTGAGCGCCAAGTGAGCGCGCCCAGTAGAGGGATTGCGCTGCATGCGCTGCGTGCCCGCCGTTTTCACGCTCCAGATGCGCAGCGGCTAGCCTGAGCGCACACCGCTCGCGCCCCCTCATCGGCCACTCCGCCACACCCCTATTCACCCCGCTGCTGCCCGCTCGCGATGACCCACCCTGCCCAAACCCCCTTGAGCGAACTCGAAAACACCTCCGAGTTCCATGCCCGCCACATCGGCCCCAGCGCCGCCGATGAGGCGCAGATGCTGCGCGCCATCGGGATCGAGTCGCGCCGCGCCCTGATCGAGGCCATCGTGCCGCCGGGCATCGTGCGTTCGCAAACCATGCAACTGCCGCCGGCCGTGAGCGAGGCGGCGGCGCTGGCCGAACTCAAGGCCATCGCGCAGCAAAACCAGGTGCTGCGCAGCTTCATCGGGCAGGGCTATTACGGCACCCACACGCCGGGCGTGATTTTGCGCAACATCCTGGAAAACCCGGCCTGGTACACCGCCTACACGCCCTATCAGGCCGAGATTTCGCAGGGCCGCATGGAGGCGCTGATCAACTTCCAGACCCTGGTCTGCGACCTGACCGGGATGGACATCGCCAACGCCTCCATGCTCGACGAGGCCACCGCCGCCGCCGAAGCCATGACGCTGGCCAAGCGCTCGGTCAAGGCCAGCGGCCACACGATTTTGGTGAGCGCCGACTGCCACCCGCAGACCATCGAGGTGCTGCAAACCCGCGCCGCGCCGCTCGGCCTGAGCGTGCAACTGCTGCACTCGGCCGAGGAATGGCAGGCCGCGCTGCAGCAAGACCACTACTTCGCCGCCCTCAACCAGTACCCCAGCAGCAGCGGCTGGCTGGCCGACTGGCAGGCCAGCGCCGACGCCATCCACGCCAAAGGCGCGGCGCTGCTGCTGGCGACCGACCTGCTGGCCCTGACCGTGCTCAAGGAACCCGGCGCGATGGGCGCCGACATCGTTTTTGGCAGCAGCCAGCGCTTCGGCATGCCCATGGGCGCGGGCGGCCCGCACGCGGCTTTTCTGGCCTGCCGCGACGCCTTCAAGCGCTCGCTGCCCGGCCGCCTAGTGGGGGTGAGCGTGGATGCCCACGGCCAGCGCGCCTACCGGCTGGCGCTGCAGACGCGTGAGCAGCACATCCGGCGCGAAAAAGCCACCTCCAACATCTGCACCGCACAGGTGCTGCCGGCCGTGGTGGCCAGCATGTACGCGGTCTATCATGGGCCGCAGGGGTTGCGCCGCATCGGCGAGCGCGTGGCGCGCTACACCGCCATTCTGGCGGCCGGGCTGGAGCAGCTCGGGCTGCGGCTGCTGCACCAGAGCGCCTTTGACACCCTCACGCTCGATCTGGGCAGCGCCGACGCCGCCGCCGCGCTGCACCAGCGCGCACAAGCCCAAGGCATGAACCTGCGCCGCTATGCGGGTGCGGGCGAGCGCGCGGCCTGGGTGGGTATCAGCCTAGACGAAACCACGACCCGCGCCGACCTGTACCAGCTCTGGGGCCTGCTGGCCGACGGCGCGCACGCGCTCACCTGCCTGGGCGAGCTGGAGCATGAGACCGAGCCGCGCATTCCGGCCGCGTTGCGCCGCACCAGCGCCTACCTGACGCACCCGGTGTTCCAGCGCTGCCAGAGCGAGACCGCCATGCTGCGCTACATCCGGTCACTGTCTGATCGGGACTTGGCGCTGGACCGCAGCATGATCCCGCTCGGCTCCTGCACCATGAAGCTCAACGCCACCAGCGAGATGATTCCCATCACCTGGCCCGAGTTCGCGCACCTGCACCCCTACGCCCCGGCCGAGCAGATGCAAGGCTACCGCCTGCTCGACGAGCAACTGCGCGCTTGGCTGTGCGAGGCCACAGGCTACGCCGGCATCAGCTTGCAGCCCAACGCCGGCTCGCAGGGCGAATACGCCGGTCTGCTGGCCATCCGCGCCTGGCAGGCCGCCAACGGGCAGGGCCAGCGCGACATCTGCCTGATCCCGCAGTCGGCCCACGGCACCAACCCGGCCACGGCGCAGATGGTGGGCCTGCAAGTGGTGGTGACACGCTGCGACGAGGCCGGCAACGTGGACTTGGCCGACCTGCAAGCCAAGTGCGAGCAGTACAGCGAGCGGCTGGCGGCGGTGATGATCACCTACCCCAGCACCCACGGCGTGTTCGAGACTTCGGTGCGCGAGCTGTGCGCGCTGGTGCACCGCCACGGCGGCCGGGTCTATATCGACGGCGCCAACCTGAACGCGCTGGTCGGCCTGGCGGCGCCGGGCGAGTTCGGCGGCGACGTGAGCCACCTGAACCTGCACAAAACCTTCTGCATCCCGCACGGCGGCGGCGGCCCCGGCGTCGGCCCGGTGTGCGTGGTGCCCGACCTGCTGCCCTACCTGCCCGGCCACGCCAGCGCGCAGGCCGTGGGGGCGTACGCCGGCAGCGCCGCGCCAGCGGCAAGCGTGGGGGCCACCGAGCCAGCGCCGGGCCGCCCCAAGCTGGCGAGCACCCCCTCGGGGGGCAGCGCAGCCGCACCAGCGGCAAGCGTGGGGGCTATATCAGCTTCACCGCTGGGCAATGCCGCCGTGCTGCCGATCTCGTGGATGTACATCCGCATGATGGGTGCCGACGGCCTGCGCGCCGCCACCGAGAGCGCCATCCTGAGCGCCAACTACATCAGCCGCCGCCTGGCGCCGCACTACCCCACCCTCTACGCCAGCCGCGAGCAGCACGTGGCGCACGAATGCATCCTGGACTTGCGCCACTTCAAGGAAAGCTGCGGCGTCATGGCCGAAGACGTGGCCAAGCGCCTGATCGACTACGGTTTTCACGCGCCCACCCTGAGCTTTCCGGTCGCCAACACGCTGATGGTCGAACCCACCGAGAGCGAACCGCTGCCCGAGCTGGACCGCTTCATCGCCGCCATGAGCGCCATCCGCGAGGAAATCCGCCTGATCGAAACCGGCCACTGGCCGCGCGACGACAACCCGCTCAAAAACGCCCCGCACTGCGCCGCGCAGCTCACGCGCTCCGACTGGCCGCACCCCTACCCGCGCGAAGTGGCGGCCGCCCTGCACGGCAGCGCCTTGGCCGGCAAATACTGGCCCCCGGTTGGGCGCGTGGACAACGTCTACGGCGACCGCAACCTGTTTTGCTCCTGCCCGCCGCTGGAGGAATTGCCCTAAGCCCTAACACCGGACCAGTTCGTTTAAGGCGCCACGGCGCGCTTGATGCCGAGCGCCATGGGGCGCGGCAAATGCCGCAGCGAGTGCAGCAGATAGGGCAACAAGCGCAGCTTCAGACCACTGACCGAGCGCGGCACCACCGCTTCGATCAGGTGCGGGCCGGGGGTGCGCAGGGCGTGCTCGAGCGCGTCCAGAAATTCTTCGGTGCTGCGGGCGCGGCGCGAGGGCACGCCCATGCCTTGCCCCAGCGCCACAAAGTCCAGCGGCGGCTGGCTCAGGTCGAACTGCTGCTGCGCGGCCCGCCCGCCTGCTTCGGCCCCGACGCGCTGCAACTCCAGGTTCAAGATGGCGTAGCTGCGGTTGTTGAAGACGATGTTGATCACGTGCAGCCGCTCGCGCGCCATGGTCCAGAGCGCTTGCAGGGTGTACATGGCCGAGCCGTCGCCGTTGAGCGAGATCACCGGCCGATCTGGGCAGGCCAAGGCGGCCCCAACGGCACAGGGCATGCCCTGGCCAATGGCCCCGCCAGTGAGGGTGAGCAGATCGTGCGCCGGCGCACCGGCGCTGTAGAGCGGCAGCAGCAGGCCGGAGGTCTGGGCTTCATCAACCACGATGGCGCGCTCGGGCAGCAGGTGCCCCAGCGCTTTGCAGACCTTGTCGGCGCTGAATTTGCCGCTCGGGCGCGGGGCGCGCCGGGCCGGCTGCAAGGCGGGCGTGGCTTGTGCGGCTCCCACGGTCTGCACCAGTTGTTCCAAGCTTCCAGCCACATCTTGCTCGGCGCTGCACAGGGTGTGCAGCGTGCAGCCCTCGGGTACCAAGCGGCTGGCTTGGCCGGGGTAGGCAAAAAACGAGACCGGCTCTTTGGCGTCGATCAAAACCAAATGATCGAGGCCGCGCAGTTGCACCGCGGCCAGTTCGGCCAGATAAGCGATGCGCTCGACGGCGGGCAGGCCGGCCCCGCGCTGCATGCGGGTCGGGAAGGTTTCGGCAAACAGTTGCACCCCGGTGTGCGCGGCCAGGCGCGCCGCCGCCAGCAGGGCCGTCTGGCGCAGTGCGCGGCCGCCCAGCAGCAGCGCTTTGCGCCCCGGGCCTTGCAGCACACGGGCCAAACGCTCCAACGCATCGGTGCTGGCCAAGGGCGGCGCGGCCGCAGGGGCCGCTGCCAGCGGCTGCGCGCCCTCACCCCACGAGACGTCGGCCGGCAAGATCAGGGTGGCGACGGCACCCGGTGGGCCCTTGCAGGCGGCCAAGGCATCGAGCGCGTCCTGGCACAGCGCTGGGCTGCTGGCCGAGGTGCGCACCCAGAGCGAGACGTTGCGCGCCACGGTCTCAATATCCGACTGCAAGGGTGCGTCGTGCTGCACGTGGCTGGTGGCGTGGTCGCCCACGATGTTGAGCAGCGGCACCCGGGCCTTGCGCGCATTGTGCAAGTTGGCCAAGCCGTTGCCCAAGCCACAGCCTAGGTGCAGCAGGGTGGCGGCGGGTTTGTCGGCCATGCGTGCGTAACCGTCGGCGGCCCCGGTGGCCACGCCTTCGAACAAGGTCAGCACGGCGCGCATCTGCGGCGTGCGGTCGAGCGCGGCGACGAAGTGCATTTCCGAGGTGCCGGGGTTGGTGAAGCAGGTGTCGACACCGGCATCGACCAGGGTTTTGAGCAGGGCATGGGCGCCGTTCATGGGGTGTCTCCAAGGGCAAGGTGGCGAGCGGCGGCGCGCGCCGTGAGGATGCAGCCGGGCAGGAAGGTGCCCTCCAGCGAGCGTTTGCCGCAGGCCCCGCCGCCACCAAAACCGGCTGCCTCACCAACGGCGTAGAGGCCGGGCAGCGGCTGGCCGGTGTGGTCGAGCACCCGGCTGTGCAAGTCGGTCTGCAAGCCGCCCAGGCTCTTGCGGGAGATAAGCCGCACCTGAATGGCGATATACGGCCCGGCCCCGGGCTGGCTCAAGGGCGCCGGGGCGCAGGTGCGCAGCCGATCGGGGCCCCAAAGCCGGGCGTGCAGGATGCGGCGGATTTGATCGTCGTTGCAGTGCGCCAGCCCGGCGCTGAACTGGGCGTCGAAGGCGGCCACGGTGGCTTGCAGGGTGCCGGGGGCCAGGTCTGGGTTGCCAGCGAGCGCGTTCATGCGCTGCTCCAGCTCGGGCAGGGTGTCGGCGGCGATGAACTGCGGGCTCTCGGCCAGCATCTGGCGCACCAGCCGGTGGTTGCCGAGCAGGGTTTCGCGCAAAAACGCCAGCCAGTTGCGCTCGCGGATGTGCAGGTTGTGTTCGGCGCCGGAAATCGCCAGCTCCTTGGCGGCGATGCGCCAGTTGAGCAACTGCCACGTGTAGCCGCGCGGTTGCGCCGCCACCTGCTGGCACAGGGCGTGGGTGTCAAAACCGGTGACCAGCGCTTGCGGCCCGATGCGCCGCCCGCTGCTGTCGAGCCAGAGCGCCGATTTGCAGGGTATGAGCGAGAGCCCATGCCCAGCGAAATGCGGCTGTGGGTGCGGCACCCCGGCGGCGTAGTTCCACATTCGCCCAGCGTGCGTGACCTGCCCACCCAAGGCCTGCACGCGCTGATGCAACACACCGTCGGCGTAGGGGTGGGCGCCGTTGAGCAGATCGGGCGGTGGCGCTGAGCCAGTCGGCCAGTGGCGGCGCACCTGCTCCAGGCTGCCGTTGATCCCGCCGGTGGCGACCACCACATGATCGGCCTCGAAAACCTGCTCGACCCCGCTGGCTTCGTCGATGGCGATGGCCCCATTGACACGGCCCGCCAGCCGCGTGAGTTCGGTGACGCGGTGCCGATGCCGCAGCAGCAGGCGATCGCTGCCACGGCTGCGTGCGGCTTGCTGCAAGGCGGCGATGACGGTCTGCGTCAGGTGCGCGGCGGTGCCCCACAGCACGTGGTAGCGCGGCAGGCTGTTGCCCTCGCCGTACTGGCCGCGCTCGACCCAGTTGACGGCAGGCAAAAAGCGCAGGCCGTGACCCAGCAGCCACTCATAAACCTCGGGCGTGCTGCGCTGCACGTAATGTTCGGCCCAGCGCCGGGGCCACACTTCGCTGGCATCGAGCTCGCCAAAGCGCAGCCAGTCTTGCAAGGCCCGCTCGGGGCTGTCGGGGATGCGCTTGCGCCGCTGCAGCGGGGTATCGATCAGGCACATGCCGCCAAAAGCCCAGCGCGCCAGACCGCCCAGACGCTCTGGGGTGTCGCGGTCCAGCAGCGTGACGCGCCGACCAGCGCGCAGGCACTCCAGCGCCGTCACCAAGCCGGCCAGCCCAGCGCCGATGACTAGGACCTCGGTGCGCGGCAGGGTGGGCATGGCAGGATTCCTTGGGAACGTTCAGATCTCTTCGATGCGCAACGGCGGGTAGCTGTCCCAGCTCTGGCAGCCGGGGCAGTGCCAGAAGTACTGGCGCGCCTCAAAGCCGCAGCCGGCGCAGCGGTAGCGTTTGAGCGGCTCGCAGGCGCGCTCGAGCGCCGGTTTGATGAGGCTTTCTTCTTCTGGCAGGCCCCAGTGAGCCCCACCCAGCCACAGGTTGGCGGCCACCAGCGAGGGCTCTCGCCTCAAGTGTTCGAGGTAACGGGCGCGCGCCGCTTGCACATCGTCTTCTAGGCTGGCCAAGGCTTGCGTGACGTCGAGCGAGGCTGTGTGCTGCTGACTCCACTGTTGCAGTGTGGCCCGCACGGCCTGGGTGCGCCCCAGGCGTTTGCCCCACAGCGCCAGATTGTGCGCCACCAGCGGCAGGTGCGAGGGCGTGTGCTGCACCAGGTGCTGCAAGGCATCCCAAGCCCCTTCGGTCTGCTGCAGGCTGTGGCGCAAATCGGCCAGCTGCACCCAAGCCCGCGCCGATTCGGGGATGCGCTGCACCAGTTGCTCCAGCAGCACCAAGGCCTCGGTGGTGTGCTGCTGCTGGCGCAAGGTGGCGGCTTGCTCGCAGCGGTAATGCGCCAGCCGCAACTGAAAGCTGCCACGACCGGCGTCCTCGAGCAGCTCGGCCATTGCGCCCGCTTGGCTCCAGTCGCGCGTGCGCTCGTAAATGGCCAGACGGGCCAATCGGGCATCGGTTTGCAACGGGGTGCCTTCGAGCCGCAACAGCGCCGCCTCGGCGCGGTCGAGCAGGCCCGCCTTAAGAAAATCCTGCGCCAGCGCATGGCGCGCACGCTCGGTCTCGCGGGCCGACAAGTCGGCGCGCGCCAGCAGGTGCTCGTGCACCCGCACCGCGCGGTCGTAGTCGCCGCGGCGGCGAAACAAGTTGCCCAGCGCAAAATGCAGCTCGGAGGTGTCGGGGTCGTTTTGCACCGCCTCGATGAAGGCGTCGATGGCCTGGTCGTGTTGCTCGTTGAGCAGGTGGTTCAGGCCCCGAAAGTAGGCCTTGGGGGCGCGCCGGTTTTCTAGCCGCATCTGGCGCAAATCGAAGCGCGAAGCCAGCCAGCCCAGCGCAAATGCCGCCGGCAGGCCCCAGAGCAGGCTGATTAGGTCAAATTCCATGAGGAGGTGGTTCGCCGCCGCCGCTTGCTTTGGATTCGGTGTGGCTGACCGGTGCAGCCACTGCGGCCCGTGCCGCCCGGCGCGCGCGCAGCCACAGCGGCGTCATGACCGCCACACCCAGTGCGACACCCAGCACCAGCGCCGCCAGCACCACCAGCACCAGCGGGGCGTCCCAGTAGGCACCAAAAAACAAATGCAGACGAACGGCGCCTTGGTTGTTGAGCGCGAACGCAAACACGACAAAAAAAATGGCTGCCTTGAGCAGCCACGAGAGGTAATTCACGCTTGCCCCCAGTGGTGTGCAAGATTGTAGCGGGCTTGCGCGCCCCCACACCCTTGCACACGCGCTGGCGCACTCAAGCGGAATTTGAACGGGAGGCCGCGCCCCCGGCATCGACCTGCTCGCGCAGGGCTTTACCGGGTTTGAAGTGCGGCACGCGCTTGGCCTCGATGGCCACGCTCGCACCGCTGCGCGGGTTGCGGCCCATGCGCGCCGCGCGTTCGTTTAGCGTAAAGCTGCCAAAACCGCGCACCTCGACGCGCTGGCCCTTGACCAAGGCCTGCGCAATGGCCGACAGGATCGTCTTGACGGCCAATTCGGCATCGCGCTGACCCAACTGGCCAAAGCGCTCTGCCAAAGCCTGCACCAGATCGCTGCGCGTCATGGCCGGGTCAACCGTTGTTGTCGAGCTTGGCGCGCAGCAGGGCCCCGAGGCTGGTGGTGCCCGCATTGCCCGCATTTTGCTGGCTCAGGTTGGCCATCGCCTCTTGCTGCTCGGCCATGTCCTTGGCTTTGATCGAAAGCTGGATGTTGCGCGTCTTGCGGTCCACGTTGACCACCACGGCCGTCACTTCATCGCCCTCTTTGAGCACGTTGCGAGCGTCTTCAACCCGGTCGCGCGCGATTTCGGAAGCCCGCAGGTAGCCGATCACGTCGCTGCCGAGGTCGATTTCGGCGCCTTTGGCGTCCACCGTCTTGACCTTGCCGGTCACGCTGGCGCCCTTGTCGTTCATCGAGACGAAGGTGGTGAAGGGGTCGCCGTCGAGCTGTTTGATGCCGAGGCTGATGCGCTCACGCTCCACATCGACCGCCAGCACGATGGCCTCGACTTCTTGGCCTTTCTTGAAGTTGCGCACGGCGGTTTCGCCGGCTTCGTTCCAAGACAGGTCGGACAAATGCACCAAGCCGTCGATGCCCGCGGCCAAGCCGACGAACACGCCGAAGTCGGTGATGGAGCGGATCGGGCCCTTGACGCGGTCGCCGCGCTTGGTGGCTTCGGCAAACTCGTGCCAAGGGTTGGCGCGGCACTGTTTCATGCCCAGCGAGATGCGGCGCTTGTCTTCGTCGATCTCGAGCACCATCACCTCGACCTCGTCACCCAGGGCGACCAGTTTGTTGGGGGCGATGTTCTTGTTGGTCCAGTCCATTTCAGAGACGTGCACCAGCCCTTCGATGCCCGGTTCGAGCTCAACAAAGGCGCCGTAGTCGGCGATGTTGGTGATCTTGCCGAACATGCGCGTGCTGGCCGGGTAGCGGCGCGCCACGCCCATCCAGGGGTCGTCGCCCATTTGCTTGAGGCCTAGGCTGACGCGCTGCTTCTCGGCGTCGAACTTGAGCACTTTGGCCGTGACTTCTTGGCCCGGTTGCACCACCTCGGAAGGGTGACGCACGCGCCGCCAAGCCATGTCGGTGATGTGCAGCAGGCCGTCGATGCCACCCAAATCGACGAAGGCGCCGTATTCGGTGATGTTTTTGACCACGCCGTGCACGATCGAGCCTTCGCGCAGGGTGTCGAGCAGCTTGGCGCGTTCTTCGCCCATCGAGGCCTCGACCACGGCGCGGCGCGACAGCACCACGTTGTTGCGTTTGCGGTCGAGCTTGATGACCTTGAATTCGAGCGTTTTGTTCTCGTAGGGGCTGAGGTCTTTGGTGGGGCGGCTGTCGACCAGCGATCCGGGCAGGAAGGCGCTGATGCCGTTGACCATGACCTTGAGGCCGCCTTTGATCTTGATGCTGGTGGTGCCGGTGACGAAATCGCCCGATTCGAGCGCGCGCTCCAGCGCCATCCAAGAGGCCAGACGCTTGGCTTTGTCGCGCGACAGGATGGTGTCGCCGTAGCCGTTTTCGACCGCTTCCACGGCCACCGAGACGAAGTCGCCGGCTTGGACTTCGAGTTCGCCCTGATCGTTCTTGAACTCGGCAATCGGCACGTAGGCTTCGGACTTGAGTCCGGCATTGACCACGACGTGGTTGTGCTCGATGCGCACGACTTCGGCGGTGATGACCTCGCCTTGGCGCATTTCGGCGCGCTTGAGCGACTCTTCAAATAGGGCGGAAAAAGATTCAGACATGGGGCTTCCTGTGCCGCGAGCGCCTTGCAAGGGGGTGAGCGCAAGGCATGCGGCGGGTGCAAAAACGCAAGGCCAATGGGCGCTGCGGGTTTCGTGGTTGTGAACCCTCGGGCCTGCGGCTGACAGAAACAGCCGGCGGGGCCTTTGGGGCCTGCTTAACTTGCTATTCCAGCGCAGCGCTTGGGCGCAACACCGGACTTGCCTGCCACCAGTCCAACACCTGCTGCACCGATTGCTCGATGCTCAGGGCGGAGTTGTCTAGCAGGAGGGCTCCTTCGGCCGGCTTCAAAGGCGCTGCGCTGCGCGAGCGGTCGCGCTCATCGCGTGCCTCTAAGTCAGCCAAAAGGTCTTTAATTGTAGCACTTTCGCCCCGCTCTTGCAACTGCCACAGCCGCCGCTGGGCACGCTGGGCCGCGCTGGCGGTGAGGTAAACCTTGAGCGCGGCGTCGGGAAAGATGACGCTGCCCATGTCGCGCCCGTCGGCCACCAGGCCGGGCAAGCGCCGGAAGTTGCGTTGCAAGTCGAGCAAGGCGGCGCGCACCTCGGGCACAACGGCCACGCGCGAGGCCGCCATGCCGGCGGCTTCGCTGCGCACCTCGTCTGTCACATCCTCGTGGCCCAACCAGACCCGGCCCTGCTCGAAGCGCACCAGGAGCTGCTGCGCCAGCCGGCCCAAGGCGGCGGCCTGCTGGGGCTGCTGCAAGGCGGCGGCTGCGGTGTCGAGCCCGGCGCGCTCGGCCGCCAGCCCCACCAGCCGGTACAGCAGGCCCGAATCGAGCAGGTGGTAGCCCAGCCGCGCCGCCAGTTCGGCCGCCAGCGTGCCCTTGCCGGAGGCGCTGGGGCCGTCGATGCACAGCACCGGGATGTGCGACGGCTGCGCCTGGCAGACGCCAAACAGGGTCTCGAAAAAATCGGGGAAGGTTTTGGCCACGCACTTGGGGTCTTCGATGCGCAGCCCGAGTTGCGCCGGGTTGAAGGCGGCCAGCGCAAAGCACATCGCCACCCGGTGGTCGTCGTAGGTGTGGATGCTGGCCGTTTGCCAGCCGCGGCCATCGGCGGGCAGGGGGTGCACGCGCAGATAATCGGGCCCCTCCTCCACTGAGGCGCCAAGCTTGCTGAGTTCGCAGCGCATGGCGGCGAGGCGGTCGGTTTCCTTGACGCGCCAGCTCGCGATGTTGCGCAGGGTGCAGGGGCCGTCGGCGTAGAGCGCCAGCACGGCAAGCGTCATGGCGGCGTCGGGGATGGCGTTGCAGTCGAGGTCGATGGCCTTGAGTGGCCAGGCGCCGCGCCGCACGTGCAGCGCATTGGCGCTGCCTTCGATCTGCGCCCCCATGGCGCGCGCGGCTTCCACAAAACGGATGTCGCCCTGGATCGAGTCCAGCCCCACGCCTTCGATGGTGATGCCGCTGTGCCCTGGGCTGGGCTGGGCGATGGCCCCGAGCGCGATGAAGTAGCTGGCCGAGGAGGCGTCGGCCTCGACGTGGATTTGCCCCGGCGACGCGTAGCGGCTGCCGGCGGGTATGACAAAGCGCTGCCAGCCTTGGCGCTGCACCGCCACGCCAAAGCGCGCCAATAACGCCAGCGTGATTTCTATGTAGGGCTTGGAGATGAGCTCGCCCACGACCTCGATTTCAATCGCCTGCTGCTGCGCCGCCAGCGGCAGCGCCAGCAACAAGGCGGTGAGGAACTGGCTCGATACGTCGCCGCGCACGCGGATGGGCTCGGCCAGCCGCAGCGCGTGCGGCGCGCCGTCGCCCACGCGCAGCGGCGGGTAGCCGGGCTGGCCCAGGTGCTGCACCGGACAGCCGAGCTGGCGCAGCGCGTCGGCCAAATCGCCGATGGGGCGCTCGTGCATGCGCGCCACGCCGCTGAGCTCGAAAGCCGCCCCGTGCTGGCAGGCCAGCAGGGCCAGCGCGGCACACAGCGGGCGCATGGCGGTGCCGGCGTTGCCCAAAAACAGGCTGGCTTGGCGCACCGGCAGTTGCCCGCCCAGGCCGTGCACCGTGAGGCTGTGCGGGCCGTGGCGTTGCAAGCGGCAGCCCAGCGCGTCGAGCGCGGTCAGCATGACGCGGGTGTCGTCGGAGTCGAGCAGGTCTTCGATCCGGGTCTGGCCTTGGCTGAGCGCAGCCAGCAGAAGCACCCGGTTCGAGATGCTCTTGGAGCCGGGCAGGCGCACCGTGCCACCGGCGCGGTGCAAGGGGGGGAGGTCGAGAAAGGCGGTGGCGTACATGGGGCGGGTGTTGGGGGGCCGAATTATTCGAGGCAGAGCCGGGGCTCGGGTGCGCCAGCGGGGTTGCTGGCACCACCCAGGGCCGGCGCTGTGGCAGCCGGAGCGGCATGCGCATTTGCAGCCGCACCCGCCCCGCCCTGCCCGCCTGCCGGCCATTGCTGGGCATGCTGGCTGCGGCCTCGGCTGGCGTGGCCGATCAGGGCCTGGAGCGCCGCCGTGTCGCGCTGCTGCATGGCGCCTTCCAGAGCAGCCAGGGCATCGCGGAAATGTTGCAGTTGCGCCAGCACCTCGGTGCGGTTGGCCAGCAAAATATCGCCCCAGATGGTCGGGTCGCTGGCGGCAATGCGGCTGAAATCCCTGAAACCCGGCCCGGCCAGCCCCAGCCACTGCGGCCCCTTCGGCTGCGCCAGCAAGGCGTTGAGGGCGGCAAAGGCCAGCAAATGCGGCAGGTGGCTGACGGCGGCGTAGGCGGCGTCGTGCGCCTGCGGCTCCATCTGGCGCACCTGTGCCCCGAGCGCGCCCCAGAGCCGCTGCGCGCGCACGGTCTGCTCCGGGTCGGTCTCGGGCAGCGGGGTAAGAATCACCTGGCAGCCACGGTAGAGCTCGGCGTCGGCGTGCTCGATTCCGGCCGACTCTTTGCCGGCAATCGGGTGCGCCGGGACGAACTGCGGCAGGTGCGCGCCCAGGTGCTGCCGCGCCGCCGCCACCACGTCGGCCTTGGTCGAACCCACATCCAGCAGCAGCGCCTGCGGGGCCAGCAGGTGTCGGATGGCCTTGAAGGTGTCGGCGCAGGCCGCCACCGGCACGGCGACCAGCACCAGATCGGCCCCCGAGACCGCCAGCAACGCCGATGGCGCTTCGACATCGATCACCCCCAGCGCACGGGCGCGCGCCAGCGTGAGCGGCGATTTGCTGTAGCCCACCACCCGCCGCACCAAGCCCGCGCGCTTGAGCGCCAGCGCAAAGGAGCCGCCCATCAGGCCACAGCCGATCAGGCCGAGTTGCTCAAACATATCGTGGCCCTCTCATTCGGCCACCGGGTAGGCCCCGAGCACCTGGTAAAACGCACACAGGCCCTGCAACTGTTGCAAGGCCGCAGCCACGTGGGGCTGGCTCGGGTGGCCGGCCAGGTCGATGTAGAAGTAATACTCCCACTGGCCCGATTTGGCCGGGCGCGACTCGAAGCGCGTCATCTGCACCCCGTGCTGCTTGAGCGGCACCAGCAAATCGTGCACGGCGCCGGGGCGGTTCGGCACCGAGAGCACGAGGCTGGTGCAGTCGCGCCCCGAAGGCGGCGGCATGGCCATGGTCTGCGGCAAGCAGATCACGGCAAAGCGGGTGCGGTTGTAGGCTTCGTCCTGCACCGCATGCGCCACGATGTGCAGTCCAAACTGCGCCGCAGCGCGCTCGCTGGCCAGCGCCGCCCAAGCCGGGTTGGCCGCTGCCAGCCGCGCCCCTTCGGCGTTGCTCTCGACCGCGCGCCGCTCGGCCTGCGGCAGGTGCAGCGCCAGCCAGTGCTGGCACTGCGCCAGCGCCTGCGGGTGCGCCAGCACCCCCTCGATGCCATCCAGCGTGTTGAGCTGGCGCAGCAGGTTGTGGCGGATCAGCAGGCTGACTTCGCCCACCACGTGCACCGGCGAGCGCAAAAACAGATCGAGCGAGCGCGTGACCACGCCTTCGGTGCTGTTTTCAATCGCCACCACGCCAAACTGCGCCGTGCCGGCGGCGGTGGCGTGAAACACCTCGTCGAAGCTGCTGCAAAAAATCAGGTTGGCGGCACTGCCAAAGTATTCCACCGCCGCCTGCTCGCTGAAGGTGCCCGCCGGGCCCAGCACCGCCACCCGCTGCGGGGCTTCCAGCGCCAGGCAGGCCGACATGATCTCGCGCCAGATCGCGCCCACGTGTTGGTTGAGCAGCGGGCCGCCGTTGCGCGCCTGCAAACCCTCGATCACCTGCGCCACCCGGTCCGGCCGAAAAAACGGCGAGCCTTCGGCGCGCTTGATCGCCCCCACCTGCTCGGCCACGCGGGCGCGCTGGTTCAGGAGCGCGAGCAGTTGGGCGTCGAGGGTGTCGATCTGCAGCCGCAAATCGGCCAGGGCCGGGGTTTGCTGCACTGGCTGGGCAAGGGCCGATGCCGGAGCCGATTGCGCCGGGCTGGCCGCAGCGGCTGCTGGGGTTGGGCACGCGTTGGTGTCAGGGGCGGCGCAAGGTTTGGGGGCGGGCGGCTGCATGGGCGGGGCGGTGAGAGATGGGGTGGGCGATGGGGGGTGGATCAGGCTGCAATCGGATGCAAGTAGGTGCCATCGGGCCTCGATCTGCCGCCCCCCTCAGGACTGGCGCTCGAACTCGCGCATCCACTCCACCAGCGCCTGCACGCCCGCCAGTGGCATGGCGTTGTAGAGGCTGGCGCGCATGCCACCCACCATTTTGTGGCCCTTGAGCTGCAACAGCCCGCGCGCGGCGGCCCCTTCCAAAAAGGCGGCGTTGCGCGATTCGTCGCGCAAAAAGAAGGGCACGTTCATGCGCGAGCGGCAGGCCGGATCGACCCGGTTCTCGTAAAGCTGTGAGCCGTCGATGCAGTCGTAGAGCAGGCGCGCCTTGGCGATGTTGCGCGCCTCCACCGCCGCCAGCCCGCGCAACTCGGCTTGGCCCTGGCCCACCACTTCGCGCTGCGCCTTGATCCACTGCAGCGTCAGGCCGGCCAGGTAAATGGCGTAGGTCGGGGGGGTGTTGAGCATTGACTGGTTCGCCGCTTGCAGGCGGTAGTCGAACACGCTGGGGCAGATTGGCAGCGCGTGGCCGAGCAAGTCTTCGCGCAGCACCACCAGCGTCAGGCCAGCCGGGCCGATGTTTTTTTGCGCCCCGCCATAAGCCAGCGCCACCCGGCTCCAGTCCAGCGGGCGCGACAGCACGTGCGAGGAAAAATCGATCAGCAGCGGGGCCTGGCTGCCGAGCGCGCGCAAGTCGGGCAGCTCGTGAAACTCGACCCCGTGCACGGTTTCGTTGCTGCACAGGTGCAGGTAGCTGGCCTCGGGGCGCAGGCGCCAGGTGGCGGGGTCGGGGATGTGGGTGTAGCCGCTCTGGCCGCCCGCTGCCGGGCTGAAGGGCTGGGCTGCGTCGGCCACCACCTGCGCATCGCCGTATTTGGCCGCCTCTTGGGCCGACTTTTGGCTCCAACTGCCAGTGACCACGTAATCCATCTGCCGCTGCGGCTTGAGCGCGGCCAGGTTGAGCGGGATGACGGCGTTTTGCGCCTGCGCCCCACCTTGCAGAAACAGCACCTTGTAGTGCGCCGGAATGGCCAGCAGCTCGCGCAAATCGGCCTCGGTCTGCTCGATGATGGGGCCGTAGTCGCGGCCGCGGTGGCTCATTTCCATCACGCTCATGCCGCTGCCGTGCCAGTCGAGCATTTCGTCGGCGGCTTGCTGCAGCACCGCCTCGGGCAGGGTGGCGGGGCCGGGGGAGAAGTTGTAGGGGCGGGTCATGGGGGGCTGCGGTGGAGGGGGGCAAATGCGGCAGGGCTTGGGTTCATTCGGCCGCAGCGTCGTCGGCGGCCGGGGTGGGGGCTGGGCCGGGTTCGTCAGTCGCAGGCTCCGATTCCTCACCCACCCCAGCCCCGGTCGAAATGGCGGCGTCGTTTTCCACCACGCGCTGCAAGCCGCTGAGCTTGGCGCCGGCGTCGGTGGCGATCAGGGTCACGCCCTGGGTGGCGCGGCCCATCTCGCGGATTTCGGCCACCCGGGTGCGTACCAGCACGCCGCTGTCGGTAATCAGCATGATTTCGTCCTCCGGGTGCACCAGGGTGGCGGCCACCACCTTGCCGTTGCGCTCGGTTTGCTGGATGGCGATCATGCCCTTGGTGCCCCGGCCGTGGCGCGTGTATTCGCTGATGGCGGTGCGCTTGCCATAGCCGTTTTCGGTCGCGCACAGCACGCTGGCGCGGGGTGCGGCGCTGGCGCTGCCCGTTGGGGTGTCGGATGCGGTGTCGGATTCGGTGGCCTCGGAGGCCTCGGCCACCAGCATGGCGATCACGCGCTGGCCTTCTTCGAGCATCATGCCGCGCACGCCGCGCGCGTTGCGGCCCATCGGGCGCACATCGTTTTCATCGAAACGCACCGCCTTGCCGCCGTCGGAGAACAGCATCACGTCGTGGTGGCCGTCGGTGAGCGCGGCCCCGATCAGGAAGTCGCCCTCGTCCAGATCGACGGCAATGATGCCGGCCTTGCGCGGGTTGGAGAACTCATCGAGCGCGGTCTTTTTCACCGTGCCCATGGCGGTGGCCATGAACACATACTGGTCCGCCGGGAAGCGCCGGTTGGACCCGGTGAGCGCCAGCGCCACATTGATTTTTTCGCCTTCGGCGAGCGGGAACATGTTCACGATCGGGCGCCCACGCGAGCCGCGCGAACCCGATGGCACCTCCCAGACCTTGAGCCAGTACAGGCGGCCGCGGTTGGAAAAGCACAAAATCCAGTCGTGCGTGTTGGCGATGAAGAGTTGGTCGATCCAGTCGTCCTCTTTGGTGGCAGTGGCCAGCTTGCCGCGCCCGCCGCGCTTTTGTGCCCGGTACTCGCCCAGCGGCTGGCTCTTGATGTAGCCGCCGTGGCTGAGCGTGACCACCATATCGGTCGGGGTGATCAGGTCTTCGGTTGAAAGGTCGTGCGCGCTGTGCTCGATGGTGCTGCGCCGCGCGCCCAGCCGCGTGAGGCCAAACTCGGTTTTGATGGCCGTGAGTTCGTCGGCGATGATCTGCGAAACCCGCTGCGGCGTGGCCAGGATGTCGAGCAAATCGTCGATTTCGGCCATCACAGCGCGGTATTCGGCCACGATTTTGTCTTGCTCCAGCCCGGTCAGGCGCTGCAGCCGCATCTGCAAAATTTCTTGCGCCTGTGTCTCGCTCAGGCGGTACAGGCCCTCGGGCTGCATGCCGAACTCGCGCTCCAGCGCGTCCGGGCGGTAGTCGTCGGCATTCACGCTGCTGCCGTCGGCGCGGGTGCGGGTGAGCATCTGGCGCACCAGTTGGCTGTCCCAGTGCCGCGCCATGAGCTCGGTGCGCGCCTGCACCGGCGTGGCCGATTCGCGGATGATGCGGATGAACTCGTCGATATTGGCCAGCGCCACCGCCAGCCCCTCCAGCACGTGGCCGCGCTCGCGCGCCTTGCGCAGCTTAAACACGGTGCGCCGCGTCACCACCTCGCGCCGGTGCTGCAGGAAAATGTCGATCAAATCCTTGAGGTTGCACAACTTGGGCTGGCCATCGACAAGGGCCACCATGTTGATGCCAAAGGTGTCTTGGAGCTGCGTTTGCTTGTACAGGTTGTTGAGCACCACCTCGGGCACTTCGCCGCGCTTGAGCTCGATCACCAGCCGCATGCCGGATTTGTCGGATTCGTCCTGGATGTGGCTGATGCCCTCGATTTTTTTCTCGTGCACCAGCTCGGCCATGCGCTCTTGCAGCGTCTTTTTGTTGACCTGATACGGCAGCTCATCGACCACGATGGCCTGGCGCTGGCCGCGGTCTATGTCTTCGAAATGGCATTTGGCGCGCATCACCAGCCGCCCACGGCCAGTGCGGTAGCCCTCGCGCACGCCGTGGATGCCGTAGATGATGCCGGCGGTGGGGAAGTCGGGCGCCGGGATGATTTCCATCAAGTCATCCACGCTGGCTTGCGGGTGGCGCAGCAGGTGCAGGCAGGCATCGACCACTTCGCTTAAGTTGTGCGGCGGAATGTTGGTCGCCATACCGACCGCAATGCCGGTCGAGCCATTGACCAGCAAATTGGGCCAGCGCGCCGGCAGCACCAGTGGCTCTTTTTCGCTGCCGTCGTAGTTGGGGCCAAAGTTCACCGTGTCTTGGTCGATGTCGGCCAGCATCTCGTGCGCGATCTTGGAGAGCCGGATTTCGGTGTAGCGCATGGCGGCGGCGTTGTCGCCATCGACCGAGCCGAAGTTGCCCTGCCCATCGACAAGCAGGTGGCGCAGCGAAAAATCCTGCGCCATGCGCACGATCGTGTCATAGACCGCGCTGTCGCCGTGCGGGTGGTACTTACCGATCACGTCACCGACGATGCGCGCCGATTTTTTGTAGGGCCGGTTCCAGTCGTTGCCCAGTTCGTGCATGGCAAACAGCACGCGCCGGTGCACCGGCTTGAGGCCATCGCGCGCATCGGGCAAGGCCCGGCCCACGATCACGCTCATGGCGTAGTCGAGGTAGCTGCGCCGCATCTCCTCTTCGAGGCTGATGGGCAGGGTTTCCTTGGCGAAAGCAGTCATGGGGCGGCAGGGTAGGCTATACAGAGAAGGCAATCCGACATTTTAGGCGCTGGCGCGCGGGCCTGGCCCAGCCGCACGCTCGGTGTGAAGCGACCAACCACCCCAGCGACTGAGCTTCGGCTGCCCCGGGTCATTGCGTGAAGTCTGCTGGAATGCAAAGGCTGTTGCGATCGTGCAACAGTTTCGTATCGGACCCCGCGCCGTTGGCGCACCAGTTAGCGCGCGTGCATCGGGGTGCGGCGGGCTTGTGGCACAATGGTCGAACTTTCGGGCGAAGCTGCAAGGCTTCGGTTGATTTCCAGTTCACACCCTAATTAAGAGGAACGCAATGAAAAAACTGAACAAAATCGCTGCCCTGTTTGCCGCTGTCGCCCTGGCTTCCGTTGCGGGCATGCCGGCCCACGCCCACAACCACGGTGCCCCAGCTGCCGCCACGATCGACAACTGGCGCGCCACCGACGGCACCGTCTGGCGCAGCGCCGACCGCCTGTGCTGGCGCAACGCGAGCTGGACCCCGGCCACGGCCGCTCCTGGCTGCGATGGCTGGATCGTGCCCCAACCGGCTCCTGCTCCCGCTCCCGCACCGGCTCCTGCTCCCGCACCGGCTCCGGCTCCTGCCCCGGCGGCTGCTCCGGCTCCAGCACCTGCCGCCGCACCGGCTCCCGCCCCTGCACCCGCTCCAGTTGCAGCCGCACGCGTCACTTTCTCGGCCGATGCCTTCTTTGCCTTCGACAGCGCCGTGCTGCAGCCTGAAGGCCGTGCCCGCCTCGACGATCTGGTCGAAAAAATCGCCCCGATCAACCTCGAAGTGATCATCGCCGTCGGCCACACCGACGCGACCGGCGCCGCCGCCTACAACCAAGGCCTGTCCGAGCGCCGCGCCGAAGCCGTCAAGGCTTATCTGGTAAGCAAAGGCATCAGCGCCGACCGCGTGTACACCGAAGGCAAGGGCGAAACCCAGCCCGTGGCCGACAACCGCACCCGCGAAGGCCGCACACAAAACCGCCGCGTCGAGATCGAAGTGGTGGGCACCCGCCGCAACTGATCCCTGCCGAGCTTGGGTGGGTGCATCAGCCCCTGCCCTGCTCTCTTAAAACCGCGCTTTGGGCGCGGTTTTTTTATGCCCGGGCTTGTGATGCGGCTTGATGCCCGGGCGCAACGGCTGGTTTTTATTTTTTTGCCGCAGTCGGGCCATAATTCCACCATGGACAAAACCCTCAACGCCGATCCGGCCGAACTGGCCAAATTCTCCGAGCTGGCGCACCGCTGGTGGGACCCGGAGAGCGAGTTTCGCCCGCTGCACCAGATCAACCCCTTGCGGCTGGAGTGGATCGAAACCCTCACCCCGCTGAAAGACAAAACGGTGCTCGACGTCGGCTGCGGCGGCGGCATCCTCTCCGACGCCATGGCGCGCAAGGGCGCGCACGTGCTGGGCATAGACCTGTCCAGCAAGGCGCTCAAGGTGGCCCAGTTGCACGCGCTGGAGGCCGAAACGCCACGCGTGCGTTACCGCGAAGTCAGCACCGAGCAACTGGCGCTGGAGCAGCCCGGGCAGTACGACGTGGTCACCTGCATGGAAATGCTCGAACACGTGCCCGACCCGGCCTCGGTGGTGCGCGCCTGCGCCACCTTGGTCAAACCCGGCGGCTGGGTGTTTTTCTCCACCCTCAACCGCAACCCCAAATCCTTTTTGTTTGCCATTGTGGGGGCCGAGTACGTGCTCAATCTCTTGCCCAAAGGCACCCACGAGTACGCCAAGTTCATACGCCCCAGCGAACTGGTGGGGCACTGCCGTGCGGCCGGTCTGCAAGCGCAAGCCATGCGCGGCCTGCAGTACAACCCGCTCAGCCGCCGTTATTGGCTCAACGCCGACACCAGCGTCAACTACCTGGTGGCCACACAAAAGGCCGAAGCGTGAAGTTTGGCGGCATCCGCGCCGTGCTGTTCGACCTCGACGGCACCCTGATCGACAGCGCCCCCGACCTGGCTTGGGCGGCCGACCAACTGCGCCTGGCGCGCGGGCTGGAGCCGCTGCCCGTGGCGCACTACCGCCCCGCCGTGGGCACCGGAGCCCGTGGCCTGATCCACGCCGCCCTCGGCCTAGGGCCGGAACACCCCGAGTTCGAAGGCCTGAAACACGAGTTCTTCGACACCTACCAAGGCTGCATGAACCAGCGCACCCAAGCCTTTGAGCAGGTGAACGAATTGGTGGCCACCTTGCTCCAAAACGGCATGGCTTGGGCCGTGGTGACCAACAAGATCGAGCGCTTCGCCCTGCCCATCACGGCCGCTTTGCCGCTGTTTGCCAGTGCGGGGGCGGTTATCGGCGGCGATACCACCCCACACCCCAAGCCGCACCCAGCGCCGCTGCTGGAGGCGGCGCGCCGCTTGGGGCTGGCCCCAGAGCGCTGCATCTATGTGGGCGACGACCGGCGCGACATCGAAGCCGGGCGCGCCGCCGGCATGGCCACGGTAGCGGCGCTATACGGCTACATCGGCAGCGCCGACGACCCCCACACCTGGGGCGCCGACGCCGCCATAGAAAATCCGCTCGGGCTCTTGAACTTTCTGGAAATGCCTTAAACTAAGCTGTATGGGGCTGCATTGGTTTCGACGTGGGAACGGATGCGCTGCAGGGCATGTCGAGGTTCTGTCACCTCGTTAATCAGCAGAAAAAAAGTAACTGCAAACGACGAACGTTTCGCACTCGCCGCTTAACCCGGTGAGCCTTGCAACAGTTGGCCAATGGGCTGGGCAAGGGCGGTACAGGTAGCAATACCGGCACCGTCCAGGCTGCAAGGGAATCTACATAGGCTGGCCGGGGCGCGGGCAACTTGCGCAACGGTAAGACTCAAGGTTGCTGGCTGGATGCACAGCGTGTCGCTGCGCGGCGCACCCGGCGAGACCCAAATCAGACGACTACACATGTAGAACTGCTCACAGAAGGCTTGCGGACGGCGGTTCGATTCCGCCCAGCTCCACCACTCACCCCCAATCCCAGCCCTTCTCCGGCTGGGATTTTTTTTGGAATTTTCCCAATGGCGTCAAATACTTACGCGCCTTGGCTGAAGACTTCCCGCTGCCCAAAACCCCCCAAAATCCCCTCAAAAACTGCCCAAAAAACGGAGAATTCTCTGTTTTTCTGTGCCAGCCTCGCGAGTACTCGCGAGGCCTGATCGTTAAAAATCAATGGCTTGCGAGGGTCGAGTTGTGGCGGGCAGATATTCTCCAGTCAAGAACTGAAATATGAAAATACCTGAGTGCTAGATTCTGGTATTCGGGCTGAATGGGTCTGTTTCAGTCCGCCGCCGTTGTGCCGCCGATCTTGGCGATCATGCGTAAGCGTCCCGCCAACCCATCTTGCAGACAGCCGATCATCCTGAGACCATCGTGTCCACT
>NZ_BAWN01000007.1 GCF_000696225.1 Serpentinimonas barnesii | reverse complement strand
GCGAGCCGCTGGCGTAGCTGGCGATGGCGGCCAGCGGCTGGTTGAGCTCGTGGCTGATGAGGGAGGCCATCTCGCCCGCCATGGCCAGCCGCGCCGTGGCTTGCAGGCGTTCTTGCGAGACGCGCAACAGCTCCTCGTTGCGCCGCTGCGCGCTCAGGTCCAGGATCGCGCTCATCCAGCCGGTCTGGCGGCCCTGGGCGTCGACCAGCGGCGCCTCGATCACGCGCACCGGCAGCCGGCTGCCGTCGGCGCGCATGAAAACCGACTCGAAGCCCTCGCGCGGCGCGCGTTGGCCAGCCAGCCGCGCTTGCAGGCGCTGGCGGTATTCCTCGATCTGTTCCGTGGGCCAGTAGGGGGCCGGAATGCTGGTGCCCAGCAGTTGCTCGGCGCTCAGTCCCACCATCTGGCAAAAGGCCGGGTTGACGTAGGTCAGGCGGCCTTCGAGGTCGAGCGCGCGCAGCCCGGTCAGGAGCGAGTCTTCCATGGCCTGGCGAAAGGCCAGCGCCTCGGCCAGTTGGCGTTCGGCGCGCTGGCGCCGGCGCAGGTCGCGCGCCAGCAGCGCCAGCAAGGCCAGCAGCCCCAGCGCCAGCGTGCCCACCGCCAGTGGCAGCGCCGCTGCAATGGGGTGTTCGGTGCCGCCGCCTTGTTCGACCCGCAGCAGCCAAGCGGCGCCCCCGGGCAGAGCCACCAATTGGTTGGCGTGGTGCAGCGGCGGCCCGGCTTGGGCCAGCTCGCCGACCATGACCAGGCGGGTGCCATCGGCTTCGGTCCACGACAGCCGCCGTCCGCGCCGCGCCTGGGCGGGGATGAGCTCGGCCAGCAGACCGGCCATGGAATAGGTGGCCACCAGGTAGCCGTCGGCGCGGCCGTCGCGGTTCAGGGGCAGGCACAGCTCCATCAGCTCGATGCCTTGGCCCTGCCCGAGCGGCAAGAAATAGCTGCCCGAGTAGGCCGCCCCGTCGAGGCGGCGCGCCTGTTCACAAACCGGGCGCAGGTCGATCGTGGGCTCGTGGCGCGAGCGCGCCGCATGCAGCGCAGGCAAGAACGGCGACTGGCGCTGCACCCGGGTGGCGTGGGCGTTGTCGCGCCACTCGAGGTGCACCAGTTTGCGTTGTGAGTCGAGCAACTCGGCCGCGGCCACGGGCCAGTAGGCCGGGCTGGGGGCCACGCTTTGAAGGGCGTGCAAATCCTGCACGCTGCGCGCCAGGCCGCTGCGCACGTCTTGCCCCATGCGGGCCGCTTCGTCTTGCAAGGCCTCTTGCTGCTGTCCGTGCTGGTACTCGCGCAGCAGAAACACCAGCAGGGCAAACAAGGCCACCAGCAGCAAGCCGGCCAGCAGCCACAGCAGCCGGCGCAGCCCGACCGCTGCCTTCAGGGCTGACACGGTGCGGTGTGCAAG
Source organism: Serpentinimonas barnesii (assembly GCF_000696225.1). GTDB lineage: Bacteria > Pseudomonadota > Gammaproteobacteria > Burkholderiales > Burkholderiaceae_C > Serpentinimonas > Serpentinimonas barnesii. The sequence continues at coordinate 28,069 of NZ_BAWN01000007.1, read as the reverse complement.
CGCCGGTGTTGCAGCGCCGGCAACTGCTGGCGCACCTGCTGCAGCCGCGCCCAGTCGAGCTCGGCCAGCACCACCCCGGGCCCGCTGGCGCGCTGGGCCAGCACCACGCCCCAGGGGTCGATCAGCAGGCTCTGGCCCCAGGTCTGGCGGCCGTTGTCGTGCTGCCCGCCTTGAGCGCTGGCGGCCACAAAGGCCAGGTTTTCGATGGCGCGCGCGCGCAGCAGCAGCTCCCAGTGCGCCTGCCCGGTGCCATGGGTGAAGGCGGCCGGCACCAGCAGCAAATCGGCCGCCAAGTGCCGGTACAGCTCGGGGAAGCGCAGGTCGTAGCAGACGCTTAAGCCCACGCGCCAGCGCTGGCCGCTGCGGTCGTCAAGGTCAAACGCCACCGGCGCGCTGCCGGCCACCAGCACGGCGGCTTCGTCGTAGCGCTCGCGCCCGTTGTCGTAGCAAAAGAGGTGGATTTTGTCGTAGCGCGCCACCGGCGCTCCGCTGGGGTCGAACACCAGGCAGGCGTTGGCCACGCGCCCGGGCACCGGGCTTTGCAGTGGCAGCGTGCCACCCACCACCCAGAGCCCGTATTGGCGCGCCGCAGCGGCCAGAAAATCCTGGATTGGGCCGCTGCCGTGCGCCTCGGCCAGCGCCAGTTTGTCGGTCTCGCGCTGGCCCATGAGGCAGAAATACTCGGGCAGCACGGCCAGTTCGGCCCCGGCTTGGCTGGCTTGTTGCAGCAGCGCCTGGGCTTGATCAAGGTTGGTTTGAAGCTGGCTGCCCGAGACCATTTGCAAGGCGGCGACTTTCATTTTCAATTGGCTCCAGTGGCAGGGTTGGGGTCGAGCGGGGCGGCGGCAGGCTGGCGCTGCACTGGCGTGACCACAGGGTCGGCCCAAGGGCCGGTGACGTGAAACTCGCGCGTGGCCGCCTGTTGCAGCGGCTGGCGCAGCAGAAACTGGGCCAGAAACGTGCCCAAGCCGGTGATTGGGTTGATCAGGGTGGCCACCAAGGATACCGTGTCGGCGTTGAGCTCGGGCACCACGACCACGCGCAGGTCTTGGGTTTCGCGCACGATGTCGGCGCTGCCCTCCATCAGCACGGCGGCGTTGACGCCCTTCATTTGCAGGTTGTTGCTGCGCGCCACGCCCTGGGCGATGCTCACGTTGCCGCGCACAAAGTCGAAGGCAAAACCTTCGCTGAACACGTCGCGGAAATCGAGCATCAGCCGCCTAGGCAGCGCCTGCAGGCTCAGCACGCCCAACAGCTTGGCAGCCCCCGGCTCGGCGCGCAAAAACTGGCCGCGCCCGATGTCGAGCTGCAGCTCGCCGCTCAGGCTGGGGGCGTCGAACACCAAGGGTGAGCCCAGCCAGCCCAAGTGGCCTTCAATGCGGCCTTGGCCGCCGCGGAGGGTCTGCGGCTGGCCCAGCCGCGTCAGCAAGGCGCCGGCGTCGCGGATATCGAGTTCGAGGCGCAAGGCGGTGCGGCGCAGCGCCTGCCCATTGCCGCTGGCGACCCAGTTGCCGCTGGCCTCCAGCGTGGCTTCGGGCGTGCTCAGGCGCAGCGCATTGAGGCGCCACTCGTTGACGCGCTCGCGCGCCGCCAGCTCGGCCTGGCGGTTGACCGCTTGCAGTTCGAGGCGGCCCAGATCGCGGCCGCCCAAGCGAAAGCGCTCCACCACCAAATCAATGGCCGGCACCACGGTGGGTTGCGCCAGCGCCTGCTCGACCCGGCCCGCTGCCGGCATCGACAAATCCAGTCGACTCAGTCGCGCATGCACCTGGCCCGCCGCTTGGGCGCTGGCGGCACGGTAATGGATTTGGCCAGCCAGTTCGCGCGCCTGCACCGCCATGCGCCAGGTGTTGCGCTCGTGGCTGCCGCTCAGGCTCAGGTCATGGAAGGTGCGGCCGCCCTGGGTCAGGCGAGCGGCTTGCAGCCGCCCTTGGGTGGGCCAGTAGAGGCGGCTGTCGTCCAAAGTCGGTGCGCCGGGGCGCGCCGGGGCGGTGGCCTGCGCCGGGGTGGCCGGGGTGGCCGCAGGTGCGGCGTACAGGCGCGCCCAGGCGTCGGCGTCGAAATCGCCCAGGTCGAGCGCGGCCAGCACGCCCGAGGGCGGCAGCGCCGGTGGCGCGCTGCGCAGGGCCACGCTGCCGCGCAGCACCCGGGTGGCCGCGCCGCGGTGTTCGCGCTGGTACCGCAGGTGCAACAAGGGGGTGGGGCCAGCGCCCAGCGCGAATTGCAATTCGTCGCGCGTGGCACCGCGCGCGGCCCCGGCCAGCGGTTCGATGCGCAGCCGCAGCGGCAGCGCCACTTCGGGGCGTTTGTCTAGCGGGGCCGGCAGTTGCAGCGCCAGGCCTTGCAGGTCGGATTCGACCTGCAGCGTGGTGCCTTCGGGTCCGATGCGCAGCTCGGCCTGGTAGGCGGCGCTGCCGCTGGCGGCCTGCCCGAGCGGGAGCAGCCAAGGCCACGGGTCGCCTTGGGCCAGGCCGAGGGCCGTTGCCTGGCCTTGGCCGCGCAGGCGCAGCACCGGGGCGCCGAGCTCGTGCGCCATGCGGCCCGAAAAACGCAGCGGCCCACCCAGCATCTGCGCGCGGGCGGCCGGGATGTCAAAACCGCGCTCGCTGAAATCGAGCGTGGCATGCAGCGCTTGCAAAGGCGGGCTCTCAGGCCCTAGCCGCAACTCGTTGCCCGCCAGCCGCAACTGCCCTTGCACGCGGGTGGCGTGGGTGTCGTGCAGCGGCATTTGGAGCCCGAGGTCGAGCTCGATGGGCCCGCTGGCCACGGCCTGGGCCAAGGCGGCACCGGTGAGCGGGCGCAGGGGCGAGCGCTCGACAAAGGCCAGCGCGTCGGCGGCGGGGCCGCGCAGCCGGGCCTGCAAATCAAACTGGGGCTGGCGGGCCATCAGGTCGCCGATTTCGGCCTGCGCTTGCCACAGCTCCAGTTGCGGCCACTGGCGCACATGGGCCCGCACCTGATCGAGTTGCAGCCGGGTGCGATCGATCTGCAGCCGCGCTTGCGCCACCTGCAGGCCCGGCCACGGCGGGCTGTCGGGGGGCAACACGTGGGCGGGTGCGTAGTCGAGCACCACGTCGCGCAACTGGGCCGTGACGCCAAACTGCCCGCTGCCCGGGCGACCGTAGGGGAACTCCCACAAATCGCCGCTGACCTGCAGTTGCGCCTCGCTGATGCGCCCCGAGACAATGGCGTGGCGCAGGTAGCGGCGCGCATCGGCCGCCACGTTGAGCGGCAGGTAGCGGTAGACGCGCGCGGCGTCGGCGCGCAGCAGCCGGCCTTGCAATTCGAGCAGGCCCGGAAAGCGCGACCGCGCCGGGCTGAGGGCCGGGTCGGCGCTGCGCCAGACCAGTTGCAGCTCGGCTTCGAGGTCGGCGTTGCGCAGCCGCAGCTGGGGCGCTTCAACACGAATTCCCTCGGCGCTGACCCGCCATTGGACGCCGGTTTGCAGCAGTTCGAGTGGCAACTGCGCTTGCTCAAACACGCCGGGCAAGTCGAGCTGCCCGTTTTCTATGCGCAGCTCGGCCTGGCCGCCGCTGGGACCAAGGCTGAAGTCGATCTGGGCCCCACTCACGCCAGGGCGCCCGGGTGTGTGCACGTCCCAGCCGCCGGCGTGGCGGTACACCGGCGGCGCAGCCCCGGCGCGCAGGCTGACGTTGCGCAAGCGCCCGCTGGCGCTCCAGCTGGCAGCGGGCGCACCTGTGCCCGTGCCCGTGCCCGTGCCCGCATTGGCCGTGGCTGGGGCGGCGCTCCATTGCAGGGCAATCTGCTCCACCAGGCCGCTGGGCGCGGTCTCGCGCAAGCCACGGTGCAGCGCCTCGGGCAGGGGCAGTTGCAGCGCCAGTTGGCTCAGCACCTGCGCATCGAGTTGCTGGCCTTGGAGCGCAAACCCCACCGGGGCCGTGCCGTCGCTGCGGGTGTGCTGGTAGCGCACATTGCCCCCTGGCCAGACCAGCCCAGCGGCGGTGCGAAAGCCCAGCCCGTGGGTGCTCAGGGTGGTTTGCAGGCCCGCGTGTTGCAGTTCGAGCCGGGTTTGCAGGTGCTGCAATTCAAAGGGCTGCGCCACTTGCGGCCATTGCAGTTGCAGCCGCTGCAGGCCCAAGTCGGCGCTGGCGTGGTGCAGCGCACCTTGCTGCCAATCCAGCCAAAGCCGGGCCGCGCCCTGCCCTTGTTGCACCTGCACCCCGAGCCAGCCGGGGGTGTCGACGTAACGGCCCAGCTGCTGCAGATCGATCCACGGCAGATCGGCGTAGAGCGTGCCGCTCCAGTGCCGCCACGGGCTGGCCCCGGTCTGCCACCAGGGCCGGGTGAACTGGGCCTGCAGGCTAAAGCGTTGGCCCCATGCCGGCGGCGGGGAAGCGTCGAGCCGGAACTGGTGCTCGCGACCGCTGTGGCGCGTTACCCAGTCGATGCCCGTCAGCACCAGCGGCTCGGTGCCGGGCCGGGTGTCGTCGTGCCAGCGCACGGTGCCTTGCAAAATGGCCAACTCGGTTTGGTCCAGCAACCAGTCGGCCAAGGGGCTGTCCGCATCGGGCTGCTGCAGGTCGCCCAAGTCGATGCCGCCCAGCAGCAGGCGGCCGTCGGCGCGGCGGCGCAGATCGAGCACCGGGCGTTCCACGATGAGCTGATCGAAACCCAGCCGCCAGAGCGAATGCAAAGAAAGCGCCGCGCGCACACTGGGCAGGCGCAGCGCCTCGGCGCCGCTGGCGTCGCGCAGCACCACATCGCTCAGGTGCAGACTGGGCACCGGTCCGCTGGAGTTGGCCTGCAGCGCGCCGATCTCGACCTTCACCCCCAGCCTGTCGCTGGCTATGCGCTCCAGCGCCGGACGCCATTCGTCAACTCTTGGCACAATGACCACATGCAATGCGGCCCAACTGAGCCCGAGCAGCAACCACGCGATCGCCAGCAACCACAAGAGCGCACGCAGCAAACCGGCTTGCCAGTGCAGCCAGCGGGGCGTTGTGGGGGCATATGGTTTTTCGAGCACACCAAATTATGATGGTCAGCGCCTCTTTGGCCCCTGCCGGCCCGGATCGATTTGTATCAAAACCTCTCGAAGCGGCGGCCCATTCGCGCTTCGTGCAGCGCATCCGGCGCCGCTACGCTGCCGAATTGGCGCTGCTGCCGCCGGGCCCGCCCAGTGCCGCCACAATGCGCCAAACGCTGGCCGCGCTGCAGCAGACGGGTCTGGATGTGCCTGCGGCCCTGCGGGTGTTGCGCCACCTGGTGCTGGAGCGGCTGGCGGTGCTCGATGTCGAGCACGAGGCCCCCTTGGCGGTGGTCACCGGGGCCATGACCGACCTGGCCGAGCTGGCGCTCAACACCGCCCTGCAGCAGGCGCTGCTCGAACTCGACGAGCAGCACGGAGCGCCCACCTGCCCCGACGGCTCGGCTGCACCAGCCCCCACAGGCCCTTTGCGGCGGGCCCAGTTGTGGATCGTGGGCATGGGCAAGCTGGGGGCGCGCGAGCTCAATGTGTCGAGCGACATCGACCTCATCTACATCTACGACCAAGATGGGGAAACGCTGGGCAACGCACTGGGCCGCGGGCGCATCAGCAACCACGAGTATTTCGCCAAGGCGGTCAAGCGCATTTTTGGCCTGATCGGCGACAACACCGAGCACGGTCAGGTGTTTCGAGTCGATTTGGCGCTGCGGCCCAACGGCAATTCGGGTCCGCCTGCGCTTTCGCTCGATGCGCTGGAAGAGTATTTTTTGGTGCAGGGGCGCGAGTGGGAGCGCTTTGCTTGGCTCAAAAGCCGGGTGGTGGCGCCGCTGCAAGCCCTTGAGGCCGACACCCCGCAAGCCCTGCGCGCCTTGGTGCAGCCCTTTGTGTTTAGGCGCTACCTCGACTACAGCGTCTTTGAGGCGCTGCGCAGCCTGCACAAGCAAATTCGGGACCACGCCGCCAAACGGGCGGCCGGTCATCCGGGCCGCTTGCACGATGTCAAGCTCTCGCGCGGGGGCATCCGCGAGATCGAGTTCACGGTGCAGTTGTTGCAGGTGGTGCGGGCCGGCCAATTCCCCGAGCTGCGCACCCGCGCCACGCTGGAGGCGCTGACGCGGCTGGTGCGTGCCGGCCTGATGCCCGAGGCCAAGGCCGCCGCGTTGGGGCAGGCTTACGAGCTGCTGCGCAAGGTGGAGCACCGCATCCAGTACCTGGACGACCAGCAAACCCACCTGCTGCCCACCCGCGACGACGACTTGCACTGGATCGCCCAGACGCTGGGTTTTGCCGACACCGCCGGCTTTTTGTGTGTGCTCGACGCCCAGCGCGAGCTGGTGGCGCAAGAGTTCGACACCCTGCTCGGCGCCGGCGCGCTGCCCTGCAATGGCAAGGGCTGCAACGGCCATGCGCCGGCGAGCGCCGACGACTTGCAAACCGTGCTCGGGCAACTGCCCCCCGGGCTGGCGCTGCGGGTGGCGCAGTGGGCCGAGTCGCCGCGCGTGCAGGGCTTGCGCGAGAGCGCGCGCCAGCGCTTGCTGCGGCTGCTGCAACGCACCGGGGCGTGGCTCGAGGCCGGGCGGGTGAGCGAGAGCGCCGCGCTGCGCCTGTGCGACTGGATGGAGCCGCTGCTGCGCCGCGAGAGCTACCTAGCGCTGTTGCAAGAGCGCCCGGCGGTGCATGAGCGGCTGCTGCGCATGCTGGGGGCGGCGCAGTGGCCGGCGCGCTACCTGCTGCGCCACCCGGGCGTGATCGACGACCTGGCCGGGCAGCAGCTGTACCAAGAGCGCTTCGAGGCACCGCAGTTTGAGGCCGACCTCGAGGCGCGCCGGCAGGCGCTGGCCGCCAGCGGCGAAGACGACGAAGAAGGGCTGCTCGACCTGCTGCGCCGCGCCCACCACGCGGAGGTGTTTCGCACGCTGGCGCGCGACGTCGAAGGCGTGCTGACGGTCGAGCAGGTGGCCGACGACCTGAGCGCCTTGGCCGACGCGGTGCTGCGCGTGACCGGGCGCTGGTGCTGGCAGCGCCTGAAGCAGCGCCACCGCGAAGAGCCGCGCTGCGCCATCATTGGCTACGGCAAGCTCGGCGGCAAAGAGCTGGGCTACGGCAGCGACCTCGACATCGTGTTCGTCTACGACGACCCGGACGAGCGCGCCAGCGAGGTCTACGCCACCCTGGTGCGCAAGCTCATCAACTGGCTCACGGTCAAGACCGGCGAGGGCGATCTGTACGAGATCGACACCGCGCTGCGCCCCAACGGCAGCTCGGGCTTGCTGGTGACGAGCTTCGAGGCGTTCCAGAACTACCAGCAAAACCGCGGCAGCAACACCGCCTGGACCTGGGAGCACCAGGCCATCACGCGCGCCCGCTGCGTGCTCGGCCCGCCCGACCTGGCGCAGCGCTTCGAGGCGGTGCGCCAGGCGGTGCTGACGGCGCCGCGCGAGCACGCCGCGCTGGCGGCCGAAATCTGCGCCATGCGCGAGCGTTTGCGCCAAGCGCACCCGGTGCGCGCGGGGCTGTTTGACATCAAACACAGCCCGGGCGGCATGGTCGATGTGGAGTTCGTGGTGCAGCACCTGGTGCTGGCACACGCCGCTGCACACCCGGAACTGCGCCGCAACAGCGGCAACATCGCCTTGCTGCAGGCTGCCGAGCAAGTTGCCTTGTTGCCCGCTGGCATGGGGCAGGCGGCGGCGCGCGCTTACCGCGCCTTGCGCCAGCGCCAGCACCGGGCCCGGCTGGATGAAGCCAGCACGCAGATCGACCCGGCGCTGGTGGCCGAGCACAGCGCAGCGGTGCGCGCGCTGTGGGCGCAGGTGTTTGGCGCTTGCGGCGGGCCAGCGGCGGTCTGACCCTGGCCGAGCGGGTTTAGGGGTTCAAAACTCGATCGAGTCGGCAATCGCCGCAATGCCGGCCTTGGCGCAGGTGTCGTCGGCGTCGCCACCGGGGCCGCCCGAGACACCGATGGCGCCCATGATGCGCCCGCCGGCCTCGATCACCAGGCCGCCCCCGACGGCCATGAAGCGCGGCAGCGAGCGCAGGCCGCTCATGGGCCTGCCGGCCTGCGATTCGCGCGCCAGCTCGGTGGTGGAGTTGCGAAAGCTCACGGCCGTCCAGGCCTTGTCGGCGGCCACGCTCACGGTGTGCGGGCCGGCAAAGCGGTCGCGCAGCAGCACCTGGGTCAGGCCGGCGCGATCAACCACCGCGATGGTGGCCTGAAACCCTTGCGCGCGGCAGTGCGCCAGCGCCGCCTGCGCCGCCTTTAGGGCGGTCTCGGGCGTGAGGGACAGGGTTTGAAACGTCCCCTCTTGGGCTTGCGCGCTGCCCAAGGTGGCTGCGGCGCAGGCGGCCAGCAGCAAATGTTTGCCTGGGTGCATGGTTTTGTCTCCGATTGGGGTGGCTGAGGAGCGAGCGCCTTTGCAGTGTAGCGCAGCCAGACCCACGCCGCGAACGGGTTGTGAGTCTGCTTGCCTTTGACTACACTTGCTGCGTCACGCCTCCCCTGTGCCCCCAAGCAGTCAAACACCAGCCGACACCCACCATGCCCAAGCTCAAAGGCGCCGCCCTGCAAACCCAGCTCGAGCGGCTGCCGCACTGGCACTTCAACCCGCCGCGTCAGGCGGTGGAGCGGCGCTTCGTGTTCAAGGATTTCAATGCCGCCTTTGGCTTCATGAGCCGGGTCGCCTTGGCGGCCGAGCAGCGCAACCACCACCCCGAGTGGTCCAACGTCTACAACCGGGTCGATCTGGCCTTCACCACCCACGAGGTGGGCGGGCTGAGCCTGCGCGACATCGACTTCGCGCTCTGGGTGGACGAATTGGCCGCTGCCATCGAGGCCGAGCCGCCCGCCGCGCCCGCCCCCGCTCCAGCGCCGGGCGGGATGCCCGCTTTGTATGCCGAGCCGGGGCATTTGATCCGGCGCGCGCACCAGACCGCCGTGGCGGTTTTCTATGGGGTGCAGGGCCGGCAAGTCACGCCGGTGCAGTACGCCATCCTGCGGGCCTTGCTCGACCACCCCGGCATCGACCAAGTGACCTTGGCCGGGCTGGTCGATCTAGACACTTCTACCACCGCCGACATTGCGGTGCGACTGGAGCAAAAGGGCTGGATCGTGCGCGAGCGCTTGCCACGGCGCCAGCGCAGCCTGTGCTTGACCGAAGCCGGCCGGGGCCTGCTGCTCGCCATGCTGCAGAAGGCCCAAACCATGAGCGCTCAACTGCTGCAGCCGCTGGAGGCGGCTGAACAGGCGGAGTTGATGCGCCTGCTGCGCCAATTGCTGCGCCTGCCCGCCCAGGCGGCACCGGCGCATCGGGATAACCCCTAGCGCAAGGCCCTTGATCTGAGGCGCTGGATTCGCTACAGTGGCATTCATTCAGTATGCTGAATGAAGGAGTTTGCATGTTCCTAAAAAATACCTGGTACGTGGCCTGCAGCGCCCACGAGATCGATGGGCGCCTGCTCGGGCGCACCATCTGCAAGCAAAAAATCGTGTTCTACCGCGACGAGCACGGGCAGGTGGCGGCGCTGGAGGACTTTTGTCCGCACCGGGGCGCGCCGCTCTCATTGGGCAAGCTGTGCCAGGGCAAGCTGACGTGCGGCTACCACGGGCTGGAAATGGGCCGCGACGGCCACACGGTGGCCATGCCGGGGCAGCGCGTGCAAAAATTTCCCGCCATCCAAAGCTACCCGGTGCAAGAGCGCTACGGCTTCATCTGGGTCTGGCCCGGCCAGGCCAGCTTGGCCGACCCGGCCCAAATCCCCCACTTTGACTGGTACGACAACCCGCAGTGGGCCTACGGCGGCGGGCTCTACCACGTGCGGGCCGACTACCGCCTGATGATCGACAACCTGATGGACCTCACGCACGAGACCTACGTGCATGCGACCAGCATCGGGCAGCCGGAAATCGACGAAACCCCGTGCGAGACCACGGTCGAGGGGCAAATGGTGGTGACCAGCCGCTTCATGCAACACATCCCCGCGCCGCCGTTCTGGCGCGCCGCCTTGCGTGCCAAGGGGCTGGCCGACGAGGTGCCGGTGGACCGCTGGCAGATCTGCCGCTTCACCCCGCCCAGCCACGTGATGATCGAGGTCGGGGTGGCGCACGCCGGCCATGGCGGCTACAACGCCCCGGATGCGCACAAGGTGTACGCCGTGGTGGTGGACTTCATCACCCCCGAAACCGAGCACTCGATGTGGTACCACTGGGGCATGGCGCGCCAGTTCAACCCGCACGATGCGGCCCTGACCGAGCAGATTCGCGACGGCCAAGGCAAAATCTTCGCCGAAGACTTAGAGATGCTGGAGCGCCAGCAGCTCAACCTGAGCGCCCATCCGGCGCGCAAGCTGCTCACCCTCAACATCGACGCCGGCGGCGCGCACGCCCGCCGCCTGATCGAGCGCCTGCTGCAGGCCGAGCAGGCGCCGCCTCGCACCTGAAACGGTGCGCGGTCTCCTTAGTCTGCAGTGATGTTGCGCTCGCGCACGACGCGCCCGTAGCGCTCGCTGTCCGAGCGCGACAGCGCGAGGAACTGTGCCGGCGTCAATGGCGTCGGTTCGGCGCCGAAGCCGCGAATCGGGTCGATCACACCTTGCACCAGCAGCGCGCTGTTGATCGCGCGGTTGAGTCGTTCGACGATCGGTGCCGGCGTGCCAGGCGGAGCCCAGAAGCCATGCGAGGTGCCGACATCGAAATCGGGCAGCCCCAGTTCGCGCAAGGTCGCCACGTTGGCGAACTGCTCGACACGGCGCTGCCCGGTCACGGCCAGCATGTTCAGGCGACCGGCGCGCACATGCGGGAATGTGACGCCCGGATCGAAGGCCCAATCGATCGTACCGGCCAGCAGGGCCTGCATGACGTCGGCCGAGCCACGGTAAGGGATGTGTGTGGCCTGGGTGTTGGTCGCAGCCAGCAGCATCTCGGCGGCGATGTGGGGTGAGCTGCCGTTGCCGGGCGAGCCGAAATTGAGGCGGCCCGGGTTGGCGCGCAGGTGGCGCAAGAAACCGGCGTAGTCGTCGAAGGGCAGGCCGGCGCGGGTGACCAGGAACAGCTCGAAACGCGCCGCCGCTGCCACCGGAACCATCTCGCGCAGCGGGTCGTAGGCCAGGCGCACCAAGTGCGGGCCGATGACCATGGTGCTGCCGGCGATGAGCCCGAGCGTGTAGCCGTCGGGTGTGGAGGTGTGCAGGGCGTTCAGGCCGATCATGCCGGCGCCGCCCGAGCGGTTTTCGACGACCACGGGCTGGCCCAGCGACTGCGACATTTGTTGCCCCACCGATCGCGCCACGATGTCGGGTGTGCTGCCGGGGGCGAAGTTGACGAGCAGGCGCATTGGCCGAGTCGGAAAAGACTGCGCCCACGCGGGCAACAGCGGCGCGCTCAAGGCAAGCCCCGCGCCCAGAGCGAGCATGTGGCGGCGGGAATGGCGTATGGCTTGGTTCATGTTTGTCTCCGTGCGCCAGTCAGAGCGGGCGCGTTGTGTTGAAAAAAGGGTCGCACGTTGGAGGGTCAGCCAGCCGGGCCGGTCTTGATCTGCCTCAACTCAAGTCAATCTACCATGAAAATCGACCCAGTCCGCGCGCTTGGGCCAGCAACAAATGAAGGGTGGTCTGCAAGGCGGTCGGGTGTGGGGGTGGATGCATGGTCAACCGGGCAACGGCCGGTCAAAACGGGTAGTGGCGTGGCGTGGTTTGCAGCGTGATCCAGCGCAGTTCGGTGAATTCGGCCACCCCGGCCTTGCCGCCAAAGCGACCCAGCCCCGAGCCCTTGACGCCGCCAAAGGGCATTTGCGCCTCGTCGTGCACCGTGGGGCCGTTGACGTGGCAAATGCCGGAATCGATCTGGCGCGCCACGTTGAAGGCGCGCGCCAGATCGGCGCCGAAAACGGCGGCCGAGAGGCCGTACTCGTTGTCGTTGGCGCAGGCCACGGCCTGCTGCGTGTCTTTGACGCGCACGATGCACTTGACCGGGCCGAAGGTCTCTTCATGGTAGATGCGCATGGCCGGCGTCACGTGGTCGAGCAAGGTGGCCGGCATCAGGGTGCTGTCGGCCTTGCCGCCGCAGAGCAGCTTGGCCCCTTTGGCCAGGGCATCGTCGATCAACTCGTTGCAGTGGTGCACGGTGTTCATGCCGATCACCGAGCCCAGCACCACCGGATCGGGCTTGCGCGGGTCGCCCAGTGGCAGCGCCTTGGCCTTGTCGGCAAAGCGGCGCACGAACTCGTCGGCCACTTTCTGATCGACGATCACACGCTCGGTGCTCATGCAGATCTGGCCGCTGTTGGCAAAGCAGCCAAAGGCGGCGGCGTTGACGGCGTCTTCGAGGTCGGCGTCATCGAGCACGATCAACGGCGCCTTGCCGCCGAGTTCGAGCACCACCGGCTTGAGGTGGCGCGCGCAGGTGACGGCGATGATCTTGCCAACCCGGGTGCTGCCGGTGAAGTTGACGCGCCGCACCGCCGGGTGCGCGATCATGGCATCGACCACCTCGGCGGCATCGGCCGGGGCGTTGGTGAGGTAGTTGACGACGCCGGGCGCAAAGCCCGCTTCCTGGAAGGCTTCCACGATCAGGGCGTGGGTGCGCGGGCAGTTTTCGCTGCCTTTGAACACCACCGTGTTGCCGCACGCCAGCGGGGTGGCGATGGCGCGCACGCCCAGAATGACGGGCGCATTCCACGGCGCAATGCCCAGCACCACCCCGGCCGGCTGGCGCATGCCCATGGCCAAGCTGCCGGGTACGTCGGACGGGATCACCTCGCCAGCCACTTGGGTGGTGAGCGCAGCGGCTTCGCGGATCATGCCGGCGGCCAGCATCACGTTGAAGCCCCCCCAAGGGCCGGTGGCGCCGGTTTCGGCGGCCATGGCCTCGATGAAGGCCGGGGTTTTGGCTTGCAGGGCGTCGGCGGCCTTGAGCAGCAGGGCGCGGCGTGCGTTGGGCCCGACCTGGCTCCAGCTCTTGAAGGCTTCGGCGGCGGCTTCCACGGCCAGCACCGCGTCGGCCGGCGAGGCCGCCGGGGCCCGTGTCGCCACGGTGCCGTCGAGCGGGTTGCGGCGCTCGAAGGTGGCGCCGCGCTCGGCGCTCACTTTGAGGCCGTTGATCAGCATGGACAAATCAGACATTTTGGGCTCCAGAAAAAACAGCGATAAAAAATGACGGTGGGGGGGCGGATCGGGTGCGGGCTGTGGCGCCTACGCAGCGGCCTTGGTGGCTGCGGCCGCCCGAGGGGTGGCGGGGGCTGCGGCGGCACCGAGGTAGGCCTCACGGATCACGCTTGAGCGCGCCAGCAGTTTGGCCGCTCCGCTGGCGACCAAGGTGCCGCGCTCCATCACATAGCCGCGGTCGGCCACCGCCAGCGCCTTTTTCACGTTTTGCTCCACCATCAGCACGGTGGTGCCGTTGTCGGCGATGCGGCGTGCGATGTGCAGCAATTCATCGACCATGCGCGGTGCCAGCCCGAGCGAGGGTTCATCGAGCATCAACAGCCGGGGCGCACTCATCATGGCGCGCGCCACCGCCACCATCTGCTGCTCGCCACCGCTCATGGTGCCGGCCAGTTGGCTGGCGCGTTCCTTGAGCTTGGGGAAGTCGATGAAGGCCTGCTCCAGGCGCTGGGCGCGCAGGCCCTTGGGCACCAGCCAGCCGCCGAGCTCCAGGTTTTCGCGCACCGTCAACTGGGGGAACAACTGGCGGCCTTCGGGCACCAGCACGACCCCGGAGCGAACGATCTCGTGTGTTTTGCTGGGCAGCTCGGCATCATCGAGCCAGACGTGGCCGCTGCGCCCGATCAGGCCGTTGAGGGCCTTGAGCAGGGTCGATTTGCCCGCACCGTTGGGGCCCAGGATCACGGTCAGGCCGGGCAGCACCTCAAACGAGAGGTTGCGCAGCACCAGAAAATTGCCATAGCCGGCGCCCAAATCCTCGACCCACAGGCGGGCGGCGTCTTGCTCGCCCAAGTTGAAGGGGGTGTTGCGGTACCACATCATGTGGCGTTCTCCATCTCGTCGCCTAGGTAGGCCTCGATCACGTCTGGGTTGCGCACCACCTCGGCCGGGGTGGCGTCGGCAATCTTGCGCCCTTGGTGCAGCACGATCACGCGCTCGACGTGGCGCAGCAGCGTGGTGACGGCGTGTTCGATCCAGATCACGCTCAAATCGAGTTCGTCGCGGATGCGCCGGATCAGTTGCGCCATGTTTTCGAGTTCGGACTCGGTCAGGCCGGCGGCCACTTCATCGAGCAGCAGCAGCCGTGGCCGCGTCGCCAGCGCCATGCCGATTTCGAGCAGGCGCTGCTGCGAGGGCGTGATGGCTGCGGCCGGGAGCTCGCTCAGGTGCAGCAGACCGATCAGCTCCAGAATGCTCTCGGGCGTGCGCAAGGCCCATGGCACGCGCGCCTCGGGGCCCCAAAAAACCCATTTTCTGGGCCGGCGACCGGCAAACTTGAGGCCAAACTCGACGTTGTCGCGCACCGACATTTCAGAGAACACGCGCGGCGTCTGAAAGGTGCGGGCAATGCCGTGCGCGGCAAAGCGGTGTGGGTTTTGGCCGATCAAGTTGTGTCCATCGGCCAACAGTTGGCCACTGGTGGGGCGCAGCACGCCCGAGATGGCGTTGAAAAAGGTGGTTTTGCCGGCCCCGTTGGGGCCGATGATGCCCACCAGTTCGCCGGCGCGAAACACCGCATCGACCCCGTCGACGGCGGTCAGGCCGCCAAAGCGCACCGTGACTTCACGCGCCTCCAGCAGGGGCGGTAGGTGGTTTTGAGGGTGCAGCTCAGACATGGCGGCGCTCCCGGGCGCGCTGGCGTGCCCGCGCCTCGTCGCGCGCCTGCTGGCCGCTCCATCGGTAGCGGCGCTCGCGCCAGCCGGCCTGTAGGGCGCACCAGGCGTCGCGCAGCATGAACCAGCGCACCGAGGCCAGCCCGCCGGGCAGGTAGAGCACGAACAGGATCAGCAACAGGCCGAGCGACATCATGTACAGCTCGGGCACCTGCAGCCGCAGCGTTTCCGCCAGGATGCTAAAGAGGATCGCGGCCAGCAGCGGCCCCCAGAGCGTCATGGCGCCGCCTATGAGCGCGATCAGCACGGTCTGAAAACCAATGAAGGGGTTGAACACGGTGCTCGGGTCGATGTAGGTCCAGCGCACCGCCATCGCCGCCCCAACGGCCCCGGCAAAGGCGGCGGTGATGGCAAAGCCGCCGATCTTGACGAGACGGGTGTTCACCCCCAAGGTCTGGGCGCGTTGCTCATCAGAGCCGATGCCCATCATGGCCAGCCCAAAGCGGGTGCGCCGCACCGCGATCGAGGTTGCCATCGCCGTCACGGCCAGCAGCAGCACGGTGTAATAGACCGTGCTGCTGTCGGGCACCGTCAGCATCATGCGCCCCACGGTGCCGGTGACCGTGCTCTCGTAGAAGGTGATGGAGTGGCGGATCAGCTCGGTCATGCCAAAGGTCAGGATGGCAAAGTAGGTGCCACGCAAATGCAGCACCAGGGCGCCCATGAGCACCGCCAGCAGCGCCGCCACCAAGGCCCCCAGCGCCACCACTTGCCACCAGGGGAAGGTCTCGACCAGCAGCGCACTGGTGTAGGCGCCGACGCCGAAGAAGGCCGCCGTGGCCAGCGAGAGGTAGCGCGTGGTGCCGCAAAACAGCGCCCAACTGGTTGACAGCGCCACGTACATCAGGCAGGTCAGGGCCATCGACAGCACGAATTCGCTGGCAAAGCCGGGCAAGGCCACGGCCCAGCCGGCCAGCCCAAATAGGATCAGCACATCACGCAGCAGCGTTTGTCTAGAGTTCATGCCTTGCGCCCCTTGCGTGTAAACAAACCTTCAGGGCGCAACACCAATACGCCGATGAAAACCAGATAAGACAGCAGCGCCTTGAGCGAGGGGCTGGTGTAATGCATGGCGATGGCTTCGATCACCCCCAGCAGCAGGCCGCCCACCAGCGCCCCGCCCATGCTGCCAAAACCGCCCAAGGCAATGACGATCAGGGCCGTGATGGTGAAGGCTTGGCCCATGTCGGGGCTGATGGTGTAGGCCATCGAGAGCAGCACGCCGGCCACACCCGAGAGCGCCAGGCCGATGCCGAACATCAGCGGATGCAGCCGCTTGGTGTCGATGCCCACCAGTTGCGCCCCCACGGGCGATTGCATCAGCGCACGCACGCCCTTGCCCAGCAGGGTCAGGCGCAGCAGCACGATCAGGGCAGCGCAAAACAGCAGCGCCAGCACGAAGATCAGCAGCTTGTTGAGCGCAAACTGGCCAAAACCCAAGTGCACCGGCTGCGACAGGTAGTCGTAGCCGCGGATGTCGCCACCCCAAACAAAGGTGACGAAACTCTTGACCAAAAACATCATCCCGAAAGCCACCATCAGGCCGCGCGCCTCGAACACGTCCAGGTTGGGCGAGGTCTGCGTCAGGGGCCGGAAGCACAGCCAGTGCACCCCCCAGCCCAGCAACAGCATCAAGCCAAAGGTCAGGGGCAGCATCAGCAGCGGCGAGATACCAAAATTGGTGTGCACCATCCAGGTCAGGAAGGCGCCCACCAATAAAAACTCGCCGTGGGCGATGTTGAGGATGCGCATCAGCCCGTACTGGAGGTTGAGCCCCAGGGCAATGAGCGCATAGATGCCGCCGGTGATGAGGCCGGAGGCGATCAGCTCGATCCAGGCAGAAATGGACATGGGTGTGGGCGTGTGCGGGCCAAGGCGCGGCGCGGCCCGTGGCAGGGCCGCCGCGCCAGGCGGGTGCCGGCGAAATTACCAGGCGGGTTTGTTCGGGTTGAGCGCCGCCGTGGCCACGGCGCGCGGCCAGACCACC
The DNA here is from genome assembly GCF_000696225.1 of Serpentinimonas barnesii. Classification (GTDB taxonomy): domain Bacteria; phylum Pseudomonadota; class Gammaproteobacteria; order Burkholderiales; family Burkholderiaceae_C; genus Serpentinimonas; species Serpentinimonas barnesii. The sequence goes on along the minus strand of NZ_BAWN01000007.1, from coordinate 11,304 downwards.
TCGAACTCGCCGCGCTGCCATTGGCCCACCGTGCCCGGTGTGCCCACGTTTTCGCTGCCGCTGAAGCGGATGTTGCCCACGATGGTGCGGTGCGTGTTGCCGGCCACGAAATCGCGGATCGCGCGCCGGTCCAGCCCGACCCGGGCCACGGCCGCGCTCAGGATTTCCAGCGACGCCCAGGTGTGGCCGCTGGCCCAGCGGTCGGGCTCGCGGTTGTGGCGCGCCACGTGGGCGTCAAAGTAGGCCTGGGCCCCGGGGCTGGTGCGGCGGTTCCACGAACCCATGCCCATCACGCCTTCGGCGCCGGTGGGGGTCATGACTTCGCGGAACATCGGGAAGGCGGTGCCGACCGAGGCGTAGAAGAAACGCGGGTTGAAGGCAATCTCGCGCGACTGGCGGCTGGCCAGCACGGTGTCGGGCGGGTAGGTGAAGCCGACAAAGGCATCGGGGTTGCGCGCCTTCATGGAGCGCAGCACCGGGGCCAGATCGCGCACGCCCAGCGGGTAGCTGCGGTGTTCCACCATTTCGATGCCGCTGCCCTGCAAGGCCACGCGCAAGGCGGCAAAGTTCTCCAGCCCAAACAAGTCATCGACATAAATGCAGGTCAGGCTGCGCACCCCGTTGGCGCGCAACATGTCCACCAGCGCGCCGACCATGGGGGCGGGTTGTTGCAGCATCAGAAAGAAAAAGGGCAGGCGCAATTCAACCAAGCGCCGGGAGAGTGCGGTCGGGGCCAAGAAGGGGTAGCCGTGGCGGTTGGCCAGCGGTGCAACAGCAAAGTTGGCGCTGCTGCCCCAGGGCGGCAACACCAGATCGACGCGTTCGCTGCCCATCAGGCGCTCGTAGGTGCGGATCACGGTTTCCATGTCGCTGCGGTCATCGACGCCGATCAGTTCGATCGGGCGCCGCACACCCTGCACGTTGAGGCCGCCGGCGGCATTTTGCTGCTCGGCCCACAGGATGTAGTTGGGCTCTTGGCTGGTCTGGGCACCCACCGTCCAGGGGCCGGTGCGCGACATGGAGTAGCCGATGCGCACCGGGGCCGCTTGGGCCGCTTGGGCGAGCAGAGGGGGCGCGACGGCCAAGGTGCCGAGGGCGGCGGCACTGCCCTGAATGACGGTGCGGCGCGTGGGGTGGCTCATGTTTGTCTCCTGATGGGTGTGCGGGGTGTGTGCATCGTAAAAGGTTGCTGCCGCCACCGCTTGCATCACGGTGCACGGTGTTTTGACGATGCGCGCAGCAAGACTCGGGATTACCCTAGCCCAAGAAGCCGCCCAAAACACAGGGCGCGCCCGATAATTTGCCGCACACCCAACCCGGAGCGTGTAATGACCCCGTCCCAGTCTATGAGCACCGATATGTTCCCGCCCAGGGAGCGGCCGCTGGTTTGGGCGGACTGGATTTCGGGCCATTTTGGGGGTTTGGATTCGGACCTGTACGGTGACAGCGGCTTTGACGGCCGGGTGCTGTCGAGCCGAGCCGGCGAGGTGGTGCTGACCAAGTTGGAGGCCAACCGGCACCGCGTCATGCGCAGCAGCAAGATGGCGCGCTCGGCTGAAAACAGTTATCTCAAAATTGTGGCGCCGTGGCAAGGCAGCGCCGCGGTCGAGCAGCACGGTCGCCAAGCTTGGGTGCGGCCGGGTGGCTGGGCCATTTATGACACCACGGGCAGCTACGAGGTGGCCAACCCGGAGCAGGTCGAGCACCTGATCGTCATGTTACCCAAGGCGCACTTGCTGGAGCGCGGCCTCAGGCTGGAGCCGCTGATGGCGCGCCACGTCGGCGGATCGAAGGGCATTTCGCGGCTGGCCCTAGATGCCATGCGCAGCACGTGGCAGGAGCTGCCGGCCATGAGCGAGCAGGCTGCGCGCGGGGCCGGGGAGGCGATTGTCGATCTGGTGCGCCTCTCTTTGCTGGAGCTGGCGGGACGCTCCACGGGTGCCACGCAGATGGAGGCCTTTCGGGACCGCATTCGGGGTTACATCGGCCACCATCTGCGTGACCCGGCGCTTAGCATCGAGCGCATCGCGGTGGCGCTCAACTGCAGCAAGCGCCACTTGCACAATGCCTTCACCGAGGAAGAGGGGACCTTGGCCCTGTACATCCTGCGGCGGCGACTGCAGGCGTGCATGCGCGATTTGAGCAACCCGGAATTGACCGCCCGCACCATCACAGAAATTGCCTTGTCGTGGGGCTTCAACCAGAGCGCGCATTTCAGCCGGGTGTTTCGCGAACACACCGGTTTGTCGCCCAGCGATTACCGCCGGCTTCAGCGCCGCAACGCTGCGCAGGCACACTGAAGCGCGGCGTGCTTGGCAGCTAACGCGCGGCCGCGCAACCCTGCGCCACCTGCTGCGCCAGCCGCCCCAACGCCTGCCACGGGTCGGCGGGCCAGTCGGGGTGGCGCAGCCCCTTGACGATGCCATCGACGGTGTGGGCGGCCAGCAGCCAGCGCTCGATCTGCGCCAGCGCCAGCCGGGGCAGCACGCGCTCGAAGCGCTTTTCGCGTGCGCCCCAGACGCGCTGCTCGCGCAGCGCCAGCGGCAGCGGTTTGCCTAGTGCGAGTTCGTTTTTCACGCGCCACAGGGCGCGAATGTCTTCGGCCAGCGCCCAGTGCACCAGCACGGCGGCGCTGCCATCGGCTTGCAGGCCGTCGAGCATGCGCTGCACGCGCAGCGGCTGCGCATCGAGCACCGCTTCGGCGAGCTTGAAGGGGTCGTGGCGCGCCACGTCGAGCACGGCGCGCTCGATCTGCTCGAAGCTCAGCTCGCCGGCCGGGTAGAGCAGCGCCAGCTTTTGGATTTCTTGGTGCGCCGCCAGCAGGTTGCCCTCGACCCGATCGGCCAGAAAATCCAGGCTGCGCTGGCCCTCGGCGCCGCTGGGCACGCGCTGGCCTTGCAGTTGCAGCCGCTGCGCGATCCAGCCCGGCAGTTGGGCGCGCTCGACCGCCTCGATGCGCAGCGCCGGGCCGTGCTGCGCCAAGGCCGCGAACCAAGGGCTTTTGAGGGTGGCCGCGTCCAGCCGCGGCAGCAACACCAAGGTGAGCAGGTCGGGGTTTTGGGCGGCAGAGTCAGCCAGTTGCTGCAGCGCCGCCGCGCCTTCCTTGCCCGGTTTGCCCGAAGGGATGCGCAACTCCAGCAACTGGCGCTCGGCAAACAGGCTCTGGCTGCGGCCCGCGGCCAGCACCGCGCTCCAGTCGAAGTGCGCGCCACTGACCACGAACACGCTGCGCTCCAGAAAACCCTGGGCGCGCGCGGCAGCGCGTATGGCGTCGGCCGCCTCTTGCACCAGCAGCGCTTCGTCGCCATGCACGGTGTAGAGGGGCTTGAGGCCGCGCTGCAACTGGGCGGTCAACTGGGCAGTCATGGGGTGTTGGACGGGGCGTTCAAGGGGGGTGTGGGGCTGGGCATCGCGGTTTGCAGTGTAGCGGCTCAGGGCGCAGCCTCACTTGCTCTCCAGCACCAGCCTATCGCCGCGCTCGCCTTGGCTGAGCCGCTGGTGGTGTAGCCGCACCAGCGGATCAGCAGGGTAGCGCTGGGCCAAGTCGGCAAAGCGCGCCAGCGCCTCCTCGTCGGCTTGCGCCAGCGCCTCATACGCGGCCTGGTATTCGGCCAGCGGGGCGTAGGCGCTGGGTACGTCGGCGCACAGCGGCTCGAACACCGCCAAGTCTTGGCTTTTGCCCTTGAGCTGCAGGCGCCCGATTGGCCGCGCCGGCAGGTCGGCGCAGTCGGCCCAGGTGTGGCCCGAAACGCAAATGCGGGTGCCCAGCTGCTTGTTGGCGCTCTCCAGACGCGCGGCGGTGTTGACCGGGTCGCCCAAGGCGCGGTAATCAAAAATGACTTTGCCGCCAAAGTTGCCCACGATCACCTCGCCCGAGTGCACCCCGAGCCGGGTGTGGCCAAAGGGGATGCCACGCGCCTGCAGCTCGCTGGCGTAGCGGCTGGCAAAAACGTGCATTTCGAGCGCGCATTGCAGCGCGCGGCGCGGGTGATCGGGTTGCGGCACCGGGGCCGAGAACATGATGGCCACCGCATCGCCCACGATCCGGTCCAGCGTGCCCTGGTGCTTGAAGGCGATCGCGATCATCTGCTCCAGATAGCTATTGAGCAGCTCGACCGCCTCGCCGGGGTCGATTTTTTCCATCAGGGTGGTGAAGCCAGCCAGATCGGTGAATATAAAGCTGCAAGTCTGGCGCTGCCCGCCCAGGTTCAGGTCTTGCGGGTGCTCAACCAGGTATTCGACCCGGTTCGGCGAGACGTAGCGCGCAAAAGCCTGCTTGATGAAGCGCTGCTGCTGCTCGCTGCGAAAGTGGTGCGCCAGGCTGGCGACCACGAAGGCGGCGCTCCAAACCAGCACCGGTATCACGCTATTGAGCAGCAGGCCGTGGCTGCTAAAGGCCCACCAACTGCCCCATAGGGCGGCGCCAACCAGCACAGCGCCGGCAGCAGCCGCCCAGAGCGCGCGGGCATAAATGGCCAGCACCACCAGCAGCACCGTGCCGATGGCCTGCAGCAGCGCCTCCAGCCCCAGCGCCCAGGTCGGGCGCGTGAGGAAATGTCCGCCCAAGGCTTGCTCTAACGCCTGCGCGTGCGCTTCGACGCCGGGCATGATGCGGCCCAGCGAGTTGAAGCGCAAGTCCATAAGGCCCTGCGCCGAACTGCCCACCAGCACCAGGTGGCCTTGCAGCAGCGCCGGATCGACCTGGCCTTCGAGCAGCTTCCAGGCCGGGATGTAGCGCTCGGGCACCGGTTCGGTGTAGTGCAGCCAAAGCTCGCCCGTGGCCGTGGTGGGCAGGGTGAGGTCGCCGATGCGCACCTCTTCCACGGCTGCACGGCCCTGCTCGGCGCTGCGCAGCAGCACGTTGCGCGCATCCAGCCCCACGCGCAGCGTTTCGGTGACCAGCGAGGGCACGAGCTGATCGCCCACACGCAACACCAGCGGCACCCGGCGCACCACGCCGTCGGCGTCGGGGACGAAGGTCAGGGCGCCGTTGCCAGCCGCCTGGCGCTCCAGCACCTCCAGCGCCGCCACGGCCGACTCGAAGCCGTGCAGGGCTTGGGGCTGCGCGCCGCCCCCGACCCAGACAAAGCGCGCCGTCAGCGCAGGCTTGCGCTCATCCGGGCGCGCGGGGCGCTCGCGCTGCAGCGAAAATCCCAGCACCACAAACCGATCAGCCAGCGCTTGGCCCAGCAGCGCGTCGTGGTCGGGCAGTTGCAGCAGGGTTTGGCGGGTCTGCGGGTCCAGCGGCCAGCGTTGCGCCACCGCCTGCGGCGAGGTGCGGTCGGGTTCGACGAACAAGATATCCAGGCCGATTGCGGCCGCCCCGGCCTCGTTGAGGCGCTGCACCATGTCGGCCACTTGGGTGCGCGGCCACGGCCACTGCCCAATGCGCTGCAAGCTGGCCTCGTCGATGTCGATGATGCGCACCGGCTGCGCCTGATAGACCCGCGGCGACCAGCGCTGGTACTGGTCAAAAACTTGGTAGCGCAGGGCTTGCAGCAGCAGCGGATCGCTCACCAGCAGCAACAGGCCCAAGGTCAATCCCAACAGCGACAACCAAAAAGCCATGGCGCGCTGGTAGAGGTGTTTCATGGCGGAGCAGTCGTTGGTTGAAGGGTTGCCAGCGCAAGCGCGGGCGTTCATGTATCATTATGAGCACAGTATTGGGCTCGCGTGCGAATGTTGCTTGGAGTGGTGTTTTGCGCGTGGGTGCTGACGCTGCGGCTGCGCTTCGCTTGGGCGCACATTTCTCTACCTAGGAGCTTAGCGTGAAGCCACCCTTTCAACCCATTTGGTTTGTCCTGTGCCTGGCGGCCGCGTCGGCCCACGCCCAATCCCAACCGCAGCCGCAGCCCTTGCCCGCGCCGCTGGTGCAGGCTGCACAGGCGGCGGTGCTGCAAAGCCCGGAGGTGCTGGAGCGTTGGCGGGCTTTGCAGGCCACGCGCCAACAGGCCCCACTGGCGGCGGCGGGTTGGCGACCCCAAGTCGATCTGCAGGCCAACTTGGGCCGCCAAGAGCGGCGCACGCCCACCCAGAGCGCAGCCTGGATGGGGACGAGCGGGGTGCAGGTCAATCTGAGCCAGTTGTTGTTCGACGGCGGGCAGGTCTCGGCCGCGATGCGCCAAGCCAGCCAGGCCGAGCTGGCGGCTTATTTTGATTTGCGCAACAGCAGCGAGGCGGTGGCGCTGCAGGTGGTGCTGGCTTACCTGGAGCTGCTGCGCCTGCAGCAGCGGGTGGCGCTGGCGACCGAGAACTACGTCGAGCACCGCAAGGTGTTCGATGCCATTGGCGAGCGCACCCGCGCCGGGGTCGGGCGGCGGGTGGACGCCGAGCAGGCGCAGGCGCGCCTAGCGGTGGCCGAATCGACGCTGGTGGGCGAGACCCGGGCCTTTAACGAGGCGGGGTTGAACTACCAGCGCTTCGTGGGCCAACTGCCGCCGGCGCAGCTTCCGGCCTGGCCAGACGGGCGCAGCGTGGCGCCGCTGCCGGACTCGGCCTCGGCGGCGTTGCGCCAGGGGCTGGAGGCCAATCCGCAGTTGCGCGCCGCCTACCACCGCTGGCTGCAGGCGCAGCAGGCGGTCGAGGGCCGGCAGGCGGCCTTTATGCCGCGCGTCGAGGCGCGCTTGTCGGCCAGCGAGAGCCGCAACCGCGACGGGGTGCGCGGCGAGTTCCGCGATCAGGTGGCCGAGCTGGTGCTAACGCACAACCTGTACCGCGGCGGCGCCGATTCGGCCGCCTTGCAGCGCGCCACCGAGTTGCAGTCGCGCTCACGCGCCGAAATGGACGTGGTCTGCCGCCAGGTGCAGCAAAACCTCTCGATTGCTTTTAACGAGACGCAGACCTTGCGCATCCGCCAGCGTCTGGCCGACGCGCAGCGGCTGGCGGTGGAAAAATCCGCCACCGCCTTGCGCCAGCAGTTCGACATTGGGCAGCGCAGCCTGCTCGATGTGCTCGATACCCAGGCCGAGTTTTTTGATGCGGCGCGCACCTACGTCGATGCGCAGCACGAGCAACTGCGCGCCGAGGCGCGCACGCTGGCCTCGATGGGTCAGTTGGTGGCCCAGTTTGGTGCCGCGCCGGCTGGGCAGGCCGAGCTCGACGCGCTGGGGGCGCAGCCCAGCGGCTTCGATGCCGCGGCGCTGTGTCCGGCGCAGGTCACGCACATGGAATCGCTGGAGCGCATCAAAGCGGGCTTGGTGCTGCCCGCGCCCGCAGCGCGCGCCGACCGCGTGGTCTTGTTGCCCAACCCCGATGGCAGCGTGGGCCAGGTGGTGGTGACGGGCCGCGCCGGGCAGCAGGTGCTGGGTGCGGCCTTTGCCGGCACCGATCTGACCGGCGCCGCCCCGGCGGTGGCGGTGCCCGAGGAGCAGGTGCGGCGCGATTTTGGCGACGCGCTTGCTGCCCAGCCGCAACGGCCGGAGCGCTTTACCTTGTATTTCCAAGACGGCAGCGTCAACCTGACCCAAGCCAGCGCCGCCGAATGGCCGCAGGTGCTGCAGCGGCTGCGCGCGCGCACGGCGCTGGACCTGACGGTGGCGGGGCACACCGACACCATTGGATCGACGCGGTTGAACGAGGCGCTGGCGCTGCGTCGGGCACAAGCGATCGCTCAGCGCTTGCGCGCCAGCGGCCTGCAAGACGTGGTGATTGCCATCGAAGGCTTTGGTGAGCGCCTGCTAGAGGTGCCCACCCCCGACGGCGTGCGCGAAGGGCGCAACCGGCGCGTGGTGATCAGCGCGCGCTGATTTGACCGGTGACCTCATCCACTTCGACCACGAAGTGGGTGCCGCGGATGCCGATGGTGCCGGTGGGGGTGCGCACCTGCACGTTTTCGGGCTGGTGGCGCGCAATTGCGCCCGAGACGTAGTTGAGCGTGCCGCGCGCCAAGCGGGTGCTCAGTCGGCCTTCGCGCTGGGCCGGCGCATAGACAAACTCATCGACCGTGAGTTCGGTGTTGGGGCCGAAAGACATCACGGTTTCGTCGCGCAAGGTCACGCCCAAGCTGCTGCGCGCACCGGTGCGCAGCACGCTGCCCAGATGCACGGGGGTGCCGACCACCGCCGTTTGCACCTGCGGGCCGGTGATGACTTGGGCTTGGCCCGAGACGGTTTTGACGAAGCCGATGGGGGCTCCCGTGGCTTGGGCAGCCGCCACGGCCGAGAGCAGCAACAGCAATACAGCAGACTTGAGCATGGCGAGATCTCCTTGGTGGAGGTATCAGTATAAGCGTTTTTTGGCGGGTGTGCTTATCCCTGACAGGCCTATCTCAAAAATCAAAACGCTGCCCGGCTTCGAGCCAGACCAGGGGGTAGCGTTGCGCCAAGCCCAGCGCGGATACATCGGCCTCGATCTGGGGCCGCTCGGCCGGCTTGGTGTGGGTGATGCCGATGCGCAGCCCGGGGTGGCGGCGCATATCGAGTTGGGCCAGCTCCTGCGCCAGCAGGCTGGGGCACAGGTGCTGGCTGCGCAGCGCCAACCGGTGTTCGCGCTCGCTGAAGGCGGTTTCGATCACCAGCATGGCCAAGGGCAGCTCGTTGATGCAGCGCCAGAAGGCCGGGTTGGAACAGGTGTCGCCGGTAAAGGCCCAGTGCCCGCTGGGGGTTTCGACCGCGTAACCCACCGCAGGCACGTTGTGCTGGGCCGGCAGCACCCGCAGGCGCTGGCCACACACCTCGTGCACTTGGCCGACTTGCAGCGGCTCGAAGCGCAAGAAGGGCTTCTCGGGCGAGGGTATGACCGAAAAATCGGGCCAGATCACGTGGTTGAAAATGTGCTTGCGCAGCGCGGCGATGGTCTCGGGCAGGGCGTGCACCACCAGCGGGCGGCGCAGGCCGGCGGCCATGGAGTCGATCATCAGCGGCAGCGCTGCGATATGGTCGAGGTGCGAGTGGGTTAAAAACACGTGCTCGATGCGCAGCATTTCTTCGAGCGTGAGGTCGCCCACACCGGTGCCGGCGTCGATCAGGATGCACTCGTCGAGCAAAAACGAGGTGGTGCGGGCGTCGCGGGCAATGGCCCCGGAACAACCCAGTACGCGCACTTGCATGGTGTGGATCAGAGTGAGCGCAGCGCCGCCAGCCGCGCCATCAACTGGCGCACCAAGGCGTGCTGCATGTCTTGGAACAGCAGCGCTTCTTCGGCTTCCTTACCCAATGCTTGGGCCTCGGTGAAGCTGAGCTCGCGCTGCTGGAGCAGTTCGGTGTCGGCAATGAGCTCGCGCCCGGCCAAGGTGCGCAAGCGAAAGCGCAGGCGCTGGCGCAGTTGCAGCTCGCGCACCTGGCCGGCGGCGGTGGTGCCGGCAACGGCGCGTTCGCTTTGGTCTAGCCCGATGTCGAGCAGCACCTCGGGCGGCGCGCTGCCGGGCGGCAGCGGGTCGTCTGGCAGCAGCGTCACGCCGCTGGCCTGCAAGCTGGAACGCAGCAGGCGCGCCACCGGGCTGTGCGCGGGTGCGCTCAGGCGCAGCCGGCTAAAGGCCAAGGGGGCAGCGGCACCACGCAGCCGGAAACCGCAGGCGCTCAGCAGCAGCGGCGCGCCGGCCAGCGCCAAGCCCGCCAGCCAGCGGCGCCGAGGGATTGGGGCTGGGGCGCAAAAGGGAGTGAGCATGGCCAGATTAGAGTACCACGTTGACCAATCGCCCCGGTACCCACACCACTTTTTTGGGTGCGGCGCCTTGCGCCAATTTTTGCACCGCCTCGTGCGCCACGGCAGCGGCTTCGATGGCGGCGCGCTCGGCTTGGGCGCTCACGCGCAGCGCACCGCGCAGCTTGCCGTTGACTTGCAGCACCAGCTCGATTTCGTCTTGCTCCAGCGCCTGCGGGTCAAGCAGGGGCCAAGGGGCGTCGAGTAAAGCGCCCAAGCGACCGGCGTAGCCCAGTTGCTGCCAGAGCGCGTGCGTCAGGTGCGGGGTGGCGGGGTAGAGGCAGCGCAGCAAAATGCCCATGCCTTCGGCCAGCGCCAGCCCCAGGCTGGGGTCGGTGCCGGTCTGGCTTAGGGCGGTGCGGCGTTGCTCGGCCAAGGCGGCTTCGAGCGCGTTGCTCAACTTCATGCAGCCCGAAACCACGGTGTTGTACTGCAGGCGCTGGTAGTCGTAGTCGATCTGCTTGAGCAGGCTGTGGACTTCGCGCCGCAGCGCCTTGGCCGCCGGCCCGAAGGCGACATCCGCCAGGTGCTGCGCGCCGCTGGCTGGGCTGGCGGCGGCCCAATCGGCCCAATCCAGCTGCGCCAGCTGCTGCCCGAGCGCCCAGACGCGCTTGAGGAAGCGGTGGCTGCCTTCGACCGCGGCGTCGTTCCACTCCAGTGTGGCCTCGGGCGGGGCGGTGAACATGGTGTAGAGGCGGGCGGTGTCGGCGCCGTATTTTTCGATCAGGTCCTGCGGATCGACGCCGTTGTTTTTGGACTTGGACATTGTGCCCACGCCCTCGTAGTCGATGGCCGTGCCGGGCGGCAGGCGGCCGTCGCCGCTGTCGGCGGCATGGATCAGCCGCGCCCCGACGATTTTGCCGCTGGCGTCGAGCACGTGTTCGATGTCGTGCGGCCAAAAGTAGTCTTTGCCGCCGCGCTGGTTGCGGCGCGAGTAGATGTGGTTGAGCACCATGCCCTGGGTGAGCAGGCGCTGGAAGGGTTCATCGACCTGCACCAGCCCGAGGTCGCGCATGACCTTGGTCCAGAAGCGGGCGTAGAGCAGGTGCAAAATGGCGTGCTCCACGCCGCCGATGTACTGGTCCATCGGCATCCAGTAGCGCGTGCCCTCGCCCACCATGGCCTGGGCGTTGCCGGGGTCGCAGTAGCGCATGTAGTACCAGGACGAATCGACGAAGGTGTCCATGGTGTCGGTTTCGCGCCGCGCGGGTGCGCCGCAGACCGGGCAGGTGACGCCGGCATGAAAGCCTTCGTGGCGCAGCAGCGGGTTGCCGCTGCCGTCGGGGACGCAGTCTTCGGGCAGCACCACGGGCAGGTCGCGCTCGGGCACCGGCACCGCGCCGTGCTGGGCGCAGTGGATGATGGGGATTGGGGTGCCCCAGTAGCGCTGCCGGCTGATGCCCCAGTCGCGCAGCCGCCAGGTGGTTTTCTTTTCGCCCAAGCCCTGCGCGGCCAGCAGCTCGGCCACTTTGTTGACGGCCTCTTGGTAGCCTAGGCCGTCGAGCACGCCGGAGTGGATGCAGACCAGCCCGTGCTTGTCAGCGTACCAATCCTGCCAGCGGGTGGGGTCGAAGGTTTTGGTCTCGGAGGGGGCTGCGGCTGGGCGGGCGGGGGGCGCGCGCTCCTCAGTCACACGTTCCGATTCGTCGCACGCGCCCCCCGCCC
>NZ_BAWN01000008.1 GCF_000696225.1 Serpentinimonas barnesii | reverse complement strand
CGGCTGAGCGGATCGGCCGCGCCCGCCACTTCGCGCAGTTGCAGCGGCTGGCGCGTGCCGTCGGGCAGCAGGGCGTGGCCGGTGCGCGGCGCGCTCAGGCCTTGGGGCAAAAACAGCTCGATCTCGCGCTCACCCGCGTGCGCCAGCGTGCCCACGCTCTGGCCCGCAGCCAGCACCTGGCCGGGTTCGGCGACCAGGTCGAGCAGCACCCCGGCCGCCGGGGCGCGCAGATCGGCATGGCCACGCAGGTTGCGCGCCACCGCCGCCTGCGAGCGCGCCGCTTGCCCGCGGGCACCGGCCTCGCGCAGCGCCAGCTCGAAGCGCTCCAGCGTTTGCGCGCTCACAAAGCCTTGCGCCACCAGCTGGCGCTGGCGCTCCAGTTCGCGCTCGGCGTTGCGCTGCGCCGCTTCGGCGCTGGCCAGTTGCGCCGCCGCGCTGGCTTCGTTGGCCCGCAGGTCGTGCGCATCCAGCGTGAGCAGGGTCTGGCCAGCGGCCACGCTCTGGCCAGCCTGCACCGGGCGCGTGAGCACCCGGCCGCCCACCTGCAAGGCCAGCGGGGTTTCGTGGCGCGCGCGCAGCGTGCCCGAAAACTGGCGCTCACCGGGGGCCGAGGTCTCGATCGGCACCGTTTTTACCCAGGGCGGTGCGGCTTCGGCGGCGGGCGCAGCGGGGCCTTGGCAGGCCGTCAAAAAAACGAGGGGCGTCAAGACGAGCAACGCGGCCCTGAGTGTGTAGGCAATCATGGCATCCTGATTGAGGGTGTGACCAGCGGCTGGACCGACGCAGTCGATGGCCGCCCATTCTAGTGGCTTATCCCTACCCCCGGGTGCATCCAAAACGCCGCTCAAGGCCGGCACTAAGGGCGGCCGGGCAAAGCGGGCGCCCTCAGGCGGGCGCCACCCAGTCCGCCATCTGCTGCCCCAAGCGCACCGGCTGCCCCGCCGCCCACTGCGGGTTCAGGCGCAGCAGGCCGGGCGGAAACAGCAGCACCACGGTGGAGCCGAGCAAAAAGCGGCCCATTTCGGCCCCGCGCTCCAGCGTGATGGCGCGCTCCTCGTAGCGCCAGTCTTGCAGCAGGCCCGGGCGTGGCGGGTTGACCACGCCATGCCAAGCGGTGGCCATGCTGCCCACGATGGTGGCCCCAACCAGCACCAGCGCAAAGTCGAAGCGGCGCCCGGCGTGCGCGCCCTCGAACACGCAGACCACGCGCTCGTTGCGCGCAAACAGCCCCGGCACCGTGCGCGCCGTGGCCGGGTTGACCGAAAACAGCGCGCCTGGCACGTGGATCATGCGCTTCAAGCGCCCGGCGCAGGGCATGTGGATGCGGTGGTAGTCGCGCGGGCTCAGGTACAGGGTGGCAAAGTCGCCGTGCTCGAAACTGGCCGCCAGCTGCGCGTCGCCACCCAGCAGCGCGATGCTGCGGTAGTGCTGCCCCTTGGCCTGAAAGATGCGGTCGCCCTCGATGCGGCCCAGTTGGCTGATGGCGCCATCGACCGGGCACAGCAGGCCGGACTCGGCCAGCGGACGCACCCCGGGCTTGAGGGCGCGGGTGAAAAAATCGTTGAAGGTGGCGTAGGCAGAAAAGTCGGGCTGCAAGGCCTCGCTCATGTCCACCCGGTAGCGCGCGGCAAAGCGGCGCATGGCCAGTTGCGTCAGCGCGCCCAGCGGGCGCCGCGCAAAAGCCCCGGCGAGCTCGGTCAGTGCCTGCTTGGGCAATGCGTGCTGAAGCCAAGCGTGATAAGGAGGTGGCGCCGCCAGCGGGCCGCTGGGTGGGGTATGTGGTGCGGACATGGGGGCTGAGCCAAAAGGGCCGGATTCTAAGCCTAGACTGCAGGCTTGGCCCACTGCCGCACCCAGTCTGCAAAGGCGATAGCCGGCATGGGGCGGCAAATATGATAGCCCTGCGCCTCGTCGCAGCCCATGGACTGCAAGCGCTGCAAAATGGCTTGCGACTCCACGCCTTCTGCGACCACGGTAAGGCCCAAGTTGTGCGCCAGATCGATGGTGGAGCGCACAATCTTGGCGTCGCTTTCGTCGTCGTTCATGCCCATCACGAAGGATTTGTCGATTTTTAGCTCCTGCACGGGCAGGCGCTTGAGGTAAGCCAGCGAGGAATAACCGGTACCAAAATCGTCGATCGACAACTTAAACCCAAGCGCAGCCAGTTGGTTGAGCGTGTGCTCGGCGCGCTGGGGGTCGTCCATGATGGCGCTCTCGGTGATTTCAAGGCAAAAATGGCTCGCCCCCACCCCATGCCTTTGCATCAAATCGGTGAGTCGGGCTGGAAATTGGGGATCCAACAAATCCCGTGTCGACAGGTTGATGGCCGCGCGCAGTGGCGCTTGCGCACTGGCATGTGCGGCCAGCCAGAGCGCCGCCTGTTCGAACATCCAGAGCGTGAGCTGACGAACAAAACCGGTTTGCTCGGCAAAGGGGATGAACTGCACCGGCGGCACCAGACCGCGCTGCGGATGCTGCCAGCGCACCAGCGCCTCGGCCGCCACAATGGCGCCACTGCGCAAATCCAGCTTAGGCTGCAGGTACAAACGCAATTCTTGGTGCGCCAGTGCGTGGCGCAGGTCGCCCAGCAGCGAGAGCGTCTCGGCACTGGCGCTGTCAAGCCGTGGGGCGTAGACCAGCACCGGTTCGTTGGTGGTTTTGGCCGCGTGCATGGCAATCTCGGCGCGGCCGAGCAGCTCATCGGCTTGGCTGGCGTGGGCGGGCCAGCAGGCTACGCCTAAGCTGGCATCCATATCCACCGACTGCTCACCCAGCGCCAACGGGGCCTCGAAGGCCTGCAAAATCCTTTGCGCCACCTCAACGGCGCCCACTTGGCCACAGCCGCGCAACAGCAAAGCAAATTCGTCGCCTCCAAGGCGCGCCACCAGCCCCTCAGCCGCCCCCACTTGTTGCTGCAGGCGCTGCGCCACGGCCTTGAGCAGTTCATCACCAAATCCGTAGCCTAGCACGTCGTTGACGTGTTTGAAGCGGTTCAGATTGAGCGTGAGAACGGCCAGCTCCAATCCGTCCGAAGGTGCTTGCCCGATGGCCTCATGCAGGCTGCGCCGAAACTGCTCCCGATTGGGTAGCTCGGTCAGGCGGTCCCAATACGCCAGCTGGAGGATGGCTTCGCGTTGCTGGGCAATGCTGGTGCGCATGAGGTCAAAACCTCGCGCCAGCTCCCCCACCTCATCGCGCCGATCGGTGCCGGGCACCTCAATCTGGAATTGACCCCGGCGCAGTTCACGTGTCACGCGGGTCAGATGCGTCAGCGGCTGCGTGATGTAGCGCACACCCCAAGCGCTGCTCAAGGCGAACAGCAGCAAGCCCACCAAGGCAATCAGGCCCAACAGCCACTGCAGGTTTTTGAACGGCAGCGCCACCTCGTCGTAGGAGCGCAGCAGCGTTACCCGAAGCACACCGCCATGGGTGGGAGGCTGCAAGTGGCGCGCCTTCCACATGCCTTCTTGGTAGCGAATCTCGCTGGCTTGGGTGCGGATACGCGCGTAAACGTCAGAGGAAAAATCGCCCAGCGACGACACCGTGTTGGGCGCCCCTCCCGCCGCTTGGTACACGGTCAGGGTGATGTGGGTGCCGGTCAGGCGCTGCATGTCATCCAACTGAACCCGCCCGACTGGGAAGCCCATCAGCACCCAACCCACGGTCAGGGGCGCCCGCACCGGCACCAGCACGAACTGAAACACGTCGCTGCCCGCAATAGCCAGCCTTCCAGCCTGTGGGTCTTGCGCCAATTCGGCACTCAGGCCTGGCACCATGGCCTGCAGCATGGCTGTTTTGCTGGGCTCCTCGAGAGTCGAGGCAACCAAATTAAGTT
Organism: Serpentinimonas barnesii; assembly: GCF_000696225.1. Taxonomy (GTDB): domain Bacteria; phylum Pseudomonadota; class Gammaproteobacteria; order Burkholderiales; family Burkholderiaceae_C; genus Serpentinimonas; species Serpentinimonas barnesii. The sequence continues at coordinate 98,267 of NZ_BAWN01000008.1, read as the reverse complement.
GCGGGTCGAGCAAGGCCGCCATCGAGGCCCCGATACGCTGGCTGTGGTTTTGCAGCGCCGACACCATCGTATCGGCGTCGCCGGAGGCGACTGCGGCGCGGAAGCCAAAATCAGCAGCCAGCACGCCAGAGGCCTCTCGCAGGCGAATGGCGTTTTGTTGCAGCAGCTTATGCCAGACGCGGTCGGCCACGTCGAGGTCGTTGGTCAACTGGGCGTCAATTTGCTGCTGCACGGCCACGCGCACCGTCATAAAACCCGCCGCTTGCACCAGCAGCAGCAGCAACAAAGCCAACAACACAATGCGCAGCACCAAGGGCGGGTGCGCAAACAGATTGCTTATGCGTTTCACGGTGCCAACAAGGTGCCGAGGGTGACAACTTGGGTTGGTGTGCTGGCGAGCACGCGCAGGCTTTGGCGTGGCACCACAACCCCCTCGGGCAGGCGGCGGTGCCAGACCGCAAGCTCGTAAACACCCAAGGGCACGCCGTGCAAGACTAGCCGACCGTCGGGCCCGGTTTGGCCAAAATGGGGCGTGCGCACCACATGCACCCAAGCCAGCATCTCGTCGTGGATGTTGCAGCCCAACACCACCACCCCGGGCCGATCAAAGACCACGGGGGTGGCCGGAGTGCCCGTGTAGAGTTGGAGTTCAAAACGCTTGGCGGGCGAGAACGAATAGACGTGATGGCGCACGGTGTCTTGGTTGGGAAAGCTGATTGCCGTGCCCACCGTCACCACGATTTGATCGGGTTCGAAGCGACGCTGGCGCTGCACGATGCGTTGCGGTGAACCCGCCCGACTGGCGCGCGCCGCAGCGGCCGAATCCAATTGCACCACGGCATGGGCCAGTGGCTGGCCGGCAGCGTCAAGCACTTGCACCGTGACGCTGGCCGTACCCGTTTGGCCGACAGCCAACCCACTGAACGTGAGCCAAACCGCAGCCAGTGCGCCCAGGGTCCAGCGCTTGCTCATGGCTCGATCGCCATGCCCACCAGCGGCTGGCCGCCAGCCAAGGTGCCCAACAAGCGGGCCGAACCAGTAGTCAAATCAATGCGATACAAGCGCGGCAACGCCGAGGTGCTCGTGGTGGCGGCAATCAGCGCCACGTTGCCGATGTCCGAAATATCGAACTGCACCTCGTTCAAGGCCCCCAAACCCAAACTGCCCACTGTGCTGAGCAAGCCGGTGTTGGGGGAAACCACTGGTTGCACGCCTTCGCGTGAGCCTTGCAACACCAGCAGACCCAAACGCCGCTCAATGGCGTAGTTGCTGGTCAGGCGCTCGTTTTGGGTGTTGTAGGTGTAACCAGCCGCCACCACATCGGGGGCGTGCCCAGCATGTGGGTCGCTGCTGACAAAGCGCAGCTTGGGGTCGGGCTGGGTGCCTGGGGCCGCTGGCTCGAAGTCCACCACCTCGGCGCTGTCGGGGTGCAGGCGGTGGTTCTGGGCGCTGCTTTGCACCACCCGGATGCGGTCAGCCGCAGGGTTGAAGTCAAAACCGACTGGGCCAGGCTGCAGCGCCAGCCAAGTGGCCCCCGGGTTGACCAGGCGCGCTTGACCAGTTTGGGGCTGCAAAACGTAGAGCCGCCCACTGCGCGCCAAGCCATACAAGCGGCCCTGCGCGACCCGGTAGTCGATTCCCACCAGTTCGTCGCCCGCCTGCAGGCCGCGGATAGGGCGCTGCTGCAGCGCAATCCGGGGTTGAGCGGCATTAATTTGAATGAGTTGCTGCGCTTGCGTCAACAGCCACACCGAGGGTGGCAACTCGGGGCGGGGCGGCCACTGCGGGAGTTGAGCCCATAGCAGCGAAGCAAAACCCAGCAGGAACAGACCCGCGGCCATTTTGAGCGGCCGCATGGTGCAGCGATACCTCGATCTCGTCATGCCAGAACCCTGTACGTGAAAAACCACTCTCAACGGCAACAACCAAGCACCAAGTCTTGGGTATCAGCATCGCTTGGACGGGCAATTATTTTGGCACAGCCTTGGGCTATGCGGTGGCCCTTGCGTGCGCTAGCCAGGCTTTTGCGCCAACTGGCGCCCAATGCCCAAAGCGCAGTGTAAAGGCGGCACAATGCGCAACCTATGACCCCTTTGTTCCACGCCGACCAACTTTGCAAGCGCTACGGCGACACGACGGTGGTCGATGGGCTCTCGTTTGCGCTCGAACCCGGCGAGTGCCTGGGCCTGATCGGCCCCAACGGCGCCGGCAAGACCACCACCTTGCGCATCTGCCTCGGGCTCACCCACGCCGACAGCGGCCGCGTCGAGGCCTTTGGCCTGCCCATGCCGCAGCAGGCGCAAGCCATCAAGGCGCAGATGGGCGTGGTGAGCCAGTTCGACACGCTCGACCCGGATTTCACCTGCGCCGAGAACCTGCGCGTTTTCGGGCGCTACTTCGGCCTCGATGCGGCCACGCTGGCGGCGCGCATACCGCTGCTGCTCGAATTCGCTGCCCTGACGCACAAGGCGCAGGCCAAGCCGGGTGAGCTCTCGGGCGGCATGAAGCGGCGCCTGTCGCTGGCGCGCGCGCTCATCAACGACCCCCGGCTGCTGCTGCTCGACGAGCCCACCACCGGGCTCGACCCGCAGGCGCGGCACCTGATGTGGGAGCGGCTGCAGCAGTTGCTCAAGCAGGGCAAGAGCATTTTGCTCACCACCCACTTCATGGACGAGGCCGAGCGCCTGTGCCAGCGCCTGGTGGTAATCGACCAAGGGCGCAAAATCGCCGAAGGCCGCCCCCGCGAACTGATCGCGCAGCACCTGGAGCCCGATGTGGTCGAGGTCTATGCGCAGCAAAACCAGGAGGTGCAGGCGCTGGCGCAGTCGGCGCTGGCGGGGCTGGCGCAGCGGGTCGAAGTGAGCGGTGAAACGGTGTTTTTCTACACCCAGAACGCGCGCCCGCTGCTGGCCGCGCTCAACGACTGGCCGCACTTGCACACCCTGCACCGGCCCGCCAACCTCGAAGACCTGTTCCTCAAGCTCACCGGACGCCAGATCCGGCAAGAAGGATGAATGCCTTGCCCAGCACACCACCCCACCACTGGCGCGCGCCGCAGTTGTCGTGGCGCTTTTGGCCGGTGTTCCAGCGCAACCTGCTGGTCTGGCGCAAGCTGGCGCTGCCCAGTTTGGTGGGCAACATCGCCGAACCGCTGATCTGGCTGCTGGCCTTTGGCTACGGCATGGGGATGCTGGTCGGGCAGGTCACGGTGACGGGCCCGGACGGGGTGGCGCTGGCCGTGCCCTACCTGCTGTTTTTGGCCAGCGGCGCCATCTGCATGAGCGCCATGAACGCCGCCAGCTTCGAGGCCCTGTACTCGGCCTACTCGCGCATGCAGGTGCAAAAAACCTGGGACGGCATCCTCAACGCCCCGGTCACGCTCGACGACATCGTGCTGGCCGAAATGCTCTGGGCCGCCTTCAAGGCGCTGTTCACCGTGTGCGCGATTTTGGGCGTGATCCTGGTGCTGGGCATCAGCCAGGCGCCCAAGCTCTGGCTGGCGCTGCCGGTGCTGCTGCTGCTGGGCATCACCTTCAGTTGCCTGGCCTTGATCTTTAACGCGCTGGCCCAGGGCTACGACTTTTTCACCTACTACTTCACGCTCTTTCTCACGCCCATGATGTTTTTGAGCGGGGTGTTTTTCCCGCGCGAGCAACTGCCCGCCTTGGTGCAGGCCGTCTCCGAGCTGCTGCCGCTCACGCACGGGGTGGCGCTGGTGCGGCCCTTGTTCCTCAACCAGTGGCCCGCCGACGCCGCGCTGCACCTGGCGGTGCTGGCCGGCTACGCCGTGGTCGCGTTCTGGATCGCGCTGGCGCTCACGCGCAGGCGCTTTGCGCGCTAAAGCCAGCCCGGTGCAGCGCCATGCTGATCGCCCAGTTCTCTGACCTGCACCTGCGCGCCACGCCGCCTGCGGGGGCGCGGGTGGACACCACCGCCCTGCTGCGCGCCTGCGTGCAAGACCTGTGCGCGCGCGACCCCGGCCCCGATCTGCTGCTGCTCAGCGGCGACTTGAGCGACAGCGGCAGCGCCGCCGACTACGCCTTGCTGCGCCAACTGGTGCAGCCGCTGCAGGCCATGGGGGTGCCGATCTTGCCGCTGCCCGGCAACCACGACCGGCGCGCCACACTGCGCCACGCCTGCGCCGACTGGCTGCAAGCCTGCCAAGGTCTGCACCCCACCTTTGTGCAGTACGTGTGGCACAACCCGACGTTGCGCCTGCTGGCGCTCGACACCGCGGCCGAGGGCTGCGCGCACGGCGAGCTGTGCCCCGAGCGGCTGCGCTGGCTGGAACAGGCGCTGGCGGCCAGCAGCCAGCCCACCCTGCTGCTGCTGCACCACCCACCCTATGCCACCGGCCTGGCCGAGATGGACGGCATGGCGCTGCGTCAGGGCGCGGCCGAACTCGAAGCGCTGCTGTGGCAGCACCCGCAGGTGCAGGCCCTGCTATGCGGCCATTTGCACCGGCTCACGGTGACGCGGGTGGCGCACGCGCTGGCGCTCAGCGCCCCCTCGACCGCGCACCAGATCGCGCTCGATTTGCGAGTCGGTCAAGCGGCGCGCTACCGGCTGGAGCCGCCCGGCTATTTGCTGCACCGCTGGCACGGCGGCCGCTTGCTCACGCACAGCGTGGTGGTGGGCGACTTTGGCGCGGCGCAGGATTTTGACAGCCTGTGAATGTTGACCGCCTGCAAGGCAGCGGCAGCGCTGGTTTACTGCAGCGGCGGCTCGGCTTGCCGGCCCTCGTCCTCCAGCCCCGGGTCTTCCAGCAGGCGCGAGCGCTGGCTCCAGCGCAAGGTCAGGCTGGCCAGGCACAGCGCCGACAGCGCCGCCAGCGAGACCGACAGCGGCACCCCCACCCAATGGGCCAGCTTGCCCCACGCCGCAGCGCCCAGGGCGGCCCCGCCCATGAGCGCCATCTGGTAGACCGAGATGGCGCGCGCGCGCACCCAGTCCGGCATCCCCAGCTGGGCCGCCACGTTGAGCGTGTTGGCCACCGCAATCCACGCCATGCCGGCCACGAACATCGCCAGCAGCGCCGCCCACAGCCAGGGCGCCCACGTGACGACCAGCATCGTCAGCGCCTGCAGCACCATGCCGGCCCAGACCATGAAGGCGCGGCTGTGCCCTTGGCGCAAACGCGGCAACCACAAGGCCGACAGGATGGCACCGCTGCCCATGGCGGCCAGCAGCCAGGTAAAGGTGCTGGCGCTGGCGCCCTCGTAGCGCAGCGCCAGCAGCGGCAGCAGCCCGATCAGCGCGGCCGAGTGGAAAAAAAACAGCCCCACCTGCAGATAAGCCAGCCGCAAGCGGGCCGATTGGGCGACAAAGCGCACCCCCACCACCAAGGCGCTCCAAAAGGGCTCGCGCCGCAGCGGCTCCTCGCGCGGCGGGCTGCGCCAGCGCCAGATCAGGGCGACGCACCCCAGCGCCAACACCGCGTTGAGCACAAACACCCACTCGCTGCCCAGGCTGGCGATGATCAATCCGGCCAACAGCGGCCCGATGATGCGCGAGACGTTCATCGACACCCCGTTGAGCGCCAGCGCAGCCGGCAATTGCGGGCGCGGCACCAGGTGCGGCATCAGCGCGGCATAGACTGGCCAGCGCAGTGCCAGCCCGATGCCGTTGGCAAACACCAGCGCCAGCAGCAGCGCCGGGGTCAGGGCATCGAGCTTGACCACCAGCACCAGCGTCAGCGCCACCAGCGCCGCCCAGACCTGGGTGAACAACAACAGCCGGCGCCGCTCCAAGGCATCGGCCAGCACCCCGCTGGGCAGCCCGAGCAGCAACACCGGCAGCGTGGCGGCGGTCTGCACCAGCGCCACCCAGGCCGGCGAGGTGGTCAGCGTGGTCATGAGCCAGGCGGCGGCCACATCGTTCATCCACAGGCTGATGTTGGCCGTCAGCCACGTGATCCACAGCAGGGCAAAGGGGCGCTGCTGCAACGGGGCCAGAGCGGCCAAGCCTAAGGGGGGAGGTGCGCTGGGCGCAGTGGGTTCGGGCATCGGGTGCATTGTCGCCGCACTGACTCCAACGTGCCAGGACCCGCTGCCATTTCCGCCTTGCCAAGCAGCGTTCCACCGGCCAGCGATGCGCTACAGTTGAGGCCAACAAATCAATGGAGCGCATCGCATGAAATGGCTGATCCCGGTGGATGGTTCGGAGTTGTCGATCGAGGCGGTGGCGTACGCCCTGCGCATGGCGCAGGGCGGGCTGGCGTGCGAGCTGGTGCTGGTCAATGTGCAAGAGCCGGCCACCTTTTACGAGCTGGTCACGCTGCACGACGCCGAGGCGATCGAGCGCCTAGCCCAAGCCGCCGGGCAAGATATGCTGGCTGTGGCGCTGGAGCGGGTGCAAGCGGCCGGGCTGCCCTGCAGCACCCACGTGCGCATGGGTGAGCCGGTGGCCCTGCTGCTCGAGGTGCTGGAAGAAGAGGGCTGCGAGGGCGTGATCATGGGCAGCCACGGCCGTGGCCTGATCGGGCGCACGCTGCTGGGCTCGGTGTCGCAGCAGATGTTGCAGCACGCCCCGGTGCCGGTGACCTTTGTCAAGCCCGCCCCAGCACCCGAAGCCGACTGAATACCGCCCCGCCCGCCCGGGCACCCCACCCTCACAGGAGACTTGCATGAGCGCATACTTGGAACTGAAAGCCGCCGACGGTTTCGTCTGCCCCGCTTACCTGGCCCAGCCCGAGGGCACCCCGCGCGGCGCCGTGGTGGTGCTGCAAGAGATTTTTGGCGTCAATTCGCACATCCGCGCGGTGGCCGACGGTTACGCGGCGGCCGGCTACGTGGCCTTGGCGCCCTCGACCTTTCACCGGGTGCAAGCCGGGGTCGATCTGGGCTATACCGACGCCGACATGCAGGCCGGGTTTGCCATCAAGCTGCAAGTCGATGCCCTGCCGGCGCCGGGCGTGATGGCCGACATCCAAGCCGCCATCGACACCTTGGGGCTGGCGGCCGGGGTCAAGGTCGGGATCGTGGGCTATTGCTGGGGTGGGCTGCTGACGTGGCGCAGCGCCTGCCAGCTCCAGGGCCTGGCGGCGGCGGTGCCCTACTACGGCGGCGGCATGACGGTGGGGGCCGACGCCGAGTTGCAGCCCCAATGCCCGGTGCTGGCCCATTTTGCCGAGCAAGACCACTGGATCCCGCTCGACACCGTGCGGGCCTTCCAGCAGCGGCATCCGCAGGTGCAGGTGCACACCTACGCGGCGCACCACGGCTTCAACTGCGACCAGCGCGGCGCGCACCATGGCCCGTCGGCCGAGTTGGCGCGCGAGCGCACGCTGGCCTTCTTGGCCCAGCATCTGGGCTGAACCCAAAAGGCAAGGGTAAACGCCTAAGCCTAGCCGCCCGTGGGGCGGCTTTTTTTGGCGACAATCTGTGGCAATCGGCAGCAAGCAGCGATCCTGTGAGCGGCCGCAGCGCACCCGCTGCCGCAGCGGGTGAACGGAAACTGGCGGCCTACCCGGCCCGCCTTGGCGACAGGAGACCACACCATGAACGCACCCTTGCCCGAAGCGGTTCGGCGCGCCCTTGCCAGCGTCAGTCTGGACGACAAATACACGCTCGACCACGGGCGCGCTTTCATGAGCGGGGTGCAGGCGCTGGTGCGCTTGCCCATGCTGCAGCGCCAGCGCGACTTGCGCCTAGGCCGCAACACCGCCGGCTTCATCAGCGGCTACCGCGGCTCGCCGCTGGGCGGCTACGACCAAGCCCTGTGGAAAGCCAAAGCGCACCTGGCGGCGCAGCAGATCGTGTTTCAGCCCGGCGTGAACGAGGAGCTGGCCGCCACCGCCATATGGGGCACGCAGCAGCTCGGCTTTGCGCCGCCGGGCAGCCAGCGCTTTGATGGCGTGTTTGGGCTCTGGTACGGCAAGGGGCCGGGTGTGGATCGCAGCGCCGACGTGTTCAAGCACGCCAACCTGGCTGGCACCACGCCCTGGGGCGGCGTGATCGCGGTCGCGGGCGACGACCACGTGGCCAAAAGCTCGACCGCCGCGCACCAGAGCGACCACATCTTCAAAGCCTGCGGGCTGCCGGTGTTCTTCCCCGCCAGCGTGCAGGAAATCCTCGATTTCGGGCTGCACGCCTGGGCCATGAGCCGCTTTGCCGGCGTCTGGGCCGGCATGAAAACCATCCAGGAGATCGTGGAGTCGAGCGCCGTGGCCGAGATCGACGCGGATCGGGTGCGCATCGTGGCACCCGAGTTCGAGCTGCCCCCCGGTGGCGTGCACATCCGCTGGCCCGATGCGGCGCTGGAGCAGGAAGCGCGTCTGATGGACACCAAGTGGTACGCCGCGCTGGCCTACGTGCGCGCCAACCGCCTCAATCACAACGCGATCGAGAGCGCGCACGACCGCTACGGCCTGATCGCCAGCGGCAAGGCCTACAACGACACCCGGCAGGCGCTAAGCGACCTCGGGCTGGACGACGCCACCTGCCGCCACATCGGGCTGCGGCTGCACAAGGTGGGCGTGGTCTGGCCGCTGGAGGCGCAGACCACGCGCGAGTTCGCCACCGGGCTGCGCGAAATTTTGGTGGTGGAAGAAAAGCGCCAGGTGATCGAATACCAGCTCAAGGAGGAGCTCTACAACTGGCGCGCCGACGTGCGCCCGGACGTGCTGGGCAAGTTCGACGAAGTCGGTGCCGACCACAGCGGCGGCGAATGGTCGATGCCGAATCCGAGCGCCAGCCAGTTGCTGCGCGCCAACGCCGACCTGACACCGGCGCTGATCGCGCACGCGCTGGCGCGGCGGCTGGCGCGCCACGGCCTGTTGCCCGAGGGCAGCGAGGTGGCGGCGCGGGTGCAGTCGCACCTCGACCGTTTGCAGGGCCAAGCGCTCGCCTTGCAGGTGCTGCGCGCCGACACGCCGCTGGCCGAGCGCCAGCCCTGGTTTTGCTCCGGTTGCCCGCACAACACCAGCACCCGGGTGCCCGAGGGTTCACGCGCCATGGCCGGCATCGGCTGCCACTTCATGACGATCTGGATGGACCGCGCCACCGTGGGCTTTACCCAAATGGGCGGCGAGGGCGTGCCTTGGGTCGGGCAGCAGCCCTTCAGCCATGAAACGCACGTGTTTGCCAACCTGGGCGATGGCACCTACTTTCACAGCGGCCTGCTGGCGATACGCCAGTGCATCGCCTCGAATGTGAACATCACCTTCAAGCTGCTCTACAACGACGCCGTGGCCATGACCGGCGGCCAGCCGCTGGGCGAGCGCGCCGAAGGGCACCACGTGCTGCAAATCGCGCACAGCCTGCGCGCCGAAGGGGTGTCGCGCCTGACCGTGGTCACCGACGAGCCCGAAAAATACCGGGGCGCGCTGCACCAGACCGTGGGCGGCAGCACGCTGCGCCTGCCCGAAGGGGTGGCGGTGGCGCACCGCGACCAGCTCGACCGCATCCAGCGCGAGTTTAGGCTGCTGCCGGGCACCACCGTGATTTTGTACGACCAGACCTGTGCCACCGAAAAGCGGCGCCGGCGCAAGCGCGGCACGCTGGTCGACCCGGCGCGGCGCGTGCTCATCAACCCCGCCGTGTGCGAGGGCTGCGGCGACTGTGGGGTGCAGAGCAACTGCCTGAGCGTAGAGCCGCTGCAGACCGAGTTCGGGCGCAAGCGCCAGATCAACCAGAGCAGTTGCAACAAAGATTTTTCCTGCCTCAAGGGTTTTTGCCCGAGCTTCGTCACCGTCGAAGGCGGGCGGCCGCGCAAGGCCAGCCTAGGCAGCGCCTTGCCCGCGCCCGAGTCGCTGGGCGACTTGCCCGAACCGAGCTTGCCCGGCTGCACCGACAGCCCCGGCGGCGTCTATGGCATCGTGGTGGCTGGCGTGGGTGGCACCGGGGTCATCACCATCGGCCAGCTGCTGGGGGTGGCGGCGCACCTAGAAGGCAAGGGCGTGGTGACGCAAGACGCCGCCGGGCTGGCGCAAAAGGGCGGCGCCACCTGGAGCCACGTACTGCTGGCTGAGCAGCAGGAGCAGATCTGCACCACCCGCGTCGGCACCGCAGCGGCCGATTTGATCTTGGGCTGCGACGCCATCGTGGCCGCCGGCAAGGAAAGCCTAGCCCGCCTGAGCCCGGGGCGCACGCGGGTGGCGCTCAACGGCCACGTCAGCCCGACGGCGGCCTTTGTGCGCCAACCCGACTGGCAAAACCCGGCGGCACAGTGTCAGGCCACGCTGGCGCGGGTGTTGGGCAGCGCGGCGGTGGCGGCGTGCGACGCCGACGCGCTGGCCACGCGCTTGCTGGGCGATGCGCTCTACATCAACCCGCTGCTGCTGGGCTTTGCCTGGCAAAAGGGCTGGCTGCCGCTGCGGCGCGAGTCGCTGCTGCGGGCGATCGAGCTCAACGCGGTGGCGGTGGCAAAAAACCAGGCCGCGTTCGAGTGGGGCCGCTGGGCCGCGCACGATGGCGCCCGGCTGCAAGCGCTGCTGGCCCCGGCGCAAACCATCGCGCTGCAGCCGCGCACGGGCCTGGAGGCCCTGCTGCAGCGGCGCAGCGCCTTTTTGAGCGCCTACCAGAACCAGGCCTATGCGCAGCGCTACAGCGCCTTCGTGCGCCGGGTGCAGCAGGCCGAGGCCGCCGCGCTGGGGCCGAAGCAGAGCGCGCTGGCCGAGGCGGTGGCGCACAACCTGTTCAAGCTCATGGCCTACAAGGACGAGTACGAGGTGGCGCGGCTGCACAGCGAGCCCGAATTTTTGCGCCAGATCGGGGCCCAGTTTGAAGGCGATTTTGCGCTGCGCTTTCACCTCGCACCCCCGCTGTGGGCGCGCCACGACGAGCGCGGCGTGCCGATCAAGCAGTCTTTTGGCCCGTGGATGCTGACGGCCTTCAAATGGCTGGCCCGTCTCAAGGGCCTGCGCGGCAGCGCGCTGGATCCCTTTGGCCGCAGCGCCGAGCGGCGCAGCGAGCGCGCCCTGATAGTCGAGTACCAGGATTTGATCGAAGAACTGCTGCCGGGCCTGCACCCCGAACGCAAGGCGCTGGCGTTGCAACTGGCGGCGCTGCCCGAGGGCATCAAGGGCTTTGGCCATGTCAAGGCGCGCCATTTGCAGGCGGTGCGGCTGCGCTGGAGCGAGCTGCTGGGGCAGTGGCGGGCCGCAGCCCAGCCCGCAGCTCAAGCCGGCGCGCAAAACTCGACTGCAGACCGGGGCTGAGCCTAGCGCCACCCTTACACTCCCTGCTTTGATTCAACGGGGTGCCGTATGTGGCTAGGGGTGGGCTTTGCCTTGCTGGCAGGGATGTTGTGGGGCTTGGTGTTTCTGGTGCCGCTGCTGCTGCCCGAATACCCGGCCGCCTTGCTGGCGATGGCGCGCTACCTCGCCTTTGGGCTGCTGTGCCTGCCGCTGGCCTGGCTCGACTGGGGCGCGCTGCGCCGCCTCACGCGCGCCGACTGGCTCACCGCGCTCAAGCTGGCCGCCGTGGGCAACCTGGCCTACTACACCTTGCTGGCCAGTTCCATCCAAGGCACCGGCGGGCCACTGACCACGCTCATCATCGGCACCCTGCCGGTGCTGATCGCCATTGCCGCCAACCAGCGCAACGCCGAACGCGACGGCCTGCTGCCGTGGCGGCGCCTGATGCTGCCGCTGGGCATCATGCTGCTGGGCATCGGGCTGGTGAACCAGGCCGAGATGACGCGCTTGCTGCAGCAACCCGATGCCTCGCTCACCGCTTACGCGCTGGGCGCCCTGCTGGCGCTGGGGGCGTTGGCCTGCTGGACCTGGTACCCGCTGCGCAACGCCGACTGGCTGCGCCAGCACCCAGACCGCAACCCGCGCGTCTGGGCCACGGCGCAGGGGCTGGCTACCTTGCCCATGGCGCTGTGCGGCTTTGCGCTGGTGTGGGCCTGGATGGCGCTCAGCGGCAGCACCTTCCCCATGCCTTTCGGCCCAGACCCGCTGTTTTTCCTCTCGCTCATGCTGGCGCTGGGGCTGTTCGCCTCCTGGTGCGGCATCCTGTGCTGGAATCAGGCCAGCAAGCGCCTGCCCACGGCGCTGGCCGGGCAACTGATCGTGTTCGAGACCGTGGCCGCGCTGATCTACATTTTCTGGTGGCGCGGCGAGTGGCCGCAGGGCCTGACCATCGCTGGCATGGCCTTGCTGCTGCTGGGGGTGTGGCTGGCGCTGCGCATCCGACCGGTGGCGGCACCGCGCCCGGCGCAAGTTTGAGCCTAGGGTTTAGAATGCGCGATTGACATGGGGCCCCAAGTGGCCCGCCCCCTCCAACGACCCTCTCACAGGAAAACTGCCGTGTTCATTTCCCCTGCCTACGCCCAGGCCGCCGCCGGCGACACCACCAGCACCTTGGTCAGCCTGCTGCCGCTGGTGCTGATGTTCGTGGTGCTGTACTTCATCATGATCCGGCCCCAAATGAAGCGCACCAAAGAGCACAAGCTGATGGTTGCCGCCTTGGCCAAGGGCGATGAGGTCGTCACCGCTGGCGGCATGCTGGGCCGCATCACCAAGCTGGGCGACGATTTCGTCACCCTGGAACTGACCAGTGGCGTCGAAATCCAAGTGCAGCGCAGCGCCGTGATGCAGTTGATGCCCAAGGGCACCTTCCAGTAAACGACATTGTCGTGGTCTTTTCTCGATTGGCCGGGCCCACACGCCCGGCCGCTTGGCTTTAACGGAGCCGCCCGCTCATGAACCGATACCCGCTGTGGAAGTACGTCACCATCGTGGTGGCGCTGCTCATTGCCTCCCTCTACGCGCTGCCCAACCTGTTTGGCGAAGCGCCGGGCGTGCAGGTCTCGTCTGGCCAGCATGCGGTGCGCATCGACGCCGGCACCGTGACGCGCATTGAGCAGGCGCTGGCAGAGCGCCAGATCACGCCCAAGTCGCTGCTGTTGCAAGAGCAGACCATGCAGGCCCTGTTTGACAGCGCCGAAAACCAGCTCCAGGCGCGCGACGCCATCGACCGCGCCCTCAACACCGATCCGGCCCAACCCACGCACGTGGTGGCGCTCAACTTGGTTCCGCTGACCCCGATCTGGTTGCAAAGCATCAACGCGGCGCCCATGTACCTCGGGCTCGATTTGCGCGGCGGGGTGCATTTCCTGATGCAGGTCGATATGCCCGGCGCGCTCAACCAGCGCGCCGAGGCCATGGCGCGCGACATCCGCACCACCTTGCGCGAGCAAAACATCCGCCACGCCGGCATCACGCGCGAGGGCCAGGCGGTGGCGGTGCGTTTTCGTGACGATGCCACGCTGGAGGCGGCGCAGGCGCTGCTGCGGCCGCAGTTCACCGACCTGAGCTTCGAGCGCCAGCTTGTGGGCGAGCAGCTCAAGCTGGTCGGCAGCCTGAGCCCCGAGGCCAGCGGCCGCATCCAAGAGCAGGCCATCAAGCAAAACACCCTCACGCTGCGCAACCGCATCAACGAGCTCGGGGTGGCCGAGCCGGTGATCCAGCAGCAAGGGGCAGACCGCATCGTGGTGCAACTGCCTGGCGTGCTCGACACCGCGCGCGCCAAAGACATCCTGGGCCGCACCGCCACGCTGCAAGTGCGCATGGTCGATGAAAGCCCCGCTGGGCGCGCCGCCGAGCGCGGCGAAGGGCCGGTGCCCTTGGGCTCCGAGCGCCACCTAGACCGCGAAGGGCGCGCCGTGATCACCCTGCGCGAAGTGGTGCTCACCGGTGAAAACCTCACCGATGCGCAGGCTGGCTTCGACGGCCAGACCCAAGAGCCGGCGGTGCACCTGTCGCTGGATGCGGGCGGCTCGCGCATTTTCCGCGACGTGACACGCGAAAACATCGGCAACCGGATGGCGATTTTGCTGTTCGAGCGCGGCCGCGGCGAGGTGGTGACGGCGCCCGTGATTCGCAGCGAGATCGGCGGCGGCCGGGTGCAGATCTCGGGCCAGATGAACACCACCGAGGCGCAAAGCATCGCGCTGCTGCTGCGCGCCGGTGCGCTGGCGGCGCCGATGGAGATCATCGAGGAGCGCACCGTCGGCCCGGGCCTGGGGGCCGAGAACATCCGCATGGGCTTTGAGAGCGTGCTCTACGGCTTCCTGGTGGTGCTGGTTTTCATGGCGGTCTATTACCGCCTGTTTGGGGTGTTTTCGAGCATCGCCCTGACCTTCAACCTGGTGCTGCTGGTGTCGGTGCTGTCGATGCTGCAAGCCACGCTCACCCTGCCCGGCATGGCCGCCATGGCGCTGGCGCTGGGCATGGCGATCGACTCCAACGTGCTCATCAACGAGCGCATCCGCGAGGAGTTGCGCCGCGGGGCCTCGCCGCAGGTGGCGATCAACAGCGGCTACGACAGCGCCTGGGGCACCATTCTGGACTCCAACGTCACCTCGCTGCTGGCCGGGCTGGCGCTGCTGGCCTTTGGCTCCGGGCCGGTGCGCGGCTTTGCGGTGGTGCACTGCGTCGGCATTCTGACGAGCATGTTCTCGGCCGTGTTTTTCTCGCGCGGGCTGGCCAATGCCTGGTACGGACGGCAAAAGAAGCTGAAAACCATCTCGATCGGCACGGTCTGGCAGCCGCCGGCGGCGGATGCGGCCAAACCCGGCTCACCATCCGCCAATTGATACCCAAGGGGCTGTAGCCATGGAATTTTTCCGCGTCAAAAAAGACATCCCGTTCATGCGCCATGCGGTGCTGTTGAACGCGATTTCGCTCACCGTGTTTGCGCTGGCGGTGTTTTTCCTCGTCACGCGCGGGCTCAACCTGTCGGTCGAGTTCACTGGTGGCACGGTGGTCGAAGTGGCCTACCAGCAGCCGGCCGACTTGGAGCAGGTGCGCAGCACCCTGGCCGGTTTGGGCTATGAAGAGGTGACGGTGCAAAATTTTGGCACCGCGCGCGACGTGCTGATGCGCCTGCCGCCGCTGCCCGGCGTGGGCTCGGGCGAGCAAAGCCAGGCGGTGCTGGAGGCGCTGCGCGCGCACGACCCGACGGTGGAGCTGCGCCGCACCGAATTTGTGGGGCCGCAGGTGGGACAGGAGCTGGCCACCGACGGCCTGTTGGCGCTGATGTTCGTGATCGTCGGCATCACGGTGTATCTGGCCTTTCGCTTCGAGTGGAAGTTTTCGATCGCCGCCATTGTGGCCAACTTGCACGATGTGGTCATCATCCTGGGCTTTTTTGCCTTCTTCCAGTGGGAATTCTCGCTCGCCGTGCTGGCCGCGGTGCTGGCGGTGCTGGGCTACTCGGTGAACGAATCGGTGGTGATTTTCGACCGCATCCGCGAGACCTTCAAGCGCCAGCGCAAGATGAGCACGCCCGAGGTGATCGACCACGCCATCACCACCACCATGAGCCGCACCATCATCACCCACGGCACCACCGAGGCGATGGTGATCTCGATGCTGCTGTTTGGCGGCCCGGTGCTGCACTACTTTGCGCTGGCGCTGACCATCGGCATTTTGTTTGGCATCTACTCCTCGATCTTCGTGGCGACCGGGGTGGCGATGTGGCTGGGCATCAAGCGCGAAGATTTGATCAAGCCCCAGCCGCAGGCAGTGGAAAACCCGGACGACCCCAACGCCGGGGCGCAGATTTGAGGCCCTTTCAGCCTAGCGCCTGGCGCTGAAACAGGCCGCCGGGCAAGCGCCGCACGCTGCCGCACAGTTCAAGCTCCAACAACTGCGCTTGCAGCTCGGCCGTCGGCAGGCCGCAGCGCGCCTGCAAGGCGTCGAGCCCGACCGGGTCGTAGCCCAGCGCTTGCAACAGCGCGCCCTCGGCCTCGACGGGTGGCCGCCCCTGAACCCCCTGCCCCATGCGGGCACGGGCCGCTGGCTGCGCCGCAGCGCCGCGTTCGCCCAGCGCCAACTCACCCTGCACCGGCTGCGCTGCGCCGTGTTGCAGGCGCAGCTCGTCGAGCACGTCTTGCACCGACTCCACCAGCTTGGCCCCTTGGCGGATCAGGGCGTGGCAGCCGCGCGACTGCGGCGCGTGGATCGAGCCCGGAATGGCAAACACCTCGCGCCCGTATTGCGCCGCCAACTCGGCCGTGATGAGCGAGCCCGACTCCAGCGCCGCCTCCACCACCAGTGTGCCCAGGCTCAGGCCGGCGATGATTCGGTTGCGCTGCGGAAAATGCGGCGCCAGCGGCGGCGTACCGAGCGGGTATTCGCTCACCAATGCGCCGTGGCTGGCGATGCGTTGCGCCAGCTCATGGTGCTGCCTTGGGTAGACCCGATCCAAGCCGGTGCCGACCACCGCCACCGTGGGTGCACCGGCTTCCAGCGCACCCCGGTGCGCCGCGCCATCCACCCCCAGCGCCAGCCCAGACACGATGCAAAACCCTTGCTCACCCAGCGCCTGGGCAAAGGCGCGGGCGTTTTCAGCCCCTTGCGGGCTGGGGTTGCGGCTGCCCACCATGGCCAGCGTGCAAGGCTGCGCCAACGCGCTCAACTGGCCCTGCACATAGAGCAGCACCGGCGGGTCGGGGGTTTGCAGCAGCGCAGCCGGGTAATGGGGGTGCCCCAAGGGCAGCCAATGCCGGTCCGGCGCAGCGGCCAACCAAGCCCCAGCGTGTTCCAACAGGCGGCCTCCTTGCACCGGAGCGCTGCGCAAGGCAGCCGCCAGCCGCTCGCCCACCAGCGCCTGCAGGGCCTGCACGTCGGCGGCAAAGACGGCTTGGGGTGATCCCAAAGCCGCCAGCAGCTTGCGCGCCGTGGCCGCACCCACTCCCGCGGTGTTGGTCAGGCGCAGCCAAGCGGCCAGCTCAGCCACATCGGCATCGATGCCAAGGCTCCTAGGGGGTGGCAAAGTGGTCGCCATTGCGCACCGCATCGGCCACATTCAAGACCAGCGCATACGAGACCCGATCAAAGGTGCGAAACACCATCATCAAGCCGTTGCGCTCAGCCGGCAGTTGCATCGTGGCGCGCGCGCTGTCGGTGCGGTCGGTGAGCACCGCAGCGCTGCGGTGCAGTGCCAGCACGTGGCCCGCTTCCAGCCCATCGCGGCTGCCCCGGTTGAGCACCACCACCTGGTACTGACCGGCTAGGCGCTGCGCATGGCCGTGGGTGCGCACGATGCGACCCGCCAGCTGCATCTGCGGAGCGCGCGGCACGTAACTGGCCGGCTGGGGCAGCGCCGGCGTGGCCAGCAGCCGATCACCGATGCGAATTTCTTCGATCGCCGCGCTGATGTCGACGCTGGCGGGTTCTACCCGCTGCTCGGTCGTGCCATCCGCCCGCGTGTGGGGGCGCAGGATCTCGCTGCCCACCAGCAGCGCGCTGCCGATCAGCTTGGCTTCGTAGCCCAGCTTTTCGCCGCTGCTGGGGTCGAGCAAGGGCACGGCGTTGCGGTAAATGCGTTGCGTCTGGTTTTGCTCGGCGCTCAAGAGCGGGCGGCCTTCGGGCGCATCGAGCGGCCCGGACTGGCCCCGCGCGTAAACCCGATCACCCCGGCTGAACAAGGTGCGCCCCTCAGTGGCGGCGACGATGCGCGGCGCGCGGGCGTGGGTGTCTTCACTCAAGACCAGCGAGTCGGTCAGAAAGGGGGCGATCACGTGCGCCGGGATGGCCGGCAAGGCGGCTTCGGCCAAGCTCTCGGCGCGGATGCGCGGCGACAAGCGCACCGTGGGCGGGGCCCCACCCGCTTCGAGCGCCAGAAAAGCACGGTCGCCCACGCGCGTCAGCACCAGCACCTGACCCGGGAAAATCAGGTGCGGGTTGCGGATTTGCTCTAGGTTCATGCCCCACAGCTCGGGCCAGCGCCAAGGCTGGCGCAGAAACAACGCCGAAATGTCCCACAGCGTGTCGCCACGGCGCACCGTGTGGCGCTCGGGCGCATTGGGGGCCAAGGCAGACAGCGGCACGCCGGCTTGCGCCACTTGCTGCGCGGTGTCGCGTTGCGCCGGGCTGATGGGCAGGTTGGGAAAGGTTTGTGCGCCCGCCCATGCACCCGTCAGCAGCAAGGTGAGCGCAGGAACGAGATGGCGCAAGCCCACTGGATCGGTGGCACGACGACCCGTTGGGTCGATGGTGCGGTGGCAGGCGGCGGGTGCGGGTTTGGTTCGCATGTTTGAAGCCCCGTTGGCAAACCCGCCAGCCGCCCATGCAGGGCACGGTGGCTTTTGGGTGGAAATAATGGCAAAAAAAGCGCTTTGGGCCCACTGTGCGGGCGAGCCCCAGCTCCAGCAATGATAATAGCCGCATGTCGCGTGCAGCGACAGCAGAAAGTGCCGAAAATATCTAAAATTCGTGGCTTGCTCTGCGGACCTCGTTTAGATTTGACCATGAACCCTGCCGAACCTTTGCCCATCCTCAAGTACCCCGACCCGCGCCTGTTGCGCGTGGCGCGCCCGGTGGCGGCGGTGGACGAGCGCGTGCGGGCCCTGACCGAGCGCATGTTCGCCACCATGTACGCGGCGCAAGGCGTCGGGCTGGCCGCCACCCAGGTGGATGTGCACGAGCGCGTCATCGTCATCGATGTGAGCGAGGAGCGCAAGCAGCCGCTGGTGCTAATCAACCCCGTACTCGAATGGGCCAGCCCCGAAACACGCAAAGGCGACGAGGGCTGCCTGTCGGTGCCGGGCATTTACGACGGCGTGGAGCGCGCCTTGGCGGTGCGCGTGCGCGCCCTCGATGCCCAGGGCCAAAGCCGCCTGATCGAGGCCGAGGGGCTGCTGGCGGTGTGCATTCAGCACGAGATGGACCATCTGGTGGGCAAGGTGTTTGTCGAATACCTCTCGCCACTCAAGCGCAACCGCATCAAATCCAAGCTGCTCAAGGCTGAGCGCGAAGCCGAGGGCGAACTCGGCAACGAACGCGGGGGCAGGGAACGCGCGGGGCGCCACGCTGCGCAGCCGCTCTGAGCACCGGAGCGCCGATGCGAGTGGTGTTTGCCGGCACGCCGGAATTTGCGGCGCTGGCGCTGCGTGCCCTGCTCGCTGCCGGGCACGATGTGGCGCTGGTGCTCACGCAACCCGACCGCCCCGCGGGGCGCGGCCTCAAGCCCCAGCCCTCGGCGGTCAAGCAGGTGGCGCTGCAGCACGGCTTGGCGCTGGCGCAGCCGCGCAGCCTGCGCCTCGATGGCAAGTACCCCGACGATGCCGCGCAAGCGCGCGCGGCGCTGCAACAAGCCGACGCCGACGTGGCGGTGGTGGCCGCCTACGGCCTGCTGCTGCCGCCTTGGGTGCTGGCGCTGCCGCGCTTGGGGTGCCTGAACATTCACGCCTCGCTGCTGCCCCGGTGGCGCGGTGCGGCCCCAATCCAGCGCGCCCTCGAAGCCGGCGACGCCGAGAGCGGCATCACCATCATGCAAATGGACGCCGGGCTTGACACCGGCCCCATGCTGCTGCGCCAGGCGCTGCCGATCGCGCCCCATGAAACCGCCGCCAGTCTGCACGACCGGCTGGCGCAACTGGGCGCACACCTGATCGTGCAGGCGCTGCAGCAGGCCGAGGCAGGCCAATCGGGCGCCTTGCAGCCGCAGCCGCAACCCGAGCAGGGCGTGACCTACGCCGCCAAGATCGACAAGGCCGAGGCGCTGATCGACTGGCGCGCCAGCGCCGAGCAGATCGGGCGCCGGGTGCGTGCCTTCGACCCGGTGCCTGGGGCGGTGACGCTGTGCCGAGGTGAGCCGCTCAAGGTCTGGGCGGCGCGGGCATGGCCAGAGCCGGAACGGGTGCCGGGTCAGATGGCATCAGCGGTGGCCCCCGCCCCAAGCTGCGGCACCGTGCTGGCGGCCGACGCCCACGGCGTGCGGGTGCAGACCGGCGACGGGGTGCTGCTGCTGACCGAACTGCAACGCCCCGGCGGCAAGCGCCTGCCCGCAGCCGCGTTCCTGGCCGGCCATGCACTGCCAGTGGGCACCGTGCTGGGTGACCCCGGCCCCGACACCCCCCCGGTTCACTGATGTTTTGGCGCGCCGACCTCCGCCGCTGGCCCGAGTTCACCGAGGGCATGCGCGAGCAGACCAGCGTCACCGCTGGGGTGGCGGCCTGGGGCCTGATGACCGGGGTGGCGATGGTCACGGCCGGCCTGAGCCAGCTCGAAGCGGTGCTCATGACGCTGCTGGTCTATGCCGGCAGCGCGCAACTGGCGGCGGTGCCCCTGATGAGCGCCAGTGCGCCGCTGTGGGTGGTGCTGGCGGCGGCGTTTTGCGTCAACCTGCGTTTCGTGGTGTTTTCGGCGCACCTGCGGCCCTACGTGATGCACCTGCCGCTGCGCCAGCGCCTGCTCACCGGCTACCTCACGGGCGACTTGAGCTACGTCTTCTTTGCCCGCCGCTACCACCAGGTGGGCCACAGCCTAGAAGAAAAACAGCGCCAGCAAGCCTATCTGGCCGGACACTGCTGCGTCAACTACGCCAGTTGGATGGGGGCCAGCCTGCTCGGGGTGGTGCTGGCGCACACCATTCCGATCGAATGGGGGCTGGGTTTTGCCGGCATACTGGCGCTGATCGGCGTAGGGTGTTCGCTCGCCACCTCCAAGCTGCGCGTGGTCTCGGCCGGGGTGGCCGGGGCGGCGGCGGTGGCGGCCTGGGCGCTGCCGCTCAAGCTCAACATCGTGGTGGCGATTGCGGCGGCGGTGGCTTTTTGCCTGATCCTCGAAGCGCACGGCCCGCGCGGGCCACGTGGCCCCACCGGCTTGGGGCCGACACCGGAGCCGCCCCGTGTTTGAACTCGACTGGCGCACCCTGTTGGCCATCGTCGCGCTGGCGCTGGTGACGGTGCTCACGCGCGGCTTTTTCTTCCTCAGCGAGCGCGACTGGAAGCTGCCGCACTGGGCCGAGCGCGGCCTGCAATACGCCCCCATCGCCGCCTTGGCCGCCGTGGTGGCGCCCGAGGTGGTGATGACGCAAGGCCAGTTGATCGACACTTGGCAGGATGCGCGCCTGTTTGCCACCGCCGCCGGGGTGGCCTGGTTTTTCTGGCGCGGCGGGGTGCTGGGCACCATCGTCTGCGGCATGGCGGTGTTTTTACCGCTGCGCCTGGCGCTGGGCTGGTAAGACCTGGCCAAGCGCTGCGACACCATTCATTGGGTCAGCCCCTGGCTGTGCGGCAGGCCAGCAGGCGCGTCAGCGTGTGCTCAAGGGCTAGGCGCTGCAGCGGTTTGCTTAAAAACCCGTCCATGCCGGCTGCCAGCGCCTGTTCCTCGGCCCCGTTCATGACGTCGGCCGAAACGGCGATGATGGGCACCAGTCCGCGCGCACCGGGCAACTGGCGAATGGCTTGCGTGCAGGCGTAACCATCCATCTCGGGCATGTGGATGTCCATCAGCACCCAATCAAAATCGTGCCGCTGGGCCAGTTCGAGCGCTTGCAGCCCGTTTTCGGCAAAGGTCGGCTGCAAGCCCATGCGTTCCAGCAACAGCGCCACAAACTTGCGATTGACCGGGTGGTCTTCCGCCACCAGCACGCGCCGGCCCCGGCCCGTGGCGGGCGTACCGACGCCGACCTCGGCGGGGGCGGCAGCGGGGGCCTGCGCCGCCTCGCACACCGGGGCCACCCAGTGAAAGCAAAACACCGAGCCCTGCCCGGGCGTGCTGTCGAGCGCGATGTCGCCCCCAAGCAGGCGCGCCAGCGTGCGCGAAATCTCCAGCCCCAAGCCATTGCCACCTTGAGGCCGGGTGCTGCTGCGATCGACTTGGGCAAAGCGGTGAAAAATTTGCTCTTTCAGCTGGGGGTCGATGCCGATCCCGGTGTCGCGCACCACCAGGCGCCAATGCGCCAGCGCGCCGTGGCGCTGGCACTCGAGCGCCACGGCCACCGTTCCGCTGGGCGTGAACTTGATCGCATTGCCCAGCAGGTTGAGCACGACCTGGCGCACCCGGGTCGGGTCGGTCAGCACCCACGGCGGCAAGTCGGGTCCCAAGCTCAGGGGCAGCTGCAGCTGCTTGCCCTCTCCCATGGCCCGCAGCGAGCGGTGGCACTGCTGCACCAGCGCGGCCACATCGACCGGCTCCGGCTGCAGCCTGATCTGCCCGGCGTCCAAGGCCGACAAATCCAGCAGATCGTTCAAAATCGACAACAAATGCGCCGACGATTGCCGTGCCGTGTGCAGTTGGTCGCGCTGCGCCGGCGGCAGCGGGCCGTCGAGCAACAAATCGAGCAGGCCCAGCACCCCATTGAGTGGCGTGCGCAATTCGTGGCTCATATTGGCCAAAAACAGGCTCTTGGCGCGATCGGCCTGCTCGGCAGCGGTCTTGGCCCCTTGCAACTCGGCGTTGAGCCGCTCCAGCTGCGCGCGCTCACGCTGCTGCCTCCCGTGCCGCAGCCACAAGCCAGCGGCGGCCAGCAGCAGCAGCAGCACCTGCAAGCCCATCAGCAGATTGAGCCAGCGCTGCTGCTGCCGCACTTGGGCCAGCTTGTCTTGCATCAGGTGCGTCATGAGGCTGTCGGCGGCTAGGCTCAGGGCCTGCACCTCGGGGCCCAGCGCCTCCATATTGAGCAGCACCTGGTGCAGCTCGGCGGGGTGGCGCGCCGGATCGGCGAGCAAGGGGTCGGCGCGCTCCAACAAGGCCTTGATCTGGGGGGCGGTGGCGTCAAACTCGGGGCGCTGGCGCAGCACGTCGATGGTGGCCCCGCCGTGTAACAGCCCCACGCGGCTGGCAAAAATCTCGTAGCGCAGTTGCAACTGTTCCCAGTTCGCCTGCTCGGGTTGCGCCAGGCTCAGGTGGAGCTGATGGCGCAGCCGCAAAAACTCGCGCTCAAGTTGAAACGTCAGGGCGGTGATGGAGTCGGCCTGCAGGCGCGCGGTGTCTTCGACCGCCTGGGTTTGGCGCACAAAAACCGCCATCATGACGGCCAAACCGACCGCCATGATGAATGTGGTCAGGGCCAGCCAAAAAACGAAGCGACGGCCGCCCGAACGGCCTGCCAAACCGGCCGCCACGCTCATTCGATGACTTCGATCGACCGCAGTTGCCAGATCGAGCGCTCGTAAAAACGCGGATTTTGCAACTGCGGATCGGAGTCAAAGGGGTAGATCACAAACAAGGGGCCGCGCGTGCGCACGGGCATCGGCTGCTCGTTCATGCGCGTGGCAATGATGACGTCGAAGTCGCGCGCATCTTGCAGCGGGATGGTGATGCGGTAGTCGTTGAGGGCGGTGGCATGCAGCCGCTGGCCGCGCGCCTGCACCAGCGCCAGCACGTCGCGCAGCAGCGGGCCGCTGAAGCGCACCACGCCCGGCTCCCACGGGGTGCGGGTGGCAAAGCGGTGCTGCGGCAGGGCTTCGAGCATGGCCATGTCGAACACCGCCGCCCCGCCCTGGTTGCTCACGGCTATCTGCCCGGTGATGGTCAGCACCACCCGCTCGCGCGGCCGCTCCAAGGCCAGCGCGGGCAGCGCACTGGCCGCCAGCAAGCTCAAACCCACACAAAATCGAACGCACTGGGTGATAAAAATTTTCATGGCGGGTGTGCAAAATTGAAGACGCGGGTTATTTTAGTCAGGCTTTGCTGCGCTTGCTATCGGTTGTACCCCTTGGTTCATGGCACGGATATAGCAGAGTCTGCCTAGGTAGGCGCCGGCGGCTGGGCGGCGCTGGCGCTGGCTGGCGCTTGGGCGCGCAGGGCGAACTCGGCGCGCAGCGCGCGCAGCTTGGCGCGCGGGTCTTCGCGTGCGCTGGCGGCGTCGAGCTGCATCTCGGCAATAAAGCGACTGGGCTGCGCTGGCACCGTTTCGCGCCCCTTTTTGCGCCGCTTGAGCCAGCTCACCACCAGGGTGTGCTGGGCGCGCGTGATGCCCACATACATCAGGCGCCGCTCTTCCTCTAGGCGCAGCGCCAGCGCGGCGGCGTCGTCGTCTTCAGGGCGCATGGGCAGCAGCCCTTCGTTAACGCCCACCAGCTGCACATGCGGCCACTCCAGCCCCTTGGCGGCGTGCAGGGTCGAGAGCGTGACCACGTCCTGCTCTTGCTGGCGCTCTTGCAAGGTGGTGATGAGGGCCACGGTCTGCGCCACGTCGAGCAAGGTTTGCTGCGCGCGCTGCTTGGCACCCTTGGCGGCGCTGGCGCTGCTCGGGGCTTCGTTTTCTGACACTGGGGTGGCGCAGCGCTGCGCCATCCAGTCGCAAAAATCGAGCACGTTGCTCCAGCGCGCGCTGCCTTGCTGCGGGCTGTCGGCGTGGTCGAGCAGGTGCTGCTGGTAGCCTATGCCTTGCAGCCAGTCGGCCAACAAGGCCGTCGCCGCCTCTTGGCCGTGGCAGTGGCGGGCGCGGTATTGCAAATCGGACAGGCAGCGCCCGAATTCGTGCAAGGTGGCGATGGCGCGCGCGCCCACCGCCGCCCCCAGCGAGTGCGCAAACAGGGCTTCGTAGAGGCTGAGCTTGTACTGGCTGGCAAAGGCGCCGAGCTGCTGCAGCGTCTGGTGCCCGATGCCGCGCTTGGGTGCGGTGGCGGCGCGCAGGAAGGCCGGGTCGTCGTCGGGGTTGGCCAGCAGGCGCAGCCAGGCGCACAGGTCTTTGATTTCGGCTCGCTCAAAAAAGCCGGTGCCGCCCGACACCTGATACGGAATCTGCGCCTTGCGCAAGGCGGTTTCGATCGGGCGCGACTGGTGGTTGGCGCGGTAGAGCACGGCAAAGTCTTTGTAAGCCTTGTGCAGGCTGTCGGATGCCGGGCCGCGCAGGCTCTGGATGCGCGCCACCACGCGCTCGGCCTCGTGTTCCTCGTGGTCGCAGGCTTGCACCCGCACCGGCTCGCCCTCGCCCAGATCGCTCCAGAGCCGCTTGGGGTAGAGCTTGGGGTTGGGGGCGATGACGTGGTTGGCGGCGCGCAAGATGGCGCCGGTGGAGCGGTAGTTTTGCTCCAGCTTGATCACTTGCAGCGCCGGAAAATCCTGCGGCAGGCGCTTGAGGTTGTCCAGCGTGGCGCCGCGCCAACCGTAGATGGATTGGTCGTCGTCGCCCACGGCGGTGAAGTGCGCGCGCGCACCCACCAGCAGCTTGAGCAGCTCGTACTGGGTGGCGTTGGTGTCCTGGTATTCGTCGATCAGCACGTGGCCGAGTTGGGCCTGCCAGCGCGCGCGCACCTCGGGGTGGCGCTGCAGCAGCAGCAGCGGCAGGCCGATCAAATCATCGAAATCCACGCTCTGGTAGGCCGCCAGCCGCTCCTGGTACTTGGCCATGACGAGGGCGATCTGGCGCTGCGCCTCGTCGCTGGCCTGGGCCAGCGCCTGCGCGGCATCGAGGCCGGCGTTTTTCCAGCCGCTGATGGTCCACTGCCAGTGGCGCGCCGTGACCGAATCGGTGCTGGCACCGCAGTCTTTGAGCAGCGAGGCCACGTCGTCGCTGTCGAGGATCGAGAACTGGGGCTTGAGGCCCAGCACCGCCCCGTCTTGGCGCAGCAGCCGCACCCCGAGCGCATGAAAGGTGCAGATCAGCACCTGCTGCGCGGCACGGCCGGCCAGCGCCCGGGCGCGCTCGCGCATTTCGGCGGCGGCCTTGTTGGTGAAAGTGATGGCGGCGATGCGCTCCGGCGCCAGCCCGTGCTGGATCAGGCGCGCGATCTTGTGCGTAATCACGCGCGTCTTGCCCGAACCGGCCCCGGCCAGCACCAAGCACGGGCCGCCGTGGTGCGCGACGGCCTGGAGTTGGGCGGGGTTGAGGCCGGAGGACATGGGGTGGGCGGGGTGGCGGGGTGCGTGAAGCTGGCAGCGGAAGCGGATTATGGGTGAGCCCGCAGGGCGGACAGGCAAGAGCGGCGATCATATGCGCCCCAGCCCCAGCCCCAGCCCCAGCCCCAGCCCCGGCATCAGCATCGGCGCACCAAGCTGCTCAGTCCAACCCTGGATCCGTTCGCCCTGAGCTTGTCGAAGGGCAACCAAGCACCAAGCACCGCGACTTGCAGCGACAATCAGCCGCGTGTTTGACATTTTGCTCGTCACCTTTCCCTTTTTTGCCTTGGTGCTGGCCGGTTACGCCGCCACGCGCCGGGGCTGGCTGGCCCTGCAGGCGATTCCGGGGCTGAACGCCTTCGTGCTCTATTTCGCCCTGCCGGCGCTGCTGTTTCGCTTTGGCTCCACCACACCCATTGCGCAACTGCTGGACACGGCGGTGTTTGGCGTCTATCTGCTGGTGGCGCTGCTGCTGGTGGCGCTGGTGGTGTGGCTGTCGCGCCGGCGCGGCTTGGGCTGGAACGACGCCGCCTTTGGCGCGCTGGTGGTGGCCTTCCCCAACACCGGCTTCATGGGCGTGCCGCTCCTGGCCACGCTGCTGGGGCCGCATAGCGTGGGCACGGTGATGGTGCTGATCGTGGTTGACATGGTGCTCACCAGCTCGCTGTGCATAGCGCTCTCGCGCCTGGGCGGGCAGGCTGGCGGGGCGCTGGCGGCAGCCGGGCAGGCGCTGCGCGGGGTGCTGGCCAACCCGATGCCGTGGGCGATCGTGCTCGGCGCACTGGCTTCGGCCTACAGCGTGCAGTTGCCGGGTCCGCTGCAGCAAACGGTGTGGCTGCTGGCCGATGCGGCGACTCCGGTGGCGCTGTTCACCTTGGGCGCCGTTCTGGCGCGGGCGTATCTGCAGTCGGCTGCGGTGCAGCAGGCGCAACCCACGCAGGGACCGTGGCAAGCGCTGGTCGAGCCGCTGCAACTGGCCTTGCTCAAGCTGCTGCTGCACCCGCTGCTGGTGTGGCTGGCGGGCACGGGGGCGATTGCGCTGGGCCTAGCGCTTGACCCCTTTGCCCTGACGGTGATGGTGCTGGTGGCCGCCTTGCCCAGCGCCAGCAACGTGGTGCTGCTGGCCGAGCGCTTCGGGGCCGACAGTGGGCGCATCGCGCGCATCATCTTGCTCTCGACCGCGCTCTCGTTTCTCAGCTTTGCGGCGGCGGTGGCGTGGCTGGGGCCGGCCAGCCCGTAGGGCGCCGGTGCGGCTACAGGCTGACCGGATCCACGTCGATGGCCCAGCGCAGCAGGCCGCGCCCGGCGGGCTGGCGGCGCAGCGCGTGCAGCAGCGGCTGCCAGGCCTGCAGGAATGCTTGCAGCGCCGGGCGTGAGGGGCTCTCGAGCAGCATCTGGGCGCGCTCGACGCCGGCCACGCGCTGCACCGTGAGCGGCAGCGGCGGGTAGAGCGTGAGCTGCGCCAAGCCGGGCAGATCTGCGGCTTGCGCGGCGGCCTGGGCCGCTTGCAACCACGCCTGCGCCGTGGCTTGGCTGCGGGCTTCGGCGCGCAGCAGCGCCTGAAAGCTAAAGGGTGGCATCTGGGCGCTGGCGCGCTCGCGCAGTTGCTGCGCCGCAAAGGCCGGGTAGTCGTGGCGCGCCAGCGCCGCAAACAGCGGGTGCTGCGGGTACCAGGTCTGCACCCACAGTTCCACCGCGGCCTGCTGCGCGGCCACGAAAGCGGCGTCGCGCCCGGCGCGCCCAGCGGCTTGCAGCAGCAGCGCAAACAGGCGCTCGGGGGCGCGATAGTCGCTGGAGAACAAGCCGCTGTCCACATTCAGGCCCGCCACCAGCGTGATGCGCCTAAAGTCGTGCCCCTTGGCCACCATCTGGGTGCCCACCAGCACATCCACCTCGCCCTCGTGCATTTGGCTCAGGCGCTGGTGCAGGCTGCCCTTGGCGCGCGTGCTGTCAGCGTCCAGCCGCGCCACCCGCACCGGGCCGCCGTCGGGGCGGCGCGCCTCGGCCAGCAGCTCAGCCAGGTGTTCCTCCACTTGCTCGGTGCCGCGCCCAACCGGGGCGATGTCGAGGTTGCCGCATGCGGGGCAGGCGCGTGGCACGTGGCTGGCGTGGCCGCAGTGGTGGCAGCGCAGGCTGCGGTCGATCTTGTGAAACACGGCGTGCGCGCTGCAGTGCGGGCAGTCGCTCTTCCAGCCGCAGGCGTGGCAGGCCAGCACCGGGGCATAGCCGCGCCGGTTCAGCAGCACCAGGCTTTGCTCGCCGCGCGCGGCCCGTTCGGCCAGCGCCGCCAGCAGCGGCGGGGCGATCAGGCACTGCTTGGGCTGCTGGTTCAAGTCCAGCAAACGCAGCCTAGGCAGCACCGCCCCGGCGATTCGCCCAGGCATATGCAGTCGCTGGTAGCGCCCCTGCTCGGCGGCGTGCCAGCTTTCCAGCGCCGGCGTGGCCGAGCCCAAGATGACCTGGCAGCGCGCCGTGCGCGATTCAAGCTGCGCCCGATACACCGCCAGATCGCGCGCCGAATACCGGGCGCCGTCCTGGCTTTTGTAGCTCGGGTCGTGCTCTTCATCGACCACGATCAGGCGCAAGCGCGGCAGGCTGGCAAAGATGGCCATGCGCGTGCCCAGCACGATGCGCGCCTGTCCGCTGTGCGCCGCCAGCCAGTGGCGCAGCCGCTGCGCCGGGGTCAGGCCGCTGTGCAAGGAGGCCACCGTGTGCGCGCCAAAGCGCTCACAAAAGCGCGCCTCCAGTTGCGGCGTCAGGTTGATCTCGGGCACCAGCACCAGCGCCTGCGCCTGCGGGTCGCGCTGCAGCAGCGTTTGCGCGGCGCGCAAATAGACCTCGGTCTTGCCGCTGCCGGTGGCCCCAAACAGCAGCACCGGCTGCGTGCCCTGCTCCAGCGCGGCCAACACGGCGGCCTGCTCGGGGCTCAAGTCGGGCATGGGAGCGGCCCAAGACGGGGCCGGGCTGGGCTCCAACGCAGCAGGGCCCGGGCCGCCACCCGGGGCCGCGCCCACTTTAAAGCCGGCACCCTCCAGCTTCTTCAAGCGCCGCTGCAAGGCGGCGGCGTCGAGCTCGCGCAACTGGGGCGGCAACGCCGCCAGCGCCACCTCACCCAGCGCGCGCTGATAGTAACGGGCAGCAAACTCGAGCAGCACACGCCAATTGGCCGACAAGGGCGGCAAGGCCGCAAAGGTTTCCAGCACAGGCCGCAGGGAGTCGGGCAGCAAGCCCTCGGGTGGCTGCAAGCGCACCCGCCAAACGATCCCCAGCAGCTCGCGCGCCCCCAAGGGCACGCGCACCAAAGCCCCCTCCTGCAGCCGCTCCGGGCTCCAGTAGCTCAGGCTATCGCCCAGCCCACTGTGGGCCGGGGTAGCCAGCACCACCTCGACCCAACAAGCTGCAATTGGCGGCGACAGTTCAGTCATGGCGTTGAAAACGAGGCCAAGTCTCTGATTCCCTTGGGGTTGCAACAGTTGCTCAGCGCTTCTGTGGATAACTTTGTGGATAGCCCTTGAATCGAGCCGCCAAGACCTTGAAAATCAATGCCTTGATTGCACTGCCCAGAAAACAGGCAGCCGATCAAGAGCCATTCAAATCAATGAGTTGCGTGGCATACTGGGGATGCGGGGGGCAGCAGGGGGAAGTTGAACCGGCCCTTGCAGCGCTCACAAAATTTGTGCATAAGGCGCGCCACCCGGCTGTTTCATGCCCCATTTTTGTGTTAGCTCCTGCCCTCCCCCTTGGCATGCGGGCCACTCAGCCGCGCTGGCGCATTTGGCGCGAGTGCTGGTGCACCGCCTGCACCAGCGCCTGCACGCTCTCGGGTGGGGTGTGCTGGCTGATGCCATGCCCGAGGTTGAAAATGTGCGTCGGGCCGGGGCGGCTCGGGTCGGTGTGCGGGGCACCAAACTGCTCCAGCACCCGCACCGCCTCGGCCGCCACCTGCTCGGGCGCGGCAAAGAGCACGTTCGGGTCCAGGTTGCCTTGCAGCGCTTTGCCCGGGCCGCCGGCCACACCGCCCACCGCCGCGCGCGCCGCGCCGAGGTTGACGGTCCAGTCCAGCCCCAGCACATCGCAGTCCAGCGCCGCCATCTCGGCCAGCCACAGCCCGCCGCCCTTGGTGAACACGATGCGCGGGATGCGCTGCCCGGCGTGCTCGCGCGGCAGTTGCGCCAGCACGCGCGCGGTGTAGGCCAGGCTGAAGCGCTGGAACGCGCCGTCGGCCAGCACCCCGCCCCAGCTGTCGAAAATCATCACCGCCTGCGCCCCGGCCTCGATCTGTGCCCGCAGGTACAGCGCCACCGCGTCGGCGTTGAGCTCCAAAATGCGCTGCAGCAGGTCTGGGCGCCGGTACAGCATGGTTTTGACGAGCCGGTAGTCGTCGCTGCCGCCGCCTTCCACCATGTAGCAGGCCAGCGTCCAGGGGCTGCCGGAAAAACCGATCAGCGGCACCCGGCCGGCCAGTGCGCGCCGGATCGACGTCACGGCGTCGAACACATAGCGCAGCCGCTCCATGTCGGGCAGCGCCAGCGCCGCCACATCGGCCTCGGTGCGCAGCGGGCGCTCGAATTTGGGCCCCTCGCCCTGGGTGAAGCTCAGGCCCAGCCCCATCGCGTCGGGCACGGTGAGGATGTCGGAAAACAAGATCGCCGCATCCAGCGCGTAGCGCTCCAGCGGCTGCAGCGTGACCTCGGTGGCGTAATCGGGGTTGGTCGCCAAGCCCATGAAGCTGCCGGCACGCGCGCGCGAAGCGCGGTACTCGGGCAGGTAGCGCCCAGCTTGGCGCATGAGCCAGATCGGAGTGTGTGGGGTGGCTTGGCGCAGGCAGGCGCGCAGGAAGGTGTCGTTTTGCAAAGGGGCGTAGGCGGTGTTCATGGGGTCGATTGTCGCGCAGCGGCGGGTGGATGCCCGCACAGCTTGGGGGCGCATCGCTTGGGGCTCAATGCCCCCGCAGGGCCTGCTGCAGGGCCCGCTGCAGGGCCCGCTGCATAGCGTGGCGTCTGATCACGGTTTGCGGGTCAGACCAAGCGCCTAGCTGGCCGCCCCCAGCAGCCGCTGGTGTTCAATCTTGATGCAGCGCTCGCTCACCACCGCCAAGCCCGCAGCGGCGGCGCGGGCTTCGGCCTCGGGGTGCGCCACGCCCAGTTGCAGCCACAGCGTGGCGGCCCCGAGCGCGATCGCGGCTTCGGCCAGCGGCGGCACTTCGGCGCTTTGGCGAAACACATCCACAATGTCCAGCCGCAGCCCCTCGGCCGCCAAGGCGGCGGCGGCCTGCTCCAAGCTGGCGTGGCAAGGCTGGCCCCAAATGGTCTGCCCAGCCAGCACCGGGTTCACCGGAAGCACCCGGTAGCCCTGCTGCAGCAGGTACTGCGCCACCCTGTGGCTGGGCCGCTCGGGCTTGGGCGAGAACCCCACCACGGCCACGGTGTGGCTGTGGCGCAGCAAGGCGCGCAGTTCGGTGTCGTTCATGGGCGCACCATCGGCCAGCCGCGCCGCGCCCAGCCGCTCATGCCGCCATCGACGAAGCGCACGTGCGTCAGGCCCGCGGCGTGCAGTTGCTCGGCCACGCGCGCCGAACGGTTTTGGGTGTTGCAGATCAGCAGCAGCGGCTGGGCCGGGTCGCGCGGCAGCTCGTTGATGCGGCTGGCCAGTTGCGACATGGGCAGCAGCACCATGCCCGGTGCCACACCGTGCGCATGCTCAGAGGGCTCGCGGATGTCAACCAGCACGGCGCGGCCCGATTCGAGCAGCGCACGGCCTTCGTCCAGACTCACTTCGAGGGCGGAATTGGTGGGAGAGCAGGCGTTGAGGGTCATGAGGGTGAGGGCCAGCAAGGCCGCTTTGAGGAGGGTGAACATAAGACGGGTCAAAGTTGCGCCAGTGCGGCGCGCAGCTCTTCTACGCTGAGGATTTCGGACAGCAGCAGCGGCGCGCGCCCCGGTGCGTGCAGCACATAGACCGGAATGCTGTTGCGCCCCAGCCGCGCCAACGAGGCGGTGACGGCGGGGTCGCGCAGCGTCCAGTCGGCGCGCAGCAGCGCCACGTTGCGCGCCGCCACGTCGAGCAAAAAGGATTCGTCGGCCAGTGCGTTGTGCTTGTTGTAGAGGCAGCTCACGCACCAGGCGGCGGTGTAATCGACGAACACCGCCCGCCCTTGCGCCAGCAGTTCGGCCTCGCGCTGCGGGCTCCAGGCTTCCCACTGCGCCCCGGCCACGGCGCTCGGGGTGTTGAGCGCGGCGCTGGGCTGCTGGCCGGCCGCCTGGGCCTGCAGCATGGGACCCAGCAGCCACAGCCCGCCAAGCAGCGCCAGCAGCGCCAGCGGGGCCATCCAACGCCGCATCAGGCCGCCACGGCCCACGGCCCACAGCATCCAGGCCAGCAGCAGCAGCAGCATGAGCAGGCCCGCAGCGGCATCGACCCCGCCCTGATGCCCCAGCACCCACAGCAGCCAGACCACGGTCGCCAGCATCGGGAAGGCCAGCCACTGGCGCAGCGTTTCCATCCACGCACCGGGGCGCGGCAGGGCGCGCACCAGCGCCGGCACCCAAGTCGCGGCCAAGTAGGGCAGCGCCATGCCCAAACCGAGCGCGGCAAACACCGCCAGCGCCTGCGCCGGGGCCAGCGTGACCGCCAGCCCGAGTGCCGCCCCCATGAAGGGCGCGGTGCAGGGCGAGGCCACTGCCGTGGCCAGCACCCCGGTGAGGAAGGAGTCGGCATTGGGGTTGCGCACGCGCAGGCTGGCCAGCGCGCTGGGCAACATCGGGCCGAACTGGAACAGACCGGCCAGGTTGAGCCCGATCAGGGTAAAGAGCGCGGCCAGCGCCGCCACCACGGCCGGGTTTTGCAACTGAAAGCCCCAGCCCAGTTGCTCGCCCGCAGCGCGCAGCCCCAGCAGCAGGGCGCCCAGCGCCAGAAACGAGAGCACCACGCCCGCGGTGTAGGCCAGCCCGCCCAGGCGCAGGCGGCGCCGGTCTTCGGCGTGCTGCGAAAACGACAGCACCTTGAGCGCCAGCACCGGGAACACGCAGGGCATGAGGTTGAGAATCATGCCGCCAATCAAGGCCCCGAGCAGCGCCGCCCACAGCGTCAGACCCGGAGCCGGAGCCGTGGCGCGCGCCGCCTCGGCAGCCAGGGCTGCGGCCAGCGCGTCCGAGACCCCGGTCGGGGCCGCCACGGCGGGCCAGCCGCCGGGCACCGGCAGCTCCAGCCGCACCCCGGCCGCACCGGGCGGCGGGTCGGCCAGCGCCAGCACCAGCGCCAGTTGCTCGGGCGAGGCAGAGCGATAGGGGTTGAGTGGGATGCTGGCGTGCCAGACCCCTCCCTCCCAGCGCTGCTGCCAAGCGGCACCGGGCTGGATCAGGGCACCGATTTCGGGGAAAAACTCCAGCGCACGCCCCTGCCAAGCGGCGGGCAGGCCGTGCAGCGTGGCTTGCAGCGCCTGCTCACGCACCGCCAACTGGCTGGCCCCAGCCACAAGCGGCTGCGGTCGCGCAGCCCAAGCGGCCTCGAAGGCCGCCGCGTGCGCCACCGTGGCCATTTGCGCTGGGATGCGCACCTGAAAGCGCGCCTCTTGCGGGATGCACTCTTGGCGGCAGATCAGCCAAGTGGCCAGCACCTCGAGCTCCAGCGCCGCCGCCGCAAAACCCGGCCGCACCTCGAGCGGGATGGGCAGCAGCACCGTGTCCTTGTAGCCGTAGTTGGCCAGCTCACCGAGCGGAAATTTGCGCGGCGTCGGCCACTCGATGGAGCCGGGCACCACGTGCCCCGGCAACTGCCACTCGAATTCGGTCGGCAAGCCGGAGTCGCCGGGGTTTTTCCAGTAGCTGTGCCAGCCCGGCGCGTGCTCGATCTGCAAACCCAGCCACAGCGGCTGCCCCGGCGCCACGCCCTGCGGGGCATGGACCAACAACGACGTGCGCGACTCGGGCGTGAGCACTGGCTCCGACACCTGGGCGCCGGCCAGCGGCGCGCCCAGCCCTAGATAGGCACCCAGCAGAAAAACCCAGAAAATTTTGAACATGCGAATCAGTGTAAACACTCCCCAGTAGGGAGCAAGCGCCCAAGGGCAAAGTTCCCGTACCCCCAGGGGGATTGACGCCCATGACCGGTCGGGCCAAGCGGTGCACCGGCCCGCGCTACTCTGCCCCGCGCTTGGGCTTGCTCAAATCCACCCCCAGCTGCTTGAGTTTGCGGTACAGGTGGGTGCGTTCGAGCCCGGTTTTTTCGGCCACGCGGGTCATGGAGCCGTTTTCCTGGCTCAGGTGAAATTCGAAATAGGCTTTCTCGAAGGCGTCGCGGGCGTCGCGCAGTGGCGCCTCAAAATTGAAGCGCTGCAGACCCGGCACCTCATCGGGCAAGCGGCCTGCCGCTTGGGGGGGGGCGGCGGCTTCCGGGCTCGGCAGCGGTGCGCTGATGCCGCCGGCACCGGTTGCGCTGGCTGGCTTGCTTGGCGGCGCCGAGCGGGTCTGGGCCCGGCTCAGGCCCTTCTCCACCGTTTGCAGCAGCTTTTGCAGGGTGATGGGCTTTTCTAAGAAGGCCATGGCCCCGATGCGGGTCGCCTCCACCGCCGTTTCGATGGTGGCGTGGCCGCTCATCATGATCACGGGCATGGTGAGCAGACCGGCGCTGGCCCATTCTTTGAGCAGGGTCACGCCGTCGGTGTCAGGCATCCAGATGTCGAGCAACACCAAGTCCGGACAGCCGGCTTGCCGAAGCTCGCGTGCCCTGCTGGCGTTTTCGGCCAACTCGACCGCGTGCCCCTCGTCGTTCAGAATTTCGAACAACAACTCGCGTATGCCGAGCTCGTCGTCAACCACCAAGATGTTTGCCATGCTGCCCCGCCAGTCTTACCGTGTCATGCCCGATTTTGTTGCTAATTTGCAACCCGCAATGATAGCGAGACTTGCGCCCCGCCCTGACCGTCCTCATCTTCCCAGTGGCCGATGTCGATGCGGCCGCCGTGTTCGTCGGTGATTTTTTTCACCACCGCCAACCCCAAGCCGGTGCCCTTGACCTTGCTGGTGACATAGGGCTCGAAGGCGCGCTTGAGGATGGCCTCGGAAAAACCCGGCCCATGGTCCAGCACCTGCAGCCGCACCCAGCGCCCGCCCTCTGAGGCGCGGGTGCGCAGCAGCACGGCCGGGGCACCCGGTGGGGTGGCGTCCTGCGCGTTTTGCACCAGATTGTGAACCACCTGGCGCAGTTGCTGGGCGTCGGCCAAGACCGGCGGCAGGCTGGCTTGCAGGTCCAGCCGCACCGGCACCTCGGCGGCCTCGTAGAGCGCCACGATGTCGCGCACATGGGTGTTGAGGTCAATCGGCTCCAGTTGCGCGGCGGGCAGGCGGGCGTAGTCGCGGAATTCGTTGACCAGCCGCTTCATGGCATCGACCTGATCGACGATGGTCTTGACCGATTTGTCGAGCAAGGCGCGCTCGCTGCCTTCGAGCTTGGGTTGCAGCTTCATGGCCAGCCGCTCGGCCGCGAGCTGGATCGGGGTGAGCGGGTTTTTGATCTCGTGCGCCAGCCGGCGCGCCACTTCGGCCCAGGCCTGGGCGCGCTGGGCCGAGATGATTTCCGAGACGTCGTCGAACACCAGCAACTGCTCGCCGCTGGGCAGCAAGGCGCCACGGGCGATCAGGGTCAGGCCCGGGCGCTGGCTTTCAGAGGGAGCGGTCGCCCCCACACCGGGATGCAAATCCACCGATTGCTGCCAGTGCTGGCCTTCTTGCTGCGCCGGATCGGCCAAGAAGCGGTCGAACTGCTGCTGCACAAACTCGGCAAAGCCGTGCAGACCGGGCACGGCCTGCATGCCTTGGCTGATGTAATCGGCCAGCGGAGCGCGCAAGATGCGCGTGGCCCCGGGGTTGGCGCTCACCAGCCGCTGCTGCGCGTCCAGCACCACCACCCCGGCGCTGAGGTTGTCGAGCAGGGTTTGCAGGTTGGCGCGCGCGGCATCGACCTGGCCTATGCTGCGCTGCACCGCCTGGCGCGCCTCCAGCAGCTCTTGCGTCATGTGGGCGAAGGTGCGCGTCAGGCCGGCCAGTTCGTCTTTGGCGGGCAGGGCTTGCTTGGGCGTGAGGTCGCCGCGCGCCACGTCGCGCATGCCCTCGGCCAGCACCAGCAGCGGGCGCATGAGTTGCTGGCCCAGCAGCAGCGCCAGCAGCACGGCGCCAAAGGTGGCCAGAAACAGCGCCAGCGTCAGAGTGCCGATGTACATGCTGCGCAAGCCGTCGCGCGCCAGCGCCCGCTCCTGGTATTCGCGGTTGGCCAGTTGCACCGCCAGCGCGTCGGCGATCAGGGCGACCGGCAGCTTGGACAAGACCTGCAGGTAACGCGGTTCGTGCCCAATGCCAAAACCGTGCGGCTCGACCAGCACCAGCACGCGCATGCGCGGCAGTTGCGCCGCCGGCAGGCCCAGCACCTGCTGCGGGTCGGTCAGCGTTTCAAGCTCTTCCAAGCCCTCGATGCGGGTAAACACACGCTGGGCGCGCACCTGGCGCAGCAATTCGGGCGCGGGCGGGGCAGGCAGCAGCTCAAAGCGCGACTCCCCTGCCGATCCGATGGCGCGCCCGGCGGCGCTCCACAACACCACGTCGTCGGCTTGCAACTGGGCGCGCAGGCCCTCAAGGCTGAGCGCGGCCGCCACATCGTCTTGCTCGCTCAGCGCCAGCGCAGCGCTGCGCGACTTGGAGGCCAGATCGGCCGCTAGGGTGTCGAGCGTGGTGCGCCCCAAGTTGAGCCCGGCGCTGAGCGCGGACTCAACGCGCACGTCGAACCAAGTCTCGATCGAGCGCGAAACGAACTGATACGACACCACATAAATCAGCAGACCGGGCAAAAAGCCGACCAAGGCAAAAATGGCGGCCAGCTTGAGCTGCAAACGGCTGCCAAAGCGCTTGCGCCGCCAGCGGCTGGCCAGTTTGTAAGCCAGCCACAGCAGCAGCAAGCCGAGCAGGGCGGCCACGCCCACATTGAGCCAGACCAGATAGACGTAGCCTTCGGCCTCGAAGGCGCGGTGGTCGGTGGCCAGGGTGAGCATGAAAAACAGCACCAGCACCACGCCGCCAACGATCACCGCCAGCAAAGCCGCCAGCCAGCCCCGGGCGGCGGCACTCAGGGGGCGACCGGTGACGGGGTTCATGCGCGGCCAGACATCAGGGGCTCAATGGCTGCCCGCAGGCAGGCGCAGGGTTTGGCGGTGCAGCACCGACCAGGCATCGTTTTGCGGTGCCATGAGCTGGAACGGGCGCGGCAGCAGCCCGTCGTCGAGCCGAAACTCGAACTCGACCCGCAAGGCGCTGCCTTGGGGCAGCTCGTGGGCGTCCAGCAAGCGCCAGCGCGAAACCGAGGTGGCCGCCGCCATGGCGTCGGCAAAGCTGTCGAGGTTCTGGTGCAGCGCAGTGCCCAGCGCGGGCTGGTTGAGCGGCCCAGAGGTGACGCTGACGCGCCAACGCCCCGTCAGCGGCTGGTAGGCCACCCGCACCACGCGCTGCACCGTGGCAATGTAGTCGGCGGTCCAGTACCAGCGCGGGCGCCGCACCTCGGCCTGCCAGACAAAATGCACCGGCACCCCGCGCAGCAGCACCGCTTCGAGGTCGGACGGGAAATCGAGCGCCAACCGCGCGCTCAGGCGCAGACCTTCGGCGTCGCGCTGCAAATCGATCGGGCCAGCGGCCCAAGCGCCCCCTGCCAGGCCCAGGCACAGCAGCCCAAGCAGCCACTGCGTCAGTTGGCGCCACGCGCGGGCGCGCCACCGCGCCGCCGGCGTGGGCTTGGGGCACGGTGCCCGCAGGCCGGCCAAGGGGCCAGCGGCCTCAGGCGGGCTTGCGCCACAGCGCGTAGAAAAATCCATCGGTTTCACGCGCCAGATTGTCACCGATCCCCCCCGCCTGGCCGATGCCTGCCAACCGGATGGCTGTGGCTTCAGCGCCACAACCGGGCAGCAACTGCCCCGGAGCCGGCAGGCGCTCGGCCTCGCGGTGCTGCTGCGCAAAGGCCTGCATCACGCCCTCGCCCTCGTCCACAAACACCGAGCAGGTGGCGTAGAGCAAATGCCCGCCGGGGCGCAGCAGCGGCCACAGGGCTTGCAGCAGGCGCTGTTGCTGCGCCGCCAGTTGCGCCACGTCGGTGGGTCGGCGCAGCCAGCGCACGTCCGGGTGGCGGCGCACGATGCCGCTGGCGCTGCACGGGGCGTCGAGCAAGATGGCGTCGAAGGGCTGGCCATCCCACCACGTGGCGGCTTGGGCGGCGTCGGCGCAGCGCACTTCGGCCTGCAAGCCGAGGCGCTGCAGGTTTTGCGCGATGCGCGGGCAGCGCCCGGGGTCGAGCTCGAGTGCCCACACGTCGGCGTCGGCGCATTCGAGCAGGTGCGCGGTCTTGCCGCCGGGGGCGGCGCAGGCGTCGAGCAGGCGTGGGCGGGCCGCCCTTGCTGGCGCGCCCGCCCGCGGGCTCAAGCCCTCCAACAGCAGCGGCGCCGCCAGTTGCGCAGCCCCATCCTGCACCGACACCCAGCCCTGCGCCCAGCCCGGCAACTGCTCGACGGGCAGCGGCTGCGCCAGCTCCACGCCGTCCGTGCCCCAGGCCTGCGCCGCATGGCCGGCCTGATGCAGGTGCTGCAAGTAGTCGTCGCGGCGGCAACGGCGCCGGTTCACGCGCAGCACCATGGGTGCGGCGCGCTGGTTGGCGCTCAGTAGGCCTTGCCAGTGCTGGGGGTGGTCGCGCTGCAGGCGCTCGATCCACCAG
Organism: Serpentinimonas barnesii; assembly: GCF_000696225.1. Lineage (GTDB taxonomy): Bacteria > Pseudomonadota > Gammaproteobacteria > Burkholderiales > Burkholderiaceae_C > Serpentinimonas > Serpentinimonas barnesii. The sequence goes on along the minus strand of NZ_BAWN01000008.1, from coordinate 59,998 downwards.
AGCGGGTGGTTCCAGCGCGCCTCTGGGTCGCGCAGCACCTGCTCGCGCAAGGCGGCGCGCTCGCGCAAAAAGCGGCGCAGGCAGGCATTGACAAAGCCGCGCAGTGCAGCCGGCGCCTGCAGCGGGCGCAAGGCCGCCACCGCCTGATCGACCAGGGTGTGGGCGGGGTAGAGCGGGCGCGGCCCGTGCGTCGGCCGCACAGACTCGGCCGCAGCCGCTGGTTGCGATTCTGCTGCCAAGGCTGCCGCATCGAGCAGGCCCAGCGTGAGCTCAAGCAAGGCCGCCACCAGCGGCGCGGGCGCCTGGCGGCACAGCAGCCGCCGCAGCGCCATCGACAAGCCCCAATGGCGCAGCGCATCAAAGACCAGCGCCTGCACCCCCGGCCGCAGGGCTGCAGGAAGCGCCGGCAAGGTCTCGCTCAGCGAACGACCGGCCGCCACCCCCGCCAGCAAGCGGGCCGCGCCAGCCAATTGCTCGGCCAGCGCAGGCTTCACTCGGCGCTGCTGTCGCCGCCCGCGTCGGCCAGGCTGGTGGCCAGTGCCTCCGCGTCGGCCTCGGCGATGGCGCGACGCTCTTCGTCGTCCATGCGCTCTTTGGCGTGGCGGGCCTGGTGGAAGGCCATGCCGGTGCCGGCCGGAATCAGGCGCCCGACGATCACGTTCTCTTTCAGGCCACGCAGCTCGTCTTTCTTGCCCATGATGGCGGCTTCGGTGAGCACGCGCGTGGTTTCCTGGAACGAAGCAGCCGAGATGAACGAGTCGGTCGAGAGCGAGGCCTTGGTGATGCCCAGCAACACGTTGTTGTAGCTGGCCGGGGTTTTGCCGGCCTTGAGCAAATCATCGTTGGTGTTGAGGATTTCGGAGCGCTCCACTTGCTCGCCACCGATGTAGCCCGAGTCGCCCGGGTTGCTGACCACCACGCGGCGCAGCATCTGGCGCACGATCACCTCGATGTGCTTGTCGTTGATCTTCACCCCTTGCAGGCGGTACACGTCCTGCACCTCATCGACAATGTAGCGCGCCAGCTCTTCGACCCCCAGCAGGCGCAGGATGTCTTGCGGGTCGGCCGGGCCGTCGACCACCGACTCGCCCTTGTTGACCACCTGGCCCTCGTGCACCACGATGTTTTTCTCTTTGGGCACCAGGTCTTCCCAGACCTTGCCGTCGGGGTCGGTAATCTGCAGCCGCACCTTGCCCTTGGTTTCCTTGCCAAAGCTGACGGTGCCGGTGATTTCAGCCAAGATGCCTTTGTCTTTGGGCGAGCGCGCCTCGAACAGCTCGGCCACGCGCGGCAAGCCGCCCGTGATGTCGCGCGTTTTCTGGCCTTCGACCGGAATGCGCGCCAGCACCTCGCCGGGACCCACATCTTGGCCGTCGCGCACCTGGATCAGCGCGCCGACTTGGAAGCCGATCGTCACCGAGTGGTCGGTGCCGGGGATTTTGACTTCGTTGCCCGCGGCGTCGATCAGCTTGACCTGTGGCCGCACCACCTTGGTGGCGCCGCGCCGTTTCGGGTCGATCACCACCAGGGTGGACAGACCGGTCACGTCATCGACCTGCTTGGCCACCGTCAGGCCCTCGTGCACGTTTTCGAACTTCACCGTGCCGGCGAATTCGGTGATGATCGGGCGCGTCAGCGGGTCCCAGTTGGCCAAAATGGTGCCGGCTTTGATGGCCTGGTCGGGCCGGATCGCCAGAATGGCGCCGTAGGGCACCTTGTGGCGCTCGCGCTCGCGCCCTTGTTCGTCGTGGATGACGATTTCGCCCGAGCGCGCAATCACCACCAGCTCGCCCTTGGTGTTGGTGACGTAGCGCATGGTGGCGTTGAAGCCCACGCTGCCGCTCGACTTGGCCTCCACGCTGGAAGCCACCGCCGCACGCGATGCCGCACCGCCGATGTGGAAGGTGCGCATGGTGAGCTGGGTACCCGGCTCGCCGATCGACTGCGCCGCGATCACGCCCACCGCTTCGCCGATGTTGACCGGACCGCCACGGCCCAGATCGCGCCCGTAGCACTTGGCGCACAGGCCAAAGCGGGTTTCGCAGGTGAGGGCGGTGCGCACGCGCACTTCGTCGATGCCCAGGGCGTCGATCAGGTCGCAGCCGTCTTCGTCGACGATCTGGCCGGCCGCAATCACCACCTGCTGGGTTTCGGGATTGAGCACGTCATCGACCGTGGTGCGGCCCAGGATGCGGTCGCGCAGCGACTCGATCACCTCGCCGCCTTCGACGATGGCGCGCATCAGGGTGCCGTTGGCGGTGCCGCAATCGTCTTCGGTCACCACCAGGTCTTGCGTCACGTCCACCAGGCGGCGCGTCAGGTAGCCCGAGTTGGCGGTTTTGAGCGCCGTGTCGGCCAGGCCCTTGCGCGCACCGTGGGTCGAGATGAAGTACTGCAGCACGTTCAGCCCCTCACGGAAGTTGGCCGTGATCGGGGTTTCGATGATCGAGCCATCGGGCTTGGCCATCAGGCCGCGCATGCCGGCCAACTGGCGAATCTGCGCCGCCGAGCCGCGCGCGCCCGAGTCGGCCATCATGTAGATCGAGTTGAAGGACTCCTGCTCCACCTCGTTGCCGTGGCGGTCGATGGTTTTTTCCTTCTTTAGGCGCTCCATCATGACCTTGGAGATGTCGTCGCCGGCCTTGCCCCAGATGTCCACCACCTTGTTGTAGCGCTCGCCCGAGGTCACCAGACCGGAGGCATACTGCTGCGCAATCTCTTTGACCTCGCCTTCGGCACGCGCGATGATGGTGTGCTTCTCGGTCGGCACCAGCATGTCGTCGATGGCGATCGAAATGCCGGCGCGGGTGGCCAGCCTAAAGCCGTTCTGCAGCAGCTTGTCGGCAAATACCACCGTCTCTTTGAGGCCGCACTTGCGAAACGAGGCGTTGATGAGCTTGGAGATTTCCTTCTTCTTGAGCGCCTTGTTGATGATCTCGAAGGGCAGGCCCTTGGGCAAAATCTCGCTCAGCAGCGCGCGGCCGACGGTGGTCTGCACCAGCTTGGTGACGGGCGTGAACTGGCCGTCTTCCTTGTTTTTCAGGTATTCGGTCAGGCGCACCGACACCTTGGCCGTGAGTTCGGTCACGCCGGCGTCGAGGGCGCGCTGCACCTCGAGGATATCGGCAAACACCATGCCCTCGCCTTTGCCGTTGATGCGCTCGCGGGTGGTGTAGTACAGGCCCAACACCACGTCTTGGCTGGGCACGATGGAGGGCTCGCCGTTGGCCGGGAACAGCACGTTGTTGGACGACAACATGAGCGTGCGCGCTTCCATCTGCGCCTCGACCGAGAGCGGAATGTGCACCGCCATTTGGTCGCCGTCGAAGTCGGCGTTGAAGGCCGAACAGACCAGCGGGTGCAGTTGGATCGCCTTGCCCTCGATCAGCAGCGGCTCAAAGGCCTGGATGCCCAAGCGGTGCAGCGTGGGGGCGCGGTTGAGCAGCACCGGGTGCTCGCGGATCACCTCTTCGAGGATGTCCCACACCACCGGCGTGCCGGCTTCGACTTCCTTCTTGGCCGCCTTGATGGTGGTGGCTATGCCCATCTGCTCCAGCCGCGCAAAAATGAAGGGCTTGAACAGCTCCAGCGCCATCAGCTTGGGCAGGCCGCACTGGTGCAGCTTGAGCGTGGGGCCCACGGTGATGACCGAACGCCCCGAGTAATCGACGCGCTTGCCCAGCAAGTTTTGGCGGAAACGGCCGCTCTTGCCCTTGATCATGTCGGCCAGCGACTTGAGTGCGCGCTTGTTGGCACCGGTCATGGCCTTGCCACGGCGGCCGTTGTCGAGCAGGCTGTCAACTGCCTCTTGCAGCATGCGCTTTTCGTTGCGCGCGATGATCTCGGGCGCCTTGAGCTCCAGCAGGCGCTTCAAGCGGCTGTTGCGGTTGATGACGCGCCGGTACAGGTCGTTCAAGTCGGAGGTGGCAAAGCGGCCGCCGTCGAGCGGAACGAGCGGGCGCAGGTCGGGCGGCAGCACCGGCAGCACGTCGAGCACCATCCACTCGGGCTTGATGCCCGATTTCTTGAAGGCTTCCAGCACCTTGAGGCGCTTGGCGTTTTTCTTGACCTTGAGCTCGGAGCCGGTGAGGTCGTTGCGCAGGCGCTCGATTTCGCTGTCGATTTCGATGCTGCGCAGCAGCTCCTGGATGCCCTCGGCACCCATCTTGGCCACGAACTCGTCGCCGTACTCGCGCTCTTTGGCGTCGAAGTCGTCTTCGCTCATGATGGCGAATTTTTTCAGCGGCGTCATGCCCGGGTCCACCACCACGTAGGCTTCAAAATACAGCACGCGCTCAATGTCGCGCAGCGTCATGTCGAGCACCATGCCGAGGCGGCTCGGCAGGCTCTTGAGGAACCAGATGTGGGCGCAGGGCGCGGCCAGGTCGATGTGGCCCATGCGCTCGCGCCGCACCTTGGTCTGCGTGACCTCAACGCCGCACTTCTCGCAGATCACGCCACGGTGCTTGAGCCGCTTGTACTTGCCGCACAGGCATTCGTAGTCTTTGATCGGGCCAAAGATCTTGGCGCAAAACAAGCCGTCGCGCTCGGGCTTGAAGGTGCGGTAGTTGATGGTCTCGGGCTTTTTGACTTCGCCAAAAGACCAGGAACGGATTTTCTCGGGCGAGGCCAGCCCGATCTTGATGGCATCGAAATGCTCGTCGGGGGTGATCTGCTTGAACAGGTCGAGGAAGGATTTCATGGCTGCTCCTAAGGGTTGCGCGCAATAAACGGTGCCGAGATGAGGGGATCAAAGGCGCGCCAGGGTAGGCGCCCGTGAGTGCCGCATAGCAGCGCTATGCAAACGACCGGGCAACACCCCCTGGCGTGGCTTTGGCCTCTCATCCCCGTTCGAGTTCGATGTCGATGCCGAGCGAGCGGATCTCTTTGACCAGCACGTTGAAGGATTCCGGCATCCCGGCATCAATCGCGTGCTCGCCCTTGACGATCGACTCATAGACCTTGGTGCGGCCCTGCACGTCGTCGGACTTGACGGTGAGCATTTCTTGCAACACGTAGCTGGCGCCGTAGGCTTCGAGCGCCCAGACCTCCATCTCACCGAAGCGCTGGCCGCCGAACTGCGCCTTGCCGCCCAGCGGCTGCTGCGTCACCAGCGAGTAGGGGCCGGTGGAGCGGGCGTGCATCTTGTCGTCAACCAAGTGGTGCAGCTTGAGGTAGTGCATATAGCCCACGGTGGTCACGCGCTCAAAGGCGTCGCCGGTGCGGCCGTCGTAGAGCTGGGCTTGGGTGCGCGTGGGTGTGAGCCCCTTGGCCTTGGCGACGTCGTCGGGGTAGGCCAGCCGCAGCATGTCGAAAATCTCGGCTTCGCTGGCGCCGTCGAACACCGGCGAGGCAAAGGGCACGCCCTTGCTCAGCTCGGCGGCCATGGCGCGGATTTCGTCGTCGCTCAGGTCGGACAGGTTTTCCTGGCGCCCGGTGCGGTTGTAGATCTGCTCCAGGAACTGGCGCACCTCGGTGGCTGCGGCCTGGCGCTGCAGCATGTCGCCGATGCGCTGCCCCAGCCCCTTGGCGGCCCAGCCCAAATGGACTTCGAGCACCTGCCCGATGTTCATGCGCGAAGGCACGCCCAGCGGGTTGAGCACGATGTCGACCGGCGTGCCGTCGGCCAGGTAGGGCATGTCTTCGACCGGGGTGATCTTGGACACCACGCCCTTGTTGCCGTGGCGGCCGGCCATTTTGTCGCCCGGCTGCAGGCGGCGCTTGACGGCCAGATAGACCTTGACCATTTTGAGCACGCCCGCGGGCAGCTCGTCGCCCTGGGTGAGCTTTTTGCGCTTTTCTTCGAAAGCCAAGTCAAAGCTGTGGCGCGTGGCCTCGAGCGCGTTTTTGATCGATTCGAGCTGTGCCGCCACCTGCTCGTCGGCCGGGCGGATGTCGAACCAGTGGTATTTGTCCACGTCGGCCAGGTAGGCCCGCTCGATCGTGCTGCCCTTGCTCAGGCGTTTCGGGCCGCCGTTGGCGGTTTTGCCCAGCAGCAGCTTTTCGATCCGGTCGTAGGCGTCGGCCTCGACGATGCGCAGCTGGTCGTTGAGGTCGAGGCGGAAGCGCTTGAGCTCGTCGTCGATGATCTGCTGCGCCCGCTTGTCGCGCGGGATGCCTTCGCGGGTGAACACCTGCACATCGATCACCGTGCCCTGCGAGCCTTGATCGACGCGCAAGGAGGTGTCTTTCACGTCCGAGGCTTTTTCGCCAAAGATGGCGCGCAACAGCTTTTCTTCGGGCGTGAGCGTGGTTTCGCCCTTGGGCGTGACCTTGCCCACCAGCACGTCGCCCGGCAGCACCTCGGCCCCGACGTAGATGATGCCCGACTCATCGAGCCGGTTGATCTGCTGCTCGGCCAGGTTGGGGATGTCGCGCGTGATGTCTTCGGCACCCAGCTTGGTGTCGCGCGCCATCACCACCAGTTCTTCGATGTGGATGCTGGTGTAGCGGTCATCGGCCACCACGCGCTCGCTGATCAGGATCGAGTCTTCGAAGTTGTAGCCGTTCCAGGGCATGAAGGCGATCAGCATATTCTGCCCGATCGAAATCTCGCCCAAGTCGGTGGAAGCGCCGTCGGCGATCACCGCGCCGGCGTGGATCAAGTCACCCTTTTTGACGATCGGACGCTGGTGGATGTTGGTGTTCTGATTCGAACGCTGGTACTTGATCAGGTTGTAGATGTCCACCCCGACCTCACCGGCCAGCGCCTCGGCGTCGTTGACGCGCACCACAATGCGCGCCGCATCGACGTAATCGACCCGCCCGCCGCGCTTGGCGGTGACCACGGTGCCCGAGTCGATGGCTGCCACGCGCTCGATGCCGGTGCCGACCAGCGGCTTTTCGGGCCGCAGCGTGGGCACCGCCTGGCGCGACATGTTGGCGCCCATGAGCGCGCGGTTGGCGTCGTCGTGCTCAAGGAAGGGCACCAGCGAGGCCGCCACCGAGACGATCTGCGCTGGCGAGACGTCCATGTACTGCACGGTTTCGGGCGGGGTCAGGATGGATTCACCCTTTTCGCGCGCGCTCACCAGCTCGTCGCCCAAGCGGCCTTCGGCATCGAGCGCGGCGTTGGCCTGCGCAATCACGTACTTGCCTTCTTCGATGGCCGAGAGGTAGTCGATCTGCTTCGTCACCTTGCAGTCGACCACGCGCCGGTACGGGGTTTCGATGAAGCCGTACTCGTTCAGACGCGCATACAGCGCCAGCGAGTTGATCAGGCCGATGTTGGGGCCTTCCGGGGTTTCGATCGGGCACACGCGGCCGTAGTGCGTCACGTGCACGTCGCGCACCTCAAAGCCAGCGCGCTCGCGCGTCAGGCCGCCTGGGCCCAGTGCCGAGACGCGGCGCTTGTGCGTGATTTCGGCCAGCGGGTTGGTCTGGTCCATGAACTGCGACAACTGCGAGGCGCCAAAAAACTCTTTCAGCGCGGCCGAAATCGGCTTGGAGTTGATCAGGTCGTGCGGCATCAGCGGCTCTTGCTCGGCCTGGCCGAGGCGCTCTTTCACCGCTTTTTCGATCCGCGCCAGCCCGGTGCGGTACTGGTTTTCGGCCAGTTCGCCCACGCAGCGCACGCGCCGGTTGCCCAAGTGGTCGATGTCATCGACTTCGCCCTTGCCGTTGCGCAAGTCGACCAGGATTTTGACCACGTCCAGGATGTCTTCGTTCGACAGCACCATGGCGCCGGTGCTGCCGCCGCGCCCGACGCGGGCGTTGAACTTCATGCGCCCCACGCGCGAGAGGTCGTAGGTGTCGGGGTTGTAGAACAGGCGGTGAAACAGGGCCTGCACCGCGTCTTCGGTGGGCGGCTCGCCGGGGCGCATCATGCGGTAGATGGCCACGCGGGCTGAAAACTCGTCGGCGGTTTCGTCGCTGCGCAGGGTCTGGCTGATGTAGGCGCCCTGGTCGAGCTCGTTGGTGAAAATGCAAGCCAGCTCGGTGATGCCGGCGCTGCGCAGTTTTTTGAGCAGCGTTTCGGTGAGCTCATCGTTGGCGCGCGCCAGCAGCTCGCCGCTGTCGGGGTCGATCACGTTGCGCGCCACCACACGCCCGAGCAGAAAGTCTTCGGGCACGCTGATGTGGCTGACCTTGGCCTGTTCCAGCTCGCGCGTGTGGCGGGCGGTGATGCGCTTGTCTTTGGCCACCACCACCTTGCCGCTCGGGTCGGTGAGGTCAAAACGCGCCACCTCGCCGCGCAGGCGCTCGGTCACCAGCGCCATCTGGGCGCCGCTTTCCATCAGGCGGAAGTGGTCGTTGACAAAGAAGTTGGCCAGAATCTGCTCGGGGTTGAGGCCGATGGCCTTGAGCAAAATGGTGACCGGCATCTTGCGCCGGCGGTCGACGCGGAAGAACAGCAAATCTTTGGGGTCGAACTCGAAATCGAGCCACGAACCGCGGTAGGGGATGATGCGGGCCGAGAACAGCAGCTTGCCCGAGCTGTGCGTCTTGCCCTTGTCGTGCTCAAAAAATACGCCCGGCGAGCGGTGCAACTGCGACACGATCACGCGCTCGGTGCCGTTGACGATGAAGGAGCCTTTGTCGGTCATGAGCGGCACTTCGCCCATGTAAACCTCTTGCTCTTTCACCTCTTTGACCACCTTGGATTGGCTGGTGGACGACTCGCGGTCGTAGATGATGAGCTGCACCCGCGCCCGCACCGCCGACGCAAAGGTCAGGCCGCGCGTTTGGCACTCGCGCACATCGAACACCGGCTTGGCTAGGTTGTACTCGACGAATTTCATCTCCACGTAGCCGTTGTGCGACACGATCGGGAAGGCCGACTCGAAAGCGGCCTGCAAGCCCTCGGAGGCGCGCTTGCGCGGATGGCGGTCTACCTGCAAAAATGCCGTGTAGGCATCCTTCTGCATTTGCAACAGATAGGGGATTTCCAGCACGTTTTCGCGGCTGCCGAAGCTTTTGCGGATGCGCTTGCGTTCGGTGAATGAGTACGTTTGAGCCATGAGATCTCCGGGCTTGAGAAGACACAGGCAAAACCGCTGGACAACGGTCTTGGCTGTGCACTCTTTGCGCCAGATGCCACTGGAAAAACCAGCCACATCGAGCGCAAAAAGGCTGGAAAGCCCGCAGCGGGCACTCCAGCCTTTGGGGGGCGGCAGCTTACTTGAGCTCGGCCTTGGCGCCCGCTTCTTCGAGCTTTTTCTTGGCGGCTTCGGCATCGGCCTTGGGCATGGCTTCTTTCACCGTTTTGGGTGCGCCGTCGACCAGGTCTTTGGCTTCTTTCAGGCCCAAGCCGGTGATTTCGCGCACCGCCTTGATGACCGACACCTTGTTGGCGCCGGTTTCTTTGAGCACCACGTCGAAATCGGTTTTCTCTTCCACCACGGCCGCAGCGGCGGCACCACCACCGGCCGCAGGGGCCGACATGGCAGCGGCGCTCACGCCGAATTTCTCTTCGATGGCTTTCACCAGCTCGTTGAGTTCCATGACCGTCATGCTGTCGAGCGCGGTCAGAAATGCGTCTTTATCGAATGCCATTTTCAAATTTCCTAACAAACGGTTGGGGTGCGGGCTGGGGGGCGCTTAGGCCGCCACTGCCTCGCCCTTTTTCTCGGCCACGGCGGCCAGCACACGCGCGGTGCGCGAGATCGGGGATTGCATCAAGCCCAGCAACTGCGCCAGCAACACCTCTTTGGGAGGAATGTTAGCCAGTTGCTTGACGCCGTTGACGTCTAGGGCTTTGCCCGCAAACACGCCGCCACGGATGACCAACTTGTCGTTGGTCTTGGCGAAATCGGCCACCACTTTGGCAGCGGCCACGGCGTCTTGGGAAAAGCCATAGATCAGCGGCCCGGTCATCTGGTCGGCGCCTGCCTCAAAGCCGGTGCCAGCCACTGCGCGGCGTGCCAGGGTGTTCTTGAGAACCCCCAGAAACACGCCCTCGCTGCGGGCTTTGACACGCAACTGGGTCAGGTCGGCCACCTTGATGCCACGGTACTCCGCCATCACGAGCGTTTGAGCTTTTGCTGCGAGCGCCGCCACCTCATCGATGACGGCCTGCTTCTCACTGCGGTTCAGACTCAAGGTCAACTCCTAAAAATGCACGGTTGCGGGCTTTACACCCTTGGCCATGCGCCTCATTGCAGCGACCAACCGTTGCGGGAAAAAAATTTCCGTTCGCGGCGGGATCGCCATCTGCGCTGGCTTCATGCAGAAATTAAGCGCCATCGGGCTTGAGCCCGGTTGCGCACCAGCGGTCCTGGATGGCTCTGGATGGGCATTGCACCCCGCCAGACCCACCACCCTCGGCCACCGCCACCCCATGGGGGCAGGCAGCAGCCGGGAATTTGTTGCCGATCAGAGCCTGCATCAGGCGGTGATCGACGGCACCTCGACCCGCACCCCCACGCCCATGGTGGACGACACCGCCACCTTGCGCAGGTACTGGCCCTTGGACGCAGCCGGCTTGGCCTTGTTCAGGGCTTCGAGCAGCGCCTGCAGGTTGCCCAGCAACCGGGCGTCGTCGAAAGAGCGGCGACCAATGGTGCCGTGGACGATGCCGGCCTTGTCGACGCGGAACTGCACCTGACCGGCCTTGGCGTTTTTCACCGCGGTGGCCACGTCGGGCGTGACGGTGCCCACTTTGGGGTTGGGCATGAGGCCGCGCGGGCCCAGGATCTGGCCCAACTGACCCACCACGCGCATGGCGTCGGGCGAGGCGATCACCACATCGAAGTCCAGCTTGCCGGCCTTCACGTCGGCAGCCAGGTCGTCAAAGCCCACCACGTCGGCCCCGGCGGCGCGCGCCTCGTCGGCCTTGGCGCCTTGGGCGAACACCGCCACGCGCTTGGTCTTGCCGGTGCCATGCGGCAGCACCACGGCGCCGCGCACCACTTGGTCGGATTTCTTGGCGTCCACACCCAGCTGCACCGCCACGTCGATGGATTCATCGAACTTGGCCGTGGCGTGCTGCTTGACCATGGTCAGGGCAGCCGCAACCGGGTAGAGCTTGGTCGAATCGACCACGCCTTGCAGGGCTTTTTGTTTTTTGCTCAAGCGGGTCATGTTACACACCCTCCACAATCACGCCCATCGAGCGCGCCGAGCCCGCGATGGTCTTGATGGCGGCATCGATGCTGGCCGCGTTCATGTCTTTGATCTTGGTTTTGGCGATCTCTTCGAGCTGCGCCCGGGTGATCTTGCCCACTTTTTGCTTGTTCGGCACCGGCGAGCCTTTGTCGAGCTTGATCGATTTTTTGATCAGCGTCGTGGCCGGCGGCGTTTTGATGATGAAGGTAAAGCTCTTGTCGGCAAACGCGGTGATGACCACCGGCAGCGGCAAGCCTGGCTCCATGCCCTGGGTTTGGGCGTTGAAGGCCTTGCAGAACTCCATAATATTGAGCCCGCGCTGACCCAGCGCCGGACCAATTGGAGGGGAGGGGTTGGCCTTACAAGCTGGCACCTGCAGCTTGATGAAGCCGACGATTTTTTTCGCCATATCAATTACTCCTTCGAGTTCAAGCGGCCAAGCAACCCAAACAGGGCACCCAGCCTCCTCGCAACCTAGCCCAACTCATAAGCAGCGCGCCACATAGGCTGACACCGGCTTTGCTGGCAACGGGCCGTAAGCGCCAGCAGCCAAAGCAGCACCGCCCGCAAGCAGCTGTTTTTGGCAAAGAGCGAAATCATACCACACCGCCGCCGTTCAAGTCAATAACCATGGCTGCATCAAGCTTTGTGCCATAAAAAAACCCGCCACGCACTCGGCGCGGCGGGCTCAAACCCCAGACGTCAACAGATCAGCGGTTGTAGGCGCTCTCGCCGTGCGAGCTGATGTCCAGCCCCTCGCGCTCTTCTTCCTCGCTCACGCGCAGGCCCACCAGCATGTCGGCCACCTTGAAGGCGATGAATGCCACCACGCCCGACCAGACCACCACCACCAGCATGGCTTTGGCTTGCACGAACAGTTGGCTGGCGATGGAGAAATCGTCTCCGCTCATGCCACCCAGCATGGGAGCGGCAAACACGGCCGTCAGCAGACCGCCCGCAATGCCGCCCACGCCGTGCAGGCCGAACACGTCGAGCGTGTCGTCGGCACCGAGCAGCTTCTTGAGGCCGTTCACACCCCACAGACACAGGAAGCCGCCGGCCAGGCCGATCACGATGGCGCCCATGGGCCCCACATAGCCGCAGGCTGGGGTGATGGCCACCAAGCCAGCCACGGCACCCGAGGCGGCACCCAGCATCGAAGCCTTGCCCTTGATCAGCGCCTCACCCACGCACCAAGCCAGCACGGCAGCAGCGGTAGCGATGAGGGTGTTGAGGAAGGCCAGTGCGGCGTTGCTGTTGGCTTCCAGCGCCGAACCGGCGTTGAAACCAAACCAGCCCACCCACAGCAGCGCCGCCCCGACCATGGTCAAAGCCAGGCTGTGCGGGGCCATGGCTTCTTTGCCGTAGCCGATGCGCTTGCCGATCACGTAAGCGCCCACCAAAGCCGCCACGGCTGCGCTAAGGTGCACCACGGTGCCGCCGGCAAAGTCCATTTTGCCCAGCCCGATCAGGTAGCCGCCGGAGCCCCACACCATGTGCGCGACCGGGATGTAGCTAAAGGTGAACCAGAGCGTGGTGAAGATCAGCACCGCGCTGAACTTGATGCGCTCGGCAAAGGCGCCCACGATGATGGCGCAGGTGATGCCGGCAAAGGTGGCTTGGAACGCCACAAAGATCAGCTCTGGGATCACCACGCCTTCGGTGAAGGTGGCCGCAACCGAGTCCATGGTGATGCCGGCCAGGAAGGCTTTATCGAGGTTGGCGATGATCAGCCCCTCGCCCCCAAAAGCCAGGCTGTAGCCATACACCGCCCACAGCACCATGACGAGCGAAAACACCACGGTGACTTGCATCAGCACCGAGAGCATGTTTTTGCTGCGCACCAGGCCGCCATAAAACAGCGCCAGACCGGGGATGACCATCATCACCACCAGCAGCGTGGCCACCAGCATCCAGGCCACGTCGCCTTTGTTGGGGGTGGGTTCGGCGGCGGCCTCGGTGGCCGGTGCGGCAGCGGGTTCGGCGGCTGCGGCCATGGCGGCGGCTTCAACCACCGGGGCGAGCGCGGCGGGCGCTTCGGTGGCCATCATCGGCGCAACGGCCGGTGCAGCGGGGGCGGCGTCGGTGGCCTGGGCCATGGCCGCCGCGCCCCCCAGCAGGAGCCCCAGCCCCACACACAAACTGAGCAGATACTTTTTCATGATTGGTACTCGGAGGTTGAAAAAGGGTTGAAAGGATCAGAGCGCTTGGGCGCCGGTCTCGCCGGTGCGGATGCGCACCACCTGCTCCAGTGGGAACACAAAAATCTTGCCGTCGCCGATCTTGCCGGTGCGGGCAGCGCTCTCGATGACCTCGATCACGCGCTCGACCAGCTCGTCGGCCACAGCCGCATCGACCTTGACCTTGGGCAGGAAATCGACCACGTACTCGGCCCCACGGTAGAGCTCGGTGTGGCCTTTTTGGCGCCCAAAGCCCTTGACTTCGGTGACGGTGATGCCCTGCACACCCAGACTTGAGAGCGCTTCGCGCACCTCGTCGAGCTTGAAGGGTTTGATGATCGCAGTGACCAGTTTCATATTCAACCTTTCTGCCTGATTCGATAAAGGGGCTGGGCAGGCTTGCAGCCAGACCAGCGGCGGGTGTTGCAGCCCAAACCTTGGGAGCTTGGGCCGTCTGCACAGCAACGTTTAAGCACATAGCGTGCCAACCCATCCAAGCGCTGCACAGCCTGCCCTACAAGGTGGCTGCACTGGGCAGCCGCTACACTGGGGCCGCAGGGCTGGGCGGGCAGCGCACCAAATCGGTGCAATCGGGCCAACAAGACCAGCGACCAGGCACCGGCGCCTTGCCGTGGCCTGCAACCAAAGGGAGTGAACGTGGGTTTGTGCGTGGTTCAAAGCCGCACGCTGGTGGGGCTAGACGCCTTGCCGGTGAGCGTGGAAGTGCATCTGGCCAACGGCCTGCCCAGCCTGACGCTGGTGGGGCTGGCCGATACCGAGGTGAAGGAGGCGCGCGAGCGGGTGCGCTCGGCCATTTTGAACGCCGGGCTCGATTGGCCGCACAACCAGCGCATCACAGTCAACCTGGCGCCGGCCGATCTGCCCAAAGAGTCGGGGCGCTTCGATTTGCCGATTGCGCTCGGCATTCTGGCCGCCAGCGGCCAGATCGACGGCGCCGCGCTGGCCGGCTACGAATTTGCCGGCGAGCTCTCGCTCAGCGGCGCCTTGCGCCCGATCCGGGGTGCGCTGTGCATGGGCTTGGCTTTTTTGCGCAGCCATGGCGCGGGGCAGTCGCCATGCACCGCTTTGGTGCTGCCTCCGGGCAGCGCCGAAGAAGCCGCCTTGGTGCGCCAAGCGCGCGTGTACCGGGCGCACCATTTGCTCGATGTGGTGCAGCGCTTTGCGCCCGCCGGTGCGGCGCTGCCCGAGCCCCCGCACGCCGATGGCTGGGCCTTGTTGCAGGGCACGGCGGCGGTGCAGCCCCTCGACCTGCCCGATTTGGCCGATGTAAAGGGCCAAGCCGGGGCGCGGCGGGCGCTCGAGATCGCCGCAGCGGGCGCGCACAGCCTGCTCATGAGCGGCCCGCCGGGCTCGGGCAAGTCGATGCTGGCGCAGCGCCTGCCCGGCATCTTGCCGGCTCTGGACGACCAGCAGGCGCTGGAAGCGGCGGCGGTGGCTTCGCTGGCCGGGCGCTTTCGGCCCGAGCACTGGGGCCAACGGCCCTTTAGCGCGCCGCACCACAGCGCCAGCGCCACCGCGCTGGTGGGTGGCGGCAACCCGCCCCGGCCGGGCGAGATTTCGCTGGCGCACCAAGGGGTGCTGTTCTTGGACGAACTGCCCGAGTTCCCACGCGCCGCCCTCGAGGCCTTGCGCGAGCCGCTCGAGAGCGGGCAGATTCGCATCTCACGCGCGGCGCGCCAGACCGATTTTCCGGCCCGCTTCCAACTGGTGGCGGCCATGAACCCCTGCCCCTGCGGCTACCTGGGGGCCAGCCACCGCAACTGCCGCTGCACCCCCGACCAGGTGCTGCGCTACCAAGGCAAGCTCAGCGGCCCCTTGCTGGACCGCATCGACCTGCACGTCGAGGTGCCGCTGCTGCCGCCGCAGCAGTTGCTTGAACACGCCGCTGCCGAATCGAGCGCGGCGGTGCGCGGGCGCGTGGTGCAGGCGCGCCAGCGGGCGCTGCAGCGCCAAGGCCACGCCAACCAAGCCCTGCACGGCCCCGACTTGCAACGCCATGCGGCACTGGAGCCCGCAGCCGCCCAACTGCTGCAACAAGCGGCCAGTCGGCTCGGCTGGTCGGGCCGCGCCACCCACCGTGCGCTGCGGGTGGCGCGCACCATCGCCGACTTGGCCGCCAGCGACAGCATCCTAAGCGCGCATCTGGCCGAAGCGGTGCAATACCGCCAGCCGGGGCAGATTTGAAGTTGCCGCATAATTGCTGCGCGCAAGATGATAAACCCGACAAAACACCCAGAAACCTGACCATGGATCCCCTAGCCGCTGCATCAGCCGATCCCCTTGTGGTGGCGCGGGACGGCCTGTTGCCGCTGCGTTGGCCCACCCCACCCTACGCCAGCTACGGCAGCGATGAAAACGGCAGCCATGCACCGGATGCCCCGGGCCTAGACTGCCAAGTCGAGGGCAGCAACGGACAGGTGCGCCCTTGCCGGCTGATGGGACTGGACCTACCGTCCGGCGTGGCCCATATCCAATTACCGCCCTCGCGCGCCATCATGCCGCTGCGCTTCGGCATGTTTCGCCGCATCACCCTGACGCAGCCGCTGGCGCCCCTGCCGCAACGCCTCGGTGGCGCCCCTGCAGAGGCCCATAGCCACGCGGCCGCCAGCGCCGACGACTTGCTCGATTTCCGTCCGCGCCTGCCCTATGCCTTGGAACTGAGCGACGGCACGGCGCTCACCGGCACAACGATTGGACACCTCGAGTCGGCCGCCGGCGTGTTCCTTTTTATACCGCTCGACGAACACGACCGGGTGCAACGGGTGTTCCTGCCCGCGCACATGGTGCGCCAGATACGGGTCGGGGAGAGCATTGGCCAGGTATTGGTCGAACAACACGCCGTCACCACCGAGCAGGTCGAACAGGCTGCACGCGAGCAAGAACAGTTGCGCAACCGCAAATTGGGCGACTATCTGGTGCTCAAGGAAGTGGTCAAGCCCGAGCAGTTGCTGCAGGCGCTGGAAGAGCAGGCGCGCATGCCCATGGTGCGCATCGGCGAAGCGCTGACCGCGCTTGGGCTCATCACCCCCGAGCAACTGCAAGACGCGCTGGAGCGCCAGAAAAACGAACGCAGCGTGCCGCTGGGCGAGCTGCTGGTGCAAAGCGGGCTGTTGTCGCGCGACGATTTGCGCCTTGCGCTGGCCCGCAAAATGGGCTACCCGGTGGTCGATCTGGCCCGCTTCCCCATCGATCCCGAGGCGCTGCGCCGGGTGCCAATCGCGCTGGCGCGCAAACACCGCGTGTTGCCTTTGTTGTGGCACAGCGGCACCGTGGTCGTGGCCACCGATGACCCGTCGCGGCGCGGCATGCTCGAAGAACTCGATTTCCTGTTGCAAGCCAAGGTGCTGGCGACGCTGGCAAGCACCCCGCTGGGGGTGCAGGGCATCAACGAGGCCTACGCCCGTTTTGGCCTCGATGACGCCCAAGCGGCGGTGGCGGCCGGCGGTGACTTTGCCGCCACCAGCTCCGACAAACTGCTCGAATCGCTGGAGCAAGAGGCGCGCGATGACGCCGACCCCAGCAGCGCCGCGATCGAACAGTCTGACAACTCGCTGGTCAAACTCATCAACAGCATCATCATCGAAGCCCATGGCCAAGGGGCTTCCGACATCCACATCGAGACCTTTGCCAGCAAGCGCAAGGTGCGCATCCGGCTGCGCAAAGACGGGCGCCTGAGCCCCCTGATGGAGCTGCCATCGGGCTACCGCAACGCCATCATCGGGCGCATCAAGGTGATGTGCGACCTCGACATCTCAGAGCGCCGCAAGCCGCAAGACGGCAAGATCGACTTTGCCAAGTTCTCGCCCGCGCACAAGCTGGAATTGCGCGTGGCCACCATCCCCACCACCGGCGGCGCCGAAGACGTGGTGCTGCGCCTGCTCTCCTCGGCCAAGCCGCTGCCGCTGGAACAGCTCGGCCTCACACCCGCCAACCTGCGCCAATTGCAGGCCGCTGTGGCGCGCCCGCACGGCATGGTGCTGTGCGTGGGCCCCACGGGTTCGGGCAAGACCACCACGCTGCACTCGCTGCTGCAGCACATCAACACGCCGGACCGCAAGATCTGGACCGCCGAAGACCCGGTCGAGATCAGCAACCCCGACCTGCGCCAGGTGCAGGTCAACCCCAAGATCGACTGGACCTTTGCCAAGGCGCTGCGCGCCTTTCTGCGTGCCGACCCCGACATCATCATGGTGGGCGAGATCCGCGACGGCGAAACGGCCCAGATGGCGATCGAGGCCTCGCTCACCGGGCATTTGGTGTTTTCCACGCTGCACACCAACAGCGCCCCCGAGACCGTGGTGCGCCTGCTCGATATGGGGATGGACCCGTTCAACTTTGCCGATGCACTGGCGGCGGTGTTGGCGCAGCGGCTGGTGCGGCGCTGGTGCAAGGGCTGTGTGCGCAGCGAACCGGCCGACGAAGCCTGGATCAACGAGCTGCTAGAGGACTACCTGCACGTGCTGCCCGAGGCCCTGCGCCCTGGCAAGGCCGAGTTGCGCGCGCAGTGGCTGCAAGACTATGGCCAAGATGGACAGCTGCTCAGGCGCCACGCCAGCGGCTGCCCAGCCTGCGACCAGACCGGCTACAAGGGCCGCGTGGGGGTGCACGAGCTGCTGCTCATCGATGCCCCCTTGCGCCGCCTGATTCAGCGCAAAGCGCCCTCAGAGGCGCTGCAGGAGGCGGCGCAGATCGGCGGCGGGCTGCGCACCCTGCGCCAAGACGGCATTTTGAAGGTGCTGCAAGGCCTGAGCAGCATCGACGAGGTGCGCGCCCACTGCGCGCTTTGAGGCGGTGGCAGGGCCTCGCTGGCCCCGCCCCATTGGCGTCGCCTCAAAGATTGGGCGCCAGCCAGCGCGCCAACTCGGCTTCGCTCATGCCGCGGCGGCGCGCCTGCTCGGCCAGTTGGTCGCGCCCGATGGGCCCGACGTTGAAATACTGGCTCTGCGGGTGCGCCAGGTACAAGCCGCACACGCTGGCGGCGGGCGTCATGGCCAGGCTCTCGGTCAGGCCCAGGCCAATTTCCTCGCTGCCCAGCAGCGCCAGCAGCTCGCGCTTGACGGTGTGGTCGGGGCAGGCCGGGTAGCCCGGGGCCGGGCGTATGCCCCGGTACTGCTCGGCGATGAGTTGCTGCAGGCTTAAATCTTCTTGCGCGGCGTAGCCCCAGAGCTCGGTGCGCACGCGCCGGTGCAGGTATTCGGCGGCGGCTTCGGCCAGCCGGTCCGCCAGCGCCTTGAGCACGATGGCCTGGTAGTCGTCGTGCGCGGCCTCGAAGGCGGCGGCGCGCGCCTCGGCCCCGATGCCCGCCGTGACGGCAAAGGCGCCCACGTAGTCGGCCACCCCGCTGCCCTGCGGGGCCACGAAATCGGCCAGGCAGCGGTTCGGGCGCGGCACCCCGTCGATCACCGGTTTTTCGCTCTGCTGGCGCAAGCCGTACCAAACCAGCGCCGGGGTCTGGCGCGCTTCGTCGGGGTAGAGCGCGATGTCGTCGTCGCCCAGCGCCTGCGCCGGGTACAGGCCCAGCACCGCGTTGGCCGTGAGCCAGCGGCCTTCAACGATTTTTTTCAGCATGGCCTGCGCATCGGCATAGACCTTGCGCGCTTGCTCGCCCACCAGCTCGTCGTCGAGGATGGCGGGGTAGGGGCCGGCCAAATCCCAAGTCTGGAAGTACGGACCCCAGTCGATGTAGCGCGCCAGCTCGGCCAAGTCCAGGTTTTTGAACACGCGCCGGCCGATGAACTTGGGCCGCGCCGGGGCGTAGGCGGCCCAGTCGAGCGCGGCCTTGTTGGCACGCGCTTGCGCCAGCGACACCAGCGGGGTTTTCTTTTTGTTGGCGTGCTGCTGGCGCACGCGCTCGTAGTCGCTGCCAAGCTCGGCCACGAAGGCGCTGCGCCCCTGGCCCAGCAGGTTTTGCGCCACGCCCACGCTGCGCGAGGCATCGGGCACATAGACCACCGGGCCGCTGTAGTGCGGGGCAATTTTCACCGCCGTGTGGACTCGGCTGGTGGTGGCGCCGCCGATCATCAGCGCCACGCCGTGTTGCTCGAAATAGGCGTCCTTTTGCATCTCGGCCGCCACGTACTGCATTTCTTCCAGGCTGGGCGTAATCAGGCCCGACAGGCCCACAATCTCGGCCCCCACCTCTTTAGCCTTGGCCAGAATCTGGTGGCAGGGCACCATCACGCCCATGTTCACCACCTCGAAGTTGTTGCATTGCAGCACCACGGTGACGATGTTTTTGCCGATGTCGTGCACATCGCCCTTGACGGTGGCGATCACGATCTTGCCCTGGGCGCGCGGCTCGGCACCGCCTAGCGCCAAGGCCTGGCGTTTTTCTTCTTCAATCGCCGGCATCAGGTGCGCCACCGCCTGCTTCATCACGCGCGCGCTCTTGACCACCTGCGGCAGGAACATCTTGCCGGCGCCGAACAGGTCGCCGACCACGTTCATGCCGTCCATCAGCGGGCCTTCGATCAGGTGCAGCGGCCGCAAGCCCTCGGCGCGCATCTGCTGCCACAGGGCTTCGGTGTCGGCCTCGATGTGCTCGTTGAGGCCATGCACCAGCGCGTGCGTGAGGCGCTCGCGCAGCGGCAGGGAGCGCCAGGCGTTTTTGGCGCTGTCGTCGCGCGCCGCGCCGCGCACGCTGTCAGCGATGTCGAGCAGGCGCTCGGTGGCGTCAGGGCGGCGGTTGAGCACCACGTCTTCGACGCGCTGGCGCAGATCCGGGGCCAGCTCGTCATAGACGCCGACCATGCCGGCGTTGACGATGCCCATGTCCAGCCCGGCGCGAATGGCGTGGTACAAAAACACGGTGTGGATGGCCTCGCGCACCGGGTCGTTGCCGCGAAAGCTAAAGCTCACATTGCTCACCCCGCCGCTGACCTTGGCCCCCGGCAGGTGCGCCTTGATCCAGCGCGTGGCCTCGATGAAATCGACCGCGTAGTTGTCGTGCTCGGCAATGCCGGTGGCCACGGCGAAGATGTTGGGGTCGAACACGATGTCTTCGGGCGGAAAACCCACCTCATCGACTAGGATGCGGTAGGCGCGCGCACAAATTTCGGTCTTGCGCGCCATGGTGTCGGCCTGGCCCTGCTCGTCAAAGGCCATCACCACGGCGGCGGCACCGTAGCGGCGCACCAGCCGCGCCTGGCGCTTGAATTCGGCCTCGCCCTCTTTGAGGCTGATCGAGTTCACGATGCCCTTGCCCTGCACGCACTTGAGCCCGGCCTCGATCACCTCCCACTTGGAGGAGTCGATCATCACCGGCACCCGGGCGATGTCGGGCTCGCCGGCCATGAGGTTCAAAAAACGCACCATGGCGGCCCGGCTGTCGAGCATGGCTTCGTCCATGTTGACGTCGATGATCTGGGCCCCGTTTTCCACCTGCTGGCGCGCCACCGCCAGCGCCTGCTCGAAGCGCCCCTCCAGAATCAGGCGCGCAAAGGCTTTGGAGCCGGTGACGTTGGTGCGCTCGCCGATGTTGACGAACAGCGAATGCTCGTCGATGCGCAGCAGCTCCAGCCCCGACAGCAGCATGGGGCCGGGTGGTGGCCGCAGGGAGTCGGCGTTGGGGGCGCCGGTGCGGCTGGGCGCTTGGGCGGCAGATAGTGGGTTGTCGTACACGGGAGGGGGGACCAATCAGGAGCAGGAAGGAATTGCCAGCAGGGATCAAGAAAGCGTGACGCGGGCGAACTTGCGTTTGCCCACTTGCAGCACATAAGTGCCCGCAGCCAGGCGCAGGCCCTTGTCGCTGACCACGGCACCATCGACGCGCACCCCGGCGCCGTCGATCAGGCGGTTCGCTTCGCTGCTCGACGGGGCCAGCCCGGCGGACTTGAGCAGCACCGCAAGGCCCAGCGGCGCGCCGGCCAGCGCCAGCTCGGGGATTTGATCGGGCACGCCACCTTGGCTGCGGTTAATGAAGTCCTGCTGCGCCGCCGCCGCCGCCGCCGCGCTGTGAAAGCGCGTGGTCAGTTCCAGCGCCAGTTGCACCTTGGCGTCTTTGGGGTTGCGCCCGGCAGCGACTTCGGCGCGCAGCGCCGCGATCTGCGCCTCGGACTGGAACGACAGCAGGGTAAACCAGCGCCACATCAGCTCGTCGGAAATGCTCAGCACCTTGGCGTACATGCTGTTGGCCGCTTCGCCGATGCCGATGTAGTTGCCCTTGGATTTGCTCATCTTCTCCACCCCGTCCAGCCCTTCGAGCAAGGGCATGGTGAGGATGCACTGCGGCTCCTGGCCGTACTCGGCCTGCAAGTGGCGGCCCATGAGCAGGTTGAACTTTTGGTCGGTGCCGCCCAGCTCCAGGTCGGCTTTGAGCGCCACCGAGTCGTAGCCCTGCATCAGCGGGTACAAAAACTCGTGCACGCTGATCGGGCTGCCCGCCGTGTAGCGCTGGTGAAAGTCGTTGCGCTCCATCATGCGCGCCACGGTGTATTTGGCCGCCAGCTCGATCATGCCCATCGAGCCCAGCGCCAGGCTCCACTCGCTGTTGTAGCGGATTTCGGTTTTGGCCGGGTCCAGCACCAGGCTGGCCTGTTGGTAGTAGGTCTGGGCGTTGGCCTGGATCTGCTCGGGTGTCAGCGGCGGCCGGGTGCTGTTGCGTCCGGAGGGGTCGCCAATTAGGCTGGTGAAATCGCCGATCAGAAAGATCACCGTGTGCCCCAAATCCTGCAACTGGCGCAGCTTGTTGAGCACCACGGTGTGGCCGAAGTGGATGTCGGGCGCAGTCGGGTCCAGCCCGAGCTTGATGCGCAGCGGCTGGCCGCTGGCCTGGCTGCGCTGCAATTTTTGCACCCAGTCGGCCTCGGGGATGAGCTCCTCGCAGCCGCGCCGCGTCACGGCCAGGGCGTGCTGCACGGCTTCGCACAGGGGCGCTGCGCTGGGTGCAGCTGGGGTGGCGCCGGTGCGCGTGGCGGCAGCGGTGGGGGGGGTGGCTTGGATCATTCGGGTTTCTACAGATGGCCGGACTCGGCCGGCGCGTTATACTGGCGCGCAATTCGTGGCCGGATTTTAGTCGGCGCGCTGTGGCTTGGCTCCTGTTTTATGCGGTGGCCCCATGGCACGGCCTCCCAATCCGGCTTTCAGTTGCGCCAATTCATGGCGCCCTGCCCCTAGTCCGCCCAGCCTGTGCGCTCCCCTTTGCGCGCAGACCGGCTCAGATCTTGACCCTGAATGAACGAACTGGCCCAGCAGATCAAATTTATCTTGCAACAATACCCCAAGCATTTCGTGGCTGGCTTGGGCGCCATATTGCTCGGAACCGGCGTCACCGCCTTTGGCGTGGCCCCGTTGGAGGCGCAAATCTCCGAGCGGCCCGTGCTGCAAGTGGTTGAACCGGTGCCGCACGCCGCGCTGGCGGCGCAACTGCCGGCAGGGCCTGCGGCCACCGCTGGCACCGCCGCCGAGCTGCAAGCGCCCGTGCCCTTCGTGCTGTTTCGAACCGACGTCACGCGCCGCAACGACACCGTGCAAAGCCTGCTGGAGCGCTTGGGCGTGAGCGACAGCGCCGCGCAACAGTTCTTGCGCAGCCACCCCGATGCGGCGGTGCTGATGCGCGGCCCGGCCGGCAAGCTGGTGCGCGCCGAAACCGACGACGACCAACGTTTGCTGCGCCTGAGTGTGCGCTGGCTGCCCAGCAACCAAGCCGACACCTACCAGCGCTTGCTGGTCGAGCGCAGCGGCAACGGCTTTGTGGCCCGCATCGACCAAGGCGAACCCCAGCGCTCGGTGCGCGTGGCCAGTGGCACCATCCGCAGCACCCTGTTTGCTGCCACCGAAGCGGCCGACCTGCCCGACTTGGTGGCATCCCAACTGGCCGATATTTTTTCGGGCCAGATCGATTTCCGGCGCGACCTGCAACGCGGCGACTCCTTCCGCGTGGTCTATGAAGCCATCGAGGCCGAAGGCGAGCTGCTGCGCTACGGGCGGCTGCTGAGCGCCGAATTCGTCAACAAGGGCCGCGCGCACCAGGTGCTGTGGTTCGAGGCCCCGGGCCAGCCCGGGGCCTACTTCACCTTTGAGGGCGACAGCACGCGGCGCGCTTTCTTGGCCTCGCCGCTGGAGTTTTCACGCATCAGCAGCGGCTTTGGCTTGCGCTTTCACCCCGTCACGGGCTTGCGCCGCCCGCACTTGGGGGTCGATTTTCCGGCCCCCACCGGCACCCCGGTGCGCAGCGTCGGCGACGGCGTGGTGCAGTTTGCCGGCAGCCAACGCGGCTTTGGCAACGTGGTGTTCATCCAGCACCGCAACCACATCGTCACCGTCTACGCCCACCTGAACCGCATCGACGTGCGCAAAGGCCAGAGCGTGGCCCAAAACCAGCACATCGGCCAAGTGGGTTGCACCGGCGTCTGCACCGGCCCGCACGTGCACTTTGAATACCGCCTGAACGGCATCCACCGCGACCCCTTGCTGCTGGTGGCCGAAGGCGGCGGCAGCGAGCCGCTGTCGGCTGCGGTGCGGCCGGCGTTCCAGCAAGCCGCTGCCGACATGAGGCAAAAACTCGCGGCCGCCTCGACCCTGGTGCAGGCCAGCGCCCAATAAGATCGGCCTGCCGGGGTTTGCGCCTTGGCCAAGGTTTGGCGGCATGAGCACCTACACCATCGGCCTGATGTCGGGCACCTCGCTCGACGGCATCGACGGGGTGTTGCTCGAATCCGGCGCCGACCACAGCCACCGTGTACTGGCCGCAGCCAGTTCCGACCTGCCCGATGGCTTGCGCCTGGCCTTTCTGGGCCTCAACCAAAGTGGCCCCGACGAGCTACACCTTGCCGCCGTTGCCGCCGGCCAACTGGCTGAGCGCTACGCCCACGTGGTGGCGCAGTTGCTGCAATCCAGCGGCTTGGCCGCCGCACAGGTGCGCGCCATCGGGGCGCACGGCCAAACCGTGCGCCACCGCCCACCGGGGCCGGGCATCTCACACCCCTACACCTTGCAAATCAACCAGCCGGCGCTGCTGGCCGAGCGCACCGGCATTGCCGTGGTGGCGGATTTTCGCAGCCGCGATGTGGCCGCGGGCGGCCAAGGCGCACCCCTGGTGCCCGCCTTTCACCAGCGCATCTTTGGGTGCAAAGGGCAGTCGGTGCTGGTGCTCAACATCGGCGGCATTGCCAACCTGACCGCACTCACCGCCAGCGGCGCCGTGTATGGCCTCGACAGCGGGCCCGGCAACGCGCTGCTCGACCTGTGGTGCCAGCGCCACACCGGGGCCTGGTTCGACCGCGACGGCACCTGGGGCGCCAGTGGGCGCGAGCGGCCCGATCTTCTGGTGCACTTGCTCGAAGAGCCGTATTTTCAGCAGCGCGGCTGCAAAAGCACGGGGCGCGACCTCTTTCATGCCGACTGGCTGGCCGAGCGCCTGCGCGGCTTTGCTGCGCTGCCCCCGGCCGACGTGCAGGCCACCCTGACGCGCTTGACGGCGCGCAGCATCGCTGGAGCGGCGCAGGGCTTGGACTGGGGCGCCCAAGGTCCGCAACAGGTCTGGGTTTGTGGTGGTGGCAGCCGCAACGGCTACCTGATGCGCCTGCTGGCCGAAGAACTGCCCGGCTCAGCGGTGCAGCCCAGCGAGGCCGCTGGTTGGCCCGCGCACTGGGTTGAGCCGGCCGCCTTTGCGTGGCTGGCGTTGCAAGCCATCGAGGGGAAAACGGGCAATGTGCCCAGTGTCACCGGGGCCAGCGGGCCGCGTGTGCTGGGCGCGATCTACCCCGCCTAGTAGGCCCGCCCGCTGCGCGCTGCTTTTAGG
This sequence comes from Serpentinimonas barnesii, assembly GCF_000696225.1. GTDB lineage: Bacteria > Pseudomonadota > Gammaproteobacteria > Burkholderiales > Burkholderiaceae_C > Serpentinimonas > Serpentinimonas barnesii. Next base: position 35,011 of record NZ_BAWN01000008.1, on the reverse strand, counting down.
TGCTGAAGCTCGATCCGCAGCCGCAGGTGGTGGTGGCGTTGGGGTTTTTGATCACGAACTGGGCCCCTTGCAGATCTTCTTTGTAGTCGATCTCGGCGCCCACCAGGTACTGGTAGCTCATGGCGTCGATCAGCAGGCTGACGCCGTTTTTGCTCATGGTGGTGTCGTCTTCGTTCACCACTTCGTCGAAGGTGAAACCGTACTGAAAACCCGAGCAGCCGCCGCCTTGCACGAACACGCGCAGCTTCAAATCGGGGTTGCCCTCTTCGGCGATCAAATCAGCGACCTTGGCCGCCGCGCTGTCGGTGAAAACAAAGGGGGCGGGCATTTCGGTGGCGGGGCGTTCTGCGACTTCGCTCATGGTGCGTATTCCGATGTAAAAACCTGTGCTGCAATACTAAAGCAAAAGACTCAAGATTGCACACAAAAGGGGATTGCCTGCGCGGGGGCCGGGGTTTTTGCTGACCCACCCACCTCGCAGTGCAAGCGCAAAAAAACCGCCCCCGGCTTGTGGCCAAAGGGCGGTTTGATGCAGAGCGCATGCAGCCAAGCATGCGCTGGGGCGCGTGTCAGCGCTTGGAGAACTGCTTGCGCCGGCGTGCCGAACGCAGACCGACCTTTTTGCGCTCCACTTCGCGCGCATCGCGCGTCACGTAGCCAGCTGCGCTCAGCACGGGCTTGAGCGTGGCGTCGTAGTCGATCAGGGCGCGTGTGATGCCGTGGCGCACCGCACCGGCTTGGCCGGATTCACCGCCGCCATGCACATTCACCTGGATGTCGAAGGCTTGCTCGTTGCCGGTCAGCAACAGGGGCTGGCGGGCGATCATGATCGAGGTCTGACGGCCGAAGAAGGCTTGGATGTCCTTGCCATTGACCGTGATCTGACCCGTGCCTTTTTTAAGGAACACGCGGGCGACGCTGGATTTGCGACGGCCGGTGCCATTGTTCCATTCACCTATCATGTGCGCTCCTTAAATGTCCAACACTTTGGGTTGCTGGGCGCTGTGAGGGTGCTCGGCACCGCCATAGACCTTGAGCTTTTTGATCATGGCGTAACCCAGCGGGCCTTTGGGCAGCATGCCCTTGACCGCTTTTTCGAGCGCGCGGCCGGGGTGCTTGGCCTGCATGTCGCGAAAGTTGGTGCCGTAGATACCGCCCGGGAAACCCGAGTGGCGGTAATAGATTTTGTCGAGGGCCTTGTTGCCCGTGACTTTGAGTTTGGCCGCGTTGACGATGACGATGAAATCGCCCGTGTCCACGTGAGGGGTGTAAATGGCCTTGTGCTTGCCGCGCAACCGGAGTGCCACTTCGCTGGCAACACGTCCGAGCACCTTGTCGGTGGCGTCAATCACAAACCACTCGTGCACCACCTCGGCCGGTTTGGCGCTGAAGGTTTTGGTCATGAGTTTGCTCTGATAAAGCGGGTTTGGCAGGTGTCTTTTCCACGGTCGGTGCGGCTCTGATGGCCGCCTCTTAGGTGGGTTTGCCGTGCCACAGCCCCATTAAGGCCACAGCAAAGCCTTCGCCGCGGACACCCAAAGCGCTGCGAAGCCCTCCATTCTAACGCCAAACACCAATCCCATGCAAGCCCAAATTCTCACGCAGGGCAACCTGAAGGGCGCGCGGTGGTTTACCATGCAAGCCATGTTCAGTTACCGCCACGCCTTTCATGCCGGCAACCATGCCGATGTGCTCAAACACCTGACGCTGGTGGCCTGCCTGCAGTATCTGGCCCAAAAGGATGTCGGCCTGCTGGTCGCCGACACCCACGCCGGCGCGGGTCTGTACCGGCTCGACCAAGAACTGGCCCGCACCTCGGGCGAGTCGGAACGCGGCATTGCGCGCTTGGCGGCGGCGGCGCGCCAAAAGGGTCAGCCGGTGCCGGCGGCGGTGCAGGCCTACCTCGATCTGGTGCGATCCTACAACCTTGGCCACGACAGCCTGCGCCACTACCCCGGCTCGCCTTGGATTTGCCAGACGCTGTTGCGCGCGCAAGACCAACTCAAATTGTTCGAAGTCCACCCCACCGATGCGCGGCTGCTGGAGCGCAACGTGGCCGACCTGGGGCGGGGCAAGCAAATCGAGCTGCGGCGCAGCGACGGCTTTACCGGCTTGCGCGCCCTGCTGCCGCCGCCGACGCGGCGTGCGCTGGTCTTGATCGACCCCAGCTACGAGCTAAAAACCGACTACCAAGCCGTGCTCGACTGCCTCGAAGGCGCGCTGGAGCGCTTCCCCACCGGCTGCTACGCAGTGTGGTACCCGGTGATTGCGCGCCCCGAGTCGCATGCCTTGGCGCGCAAACTCAAGGCCTTGTGCGCGCGCCTGCAGCGGCCTTGGGCGCTGGCGCAACTCGATGTCGGGCAGACCATAGCGAGCGGGCGCAGCGCCGAGGTGGCGCGCGGCCAAGCACGCACGCCCTTGCACGCCAGCGCGATGCACCTCATCAACCCCCCCTACGCCATGGCCGAGCAGTGGCGCAGCGCGCTGCCCTGGGTTTGCGCCGCCCTCAAAGAAGGCCCTGGCTCTCAGTGGGTGGTGGAACAAGGGCCATAGGCCTGACACAGGGGTCTGCTAGGCTCTTGGTCTATGCCCAAACCCAGCCCTGCTTCGCCCCCGCATCAGCTCCCGCCAACTTTGGCTGCGGTCACGCGGCGTGACTGGCTGCGGCGCAGCCTGTGGCTGGGCTTGGGGCTGCCCGCAGCGGCCTCGGCTTTGAGCGGCTGTGCTTGGTTGCGCCCTGGCACCGAGGCGGATGCCGATGCCGATGCCGAACCCACGCACCGCCTAGGGCCGGATTTTGCAGACTCCGCTTGGGCGCGCAGCAGCCTGGTTGAAGCCGCCACCAGCGCGTGGGAGCACCAGACCTTTGCTGGCCGCAGCCCCACGCGCTACCACGCCACCGAACACCGAGGTCGGCCCGCGGTGCACGCCCTGTGCGAGGGCAACAACAGCCTGTTACGCCGGCGGGTGCAACTGCCCGCGGCCCAGTGGGGCGAATTGCGCTTTTCTTGGTGGGTCGATGCGCTCAACCCCAAAAGCAACCTGAGCCAACGCGACACCAATGACGCGGTGGTGCGCATCCTCCTGACTTTCGACGGCGACCGAATGGGCTTTACGACACGCGACCGGGCCCTGTCGGAGCTGGCGCTGCTGCTGACGGGCGAACCGATGCCGCACGCCACCCTGATGTATGTGTGGGACAACACGAACCCGGTGGGCACCGTGCTACACGACCCCAACACCAGCCGGGTGCGGCTGCTGGTGGTGCGCTCGGGCCCGGCCACGCTGGGGCGCTGGAACGAGGAAGTGCGCGACGTGCAGGCCGATTACGCGCGCGCTTTTGGCGATGGCGCCAGCGGACTGAACGGCATTGGCCTGATGACCGACTCCAACAACACCCGCCAGCGCTCGGAAGCGTGGTACGGGCCGCTCAGCCTCAGGCGCCGCGCCTGAGACCCGACGCGCCGCACTCCCCTACCGGCCCAGCCGCTCGCACAGCGCCAGCGTGGGTGCGCTCTGGTTCATGGTGTAGAAATGCAGCCCCGGCACCCCGGCCCGTTGCAACTGCTCGCACAAATCGCCCACCACCTCGCGCCCAAAGGCCTGAATGCTGGCTACGTCGTCGCCATAGCCCAGCAGCCGCAGCCGGATCCAGCGCGGCACCTCGGCCCCGCAGGCGTCAGAAAAGCGCAGCAACTGGCTGGCGTTGGTGATGGGCATGATGCCGGGCACGATGGGGATGTCGATGCCCAGCGCGCAGGCCTCATCGACGAAGCGAAAGTAGGCGTCGGTGTTGAAAAAGTACTGCGTGATGGCGCTGTCGGCGCCAGCGCGCACCTTGGCCAGCAGGGCTTGCAAATCGGCCTGCGGCGAGCGCGCTTGCGGGTGCACCTCGGGGTAGGCGGCCACCTCGATCACAAAGGCGCTGCCAAACTCGGCCCGAATGAAGGCCACCAGGTCGCTGGCGTACTGGAACTCGCCGCCCAAGCCGTAGCCGCTGGGCATGTCGCCGCGCAAGGCCACCAAGCGGCGCACCCCCATGCCCTGCAACTGGCCAAGCTGCGCGCGCACCCCGGCCCGAGTCGCCCCGATGCACGAAAAATGCGCTGCCGCCGGCACCCCTTCGGCCAAAATTTCGGCCACCGTGGCAAAGGTGCCCTCTTGCGTGGAGCCCCCGGCGCCATAGGTGACAGAGCAAAACTCGGGCTGGCGGGCGTAGAGCTGCTGGCGCACGGCACGCAGCTTGAGCGCGCCCTCGGGTGTTTTGGGCGGGAAAAACTCGAAACTCAGCGGCAATGCCATGGCGTCCACCCGGCCCACTTCAGTAGCGGTAGCTGTCGGGCTTGTAGGGGCCGTTTTTGGGCACCCCGATGTAGCTCGCCTGCTCATCGCTGAGCTCGGTGAGCTGGGCCCCGACCTTTTTCAGGTGCAGGCGCGCCACTTTTTCGTCCAGGTGCTTGGGCAGCACATAGACCTTGCCAGCGTCGTAGCCGTCTGGGTGGCCGTAGAGCTCGATCTGGGCGATGGTCTGGTTGGCAAAACTCGAGGACATCACAAAGCTCGGGTGCCCGGTGCCGCAGCCTAGGTTCACCAGCCGCCCCTTGGCCAGCAGAATGATGCGCTTGCCATCGGGGAAGATCACGTGGTCCACCTGCGGCTTGATCTCCTCCCACTGGCAGCGCGATTCGATCTCGGTGACCTCGATCTCGTTGTCGAAGTGGCCGATGTTGCACACAATCGCCTGGTCTTTCATGCGCGCCATGTGCCCATAGGTGATGACGCCCTTGTTGCCGGTGGCGGTGACGAAAATGTCGGCCTTGTCGGCGGCATAGTCCATCGTCACCACGCGGTAGCCTTCCATGGCCGCTTGCAGCGCGTTGATGGGGTCGATCTCGGTCACCCAGACCTGCGCCGAGAGCGCGCGCAGCGCCTGGGCCGAACCCTTGCCCACGTCGCCATAACCGGCCACCACGGCCACCTTGCCGGCGATCATCACATCGGTGGCGCGCTTGATGCCATCAACCAGCGACTCGCGGCAGCCATAGAGGTTGTCGAACTTGCTCTTGGTGACCGAGTCGTTGACGTTGATGGCGCGAAACAGCAGCGTGCCCTTGGCCGACATTTCCTTGAGCCGGTGCACGCCGGTGGTGGTTTCTTCGGTCACGCCGATGATCTGCGCGCCCTTGCGGCTGTACCAGGTGGCGTCTTCGGCCAGTTTGGCGCGGATGGCGGCAAACAGGATGCGCTCTTCGTCGCTGCCGGGGTTGGCCAGCACCTCGGGGTGGCGCTCGGCTTGGCGGCCCAGGTGCATGAGCAGCGTGGCGTCGCCGCCGTCATCCAAAATCATGTTGGGGCCTTCGGCCGCTGCGCCGGCGGGGCCAAACTCAAAAATGCGGTGCGTGTAGTCCCAGTACTGCTCCAGCGTTTCGCCCTTGAAGGCAAACACCGGCGTGCCCGCAGCGGCAATGGCGGCGGCGGCGTGGTCTTGGGTAGAAAAAATGTTGCACGAGGCCCAGCGCACCTGCGCGCCCAGCGCTTGCAGGGTTTCAATCAGCACGGCGGTCTGGATCGTCATGTGCAGGCTGCCGGTGATGCGGGCTCCGGCCAGCGGCTGGCGCGCGGCGTATTCTTCGCGGATGGCCATCAGGCCCGGCATTTCGGTTTCGGCAATGCGGATTTCTTTGCGGCCCCATTCGGCCAGAGCAATGTCGGCGATCACGCAGTCGGCGAGGACGGGGTTTTTCAAGGCAGCGTTCATACAGGTTCCAACAACAGAGGTTTGATCAGACCACTGCCCGCCAGAGCCGCCAAAGCGCTCACCGCACGAGAAGTGGGCGAGCGTCGTTGCAGGGGGTGGCCGACCACCGAGCCAGGCGGTGGCGGCCTGTTTCGAGCCTCGCACGGGCGCCATTTGGCCCGATGCTGCAACGCTCCTCGAAACTTGTGAGAAATTATAGACCCATTCTTTCTGGCCTGCATCAGGCCATGCCGTTCTTGGCCCTTGCGACCCGTGCCTGCGGCAAACAGGGTTGCGAACAGGGTTGCGGTGGCCCTACCTATAATTCGTCGGTTCGACCTTCATACGCAACCTTGCCCTTTCAATTGAGCGCCTCTCCCACAACCGCCACCGTAGCCACCCCCACCGCCTTGGAGCGGGTTGCCGCCGACATGCAAGTGGTCGATGGCGTGATCCGCCAGCAGCTAGGCAGCGAAGTCCCCTTGGTTGGCGAGGTGGCCAATTACATCATCGGCGCCGGCGGCAAGCGGGTGCGCCCGGCGCTGCTGCTGCTGATGTGTCAGGCGCTGGGCTGCACCGATGCGCGCCGCCACAGCCTGGCGGCGGTGGTCGAGTTCATCCACACCGCCACCTTGCTGCACGACGACGTGGTCGATGAATCGGCCCTGCGCCGCGGCCGCGACACCGCCAACCACCTATTTGGCAACGCCGCCAGCGTGCTGGTGGGCGACTTCCTCTACTCGCGCGCCTTCCAGATGATGGTGCAAGCCGGCCTGATGCGCGTCATGGACGTGCTGGCCGACGCCACCAACGTGATCGCCGAAGGCGAGGTGCTGCAACTGATGCAGATGCACGACGCCGCACTCGACGAAGCCGCCTACCTGCGCGTGATCCGCGCCAAGACCGCCAAGCTGTTTGAGGCCAGCGCACGCCTGGCCGCCATTTTGGCGGGCAGCGACGCTGCCACCGAGGCCCACTGCGCCGACTACGGCCAGTCGCTCGGGGCCGCCTTTCAGGTGATAGACGACGTGCTCGACTACGAGGGCGATGTGGCCGAAATGGGCAAGAGCCTGGGCGACGACCTGCGCGAAGGCAAGGTCACGTTGCCCCTGATCTGCACCTTGCAGCGCTGCAGCACCGCCGACGCCACCCTGATCCGCACCGCCATCGAGCACGGCAACAGCGAACACCTGCCCCAGATCATCGAAATCGTGCGCCGCAGCGGCGGCCTGGCCGACGCCCGCCGCGCCGCCCAAGCGCAAGCGCAACGCGCCATGGCCGCCGCCCAAACCCTGCCGCCCAGCCCCAGCCGCGAGGCTTTGATACAATGGACGACTGCACTGCTGGAGCGCCGCTCCTAGCGCAAGAGCCGCTTGCAAGGTGCAACACGGGGTGTAGCTTAGCCTGGTAGAGCGCTACGTTCGGGACGTAGAGGCCGGAGGTTCGAATCCTCTCACCCCGACCACATTTTCCTTGTAAATCAGCCACTTACAAGTCAACGCCAAGTGCGGATTGCTTGCTTCAGGTGCCCTTAGTGGCAAATGAGTGGCAAGCTTCCGTGCTTCGCGCTGCTGTAGCGAACAGGCTAAACAGCAGAATTAGACCCTGCTCCCCCAACAGGAGCAAAGGTCCATGGCCTCCATCGATAATCGGTCTCGCTTTGTGGTCTCGGTGGCCAAGCGCGACGACCTCAAGCAAACGTTCGCTTACAACCGCGAGGCTGCGCTGAAGACGTACTTCCAAGAGATGAAGTCGCCGGAGCTCAAGTAACAGACAAATATTTGCGACGCACCGACATTCAAATTAAAATATAGGCGACAGAATCTGGCCCGTCCATCCTTTAGCTCAAAGAAAACGACACGAAACCAGCCTAGCCCAACAAATCACGACGGCCGCTGCCACAACCATGGCCTCTCTTGCAAAAAAACCGACAGGCGAACTGCTGCTCTACGCCGAGATGGCAGCTGCCGAGGTGCGTGCGGCACAGCGCCAACTCAAAGCCGGTCAGTTGCACCGCATCGCCGCCGGCGTGCTGACCCCGTGGCCAGAAGCGAGCTGGCCAGGCCTCGTGGCGCGCGAGCGAATCCGACTGCTCGCCGCCCTGTACCCCGGGGCCGTGGTGGGTCCCAAAAGCGCTTTCTACGGTGGTGTGCCTCACGACGGGGTGATGCACCTGACCTACACCTACACCAAGCGCGTCGCGCTGCCTGGGATGACCGTACAACTCATCCAGGGGCCGGGAGCCAGTCAAGGCGATACGCCGATGATGGGACGCGAGCTCTACTACCCGTCGCTGCCGCGCATGCTGCTAGAGAACCTGTCCATCACGCGGGGCCAGGTTCAGAAGTCGGTGGGGAGGGTCGAAGTGGAGAGGCGCCTCATCGAGACTTGCGAAGCACGCGGAGAAGAGGTTCTGAACCACTTGCGCGAACAGGCCCGCGACTTGGCGCCAGGCCTTGGCCTGCAACGGGAACAAGTCCTGCTCGACGAGCTTATCGGCGCCATCCTAGGCACTCGCCAAGCCGACATGCAAACACAAGCCGGCAAGGGCCTTGCTGCCGCCCCGCCCTACGACGCAAACCGCCTGGCCTTGCTGGAGAAACTCGCCGCCCACCTGCGGGCCAGTCCGTTGAAGCAAGCTGCGGCTGTCGCCACCACCGACCAAGCCAGGGTCAACTTTGCCTTCTTGGAGTCGTACTTCAGCAACTTCATCGAAGGCACCGAATTCGACGTCCAGGACGCCCGGGGGTTTGTGCTCCAAGGTCGCCCCATCACCACGCGCCCCAAAGACTCCCACGACGTGCTGGGCGTGTTCCGCCAGGCAGTCAACCCGGGATGGGCCAACCAGACCTTGGGCGTGGGCGAGCCCGTGCTCCACCAATTGCGAGACAGGCACCGCGACCAAATGGCCGAGCGACCGGAAGTGGGGCCCGGGGAGTTCAAGACACAAGCCAACCGCGCCGGCAACACCGAGTTCGTGGCGCCTCGACTGGTGCGAGGCACCCTTGTAGAGGGCTCAAAACTGCTGCCCACAGTACCCGCTGGCATGGCCCGCGCACTGCTGGCCATGTTTCTCGTCGCCGAGGTACACCCCTTCACCGATGGAAATGGTCGGCTGGCGCGACTCGTGATGAACGCCGAACTTTCGGTGGTGGGGGCCAGTCGCCTCATCATTCCGACGCTTTTTCGGGAAGAGTACCTGGACTGCCTGCGCGCGCTCACCCGGCAGGGCGACCCGGCACCCTTTGTACAAGCCATGCAGCACATCCACGCCTGGACGGCTGCATTCAACTACGACGACCTTGACCGCGTGCTGGCTCAAATGGCAGTCTGCCATGCGTTCGAAAAGTCCCGCATCCAGCACAAGCTGCTCTTTCCTTGAGGGCACGCTAGGGTATCGGCGCGTATCAAGACAGTTGTCGCCTGAATCATGCAGCCGGCCTTGCTGGTGCCGGTGCCGCCCGGCGGCTCGGTCGACCTGCTGGTGCGCTTGATCGCCGAGCACCTGCCGCGCACGCTTCAGCAAACGGTGGTGGTCGAGAACCGCCCCGGTGCCTCGGGCTTGATCGCGGCCGGGTTCGCTGAACGCGTCCTCGGCTGGCATGGGCACCCTCAAGCACCTAGCCGCCGAGCTGTACAAAACGCGCACGCGCAGCCACGCAAGGCCTCGAGTGGGTCGGCGGCACGGCGGCCGAATTCGATTTCTTCATCGCTGCCGAGGGGCGGCGCTGGGGTCAGCTCGTCAGTGATCTGCGGCGGAACTTGAGCTGACCGAAACCATAAAGACCGCTCTGGCGCAAGCCAGCGAGGACGGGATGGCGGTCTATCCGATGGCCAGGAAAAACAAAACGCCCAACCGAGGACAGTTGAGCGTTGAATGGTGGTGGCCTGGGGCAGAATCGAACTGCCGACACGCGGATTTTCAGTCCGCTGCTCTACCAACTGAGCTACCGGGCCACTGGCGTTATTCTAGCACACGCTGAGAGCGGTTTTCTAGCCAAGCCCCGCCGGTGGCTGCTAGAATGTGAGGTTCTGCGCGGCTGTAGCTCAGTGGATAGAGTATCGGCCTCCGAAGCCGAGGGTCGTGGGTTCGATCCCCGCCAGCCGCGCCATCCCATCGCAACCCCCGTCAGGGCCGCATCAGGCCCGCATCAGGTACCTTAGGCCCGCCGCGCCAGCGCCTCGGCCAAGCCGGTGTAGTCGGCCGGGGTGAGCGCCAGCAGGCGCGCCTTGTCGGCAGCCGGAATGTCCAGCGTCTCAATCAATTCGTGCAGCGCCGCGCGCGTCACCGCTTGGCCGCGGGTGGCGGCCTTGAGCTTTTCGTAGGCCCCGGCAATGCCGTGGCGGCGCATCACGGTCTGGATCGGCTCGGCCAGCACCTCCCAAGCCCCATCCAAGTCGGCCGCCAGCGCCTGCGGATTCAGCTCCAGCTTGCCCAGCCCGGTGCGCAGCGACTGCTGCGCCAGCAGCGCATGCCCCAGCGCCACGCCCATATTGCGCAGCACGGTGGAGTCGCTCAAATCGCGCTGCCAGCGGCTGATCGGCAGCTTTTCGCTCAGGTGGCGCAGCAGCGCGTTGGCCAGCCCCAAGTTGCCTTCGGCGTTTTCGAAGTCGATCGGGTTCACCTTGTGCGGCATGGTGGAGGAGCCAATCTCGCCCGCCTTGAGCTTTTGCTTGAAGTAGCCCAAGCTGATGTAGCCCCAGAGGTCGCGCGCCAGATCGATCAGGATGGTGTTGCTGCGCGCCACAGCGTCGAACAGCTCGGCCATGTAGTCGTGCGGCTCGATCTGGGTGCTGTAGGGCTGAAAGCTCAGGCCTAGGCCGATGGGGGCCTCGGGCGCGCTGCCGGCCGTGGCGGCCGGGGTTTCGACCACGCGGCGGGCGAAAGCCTCCCAGTCAAAATCCGGCCAAGCGGACAGGTGCGCGTTGTAGTTGCCCACGGCACCGTTCATTTTGCCCAGCAGCGGCACCGCCGCGATGCGCTGGCGCGCCGTTTGCAAGCGCTGCAGCACATTGGCCAGCTCCTTGCCCACTGTGCTCGGGCTGGCGGTCTGGCCGTGGGTGCGGCTGAGCATGGGCACCGCCGCCCAGCGCTGCGCCAGCTCGCGCAGTTGGGCGATGATGGCATCCAGCCCCGGCAGCAGCACCTGCTCGCGCGCGGCCTTGAGTTGCAGCGCGTGGCTGGTGTTGTTGATGTCTTCGCTGGTGCAGGCAAAGTGGACAAACTCGCCCAGCGCCTGCAGCTCGGGCCAACCGGCAAAAGCCCCCGCCACGCCCAACTCGGGGTTGCCGCGGATCCAGTACTCGACCGCCTTCACGTCGTGGTTGGTGGTTTTCTCGATCGCCTTGATGGCGGCCGCGTCGGCCACGCCGAAGCGCTCGACGATGGCGCGCAAATGTGCCCGCGCCGGGGGACTGAGCGGCTGCGCCGCGGGGCTGAGCGGCTGTGCGCGGGCCAGGCCGGCGTCGCACAGGTGTTCGAGCCAGACCAGCTCGACCTGCACCCGGCAGCGCATGAAGCCGTATTCGCTCAAGAGCGGGCGCAGCGCATCGAGCTTGGGCTGGTAGCGCCCGTCGAGCGGCGACAGGGCGGTGAGGGGGGAAAATTCCAGTGGGGAGGTATCAGGCATGGTGGGACTATTGTAAAAGCCCGGCCTCGGGCCGCAGACATAGCCGCTGACCTGCCCGCCGACAGCGCCGTCATCGGGCCGCCTGTGCATCAGCCCGCTGCCGCGCGGCCCTCCAGCGTCTTGCGCAGCAGCTTCTCGGCACCGATCACAAGGTGGATCGCCAGCCCGACCGCCAGCACCGGCAGCCATTCCGATGCGGCAATGGGCGCGGTGTGGAACATCGTGTTCATCAGCGGCACGTAGGTCACCAGCCACTGCGAGCCCATCATCGCCGCAATCCCGACCCAAATCCACGGGTTGCTCATCAGCCCGAGCTTCCACATGGAGTGGCGCAGCGAGCGCATATTGAGCAGGTAGAACGACTGCCCCACCGCGAACACCGCCAGCGCGATGGTGCGCGCCTCGGCCTCGCTGAGCCCGCGCGCCAGCGCGTGGTGAAACAGCACGGTGGCACCCGCCATCAGCATCACGCCCACGATCAGGATGCGCAGCACCAGCTCCCAGTTGAGGATGGGCGCATCGGGCCGGCGCGGCGGTCGCAGCATGATGCCGGCCTCGCGCGGCTCGAAGCACAGTGTCAGGCCCAGCAGCACGGCGGTGGTCATATTGATCCACAGCGCCTGCACCGGCAAAATCGGCAGCGGCTGCGCGGCCAGGATGGCGGCGATGATCACCAGCCCCTGCCCGGCGTTGGTGGGCAAAATCCAACTGATGAACTTGACGATGTTGTCGAACACGCCCCGCCCCTCTTCGACTGCGGCCTCGATGCTGGCGAAGTTGTCGTCGGTCAGAACCATCGCCGCGGCCTCTTTCGAGACCTCGGTGCCAGTGATGCCCATGGCCACGCCAATGTCGGCGCGCTTGAGCGCGGGCGCGTCGTTGACGCCGTCGCCGGTCATGGCCACCACCTCGCCGCGCGCCTGCAGCGCCTGCACCAGGCGCAGCTTTTGCTCGGGGGTGACGCGGGCGAACACCGCGGTGTCGGACGCGGCGGCTTCGAACGCCGCCTCGTCTAGCGCTTCGAGCTGGCGGCCGCTGAGCGCACGCGGCGGCCGCTCCCGGCTGGCGCGCGGGTCCAGCCCGATTTCAGCGGCAATGGCCGCCGCCGTGACCGCGTGGTCGCCGGTGATCATCTTGACCCGGATGCCCGCCGTGTGGCAGGCCTGCACCGCCCGCACCGCCTCGGCGCGCGGCGGGTCGATCATGCCTTGCAGGCCCAGAAACTCCAGCCCGCTGCCCACCTCGGCGTGGCCTATGCGCGCCAAGCCCGCGCCGCTGCGGCGCGCAAAAGCCAGCACGCGCAGGCCCAGCCGGGCCATGGCCTCGACCTGGGCGTGTACGGCGTCGGCGTCCAGCGGCTGGCGGGTGTCGTCGGGCCCCATGGCGCTGTCGCAGCGCGCCAGCACCGCCTCCACCGCGCCTTTCAGGTAAACCAGCGGCTGCGCCCCGCCGTGCAGCGTGGCCATGTACTGGTGCTGCGACTCAAAGGGCAGCGCGTCGAGGCGCGGCTGCGCGGCCGCCACGGCCGCCTCGTCCAGCCCGGCCTTGCGCGCGGCCACCCGCAGCGCGCCCTCGGTGGGGTCGCCGTCGATGCGCCAGGCACCGCCCTGCTCGCGCAGCACGGCGTCGTTGCACAGCAGGCCGGCGCGCAGCAGCTCTTCCAGCGGCGGCGGCAACTCCGCCAGCGGCTGGCCTTCGCGGCTGAGCCCACCCTGGGGCGCGTAGCCCACGCCGCTCAGCTCGGCACCCGCGCCTGCGGCCCACAGGTGCTGCACCGTCATCTCGTTGCGCGTGAGCGTGCCGGTTTTGTCGGAACAGATCACGGTCGTGCTGCCCAGGGTCTCGACCGCGGGCAGGTGGCGGATGATGGCATTGCGCTTGGCCATGCGGCTCACGCCGATGGCCAGCGTGATGGTGAGCACCACCACCAGCCCCTCGGGAATCATGGCCACCGACAGCGCCACCGCCGCCAGGAACATATCGACCAGCGATTGGCCGTGGACAAAGGTGCCCACGGCAAAGGTCAGGGCCGCCAGCCCCAGAATGGCCCACATCAGCCAGTGACTAAAGCGCGTGATGCGCCGCGTCAGCGGTGTGGCCAGCACATCGGTGTGGGCCAGCAGCTCCGAAATGCGGCCGATCTCGGTGCCTTTGCCCGTGGCCACCACCACCCCGGTGGCTGTGCCGTAGTGCACCAGGGTCGAGGAATAGGCCATGTTGCGGCGGTCGGCCAGACCGGTGTCGGCGGCCAGCGGCTCGGCGTGCTTCTCCACCGGCAGCGACTCGCCCGTCAGCGCCGCCTCGTCCACGCGCAGCTCGCGCACGCCGAGCAGGCGCAGGTCGGCCGGCACCTTGTCGCCCGAGGCCAGCAACACAATGTCGCCGGGCACCAGTGCGCGCGCATCGATGCGCTGGCGCTGCCCGCCGCGCAGCACCGTGGCCTCGGTGCTGAGCGCGCGCGCCAGCGCTTCCAGCGCGCCCAGCGCCTTGCTCTCTTGGACGAAGCCGATCACGGCGTTGAGGAAGATCACACCAAAAATCACCGCCGCGTCGGTCCAGGCCCCCACGGCGAGCTTGATGCCGGTGGCCACCAGCAGGATGTAAACCAGCACCTGGTTGAACTGCAGCAAAAAGCGCAGCAGCGGGCCACGCCCCTTGGGCGGCGGCAGCGCGTTGGGGCCAAAGCTGCGCTGGCGCGCTTGCACCGCAGCGGCATCGAGGCCCTGCTGCGGGTTCGCCTCCAGCAAGCCGATCACCTCGGCGGGCGGCTGGTGGTGCCAGTGCTTTTCGGGCAAATTTTGCATAGTTGGACCAACTCCTTCGGGCTGGATGCAGAGAGTGCCTGCCGCAAATCATTCTAACCACGGGCTGTGTGGGGGCTGTTGCATGCAGGGCGGCGGCGGTGGCACAATCAATTGCCACCTCAAAAATCAATCAGACACCTGCTTGGGTGCCATCAGGAAGACCATGAAACTCATTGGATCGCTCACCAGCCCTTACGTGCGCAAGGCGCGCATCGTGCTGGCCGAAAAAAAGCTCAACTTCAGCTGGGTCGATGAAAACGTCTGGGCCGCCGACACCCGCATCCAGCAGTTCAACCCGCTGGGCAAGGTGCCCTGCCTGCTGCTAGACGACGGCACCAGCGTGTACGACTCGCGCGTGATCGTCGAGTACCTCGACACCCTGTCGCCGGTGGGCAAGTTGATTCCGGACCATGGGCGCGAGCGGCTGGAGGTGAAAATTTGGGAGGCGCTCGCCGATGGGGTGAGCGATGCCGCCTTTGCCGCGCGCATGGAAGGGCACTGGGATGGCCGCACGGCGCAGCAACGCAGCCCGGCTTGGATCGAGCGCCAACTGGGCAAGGTCACGCACGGCCTGCGCGCCATGAGCGAGCGCCTGGGTGAGCAGCCTTTTTGCCACGGCACGCACTTCTCGCTGGCCGATGTGGCCACCGGTTGCGCGCTGGCGTACCTGGATTTTCGCTTTGCCCAAATCGCTTGGCGCACCGACCACCCCAACTTGGCCCGGCTCTACGAAAAGCTGGCGCAGCGCCCGAGCTTTGTGGCCAGTGTGCCGCCGGGCTGAAGGCGCCTAGGGCTGCGTATAAAAAAGGGTTGCGAGGCACTCCGCAGCTCAAGAGGAGGGAGAGGGAGGAGGAGAGACGCCCCGGAGCGGTCGAAGGCTGTGCGCCAACGGCCTCGCAACCCCAGCAAACTGGGCGCAAGACCGACATGGGTTTTGCCTTGCGCTTGCCGATTGGTGTGCGGCGGCGCGGCTGGAGTTCCCCGGCTGCCGTGGCTCGGTGCGCGCAGATTGCAACAAATTGTGCGCCTGCCAACCCGCACGCCCAAGCCAAGGCTCGGGCGGCTTGCGCGCGCGCTGCGCCTGTGATCGGGGGGCATCTGCGGCGCCTGATTAGCCCAGCACCACCGCCCCCACCGCCCCCAACACCCCGCAGCCCAGCACCACCAGCCAGGGCGGCCACTTGCCCCACAGCAGCGCCAGCGCGGCCAGCGCCAGCAGCGCCAGATCGTGGGCGCTGGCCAGCACCCCGGCTTGCAGCGGCAGCAGCAGGGCGGTCAGCAGCAGCCCAACCACGGCGGCGTTGACACCGGCCAGCGCGCTTTGCGCCGGCGCGCTCTGGCGCAAGCGCTGCCAGTGCGGCAGTGCGGCCAGCAGCACCAGCATGCCGGGCGCAAACACCGCCAGCAGCGCCAGCACGGCCCCCAGCCAGCCGCCCATGGCCGCGCCCAAGAAGGCGGCAAAGGTGAACAAGGGCCCGGGCACCGCTTGCGCCGCCGCGTAGCCGGCCAAAAAGGTTTCCAGATCGACCCAGCCCTTGGGCACCACCTCGGCTTGCAGCATTGGCAGCACCACGTGGCCGCCGCCAAACACCAGCGCGCCGCTGCGATAAAACACCTCCACCAGCGCCACCCAGAAGCTGCCGCTGGCCCAAGCCCACAGGGGCCAGAGCGCCAGCGCGGCCACAAACACGGCCAGGCAGCCCCAGGCGAGGCGGCGGCTGACCGGGATTTGCAGCGCCGCCTGCGCGCCCTCGGCCGGGGCCGGATTCGGAGCTGGGTCCGAGGGCGTGACCAGCCCCCAGCGACCGATCAGGGCGCCGAGCACGATCACCCCCATCAGCGTCCAAGCACCAGGCCAGAGCCACACCGCGGCGGCGGCCAACAGGGCCAAGGCGCGCCGGGGCGCGTCGGGGCAGAGGCTGCGCCCCATGCCCCAGACGGCTTGCGCCACCACCGCCAACGCCGCCACCATCAGGCCCGGCAACAGCCCGGCGGGCAGCACCTGGCCATGCTGCAGCAGCAGGTAGGCAAAAGCGACCAGCAGCAGCGCCGAGGGCAAGGTAAAGCCACACCAAGCCGCCAGCGCGCCACGCCACCCCGCCCGCGACCAACCCAGCGCAAAGCCGACCTGGCTGCTGGCCGGCCCGGGCAGGAACTGGCACAGCGCCACCAAGCTGGCGTACTCGTGCTCGTCGAGCCAGCGCCGCTGCTGCACAAATTCGGTGCGGAAATAGGCCAGATGCGCGATCGGGCCACCAAAGGAGGTCAGGCCCAGGCGCAAAAAAACCCCAAACACCGCCCACGGGTGGCGGTCGGCGGCGGCATCGGTGGGCAGGGGGGGTGGCGGTGTGGTGCGCATGGCAACCTAGCCTACACCCTCTTGGTGACGCAACCCTGCACGCGCATGGGCGGCCTTAGCCGGCGCGAACCTGCAGCAGCTCGTCCCAGCGCGTGGTGTAGCGCGGCGAGCGGCGCTGCTGGCGCATCTGCCACGGTCGCGGCGCGGGCTCGGTGCAGCCCGCCGTGCCGCCACCCCCACCTGCCCCACCTGCCCCACCTGCCCCACCTGCCCCACCTGCAGCGCCCAGCCAGAGCGCCTGCGCGCCGAAGCGGTCGTTGACGGCATCAAGCGCCCGCATCAGGCGCTGGCTGCGCCCGCTGCCCGCCTGCGGCGCACCCCAGTCGAGTTCAGCTTGTGGCGGCCCCGACTGCAGATCGAGCAGCAGCACGCCCGCCTTGGCGTAGCGGTAGCCCGGCCGGTACAGCGCCTGCAGCGCCTGCAAGGTGGTGCCGACCAGACGCAGCGTGTCGTCGCTGGGCGGGTTGAGCGGCAGCACCAGCGAGCGCGCGTAGGGAGCGTCTTGGGGTCGAAACGGGCTGGTGCGGATGAACACCAGCAGCGCGCCGGCGCGGCTGCCTTGCTGGCGCAGCTTGCGGGCGGCGCGGCTGCCAAAGTGGCTCAGGGCCTGGCGCAGATCGTCGAGCTCGGTCACCGGCTGCCCAAAGCTGCGCGTGACGGCGATTTGCTGCTTGGGCGCGGGCACTTGCTCGAACCCGATGCAGGCCAGGCCGCCCAGCTCGCGCACGGTGCGCTCGAGCACCACCGACCAGCGCTGGCGCACCAGCGCCGGATCGAGCCGCTGCAAATCGAGCGCCGTCTGCACCCCGTGGGCCTGCAACTGCGCCGCGCTGCGCGGCCCCACGCCCCACACCTCGGCCACCGGGGTGCGCTGCAGCAGCCAGTCGCGCTGGCGCGCAGTCAGTTCGAGCAGGTTGCAGACCTGGGCCAGCCGCGCCGGGTAGCTGCCGGGCTTGCGCTCGGCGCTCTTGGCGATGTGGTTGGCCAGCTTGGCCAGCGTTTTGGTGGGCCCGATGCCGATGCAGGTCGGCAAGCCGAGCCAGCGCTGGATGCGCTCGCGGGTCTGGCGCGCGCGTGCGCTGGCCTCGGGCAGCCCGGTGAGGTCGATGAAGCACTCGTCGATCGAATAGATTTCCTGCCCCTGCCCGAGCTCGGCGGCCACCTCCATCAGGCGCTGGCTCATGTCGCCGTAGAGCGCAAAATTGGCCGACAGCGCCACCAAGCCGGCCTGCTGCTCAAGGTGGCGGATGCGAAACCACGGCGCGCCCATGGCCACGCCCAGCGCCTTGGCCTCTTCGGAGCGGGCAATGGCGCAGCCGTCGTTGTTGGACAGCACCACCAGCGGCCGCCCGCGCAGGCGCGGCTCAAACACGCGCTCGCAAGCGGCGTAGAAGTTGTTGCCATCCACCAGCGCAAAGGCGCCCGCTGGCGGGGGCGGCGGCGCGGCGGCGGCAGCATGAGCGGGGGCGATAGGGGCGGACATGGTGCGGGCGTCGGCACTCAGTAGGCCATTTTTTTAATGGTTGCCGTCACCACGCCCCACACCTCCAGCGTCTGGCCCTCGCTCAGCACGAGGTCGGGGTAGTCGGGGTGCGCGGCCACCAGCCGGGTGCTGCCGGCCTGGCGGTGCAGGGTTTTGACGGTGAGTTCGTTGTCGAGCAGCGCCACCACGATGTGGCCGTGGCCGGGCGTGAGCTGGCGGTTGACGACGATCAGGTCGCCGTCGTCAATGCCCTTGCCCGTCATCGAAACGCCGCGCACGCGCGCCATGAAGGTGTAGGGCCGGTCGAGCGCCAGATGCTCCAGCAGGTCCACCCGCTCGTGCTGGAAATCGGCCGCTGGCGACGGAAAACCGGCCGGCGGGCGGCCATCGAGCAGCGGCATGCTCAGCGCCGCCCCCGGCCCGAGCAGGTCGCGCAGCTGCTGCACGCTGGCGGGTTCGAGCCATTGCAGGGCCGCACCCGCCGGGTGGGCGGGCGCAGCCGGGGGCGCGCTGGCAGGGGGCGCGCAGGCGGTGTGTGCGGGTGCGGCAGGGCGGGTCATGGGGCCGATGCTAATCGGTTTGGGCCGCCTGTGTAAAACTTGTGACAAACCCCCGGCAGTAGGTATGATGCCGTCCTGTCACATCATTTTTAAGCAAATGTGATTCAATATTAAACCCGATGCCACTTGCTTGTGCATGATCACCTCCCGCCCTGAAGACGCCGCCCACCCCAGCGCCATCCGGCACCGTGGCGCATGGCGCTGGGCCGCGCAGGCCAAGGTGTTGCAGCGCGGCCTGTTGTGCGCCTTGTTGTGGGTATTGGTGGCCGAATGGACGCTCCATTTCGCCATCGAAGGGCTTGGGATGAGCCTGATCTGGCCCGCCAACGGCGTGGCACTGGGCGCCGTGCTGGCCTACGGGCCGGCCATGATCCCGGCCCTTGCGCTGGGGGTGGCGGCTTGGCATGCCTGGCACGGCATCGGCCCGCTGGCGTCGCTGATCGGCATTGGGGCCTTGGTGCTGGCGCTGCTGCTGGCTTGGGGGATGCTGCGCCTGCTCTACCCGCGCCTGCAGAGCCGCAACCCGCTGCTGCAAACCGCCGGCTTTCACCTGCTGGCGGTGCTGCCCGCCAGCGCGGTGCTCACGCTGCTGGGCGGCTGGCAGTTTTTGCTGCTCGATTCCCCCGCATGGGCCGATTACGAGGTGCTCATCCTGATGGCGCTGTCGCAGGTGTTTGGGCTGTTGATGTTTGGGCGCGCCACGCAGTTGCTGCTCAACGCCCTCAAGCACCGCGCCTACCCGTGGCGCCACCTGCTGGACCGACAAACCGTGGCGTGGTGCAGCCTGTTCGTGGTGTTTGGGCTGCTGGCCCATTTGGCCCAGCACGCCAGCCTCGGCTCGGCCGAAGCGATCCGCTACCTTTTTCTGGGGCTGGTGGCGTGGGCCGCCTTTGCCGCCCGTCCCTTGCTGGTGCACTGGGCCACGGCAGCCGCCGCGGTGACCATGGTGGCACTGGCCCCCCAGTTTCCGGCAGCGGATGCGCACGCCCTGACTTGGATCATCGACCAGACCGTGCTGCTGATTTTTCTGGCGGCGGTCGGCTTTCTGGTCTCGGCCGTGATGGCGCAGCGCCGCCTGCTCGAACGCGCCCTGCGGCGCGCCGCGCACACCGACCCGGTCACCGGACGGCTCAACGAAAGCGGCCTGATCGAGCACCTGCACCAAAGCGCCCCGCCCCCAACCTTGCTGGGCGTGGAGGCCAGCAACCTGAGCCAAATCGAAGACCGTTTCGATCTGGCGCTGGCGCGCTCGGTCGAGCGCGACATCTCGGCCACCTTGGGGCAGTTGGTGCCCAGCGGCACCCAGATCAGCCGCATGAAAGAGGGGTTTTTTGTGCTGTGCCTGCGCCCGGGCTGGGCCAACGAGGGCCTGGTAGAGGGCATCCAACAGGCCCTCGAAGGCAAGCGCTATGCGGTGGCGGGCGAATCGACCCGGCTGCGGCTGGCGATTGGCCGCCTCGACGACGTGGGGCACCCCTTGCAGGCCGAGCACCGGCTGGCGCTGCTGGCTCAGGCCACCCAAGTGGACTGGAACGGCCGCAGCGCCGCCACCCGCGACCCGGCCCAGCCCAAAAACCTGTTGCGCCTGCGCCGCCAGCAGATTGAGTGCATCGACCACCTGCGCGAGCTGCTGCGCCAGCCGCAAGCCGACACCGACACCGGACTGTGGCTGGCCTGCCAACCGATCCGGCGCGCCTTGCGCGGGCAAGAAGAAGTGGGCGCCGAGGTGCTGCTGCGCTGGACCCAGGCCGACGGCAGCCCGATGTCACCGGCCGAATTTTTCCCAATGGCCGAGCGCCATGGCTTGGCTGCTGCGCTCGACCGCTGGGTGCTCACCGAAGCCGCCAAGCAGGTGCGCCCGCTGGCGCAGCGGCGCGACAAAAACTGGAAGCTGTCGGTCAACCTATCGGGCGCCTCGGTGTCCGATCCGGCCTTGTTCGACGACATCGTCGCCGCCATCGCCGTCAGCGGCTTGGGTGCTCGCCAGTGGTGCTTCGAAATCACCGAAACCGCCGGCATTGCCCAGCGCGCCCAAGCGGTGGAGCTGTTTCAGCGCCTGCGCCAGCACGGCGCCAGCACCTCGCTGGACGATTTCGGCACCGGACTGGCCACCTTTGACTACCTGAAAGCGCTGGAGGCCGATTACCTCAAGATCGACGGCTCGTTCGTGCGCGCAATCGAAACCAGTCGGGTCGATCAGCAGATCGTGCGCTCGATCTGCGAAGTCGCCCGAACCATGCGCCTGCAAACCATTGCCGAATTCGTCGAGCGCGATTCACAACAGCACCTGCTCGCCGCCTACGGCGTGGACTTTGTGCAGGGCTACGGCATTGCCCGGCCCCGGCCCTTGAGCGCACACGTGCAGCAGTTGCTGGCGGCCTGATGCGCGTTAAGATGCCCCCATGAGCACCGCCCCCCACTTGCCGCGCTGGGCCGACCTGTGCCACCCCGACTTCGCCACCCTCGACCCGTCGCGCACGGTGGCGCTGCTGCCGGTGGCGGCGATCGAGCAGCACGGCCCGCACCTGCCGCTGTCGGTCGATACCGACCTGACCGAAGGCGTGCTGGCGGCGGCGGCGCCGCACCTGGGGGCGGATTGGCCCGTCTATGTGCTGCCGACGCAGGCAGTGGGCTACAGCAGCGAACACCAGCGCTTTGCCGGCACCCTCACGCTGCAACCCGAGACCGTGCTGCGCCTGTGGCTGGAGCTGGGCGAATCGGTGGCGCGCGCCGGGGTGCGCAAGCTGCTGCTGTTCAACGGCCACGGCGGCCACCACGGCCTGCTGGAGGTGGCCGCCCGCGAACTGCGCGGCCGCTGCAACCTGCTGGTCTATGGCGCCAGTTGGTACAACCTGCCCTTGCTCGACGCGCAAGGGCAAGACTTGATGCAGCGCCTGAGCCCCGAGGAGCGCCGCTTTGGCATCCACGCCGGCCAGCTCGAAACGGCGCTGATGCTGGCGCTGCGCCCGCACCTGGTGCGCATGGAACGGGCGCGCCACTTCCATTCCAGTTCCGAAGAGCGCGCGCAGCGCTGGCCGATTTTGGGCAACGGCCGCAGCGCCAAGCTGGGCTGGCAGATGCAAGACTACCACCCCGAGGGCGCGGTGGGCAACGCCGCCGCCGCCGATGCCGGGCTGGGCCACGAGCTGCTGCAGGCTGCGGGCCGTTCGCTGGCTGCGCTGCTGCGCGAACTGTGCCAGTTGCCGCTGAGCACCCTGGTGCAGGATAATCGGGCACCGTGAAGCTGTTGCGCTCCCTTGGCACCCTGCACCTGGCGCTGGCCTTTTCGCTGCTGGCGCATGCGGTCGTGCTCACGGTGCAACTGGTGCATCCGCAAGGCCTGCAACGGGTCTGGCACGACACGCCGCTCGATGTGATTTTGGTCAATGCGCGCGCCGAGCAGGCACCCGCGCAAGCGCAGGCCATTGCCCAAGCCAACCTGGCCGGCGGTGGCGAGGCCGATGCCGGGCGCGCCACCTCCCCGCTGCCACCGGCCGCAATCGAGCGCAGCGGCGACGCGCTGCAAGAACAACAACGCCGCCTGCAGGAGATGCAAGCCCAGCAAAGCCGGTTGCTGGCGCAGTTGCGCCAACAAGTGGCCGCCATCGCGCCCTTGCCCGCAGCACCCGCGCAACCCGATCCGCAGGCGCAGGCGCAGGAAGAACGCCGCCTGGCCCTGCTCCAGGCCTTGGCCGAAATTGAGCAGCGCATCAACGAACAAAATGCCCGCCCACGCAAGCGCTACCTCGGCCCTGCCACCCGCGAGGCGGTGTACGCCATCTATTACGACCAATTGCGCCGCCGCATCGAAGACCACGGCACCGCCAACTTCCCGCAACTCGATGGGCGCAAGCTCTATGGCGAGTTGAGTATGGTGATCACTGTCAACCACATGGGGCAGGTGCTCGACACCGAGGTGGTGCAAGGCTCGGGCCTGCCGGCGCTGGACAGCCGCGCCGAAGCGATCGTGCAGAGCCTCTCCTTTGGGCCCTTCACCCAAGCCATGCGCCGCCAGACCGATCAGATCGTGGTGGTGTCGCGCTTTCGTTTCAGCCGCGACGAAGGGCTGCAAACCCGGATCGGTAGCCGATGAAGACCCGCCCCCCTTGGTTGCGCTTTTTGCTGCGTTGGCTGCTCTGGCTGCTGCTGGCCGCACTGGCTTTGCAACTGTTTTTTTTGCTGCGCATTGCCACCATGGCGCTGCTCGACCCGGCCAGCACCACCTTCCAGCGCTCCGAGGCCTGGCGCATCGCGCACGAACGCGGCGAGCTGCGCTGGGCCCAGCAGTGGGTGCCTTATGAGGCCATTTCACCGCACCTAAAACGCGCCGTGATCGCCTCCGAAGACGCCGACTTTGCCACCCACATGGGGGTGGACTGGCAAGCCCTGCAATCGGCCTGGGAGCGCAACCTGCGCCGCCAGGCCGCCGCCGAGGCGCGTGGCCGCAACGCCCGCCTGGTGGGCGGCTCGACCATCACGCAGCAACTGGCCAAAAACCTGCTGCTCTCGGGCGAACGCACGCTGCTGCGCAAGGGCCAAGAGCTGGTGCTCACCAAAATGCTGGAGCTGCTGCTGAGCAAGGAGCGCATTTTGGAGATCTACCTCAACAGCGTGGAATGGGGCGAGGGCATCTTTGGCGCCGAAGCCGCCGCGCAGCACTACTTTCGCAAACCGGTGGCGCGCCTGAGCGCCCACGAGGCGGCGCGGCTGGCGGTGTTGCTGCCCGCCCCCAAGCGCTTTCAGCGCCAGTTTCGGGCCGGTTTCATCGACCAGCGCAGCGCCACCGTGCTGGCACGCATGCGCGATGTGCAACTGCCCTAGACCAGCGCCCGCGTGTCAGATCCTCACCCCATGCGCATCCTCGGCATCGACCCCGGCTTGCAAACCACCGGCTTTGGCGTGCTCGACGTGCACGGCCCTGAGCTGTGCTACGTGGCCAGTGGCACCATCCGCACCCAGAGTGGGCCGGGCAAGCTGCTGCCGCAGCGGCTGGGGCTGATCTTTGCCGGCATCCAAGAGGTGGTGCAGCGCTACCAGCCCACGGTGGCGGCGTGCGAGATCGTGTTCGTCAACGTCAACCCGCAGGCCACGCTGCTGCTGGGGCAGGCGCGCGGCTGCTGCCTGACGGCGCTGGTGGCGGCTGGCCTGCCGGTGAGCGAATACACCGCCTTGCAGTTGAAGAAGGCGGTGGTGGGGCACGGCAAGGCGGCCAAGGCGCAGGTGCAAGAGATGGTGCGCCGCCTGCTGCAACTGCCCGGCCTGCCCGGGCCCGACGCCGCCGACGCGCTCGGGCTGTGCATCACGCACGCGCAAGTGGCGCGCACGCAAGCCGCCATTGCGCGCGTCAGCCCCCTGCAGGCGCGCTCGCACGCCGCCTACAAGGGCGGGCGCAACTACTGAACCGGGCTAGCCAAACATCGACCAGTCGAACTGCGACACGAACAGCACCCCGAAGAACACCAGGATGGCCAGCAGCGTCCATTTGAAAATGGCAAAGCCCCAGCGCCGATAACGCACCTGACCGGTGATGAGGTAGAGCAAAAAACTCAGCGCGCTGGCGCCGAGCAGCATGAAAACGAGGATGCGCAAGGCGATCATGCTACCAAGCCGCCGCCAAGCGGCCCAAGCCCGCCGGTGCGCGCGCGTCGTCGTCAAAGGTCGTCACCTCAAACGCCTCGGGCTGCGCCAGCAACTCGCGCAGCAGGCGGTTGTTGAGCTCGTGCCCGCTGCGGTAGGCGCTGTAGGCGGCCAGCATGGGCTGCCCCACCAGGTACAGGTCGCCCATGGCATCGAGAATTTTGTGCTTGACGAACTCGTCGGCAAAGCGCAGCCCGTCGGCGTTGAGCACTTTCACGTCGTCCATGACGATGGCGTTGTCAAGCCCGCCACCGAGCGCCAGCCCCTGACCGCGCAGCGCCTCGACGTCGCGCGAAAAACCAAAGGTGCGGGCGCGCGCAATCTCGCGTGCATAGGGGTCGCGCCCCAACTCGAACTCGACTTGCTGCGCACTGGCGTTCACGGCCGGGTGCTCGAATTCGATTTCGAAGCGCAGCTTGTAGCCGTGGTAGGGCTCCAGCCGCGCCCACTTGAGGTGCCGGCCCTCGCCTTGGCGCACCTCGACCGGGTGGCGCACGCGCAAAAAGCGCCGCGGCGCGGCCTGCGCCACGATGCCCGCGCTTTGCAGCAGGTAAACGAAGGAAGCCGCCGAACCGTCGAGGATGGGCACCTCTTCGGCCGTGATGTCGACCAGCAGGTTGTCCACCCCCAAGCCGCAGCAGGCGCTCATCAGGTGCTCGACCGTGCTCACCTTGACGCCGCCGCTGGAGAGCGTGGAGGCGCGCCGGGTGTCACTGACCGAGGTGGCGCGTGCTGGGATGGTGACCGGCTCGTTGAGATCGATGCGCCGAAACACGATGCCGGTGTCGGGCGCCGCCGGGCGCAGCGTGAGCTCGACGCGCTCGCCGCTGTGCAGGCCAACCCCCACCGCGCGGGTCAGGGTTTTGAGGGTGCGTTGTACGATCATCTGGCCCATTGTAGTTTTTTCTGCACGAACGGGCCGTAGCGTGCCGCGTAAGCCCCCGTGACAGCGGTAAGCAAACGCAAGCCGCGCCTTCAGTCGGCCTGGCGGCGCAGGAAGGCCGGGATTTCGTGGTCGTCCATGCCCCCCAGCGACAGCGCCTCGACGCGCGCGGCGGCCGCGCTGCGGTCGTGCGGCCGCTGCCAGACCTTGGGCACCTCGGTGTTGCCCGCGCGCGTAAACCCGCCGCCACGCACCCCCGCGCCCGTGTTGCCGGCGCCCACCGGCGTGGTCAGGGTGGGGATGAAGGGCACGTCGTCGGTGCCGGTGCGCAGGCTGCGCGCCGGGCTTGGGACCACGCTCAGTGGCTGGCGCGCACCGGCGCGGTTCAGGCCCGTGGCCACCACCGTGACGCGTATGGCATCACCCAGCGCATCGTCGTAGGCGGTGCCATAGATCACGTTGGCGTCGCCGGCGGCAAAGGCGCGGATGGTGTTCATGGCCAGCTTGGACTCGTTGAGCTTGAGCGAGCCCTTGGCGGCGCTGATCAGCACCAGCACGCCCTTGGCGCCCTTCATGTCCACCCCTTCGAGCAAGGGGCAGGCCACGGCCTGCTCGGCGGCGATGCGGGCGCGGTCGGGCCCGCTGACTACGGCGGTGCCCATCATGGCTTTGCCCGGCTCGCTCATCACGGTGCGCACGTCCTCAAAGTCCACGTTCACCAGCGCTTCCACGTTGATGATCTCGGCGATGCCGCCGACGGCGTTTTTGAGCACGTCGTTGGCTTCGGCAAAGGCCTCGTCTTGCGTCACGTCGTCGCCGAGCACCTCTTGCAGCTTGTCGTTGAGCACCACGATCAGCGAATCCACGTGCCCTTCGAGCTCGGCCAAGCCGGTGTCGGCGTTTTTCATGCGCCGATCGCCCTCCCAGTCAAAGGGCTTGGTGACCACGCCCACGGTGAGCACGCCCATCTCTTTGGCGATCTTGGCAATGATCGGTGCCGCCCCGGTGCCGGTGCCGCCGCCCAAGCCGGCGGTGATGAACAGCATGTGCGCGCCCTCGATGGCGTCGCGGATGGTGGCCTCGGCCTGCTCGGCCGCCGTGCGCCCCTTGTCGGGCTTGCTGCCCGCGCCCAGGCCGGTCTGGCCGAGCTGGATCACGCGGTGCGCGGCGGTTTTGCCTAGCGCCTGCGCGTCGGTGTTGGCGCAGATGAACTCCACCCCTTGGACCCGGCAGCGGATCATGTGTTCGACCGCATTGCTGCCGCCGCCACCGACGCCGATCACCTTGATCTGGGTGCCACGGTTGAACTCTTCCACTTCGATCATTTCAATGCTCATTGCCTTACTCCTTGCTTGTCCAGAAAAAACGCCAAAAAATTCAGAAATTGCCCACAAACCAGTCTTTGAGGCGGCCCACGGCGCTGCCCATGGAGCCGCTTTTCTGTGCCACCTTGTGCCCGCGCAGCCGCGCCAGCCGCGCCTCTTCGAGCAAGCCCATGACGGTGGCGGCGCGTGGTTGCGCCACCATGTCGCTTAAGGCCCCGCGGTAGCTGGGCATGCCCCGGCGCACCGGCTTGAGGAAGATGTCCTCGCCCAGCTCGACCATGCCCGGCATGGCGGCGCTGCCGCCAGCGAGCACGATGCCGCTCGAGAGCAGCTCCTCGTGCCCCGAATCGCGGATGACTTGCAGCGCCAGCGCAAAGATTTCTTCCACCCGCGGCTCGATCACGCCGGCCAGCGCCTGGCGGCTGAGCAGGCGCGGGCCCCGGTCGCCCAGCCCCGGCACCTCGACTTGTTGCTCGGGGTCGGCCAGCAACTGCTTGGCGCAGCCGCTCTCGACCTTGATGTCCTCGGCGTCCTTGGTCGGGGTGCGCAAGGCCATGGCGATGTCGTTGGTGATGAGGTCGCCGGCGATCGGGATCACCGCCGTGTGGCGGATGGCGCCACCGGCAAAAATCGCCACGTCGGTGGTGCCGGCGCCGATGTCGAGCAGCGCCACCCCGAGCTCTTTTTCGTCGTCGGTCAGCACCGACAGGCTGGAGGCGAGCGGGTTGAGCAGCAACTGCTCCACCTCCAGCCCGCAGCGGCGCACGCACTTGAGGATGTTTTCGGCCGCGCTCTGCGCCCCGGTGACGATGTGCACGTGCGACTCGAGCCGGATGCCGCTCATGCCGATCGGCTCCTTGACCTCCTGCCCGTCGATCACAAACTCCTGCGGCTCCACCAGCAGCAGGCGCTGGTCGGTCGAGATGTGGATCGCCTTGGCGGTATCGATCACGCGCGCCACGTCGGCCGGGGTGACTTCGCGCTCGCGGATCGCCACCATGCCGCTGGAGTTGAGGCCCCGGATGTGGCTGCCGGTGATGCCGGTGTAGACGCGTGCGATGCGGCAGTCGGCCATCAGCTCGGCCTCTTTGAGCGCCTGCTGGATGCTCTGCACGGTGGCGTCGATGTTGACCACCACGCCGCGCTTGAGGCCGTTGCTTGGGGCCACACCAAAGCCGGCCAGCTTGAGGGCCCCATCGGGCAGCACCTCGGCCACCACCACCATGATCTTGGCGGTTCCGATGTCGAGTCCGACGACGATGTCTTTGATTTCTTTGGGCATGGCGGTATTCGATTAAGGGGTCGGTGCGGCGGGGGCGGACGCTGGGCTGCTGGGTGCGAGCTGCAGCGGCGGCAGTTGCAATTCGGCCAGCGTGCTCACGCCTTGGATGCGCAGGGCGTAGCCGTCGGGGTGGCGCAGATCGACGGTTTCTAGGGGCCGCCCGCCGTAGTGCTGCAGCAGGGCCGGCACGGTTTGGGTGAAGCGCTCCACCCGCTGCTGCAACTCCAATGGGCTGCCGCGCCCGATCTCGATACGGGCGCCGTCGTCGAGCACGATGCGCCAACTGCCGCGCTCGTCGAGCGACAGTTGGTCAATGCCCCAGCCCTTGCGCTCAAACGCGGGCCGCACGCTGCGGTACAAATCGAGCACCTGCGTGGCCCGCTCGCTGGGGCCAGCCAAAACGCTCCAGTTCAGCCCTTGCGCCAGATCCGGCTCGGCCTCAAACACCTCGCCGTGCTGGTTGAGCAACTGCGTGCCCCCGGCTGTGCCCCACCAAGCCAAGGGCTGGTGTTCTTCGATGGTGATGCGCAGCCGGTTCGGAAACTCGCGCTGCACCACGGCGCTGCGCACCCACGGCGCGCCCTGCACCAACTGCTGCACCTGGCGCAAGTCGAGCGTGAACAGGTTGCCCTGCAGCCGCCCCGCCAAATGCGCCTGCAGCGCGGCCGCGCGCTGATGCTGCACATCGCCGTAGACCTCGATCGCGCTCAAGCTCCAGACCGGTTGCCGCAGCACCCAGCCGCCCAGCGCCACCAGCACCAGCACGGCGGCAAGCGCGTACAGGACAGCGGCGGCGCCGTCCATCAGGCGCACGTCGAGCGGCAGGGGCAGGGTGGCGTTCATGGCTTTACTGGGCTTGCCCCGCGCTGCGGATGCCGGTGCCGGGCAACGCGGTCGGCAAGGGGTTGTCGAGGCTGGCGCTGGCCAGCACCTGCAGGCACAAGGCCTCGTAGCTCAGGCCCACGGCGCGCGCCGCCATCGGCACCAGCGAGTGCCCGGTCATGCCGGGCGAGGAGTTGAGCTCCAGCAGGTAGGGGCGGCGCGTGGCGGCGTCGATCATCACATCCACGCGCGACCAGCCGCGGCAGTCCAGGCTCTGGTAGGCCTGCAGCGCCAGGCGCTGGATGGCGGCCTCCTCCGCCGCCGGCAAGCCACTGGGGATGAGGTACTGGGTTTCGTCGCTGAAGTATTTGTGCTCGTAGTCGTAGTTGCCGCCGGGCACTTGGATGCGGATCAGGGGCAGCGCCTGCGCCGCCGCGCCCTGGCCCAGCAGCGCCACCGTGACTTCATCGCCCGCAATGTATTGCTCGCACAGCACCTCGGGGTCGCATTGCGCCGCCAGCGCGTAGGCTTGCGCGCATTCGCTGGCGTGGCTGATCTTGCTTAAGCCGATGGTGGAGCCCTCGCGCGCCGGTTTGACGATCATGGGTGCGCCCAAGGCGGCCAGCGCGGCCTCGGTTTCGGCGCCGCTGCGCACTTGGCGCCAGTCGGGCGTCGGCAGCCCCTCGGCGCGCCAGACGCGCTTGCTCATGATTTTGTCCATGCTCAGGCTGGAAGACAGCACGCCGGGCCCGGTGTAGGGGATGCCCATGAGCTCCAGCGCGCCCTGCACCGTGCCGTCTTCGCCAAAGCGGCCATGCAGGGTGATGAAGGCGCGCGCAAAGCCCTGGCCCTTGAGCTGCCAAAGCTCGCGCTCGGCCGGGTCGAAGGCGTGGGCATCGACGCCGCTGCGCTGCAAGGCCGCCAGCACGCCCTGCCCGGACATGAGCGAGACTTCGCGCTCGGCCGAAAAGCCGCCCAGCAGCACCGCCACCTTGCCCAGTGCGCGCGCATCGATAGGGTTGGCGCTCAGGTTTGCATTGGAGTTCATGCGGGCTCCTGTTCGGGTTTGGTGGGTGCGGGGGTGGATGGCGTGCAGGCAGATTGCGCCGCCTCGGCCAGCTCGCGCACCTGCGCCGCCACGCTGCCAATCGAGCCCGCCCCCATGCACAGCAGCACGTCCCCGGCTTGGGCGTTGTCCAAGATGGCTTGCGCCAGCGCCCCCACCTCGGGCACAAACATCGGTTCGAGCTTGCCCGCCACGCGCAGCGCCCGCGCCAGCGCCCGGCCATCGGCGGCCACGATTGGGGCTTCGCCAGCGGCATAGACCTCGGTCAGCAGCACGGCGTCGGCCGCACCCATCACGCGCACGAAGTCTTCAAAGCAGTCGCGCGTGCGGCTGTAGCGGTGCGGCTGAAAGGCCAGCACCAGCCTCCGCCCAGGGAAGGCCCCGCGCGCCGCCGCCAGCGTGGCCGCCATTTCCACCGGGTGGTGCCCGTAGTCGTCGATCAGGGTGGCCGTGCCGCCACCGGGCAGCGGTGCCTCGCCATGGCGCTGGAAGCGCCGCCCCACGCCCTTGAACTGCGCCAGCGCCTGCAGCAGCGCGGCATCGGGCAGGCTGAGCTCGGCCGCCAGCGCAATCGCTGCCAGCGCGTTGAGCACGTTGTGCTGCCCCGGCAGGTTGAGCACCACGTCGAGCTCGGGCAGCTCGACCCCGTTGCGCCGCTGCACCCGAAAGTGCATCTGCGCCCCCACGGCGCGCACATCGAGGGCGCGCACCTGTGCGTCGGCGCTCAGGCCGTAGCTGGTGATGGGGCGCTGGATGTCGCCCAGCAGGCCGCGCAGGTGCGGGTCGTCGATGCAGACCACGGCGGCACCGTAAAAGGGCATGCGGTGCAGGAACTCGACAAAGGCCTGCTTGAGGCGGCCGAAGTCGTGCCCGTAGGTGTCCATGTGGTCGGCGTCGATGTTGGTGACGACCGCCAGCACCGGCAGCAGGTTCAGGAAGGAGGCGTCGGACTCGTCGGCCTCCACCACGATGTACTCGCCGGCCCCGAGGCGCGCATTGGCCCCGGCGCTGTTGAGGCGCCCGCCGATGACGAAGGTCGGGTCCAGCCCGGCGGCGGCGAGCACGCTGGCGACCAGGCTGGTGGTGGTGGTCTTGCCGTGCGTGCCCGCAATGGCGATGCCTTTTTGCATGCGCATCAGCTCGGCCAGCATGAGCGCGCGCGGCACCACCGGCAGCAGCCGCTCGTGCGCGGCCACCACCTCGGGGTTGTCGGGCTTGACGGCGGTGGAGGTGACGATGCAGTCGGCGCCCGCGATCTGGCTGGCGGCGTGCCCAATGTGCACCTGCGCCCCGAGCTGCTGCAGGCGCTGCGTGCTGGCGCTGGCGCTCAGGTCGGAGCCGCTGACGGTGTAGCCCTGGTTGAGCAGCACCTCGGCGATGCCGCTCATGCCCGAGCCGCCGATGCCGACGAAGTGGATGTGTCGAATCGCGTGTTTCATGGTTTTTTGTGGGCGATCAGTTGTTCGCAGGCTTGCTGCAGCGCCTGCACGGCCCCGGTGCGCGCCTGCGCGTGGGCCCGTTCGGCGCGCTGCAGCAGCTCGGCACGGTCGAGGCTTTGCAATTGCTGCGCGAGGTCGGCGGCATTGAGCAGCGGCTGTGGCAGCAGCCAAGCTGCCCCGGCATCGACCAAAAAGCGGGCGTTGTGGGTCTGGTGGTCATCGACGGCGTGCGGGAAGGGCACCAAGATGGCGGCGGCACCGACGGCGGCCAGCTCGGTTACGGTGCTGGCCCCGGCGCGCGCCAGCACCAGGTCGGCCTCGGCATACGCGGCGGCGGTGTCATCGATGAAGGGGGTGAGTTCGGCCTGCACCCCGGCGGCGGCGTAGGCGGCGCGCAGGGCCTCGATCTGCTTGGCCCCGCTTTGGTGCCGCACCAGTGGGCGCTGCGCCGGGTCGATTAAGGCCAGCGCCTGCGGCACGGTGTCGTTGAGGGCCTGGGCGCCCAGGCTGCCGCCCACCACCAGCAGCTTGAGCGGCCCGCTGCGCCCGGCAAAGCGCTGTGCCGGTGGCGGCTGCTGCGTGAAGGCGGCGCGCAGCGGGTTGCCCACCCACTCGCCCTTGGGCAAGGCCTTGGGGTAGGCGGTAAAGACGCGGTCGGCCACCTGCGCCAGCACCTTGTTGGCCAGCCCGGCGATGGCGTTTTGCTCGTGCAGCAGCAAGGGGGAGCCGGCCAGCACGCTCATCATGCCGCCGGGAAAGCTGATGTAGCCGCCCAGGCCCAGCACCACGTCGGGGCGCAGGCGGCGCAGCACCTTGTAGCTTTGCAGAAAAGCCAGTTGCAGCCGCAGCGGCAGCAGCGCCAGCCGCAGCAGGCCCTTGCCGCGCACGCCGCCGAAGTTCACCGGCTCGAAGGCAAAGCCGCGCTCGGGCACCAGCTTGGCTTCCATGCTCTCGGGCGCGCCGAGCCAGTGCACGCGCCAGCCGCTCTCGCGCAGCGCCTCGGCCACGGCCAAGCCGGGAAAGATGTGGCCGCCGGTGCCACCGGCCATGATCAGCGCCACCGGGCTGGAGTTGCGGCTGGTACTCATAGCCGGCCTCCGTGCATCAGCAGCAGGCTGCGCCTGCCGGCCCGCTTCGCGGGCTTTCTATTTTGCTGAAACCGCAAACTCATACCCGGCCTCCGTGCATGAGTTTGCGGTTTTCGTGGTCCGCGCGCAGCACGATGGCAACCGCCACCAGGTTCATCAGGATGGCGGAACCGCCAAAGCTCATGAAGGGCAGCGTCAGGCCCTTGGTGGGCAAGGCGCCCAGGTTGACACCGATGTTGATGAAGGCCTGAAACCCGATCCACAGCGCGATGCCCTGCACCAGCAGGCCCGAAAACACCTGCTCCAGCGCGATCGACTGGCGCCCGATCTGCATCATGCGCCGCACCAGCCACCAGAACACGGCGATCAGCAGCAGCACCCCGACCAGGCCCAGCTCTTCGCCGATCACGGCCAGCAGAAAATCGGTGTGCGCTTCGGGCAGCCAGTGCAGTTTTTCGATGCTGGCGCCAAGCCCGACGCCGAACCACTCGCCGCGCCCGAAGGCGATCAGCGAGTGCGTGAGCTGGTAGCCCTTGCCCAGCGCGTGTTCGGCGCTAAAAGGGTCGAGGTAGGCAAAGACGCGCTCGCGCCGCCACGGCGAGCTCATGATCAGCAGCGCAAACACCGCCCCCAGCAGCCCGGCCGCCAGGAAAAACATGCGCGCGCTCACGCCGCCCAAGAACAAAATGCCCATGGCGATCACCGCGATGACGATGAAAGCGCCCATATCAGGCTGCAACAGCAGCAAAAAACCGATCAGCCCCAGCGCCACGCCCATGGGCAGCACGGCGCGCCAGAAGCGTTCTTTGAGCTCCATGCGCCGCACCATATAGCCCGCGGCGTACATGGCTATCGCCAGCTTGGCCAGCTCGGAGGGCTGGAAGTTCATCAGCCCGAGCGGAATCCAGCGCCGTGCGCCGTTGACTTCGCGCCCGATGAAGGGGATCAGCACCACGATCAGCAGCAGCACCGATCCGGCCAGCACCCACGGCGACCACTGTTGCCAGCGCTGCATCGGCACCTGAAAAGCCAGCAAGGCCGCCACCGTGCCCACCCCCAGGGCGATGCTGTGGCGGATCAGGAAGTGTTCGTGGTCGAGGTTGCGAAAGCGCGGGTTGTCGGGCATGGCGATGGAGGCCGAATAGACCATCACCAGGCTCCAGCACAGCAGCGCCACCACAACCCACAGCAGCACCTGGTCGAAGCCCAGCTCGCGCACGGCGGTGCCGCTGCGGCGGCGCGCGTGATCAACGCTGGCCAGGCGCACCGGCAACTCGCCGGGGGCGGGGTCGCCGCGCAGCCAGCCCAGCGCGCTCGCCGGGGCGCTGAGTAGGCGTGCCCACACCCCGGCGGCACCGGCGGCGGGGCTGCTGGCCAAGGCGGCCGAAGCGGAATGTGGGCGGCTCATGTGGGCGTGCCCCCTTCCTGCTGCAGCTCGCGCACCGTGGCCACGAACACCTCGGCGCGGTGCGCGTAGTCGCGAAACATGTCGAGGCTGGCGCAAGCCGGCGAGAGCAGCACCGCGTCGCCGGGGCGCGCCTGGGTGGCGCACCAGCGCACGGCTTCGGGCAAGGTGGTGCAACGTTGCAGGGGCACACCGGTTGCGCCCAGCACCGCTTCGATGGCACCGGCATCGCGCCCGATCAGGGCCACGGCGCGCACGTAGCGCGCCACGGCCGGGGCCAGCGGCTTGAAGTCTTGCCCCTTGCCGTCGCCGCCCAATATGAGCACCAGCCGCCGCTCGACCCCGAGCCCATTGAGTGCTGCCAGCGTGGCCCCAACGTTGGTGCCTTTGCTGTCGTCGATGTATTCGACTTCGGCCACGATGCCGACTGGCTCGACCCGGTGCGGCTCGCCCCGGTAGTCGCGCAAGCCGTGCAGCAGCGCCGCCAGTGGAGCCCCGGCGGCGGTCGCCAGCGCCAAGGCCGCCAGCGCGTTGCTGGCGTTGTGACGGCCCCGGATGCGCAAGGCTTCGGCGGGCATGAGAAGCTGCAACGGCGCGTCGCTGGACTGGGCGCGCACCAACCAAGTCAGGCCGTTGACGGTTTGCAAGCCCCAGTCGCCGGGGCGCTGGGGGGCATCGGTGCCGAAGGTGACGTAGGGACGCACGGGGGCGCTCAGTGCAGCGGCTTTGGCGGCGTGGCGGCGCACTTTGCCGCCTGCTGCGGCAACAGGGGCCGGGGCTTGCGGGCACCAGCCCATGACGGTGGGGTCGTCGCGGTTGAGCAGCATCAGGGCGCGCTGGCCGTAGATGCGCGCTTTGGCGGCCCCGTAGGCGGCCATGCTGCCGTGCCAGTCGAGGTGGTCTTCGCTCAGGTTGAGCACGGTGGCGGCGCTGGCCTCGAAGCCTTGCACGGCGTCGAGTTGGAAGCTGGAGAGTTCGAGCACCCAGGCTTGTGGCAAGTCGGCGCTGTGCAGTCGCTGGCGCAGTTCGTCGAGCAGGGTGGGGCCGATGTTGCCCGCCACCGCCACCGACCAGCCGGCCGCGCGCAGCAGGTGTGCGGTGAGGGCGGTGGTGGTGGTTTTGCCGTTGGTGCCGGTGATGGCGAGCACGTGGGGGCGGTAGCTGGGGCTGGTGGACGCGCTGGGGAGGGTTATGGCTGCGGTTGCTGGGGCGAGGGCATTGGCATTGGCGTTGGCGTTGGCGGCGCTGCTGCAGCCTGGGGTGGGGGCGGTCTCCTCAGTCGCAGGCTCCGATTCGTCGCCCACCCCCACCCCAGGCCGCAGCAGCTCGTCCTTGGCGGGGGTTGGGGTGCTGGCGTGCGCAGCGGGGGCTGGGCCGGGCCGGTGCGCGGAATCGGCGAGCAGCTCATGCGTGCACGGAGCTGCGGCTGCGGTGGCGGGGGCCGGGCTGGGCCGGGGTGAGGAATCGGAACGTGTGACTGACGAACCCCGG